>CAWEUI010000010.1:0-101157 GCA_963812195.1 uncultured Gammaproteobacteria bacterium
CAACGAAATCCTTGTAGCTCTCGCTGGCGACGACGGTCAGCACGTTGATCTGGTGGACCGTCGCCGGATCATCCATCCGGTCGCCGTGCTGGTTGACCGACAGCCGCAGGCCGCGCCCGACTTCCTGCCGGCGGGAAATCGTGTTGTCGCTGTGCTTCAGCGTGCAGATGACGAAGACGTTCGGGATTGTCCCAGCCTTCGCGCAGCGCGGAGTGCGAGAAGATGAACCGCATCGGTTCGTCGAACGACAGCAGGCGCTCCTTGTCCTTCAGGATCAGGTCGTAGGCATCGACGTCGTCGGTCTCGCCGGCGATCTCGCCGCGCGCTTCGACCGTCGGGTCGACGAGCCGCTTGGTCTTCTTGTCGATCGAGAAGTAGCCGTTGTGGGTCTTGCCGGCGTCGATGCCCTTCAGGTACTTGCGTGTAGGCCGTGTCGTCGAACAGCGTCGAGCGATCTCGTTCAGGTGGCGTCGATACTCCTCCTCGAAGATCCGCGCGTACTCGCCCGCTTCTCGCCGCTGTCGTCGTACTGCCGGTACTTGGCGACCTCGTCGATGAAGAACAGCGACAGCACCTTGATGCCCTGCGCGAAGAGCTGCTTGTTCCTTCTCGAAGTGCGCCTTGATCGCCTCGCGGATCTGGATGCGGCGGAGTGTCGCTTCGTTGACGTCGCCGGTCGCTTCACCGGCCTGCAGCTCTACGCCGTTGGTGAAGCTCGACCGTGTCGTTGACGGCGTCGATGTCGGCGATCGACGAAGCCCTGGTACTGGTCCAGCCCGCCCGACACGATCGAACAGGTTGTCGTTCCGACCCGAGCTTGCGAATGACCGCTTGATCCCGCTCGCTCTGCTTCACCTCCATCTCGACCCGCGCCACGGGCGGCTTGCTTGCGAGATCTCGATCGCCTTCCAGGTACAGATAGGCGTTGGTGCCGGCTCAGGCCCTTGTACTGAGATGCCGCGCACGGCGATCTTCTTCACCAGCTTCTGGTTGTAGGCGTCCAGGGCATCCAGCCGGTGAACCTTGTTGTGCTCGGTCTTGTGGGTCGCCGAATAGCGCAGGATCATCAGCGGCTTGAACTTCGCGCAGCGCCTCCATCGTCTTCTTGCCTTCCATCTTCTGCGGCTCGTCCAGGATCAGGATCGGCCGGTTGCGTCTTGATCACGTCGATGGGCCTGCGCGACTGGAAGTCGTCCAGCTCCTCGTAGATGCGCCGGGCGTCCTTGCCCCGTGGCATTGAACGCCTGCACGTTGATGATCATCACGTTGATGCCGGCGTCGGACGAAAAGCTCTCCAGCTCGTGCAGCTGCTTGGAATTGTAGATGAAGAACCGCGCCTTCTTGCCGTAGCTTTCCAGGAAGTGGTCGGCGGTGATCTCGAAGCGACTTGTGCACGCCTTCGCGGATGGCGATGCTCGGCACCACGACGATGAACTTGCTCCAGCCGTAGCGCTTGTTCAGCTCGAACATCGTCTTGATGTAGCAGTAGGTCTTGCCCGTGCCGGTCTCCATCTCGACGTCGAGATTGACCGGTGCAGACCTTGCGCTTGCTGCGCACTCAGCTCGTCCGACGACTGACGGGCAGGTTCTGCCGCCGCTGGACGTCTGGATGTTCTCCAGGATCTGCACGTCGGTCAGGCGAACGTCGGCGTTCTTGAAGCCTCTCCTCGAAGGCAACGCTTGGCCTGCGCCTTGCGGCCGGGGTCGATGCGGTAGCGTCAGCGCCGGACGGTCTGCGGCTGGCCGGCGAAGCAGTCGACCACCGCCTCGACGGCGTTGGTCTGATAGGGCTGACTTCTTGAATTTGAGCTTCATGCCGACGGCTCCGCTCCTCTAGATCGACTTGACGTCGGTGGCGGCGAGAGTGGCTTGAAGATCTGCTCGACATTGATCTTCACCGCGTCCGCCACGAAGCCGTTGTCGCGGAACACGACGCGCAGGGGCTCGCGGTCGGCCAGCTCCTTCACCAGATCCTCGTGACGCCGCGTGTCGAAGCAGGCGGCAAGGGCGTTCCGTCGACGAAGAAGACGGTCTTGCCCTGCGATCGTCTCGCTGCGGATCGGCAGCGTCAGGTCCACGCCCCAATCGAGCAGCACCTGGAACAGCAGGTCCTCGGCCGTGCGGTCCTTCCTTGATGTTGTCGACCAGCTGTCGAGCAGGTCGGCCTGCTTCACCTCGTCCGGGCGGTAGTAGACGTCCTTCATGTTCGAGGTGTCGACCTTGAGCACCCGGAAGCCGACATCGCGGTTCCAGTCCGGATGGCATTCGCCTTCGAGGATTTTCTTGCCGGCGCGGCGGATGCGTTCCTTCGAAATCTCGGTGAAAGGTCTCAGAAGCCTGCCTTTGGCAAGAGCTATGGATCTTCCCATCTTGCTATCTTGCTCAGGCATCTGGATCAATGTATGAAACCGTCGGATTGCCTCCGTCATCGAGCGATCTGTGCCATGATCCGCGCATGCGGCAGTCGTCGCGGAGCCAGCAGAAGAAAGTCCATACAATGAGATGCATCTCGACTTCACATCAGAAAATTCCTTGCCAATTCGCCTTGACTGGAAAGCCAAAGGTTTCGGCGTATCAGAACGGCTTCTGCCATCGAAATCAACATCACTTTACGCTTCATACCTCCATCTCAGGGTGTACCTACATCCTTGACTCAGCCAGATTTCTCTGGTGAGCGTCTCCTCCAACGTATCCAGATATGCTCTTACCTGACAATCCGGTCGTTTCATCGTACGCCGGAAACCTATCTCCTCATTCAATCGCTCTTCTCAGGTCTTCTTAGTCACCGTGCCATACCTTTCCTCTTGCGGGGATTGAAACCTTTTACTCCCGGTGGAAGTCGTCGATGTCGTAGCACTAGTTCGGTCGATCCAGTGCATCTGCTGTACAAAACCACGCGGTCGCCAGAGCGCCTGCGGCGTCATTGTCAGGGTCTGCGATATGCTGTTGCCGTCTTCAGTCAAGTTCCTCATTTGACTCATAAAGCTCGAATGTTTCAGTCCTTCTGGCGATACATCAGAAAGATATATTCGTGCACCGACAGAAATCGTTAGCTCATTTTGCCTGGTTCTTTCTTCCAGATGAACATCGCTACAAAATTTTATTCTCCGAAAATTTCGTCGCATAATTGTAAGCAAGGTTTGCTGCCTCGCCATCATCAATGGAGATGAAGATGACCCCGTCATCGATAGAAGATTCCGTGCGACTTGAAGCCGCGGATACATCATGGACGAGCCAATCGGAATGAAATCGTCCATTCGCCTCCGTATTCGCAACCAAGCTGATTGCCTTGTTCATCAATTTGATTGGCGCTGTCAAGATAGGAATTCGTGTGTCTTCCGCAGAAATCGTCATCGTAAATGAAATCATTCCCCGTGTTGTACGGGGATCGATATAGATCATCTTGACTTTACCCAGATAGGTCTCCTGAAGCAGCTTCAGCGCTTCAAGGTTGTCGCCCTCGATAAACAGGTTTCGTGTCGTGTCGAAATCCACGCTCTCCTCACGGCAGGCCGTAGCGTCTTCGCGATCGGGGCGTTGGCAGCGAGCAGCGCTTCCCGCTTCCCGGCCAATCCAGCTGATACCGCTCCTGCGGCCCTTCGACGACGTGGTCGCTCAGCTCCTGCCGCAGCTGATCGAAGTCCACCGCCAGCTTCAGGCTCCCCGTCTCTCGTCCGTGGCCTCGGTCACGCAGCCGGGAAACAGCTCGCGCGATCTTCGCGATGTTCTCCTGGGTCAGGTCGGGCTGTGCATCTTCAGCTTTGTCCATGCTCGTCCTTCTCACTCTTCGTACGGCCGCGGTCACCGCTTCAGTCGTTCCAGTTCATTCTGGACCGCGCGCAGCTCGGCATTGATCTGCCACCTGCTTGTTGAATTGCTTCTCGCGGCCCAGCCGCGCCTTGATCCGCTCGACCTCACGCTTCTGCGCCTTGAGCTTCGCCATGCGCATGCGCTCCGCAACCCGGCGCAGCGTCTCGCGCCTCGCCATCGGGCCGCGCCGCCGGCATCAGCGGCTCAAGCAGCTGCTCGTAGAGCGCCGCCCAGGTTCAGCGCCACCGGCAGCGGCTGCGCGGCGCGTCCTCGGCTACCCAGTCGCCCTGGAAATAGTCGCCGACCACCCACTTGCCGGCGTCGGCCTCGCTCGGCCGCTTGTAGGCCGCCACCGCCTGACGCGTGCCGCCAGGCTCAGCTCGAAGATCACGGAAAGCGGGATGGCCTTGTCGATGGCGCGCAGCACGTCGTCGATCCACGTCGCGGTGCCTTCAGGTGATGCCGAAGACCTGAATCTCCGGCACGCCGGGTTCGTCGCCGGCAGATTGATCGTCTCGGGCGCCAGCTTGTGCTGCCAGACGATCTGATCGACCTGCGCACGAAGAGATCCTTCAGGCGCGTGTGCCGCGCCGCGTGCGCGTAGATCTTGTTCTTGGGCATCACCCGGCCGAACGACAGCCGGCCTCGGGCCAGTCGAAGGGCGGTCAATGCCTGCCTCCTTCGATCGACCAGAAAGGCGATCAGCTCGAAGTCGTCCAGCCCCGCGATGGTGTGCGTCAGCGCCGTGGTCCGCCCGCCGCTGAACAGGCTGTCGATGTCCTTCTCTTCCTTCACCTCGATCATGGAGCGGATCGCCTTGCCCAGAAGGTCGGAGTAGCGTCCATCTTCGCGCCGTCCTCCGTGTGCGCGTTGAACATGCGGCAGACGCTCGCGGATCGGCTCGGACCGCCCCTTGCAGCTGGTCCGGACCAGGTCGAGCAGGCGCTTGACCTCGGTATGGTCGGCGATCGACCTCGCCGTCGTCGCCGATGTAGACCAGGTAGTAGGGGTGCAGCCGGTTCTGCTGGTTGATGTTCACGCTGTCGTGGATGTTCCGCAGCGCGAAGATCACGCCGGGCTGCAGACCCAGATCCGGCTGTCGGCGGGAACGACGGCGTGCATGCCGTTGGGCACATTGTCCAGCTCGCCTTGCTCCTTGACGTAGTTCAGCAGGTCCATGCGGAAGTCGTTCAGGCCGAGGTCGGTGATCGAGATGCCGGTCTTGACGTCCTCCAGCTCGATGACCTCCTCCTGCAGCCGCCGGAGCTGCTCCTTGCGGTAGGCGATGTCGTTGCGCTTGGCGGTGAGCACGTTGTCGTCGCCGGTGGCGGTCACGTCGGCGATCACCATGCGGTTTTCGACCCGCTCCTTGAGGTTGATGTATTCGTCGAGCGTGATGTCCGGCCAGTAGTTGACCAGCTGGATGCTGGCGTTGGGCGAGCCGATGCGGTCGATCCGGCCGAAGCGCTGGATGATGCGCACCGGGTTCCAGTGGATGTCGTAGTTGATCAGGTAGTCGCAGTCCTGAAGGTTCTGGCCTTCGGAGATGCAGTCGGTGCCGATCAGGATGTCGATCTCGCCGGCTCGTCGGGCAGGACGAGGCCTTCTCCTTCGAGCGCGGCGAGAACAGCGTCAGGAGCGACTGGAAGTCGTAGCGCCTTCTTCGAGCGTGGTCTTGGGCGCGTCCGATGCCGGTGACCTTGCCGCGTATGCAAGCCGCGTCTGCTGCCAGAACGCCGGCGCAAGGTTGTCGTAGAGGTAGTTCGCGGTGTCGGCGAAGGCGGTGAAGATCAGACCTTCGGTTGCCGGGGTTGAGCGGCCGTCGAGCTTCTGCTCGATCTGGGCCTTCAGGTGCTGGAGCTTGGCGTCGTCCGTCGGGCGTGACCTTCTCCATCGATGCGAGCAGGTCGCTCGATAACGCGAGGTCGGCCTCCAGGTCGTGCTCCCAGGACGGCAGGTCCATGTCGGCGAGGCTGATCTGGACCTTCCGCCGACTGCTGAATTCGTCGAGCCCGGACAGATCGTCGTCGTCCGGGTCGAGCGTCGCTCGAGCGTCGCTGGTCAGGTCGCTGACACTCGGCAGTCCGCCCAGTTCGCTCGAATTCGCTCGATCTGCGTCCAGCGTGCTCGTGATGGTTGTGCCGCAAGCTACCGCAGGGTGAGGCGGAAGGCTCGACCGAGCTTTCCAGGCGCTTGAGCAGATTGGCCGTCATCAGCGCCTGCAGGCTCGCTCGCGGTCGGCCTGCCTGAGCTTGCCGCGCCGCCCTCGACCTCGGTGTCGTAGAGCTCTTCGTACTTCGGCAGCCGGCTGGGCAGGATGTAGCTGATCGGCGCATAGACCGCGAGCTTCAGCAGCGAAAGCTGCGTGAAGATCTCGTTGAAGCCGATGACGTCGGCGCGCTGCGGTCAGCGGGCAGTGGAACGAGAGCGGCTTGCGGCGCTCCGGGAATTTGCCGATGTCGCTTCGTGTCGTAGAAGGTCTCGATGTGCTTTCGTGACCGGGCGATGGTCACGCTGTCGAGCAGCTCGAAGAAGTCGAAGTCGAGCGCATTCAGGATGGCTGCGGCCGTCCGCTCTTCCGGCGGCAGCTTCGACCAGACGTTGAACGCCTTCTGGCTCGGCGGAAGATCTCCTCGATGCTCTGTCTCGGTCTGCAGCTTCTCGCTGAGGCTCTCCGACTCGCCCTCGTAGGCCAGCGCCAGCTGATTGCGCAGATCGTTGAAGCGGTTGTTGACCGGCGTCGCCGAGAGCATCAGGACCTTGGTCTTCACGCCGTCGCGGATGACCTGGTTCATCAGCTTCTGGTAGCGCGTCTCCCGATCCTTGAACACATCGTTGTTGCGGAAGTTGTGCGACTCGTCGATCACGACGAGGTCGTAGTTGCCCCAGTTCACCCGATTCAGCGGGATGCCGAAGGACTCGCCGCTGGTGCGCTGCAGGTCCGTGTGGCACAGCACGTCGTAGTTGAAGCGGTCCTTGGCGAAGATGTTGGTCTTCAGGTTGCGGTTGTAGTTCAGCCAGTTGTCCGCGAGCTTCTTCGGGCAGAGCACGAGGACCGATCGGTTGCGCAGCTCGTAGTATTTGATCACAGCCAGCGCGGTGAACGTCTTGCCGAGGCCGACGCTGTCGGCCAGGATGCAGCCGTTGTAGGTTTCCAGCTTGTTGATGATGCCGGTGGCGGCATCTCGCTGGAAGTTGAACAGCTTGTTCCAGACCAAGCTGTCCTGATAGCCGGTCAGGTCGTTCGGCAGGACGTCTTCGTTGATGTCTTCCAGGAACTCGTTGAAGATGTTGTAGAGCATCAGGAAGTAGATGCGCTCGGGCGAATTTTCCTGATAGACCGAGGCGATGTGGTCGCAGAGCCGTTCGGTGACGTCCTGCAGCTTCTCCGCGTCGTTCCAGATCTGATCGAACAGCTCAGGTAGGTCGCTGTGATCGGCGGCCTCATCGAACTTGTTGACGAAGTTGGAGACCGCGTCGCCCTGCTGATAGCCAAGATCGACGGCCGTGAAGCCGTGCAGCGGCATGTAGACCGTGTTGTCGGCACCCGCCTGGACGCAGGCAAATGGCTGCATCGGCGCCTTGCTGCGGTTGGACTCGGAAGCGGGCCTTCCGCCGCATCCAGTTCGGCGCATTCCCGGGCGATCGCGCGCTGCGTCAGCTTGTTCCGCAGCTGGATCTCGAACTCGGTGCCGTAGAGGCTACGCTCCCGTCCAGCCTTGGGAATGTGGAACTCCCGGCGCTCCTTCCTGATGCGGTCCGTCACCTCGCTCGGCACGAAGGTCGGGGCGGTGAAAATGAACTCGAGCTCTCGACTCTTCTCAAGCTCCGCCTTCAGCGCCTCGAACGCGTAGATCGAGAAGCACGAGGCGGCGACCGTGAGTCGGGCTCGCCGGCTTCACGGCAGCTGCTTCAGGTCGTCGCCCAGGAGACGGCTGATGTTATCTAGAACCTCCATGAGCTACGCCACTTGCAGACCAGGATGGAGGTGTTTGGCGTCGGTCAACATACTGGATAAGCGCTCCGGCTTACTGGATAGGGGACCAGACATGCTTGTTTACGAATCCGACGGGCCGCCTGGGGTCGTGAGCCGAAAGTAACTTTCGTCGAAGCTTCATTGGGCGGCTTCATCCTTGAGCAGGCCTTGGTTTTTTTTGACCGCCCGCACTGTGCGCGACTTCACCAATCCGATCAAGCGCTTGCACACCATAACGCCGGTCTCTGCCATGATCCGCCCGTGGCCACTTTCCTCTCCAGCCCATGGACCGGCGCTCGGGGCGCCATGCCTGGCGAACGGCGTTTTGCCGAGCGGCTGAAGAGCCTGCTCGAAGACGACTACCTCTGCTGGTACGACGTGCCCGTTGGGCCGCGGCACCAGCACCCGGACTTCCTGATCCTGCATCCGGCCCGCGGCATCCTGGTGCTGGAGGTGAAGGACTGGCGGCTGGACACGATCCGCGACGCGGACCCCACCAGCTTCACCATCGACACCGGCGCGGGGCACAAGGTGGTGTCCTGCCCGCTGCAACAGGCGCGGCAGTACGCGCATGCGGTCACCGAGCTGCTGCGCAAGGATCCGCAGCTGGTCAATCCGCGCCGGCTCGCCGTACGAAGGGCGGCTCACCTTTCCCTATGGCTACGGCGTGGTGCTCACCGAGATCACGCGCCACAAGTTCGAGTCCTCCGGCCTCGCCGAAATCCTTCAGCCGCATCTGGTGATCTGCAAGGACGAGATGACCGAATCCGCCGACGCGGAAGAATTCCAGGCGCGGCTGTGGGGCATGTTCAATGTGCGCTTCGAGAGCAAGCTCACGTTGCCGCAGGTGGAGCGCATCCGCTGGCGGCTGTTCCCCGAACTGCGCATTCATCAGGCGGGGCTGGCGCTGGAGCCGGTGGCGCCTGCCCTGGCGGGCGGGCCGGTGGACGAGCTGCGCGTGATGGACCTGGCGCAGGAGGAGATCGCCCGCAACCTGGGCGATGGCCACCGCGTGATTCATGGCGTGGCGGGCTCGGGCAAGACGCTGATCCTCGCGTACCGCTGCCAGCATCTGGTGCGCACCCAGCACAAGCCGGTGCTGGTGCTGGTGTTCAACCGCACGCTGGCCGCGTGGCTGCGCCACCAGTTCGAGGCGCAGGGCATTGCCGAGCGGGTGACGGTGCGCACCTTCCATTCCTGGTGTGCCGACCAGCTGCGCACGTATCACGTGGCGCAGCCCGCGGGCGGTGGCTACGACGAGATGGTGCGCACGGTGAGCCGCGCGGTGGAGCGCGGGCAGATTCCGCGCGCGCAGTACGGCGCGGTGCTCATCGACGAGGGCCACGACTTTGCGCCCGAGTGGCTGCAGCTGGCGGTGCAGATGCTCGATGCCGAGAGCAACTCGCTGCTGCTGCTGTATGACGATGCGCAGTCGATCTACGGCGCGAACCATTCGCGCTCGTTCTCGTTCAAGAGTGTGGGCATCTCGGCGGCGGGCCGCACCGAAGATCCTGCGGCGCAACTACCGCAATACGGATGAGATCCTGCGCTGCGCGCGCGGCTTTGCCGAAGCGCTGCTCTCGCCGGTGGAAGCCGGCGACGACGGCGTGCCGCTGCTGTTCCCCGAAACCGGCGGCCGCAAGGGCAAGCCGCCGCGCTTTGCGCGCCTGGGCTCGATGCGGGCCGAGGCCGAGTACATCGCCAACCAGCTGCTGGCGCTGCATGCCGATGGCGTGCCGTGGAACGAGATGGGCGTGTTCCATACCGCGCCGTTCGTGGCCGAGGAAATCGCCGCGGCGCTCGAGCGCCTGCAGGTGCCCTTCGAGTGGCTGAAGGATGCGGCGTCGAAGAACTTCAACCCTTCCACCCCCACCGTGAAGCTGATGACGCCGCACAGCGGCAAGGGGCTGCAGTTCCGCGTGTGCGTGATCGGCGGCGTGGGCTACTGGCCGTATCACTCGGAAAGTGATGAGGCGCGGCTGCTGTATGTGGCCATGACGCGGGCCACGCATGAGCTGGTGATCACCAGCTGCAAGGCGAGTGTGTTCAGTGAGCGGTTGCAGCGGTTGTGTGCGCCGTTGGCGGCGTGAGGCACCGTTTCAAGGTTTCCCGGCACCGTCCTCGAACAGCTGCACATAGGCGTCGTAGCGGAACCGCCGATGCCGCATCTGTCCGGTAATCTCGCGTACCACACCCATCTTCTCCAGGCGATTGACGATCTGGTTTGCGCCCGCAAAGGTGGAGCCCAGCAGCGCCTGGACGTCCTTCACAGTCAGGATCGGGTGCTGGTACAGCCGCTCCAGGACGCGGTGCCCGTTGCCGGCCGCGCGTCCGAGCTGTTCGGTGATCGCGAGCCTGTGCTGCTCGCGCAATTGAAGGATGCGCCGCGCGGTGTCGGCAGCCTGTACGCTCACGTCCGCCACGCCCTGCAGAAAGAAGGAAAGCCAATCCTCGAAGGCGCCGGTGTCGCGGACTGCCTGCAGCCGCTCGTAGTAGGTCTGCCGGTGACCTTTGAAATAGTGCGAGAGATACAAGACGGGTTTGTGCAGCACGCCACGCTCGCACAGCAGAAAAGTGATCAGCAAGCGGCCCATGCGTCCGTTGCCATCCAGGAAGGGATGGATGGTTTCGAACTGGCTGTGCGCCAGGCCGATCTTCACCAGCAGCGGCAGTTCGTCGTGCTGATGCAGGAAGGTTTCGAGCTGGCCGAGTGCAGCTGGCACTTCTGTGGTGGCGGCGGGACGAAGGTGGCATTGCGCAGCGTGCAACCGGCCGGGCCAATCCAGTTCTGGCTGCGCCGCAATTCGCCGGGCGTGAGCCGCGAGCCGCGCACGCCCTGCATCAGTTCGGCATGGATCTCGCGGATCAGCCGCACCGAGACCGGCAGCTCGCCAAGTCGTGCCAGCCCGTGGTTCATCGCGCGCACGTAGTTGACCACTTCGTCCACGTCCCGCGGACGCGCAGCGTCGGCAAGCTGTGCTTCCTCGGCGAGCAGATCCTGCAGCGAGCTTTGCGTGCCCTCGATCTGGCTCGATAGCACCGCCTCCTTGCGCACGTACATGTAGACGAACAGGTCTGGATTCGGAAGGGTCTGGACGGAGCCGTCCAGGCGGCCAAGCGCACGGTCGGCCTCCGAGAGCTGCCGTTGGAGCTCGCCGGCAATGGCGACCGGCGGTGCCGGGGGCAAGGGGGCGGGCAGGAAGGCTCTGTAACCCTCCGGCTGCTGCTGATAGCGTCCTGCACGTAATGCTGTGTTTACTATGGCGGACATTGCCGCGCATAGTAAACACAACGTTTAGTCTATGGCAAGACCGGGTTTCATATTCAACGTAGCCGTATCACCCGTGCTGCCGGTCCGACCGAGGTGGCTACTTCAACCCCTTCTGCTCCACATCCCAATTCTTGTTCGTGCACAACCCGCACTTCTTCCCGACGAACATCTTCGCCGCCTTCATGTCGCCCTTGAGCTGCCACAGCGCCCAGTTCGACGCGACGTTCGCCCACTCGCCACCGCCCGGGTGATACATCGTCGCGGTATGCCCCGCGCCATGCCGCGAGCCGTAGAACGCCGGCACGTTGTTGATGGCATCGAAGGTCTGCTTGGACAACCCCATCAGCGGGTCGCGCGTGCCGCCGTTGATGAGCAGCACCGGTCCATGCAGCGCGGCGATCTGCTCCTTGGTGTCGTTGCCGGTGGCGCCGGAGTTGAACACGCCGATGGTGGCGACGCGCGGATCGCCGCCCAGGTGCACGGAGAGCATGCCGCCGCAGGACTGGCCCATGACGGCGACCTTGCCGGTTGCGATCTTGCCCTTCAGCGGTGAGCCGTCGCGCTTGTTCTCGGCGTCGGCCCAGTTGATGGCGGCGGTGAGATCCTCCGCGGTGGCGGCGCGCGGCCGCGCGCCGGGCGCGGCAGCCGGATCAGCCGGCGGGTTGGTGGTGGTGACGACCAGGAAGCCGTGCGAGGCGACGGTCTCGTAGAAGCCCTGGTTCTTGGTGTTCTCCATGGCGCAGCCGCCGTTGCTCCACACCACCACGGGCAGGGTGTCCTTGGTCGGGAACTTGGTGAGGTCCTTCGGGCGGATGATCTTCAGCGTGGCCACGCCGTAGGCGGGCTCGCTGGCGGTGGCGTAGGGGCCGGGGATGGCCTTGGGCGCGCCCTCCAGCGGCAGGGTGGTGGCGATGGCCTTCATCATCTCGGGCGTCATGCGCGGTGGCTGCGGCCCGGTTTCGGCGGCCAGCACTACGGTGGACAGGAGCAGGCTGGCGGCCGCCAGCAACTTGATCGGTTTCATCTCTCATACCCCCTGGGAGCGCTGCGGTTGTTGTCGCCCTGCGCGCCAGTGTCGCGGGGGTGGCCGCGTCAGTGCAAGCTTTTGGGACGGGCCGCCCGCCAGGCCCACCATCCCGTGTTCCAGCTACTGCCAGGGCGAGTGATTGAAGGTGTACTCGCCCAGCAGGCGCTCGCCGGTGGGCTCCACGGCCACCAGTTGCAGGTGCTGGGCGTTGTTGCGCATGGCGCGCAGCATGGCGGTGCTGGGTATCACGGTCAGGCCGCCCACGTTGGGGTCGAACGGCACGTCGCTGAGCCGCGCCTTGCCGAAGGTGGTGTCGTCGATCAGCACGTCCAGCCGCTGCACGCCGGCCAGCGGCACGGTGAGGTTGGCCACCACGAAGTCGTCGCCCGGCGCGATGGTGCAGTTGACGCTGCCGCCAGGGTCCAGGTGGTACTCGCGCAGAGTCAGGCCGGCCCGCTTCATGCGCGCCACGAATGCGTCGGGCACCACGAACCCGAACTCGCCGTGCAGGGTGGCGCGGCGGATGGCGTCGCCCAGCGTCACGATGGCATGGAGCCGCCGCGCGCACAGCGGACAGGCGAACAGGTGTTCGTCGAGCGCCGCTTCCTCGTCGGCGTCCAGTTCCTCCAGCCACCAGGCGAGCAGCTCGTCGGGACTGGTGGTGCAGCCCGCCTGCTTCATGCCCTGCCCTCCGGTGCTTCCATGCAGCCGCGCATGCGCTCCAGCGCGCGATGGCGGATCACCCGCACGTTGCCGGCGGTGAGCCCGAGCTCGCCGGCCACCTGGTCGGCCGGCCGCTCGTCGTAGAAGGTCATCACCAGCACGCTGCGCTCGCGCTCGGGCAACGCGCCGAGGCAGTACCTGAGGCGCTCGGCATCGGGGGGATCAGCAGGATCCTCGACCGTCGGCAGCAGATCCAGCGGGAACGTCTCGCGCAGGCCGGCGCGGCGCCGCTCGCCGCGGCGCGCATCGAGCACCATCTGCCGCGCGGTGCCCAGCGCGAACGAGGCCACCATCGTGACATCGCGCAAGGCGCCGTCGCGCAGTTTGCCGAGCAGCAGCACCAGCACGTCCTGCGTCAGGTCGTGCGCGGCGGCCTCATTGCGCAGGTGCTTCAGACCATACAGGCGGATGCGCGGCGCCAGGCGCCGGCACAGCTCGGCCTCGGCTGCGTTGTCACGCTCCGGCGCGCTGCCCGCGATGCGCTCGGCCAGCCGGGCGTCGTCCTCTTGCTGTATGGGCGCGACAGCCATGCGCACAGCATACGACCCTGGCATCTGCAACGAAATCATGCCCCGGTGGTGTAACGGCGCGCCGCCTCGTTACACCTCCCCCGCAGCCATGCAACGGAGGGTCCCATGATCACGAACCAGCAATCCGGCACCAATATCGACGAGATCGCCGACGGCATCTACCGCATCAACACGCCGGTCGCGCTGCCCGGCGGCGGCCGGGTTCACCTTCAACCAGTACCTGATCGTCGACGACGCGCCGCTGCTGTTCCACACCGGCCCGCGCGGGCTGTTCCCGCTGGTGCGCGAGGCCATCGGCGCCATGCATGCCGCTGGAGACGCTGCGCTACGTCGGGCCTCTCGCACGTCGAGGCCGACGAGTGCGGCGCGCTGAACGAGTTGCTGGCGGCCGCGCCGCAGGCCGAGCCGCTGTGCAGCCGGGTCGCGGCGATGGTCTCGATCGGGGACCTCGCCGACCGGCCGCCGCGCGCGCTGGCCGACGGCGAAGCGCTGCACCTGGGCCGGCACACCGTGCGCTGGTTCGACACGCCCCACCTGCCGCACGGCTGGGACTGCGGATTCCTGATGGAAGAGCGCACCGGCACGCTGCTCTGCGGCGACCTGTTCACCCAGGGCGGCGGCGGCGAGCAGCCGCTCACCGAGGCCGACATCCTCGGGCCCAGCGAGGCGTTCCGCCAGGCAATGGACTACTTCGCCCATCGCCGCAGACCGCCGCCACGCTCGCGAAGCTCGCGGCAGCAGCCGACGACGCTCGCCTGCATGCACGGCAGCGCCTGGCGCGGCGACGGCGCGGGACTGTTGCGCGAACTGGCCGCGACCCTGGTGGTTTCGCAGAACCGCGCACAGTTGCGGCCCACCGGCACCTGAGGGCTGCCCCCCCGGGGCGTTCGCCGCGCCCCCGGACCAGATTACTGTGGCCGCTTGAAGCAGATCGTCGAGGCAGCGTAAGTTGTACTCTTACCGGGGCACTTCAAGACACCAACACGGCGGTCGACCGCCGGACTGCATGGACCGCGGCATGAAATCCAGATTTGACGTGATGCGACTCGGCGCCGTTGCACTCGCGTCCGCACTGCTTTGTGCCTGCGGCGGCGGCGGGACCAACACACCGACGACCCCGCCGGCGCACAAGATCCTGCCCACGCTGATGCTGCCAACCACGTCTGTTGCGGTACAGGCGACAACTACTGATCTCGCGGCCAGCACATCGGTAGACGTCAACGTCCAGGATCAGGGGACATTCCAGGTCTACCTGGAAGGCACCTACACCACCAACGGCATTGCCTCGGTGGTCATCAACCCTCATGACGGCATCTTTACGCTGCAGATCACCTTCCTCAATCCCTACGACATGAGTCCGGGTGTCTACACGGACAAGCTGGTCGTCCGCGGCTGCCTGAATTCAAACTGCATCGGCGAAATGCCGAACAGTCCGCAGACGATAACGGTCACGTATACGGTGACCCAATCGCAGCTCGTTCCGTCCATGATGCTGGAATCCAGCAGCGTCGATGCGCAAGGCTTCGTCCTTGATCCGCTGCCGCCGGATCGGGCGGTCGTGAACGTGACCTTCCCGGGCGTCACGCCCAACTCAACGCATACTTTCGTTACCGTCTCGTCGACGGAGAATGGCGTTGCAAACGTGGAATACAGTCCCACAGGCTGGACGACCGGCGAGGTCAAGATCTACTTTCTGGCGGGTTCTGACCTCGGCGCGGGCAATTTCACGGACACGGTTACCGTTAGGGCGTGCGTCGACGCCGCATGCACCAGCGAACTACCGGGTTCGCCGGCCCAGATCACAGTCCACTATGTCGTAGGCACCGATGCCACGGGCGACGGATACACTGCGCGCGGCATAGCCGTCAGAGCCCGGGCCATGGTGTGGGACGCGGCGCGCCAACTCTTCTATGTGGCAATCACCTCCGATTCGCCCGACCATCCCAATACCGTCGGCACGCTGGATCCGGTGACAGGCACGTTCCAGTCCTACACACCCGTCGGCGCCAGCATGCAATGCCTGGCGCTGTCAGCTGATGGTCAATACCTGTATGTCGGCCTGGGCGGCACGGGCGAAATTCTGCGGCTGGCGCTGCCTTCAATGGCACTTGATCTGACGATTCCGGTCGGAATGGACCGCGGCTTTCCGCTGCACGCGGAAGCAATTCAGGTTTCGCCGGATTCAGCGCATGTTCTTGGTGTGATCCGCAAGAACGAAATTGACGAGTTCAACAGTATTGCCGTTTTCGATGATGACGTGGTCCGTCCGGATGTGGTCGCGGCACTGCCGAATCAGAATGAGGCTCCCAGCATCCAATGGGATACTGCCAATCGTATGTTTGCCTTTGATGGCCCGGCCTCGACTGCCTCCATCCTCGACGTGAGCGCTGGCGGCCTGCAGGTGAGCGCGAGCCAACAGGTCGGGGACGTTCTCGACTACACGGCCCTGCTGCTGAACGGGCGAATGTACACGACGACAGGTCTCGTCTACGACCCATTGAACTTCGCACGGCTTGGCAACTTCGACATCGACACGAGTGATCCGGGCTTCAGTCGGGCGATGGCGCTGGATGGGATCCAGCAAAAGGCCTTCTTCTTGATGGGCCAGCGTCTGCAATCCTTCGACATCGACTCACTAGCGCCGCTCGAGACAACGTCTGTGGTGAGCGCCGTATCCGTGGCCTCCCTCAAGAACATGATTCGCTGGGGCAACGACGGTCTGGCGTTCCTGAACTACACATACTCACCGGACAGTGCACAGGGAATTCTGCTGCTCAACGGCCCGTTCATCCACCCGTGACATCGCATTGGTGTGCGGCGAGCCGGCTACTTCTTCAGCAACTGCTCCACGTAGGCGGCCACGTCCTTCAGGTCCTGCGCACTCATGGTGGCCTTGAACGAGGGCATGTCCTTCTTGCCGGTGGTGACGGTGTTCATCACCGTCACCGCGCTGACGTTGTCGGGCAGGATGGCGCCTTCGGAGTGTCCGCCCTTGCCGCGATCTCCATGGCAGGGCTCGCAGGTGCGCTGGAAGATCGCATGGCCGGCCTCCACGTTGCCGCCGGTGGCATCGGCGGCCTTGTATTCCTGATTCACCGGCGCGGAATCCGCGAATGAAGGCATGGGCTGCATGGTTCCCTTGCGCGACAGCAGCCACACGCCATCGCCGCGGCGCGCGCCGCTGTAGTAGTTGCCGGCCGCGTACACGGCCAGCATCTGCTCGCCGCGCCACATGAAGGTGGTGATGGGCGCGGAGATGGGCGCATCGAGCTGCCACTGCCACAGCGTGCTGCCGTCGCGCTTGTCCAGCGCCTGCACGCGTCCGTCGGTGCGCGCCATGAACAGCAAGCCGCCGGCGGTGTTCACCGAGCCGGATACGCACACGTCCGGCCACTGCAGGCGCCACAGCACCTTCTGTGTGGTGACATCCAGCGCCGCCACCAGACCGGTGCGCGGGATGTTGCTACGGCCGAACTCGCCGCCGGTGTAGCTCTTGCCCGGACCCCGGCGGCACGAATGCCTCGCCGGTCCGGTGCAGCACGCCGATGGTGTCGTTGGCGCAGACATACAGCGCATGCTCTTGCGGGCCGTAGGACATCGGCGGCCAGTTGATGCCGGCGAGCTGCTTGTACACGATGGGCTTTTCTTCGAAGGGCGTGAAGGTGCGGCCCTGGTTGACCAGCTGGTAGCCTTCGGGGGCCGTGTACATGAAGTGCGGCACCACATCATCGCCAATCGGGAATACGGCTGCGTGGGCGAGGTCTTCTGCGAGGCGCTCTGCGGCACGGGGCGTTCCTCGATGCCCACCAGCGGTTTGCCGGTAACGCGATCCAGGATGTACACATAGCCGGACTTGGGCGCGTGCGAGATCGCCTTGCGCAGTTTGCCGTGGAGCATCACGTCGAACAGGATCACCGGGTTCGAACCCCGTAGTCCCAGATGTCGTGATGCACCGCCTGGTAGTGCCAGCGGTATTTGCCGGTCTTCGCATCCAGCGCCACGATGGACGCGGTGAACAGGTTGTCGCCGTCGCGGGCGTGGCCGTTCAGGTCCGGCGCCGGATTGCCACCGGGAAATAGATCAGGCCCAGTTCCGGGTCCACGGCCGGGGTGCTCCATACCGCGCCGCCGCCGTACTTCCAGGCATCGCTGTTCTTCGGCCAGGTTTCGCTGCCCGGTTCGCCGGGTGCCGGGAATGGTGTGCCACTGCCAGCGCAGTTTGCCGGTGGCCGCATCGAAGGCCTTGATCACGCCGCGGATGCCGCGCTCGCCGCCGGAGTGGCCGATGATGACCATGCCGTCGTAGTACAGCGGCGCCATGGTGATGGAATAGCCGCCGTCGGCCAGCGTCTGGCTCTGCATGCGCCACAGCACCTTACCGGTGTCGCTGGTCCAGCGCCACCACCTGGTTGTCGAGCTGGCCGACATAGATGCCGGCCGTCGCCCATGCCCAGACCGCGCGCATCCCAGCCGCAGCACACGTTGACCTTGTCCGGATCCAGGTTGGCCTGGTAGGTCCACAGCACCTTGCCGGTGTCGACGCTCGATGGCGAACACATCGTCCATGCCGGTGACGACATACAGCACGCCCTGCCATTCCAGGATCTGCGCCTGGCCGGAAGTCTTCGGATCGAGCCCGGAGCCGGACAGCGAGGCGCGCCACACGGCCTTCACGTCCTTGACCGTGCTGCGATTGAGCTGCGTGAGCGGCGAGTAGCGCTGGTTGTAGAGATTGCCGCCGTTGGTGGGCCAGCTGCTCGTCGGCAACTGCACCAGCTGGTCCGGCGTGAACGCCGGCGAGGGCGCGATGCCGGACGCCTCGTCCGCGGTGCCGGCCGCGGCGCCGGACAGCAGCGCCGCTGCCAGCACGCATCCCGCGAAGAGGCGCACCGGCCTGCCGGCCGCCGCCCTGCCATCACTGCACGCCCTGGGTCCAGCCGCCGTTGCGCTTTTCGATGGGCAGGATGCGGATGTACGCCTCGACGGCGTGGATCTGCCCGCCGTACACCTTGAAGGCCTCGAACGCGGTGAGCTGGTCGCCGCCTTCCTGGCGCACGCCCCAGGCCAGGCGCAGCAGCGCGATGCCCATGCGCTCGTCCACGGCGACGATGCGATAGATGGGCGGGCCGAGACGCTTGAAGATGGCCAGCGACTGCGTGGAGATGTTCTGGCAGCCGGGCGCGAAGGTGCAGCCCGGGCCGGCCATCAGCTGGCCGTTCTCGAAGCGGTAGGCATCCGGCGCGAACGGCGCGTTCACGGCGGCGAAGGTCTCGGCCTTGGTGAACCCTTCCGGGTACTTCAGCGCGGCCTTGATGATCTGCTCGCGGGTGTTCCGTTCATCGGGCCGCGGCGCGTAGTTCATGCCTTCGCTGGCCGCGGTCAGGTGCTGCATGTTGAAGATCAGCCCCTCGGCGCGGCTGGCAGTGGTGGCCAGCTCCATCTCGGTGATCTTCTCGTCCACGATCTTCAGCCGCATGGCCAGCAATACCGGCGCACCGCTCTCCTCCAGCATCACGCCCGCGGCGGCCACGCCGGCGCGCTCGTCGAGGAAGTCCTGCCGATAGCCGTGCAATCCGGTGACGTAACGCACCACGTCGAGGCTCTTCAGCGGCTTCTCGTCGGCGTTCTCGGTGACGCGCAGGTTGTCGGCCACGGGCAACTTGCCGACATCGTGCTTCACGAACGCGTACAGCACCTGCGTGGTGAAGCCGCGCAGGCATTCGCGATCGCATCTGGTGGTGGATTGCGCGGCCGAAGCCGCCATCGAGGATGCGCTGCCGATGAGCAACAGCGCGACGACTATCCGTTTGTTCATCGCGGCCCCCCTGTTCTTGTGGCCGCGGGGAAGTGTACGCCGGTTACAGCAGCGCGGGAGGGGGCTCGGCGGGAGGGGGCTCGGCAGGTGGCAGCTCGGGCGGTGCCGCCCGCAGCCGCTGCACTTCGCGCACGTCAGCCAGGCTCAGCCCGGTCTGGCGGGCCACGATGCGCAGCACGTTGTGCTGCGGATCGCGGGGCAGGTACACCTGATGCAACCGCTCCCAGACGCTGACCCGCTGCGCGGGCGTATGGTCCGGTGAGCTCTGCTCGAGCAGCGCCTGGCTGCGTCGCTCCGCGGCCTCCTGCAGCTCGAGCTCCAGGCGCGAGCGATGGTCGATCAGCGGATCGTGGTCGGTCATGCGGATTGTTCCTCGGGATGCAGTGCCGCGCTGATGCGCACGCGCGCGCCGATGGGGCACGGCTCTCGCAGCCGGGTCTCCTGCAGGCTCAGCCCGGTGCAGGAAACCTGCATGCGGCGGCTGCGCCGCTGGCGGCCGGTCTCGCCGGCCAGTTCGGCCACCTGCGCGGACAGGTCGAACTCGCCGTTGCAGCTATGGCACGGGCATGAGAAGCGGAAGAAGCCGCGTGCGGCTGGGAAATAAGCGTATGCAACCGACGAAGGCGGCCGTTCGGAACCGTCTTCGTAGTCGAACTCGATCCGCAGCTCCGCCAGCTGCGGGTAGATTTCCCGCAGTGGCGCAGCGCGACTGAAATCCAGCTTGAACTGGTCTCGGTTCCTGTTCGCCGACCGGGGGGTCGCGACGCGGATCACCAGCGCCCGCGTCCGTAGCCGCCGCCACCGCCGCCGCCGCCGCGGTTACCACCGCCACCGCCACCGCCGCGCGGCTTGTCCTGCGCCTCGTTCACACGCAGCGCGCGACCTTCCAGTTCCTTGCCGTTGACGGCCTGGATGGCCCGGTCGGCATCGGCCTTGCTCATCTCGACGAAGCCGAAGCCGCGCGGGCGTCCGGTCTCGCGATCGCTGGGCAGTGAAACCGACTCCACCGTGCCGTGTTCGGCAAACAGCGCGCGAACCTGGTCCTCGGTGGCGGAAAACGGCAGATTGCCGACGTAGATCTTGGCCATGTAACTCTTCTCTCTATCAGACAAATTGAAATGAACGGACCCTTGGGTCCTGACACCTGATCGGCAGGCGTTGCGGTTCGAGCGGGGAACGCCTGAATGGAGGCGCGCGGTCCGATGCGGACGGAAGACGATCGCGCGGGAGGCTAGCACGTCCCCGCGGCGGGCGATCGTATTTCGCCGCGAGCGCCTGTGGCGGGGGCTGCCGGCCTCCCGGGGCGCCTCAGTGCGGCTCGCCCAGCACGATCCGCGACAGCTCGTTGGCGTCGGTGGGCATGGCGGCGGCACCGGGTTTGAAGCCGTTGGATTCCAGGATGGCCGCGATCAGCGAGACATACTGCGCATCGCTGAGACTGCCGCCACGCCCGGGCGGCATGGTGCTGCGCATGCAATCCAGCAGGGCATTGACCGAATGCCCGCCCCAGGTGGCGCGGAAGCCCACGTCGTTGAGCGCCGGTGCGCCGGGTGCGCCGCCCATGGTGGCGCCGTGGCAGGTGGTGCACTGCTGTGCCGCGTACAGCTTGCGGCCGGCCGCGCTTTGCACCGCCGAGAATCGCCCGGCCGGTGAAATGCGCCGCGCCACCGGCAGTTCGGATTCGATGTCCTTCGGCTTGCAGCTCGGCGCAGCGGCAACCGCTACGGCCGATGCGGCCGCCGGAACATTCCGGCGCAACGGCTGCGGCGTGCCGCCGGTGCTCTGCACGCCTTCGGGCAGCGCGAACACGTACAGGTTGTTGCTGTTGCCGACGTGGATCTCGGGCGTCAGCGCCAGCTGCCCCGAGCCGCTCACCGAGGAGCCGGTGCTCACCGCGATGTACTGCCGGCCGTCGACCGCGAAGGTCACCGGATAGCCGGTGACCGGCGAGCCCAGGTTCACCTCCCACAGCACCTTGCCGGTCTTCTGGTCGTAGCGCGCGGAAGCGGCCGGCCGACGTCGCCGCCGAACAGCAGGCCGCCGCCGGTGGTCATCAGCGACAGCATGCCGGCGCGCTGTTCGAACTTCCAGTCGTGCGCCCGGTGACCGCGTTGATCGCGTGGATGCGCCGACATTGTGTCGGCGCCCGGCGCCAGCTGGATGGCTCGAGCTGATGCCGTAAGGCCGAGCGTTCCGTTGCGCGTGGCTGACCGCGGTCGACCTGCGCGCAGGTGTTCTGCATCGGGAAGTACATCGTCTTGGTCAGCGGGCTGTAGGCGCCGGCCGGCCAGTTCTTGCCGCCGTTGGAGCTGGGGCACACGTAACCCGACTCGCCGATGCGCGTGGAACTGCGTGTCGCGGATTACTGGTGCACCTTGCCGGTCCTGCCGTCGATCGACTTGCACCACGTTCTGCTAGATGGTCGGGCCGCGCCCACAGGAACTCGCCGGTTTCGCGGTCGAGCGTGTAGACGATGCCGGTCTTGCCCGGGATGCCGGTGACGACCTTGTAGCGTCTTGCCGGCTTGACGATCTCGGATTGATCCAGGCCACTCGTCCTTGGGATCGGGCGCGACCTCGCTCGTCGAGCAGGATGCGCGCGAAGGGATGGTCGAGGTCCCAGTGATCGACCACGTGCTGGTAGTACCAGACGATCTTGCCGGTGTCCGCGTCGAGCGCGAGCGTCGAGTTGTGATAGAGGTAGCTGCTTGTCGTTGCCCGCCGAGCAGGAACTTCGGCGCCGGCGCGGTGACCGAGGTGCCGATGATAGACCAGGTTCAGCTCGGGGTCGTAGCTCGGCACCATCCACGCGCCGACCTGCTTGCGTTCTTCGAGCGGCACGTCGCCCCAGGTCTCGTCGCCGGGATCGTCGCCCGGCGCGCGATCGTGCTGGTGCGCCAGACTTCCTTGCCGGTCTTCGCGTCGTGGGCGGTGATGACGCAGGCGTCGGGCCCGCCCTCGGGCTCGCAGCCGCGGCCGGAGATGGCCATGCCGTCGGCGATGATCGGGCCGGACGGTCTGCTTGGCGCCGTGCTTGTAGTCGAGCACCTGGTCTCCCACACCAGCTTCGCCGGTCCGCGCGTCGAGCGCGTAGATGTGATCGTCGGCGCCGTAGCCGATGATCAGATCGCCGTAGATCGCGAGGTTGCGGTTGATGTCACGGCACGGCGAGGTAGTCGCCGATGTCCTCCGGCATCGTCGCGGCGGTAGCTCCCAGAGCACGTCGCCCGGTCGCCGCGTCGATCGCCTGGATCATGTCGCCCGGGTTGGGAAAGTACATGACGCCGTCGTGGACCAGCGGCGTGCCTTCCTGGACGCCCGGCTCGAGCGGCGCGCGCCCAGACCATGCGCAGCTGGTCGACGTTGCCGCGGTTGATCTGCGTCGAGCGGGCTGTAGCCCCAGCTGTCGAGCGTGCGGCGCCACATCAGCCAGTCGGCCGGATCGGGGTTCTGGAGCATCGCGTCGGTGACCGGCGTCACATTGGCGACACCGGCGGCAGGGGGCGGCGCCGGCGGGGCGCGCACTGCGGTGATTTCCGCGGTAATGGCCGTCGCGCCGAGCAGTGACAGCAGCGCGAAGCCGCTGCCGCGAAGCAGACCGATAATGCGGCGCCTGTGCCGAGCCATGGCTCACCCCCTCGTCTTGTTTGCGCCGATCATATACTCGCGCCAGTTCCCGAGGAGCCTGAAAACCATGTCCATTGCCTTGTGGTGTGTGCTGATAGCCGGTCTGCTGCCCTACGTGGCCACTGCGGTCACCAAGATCGGCGGCCGCAATTACGACAACAACAATCCGCGCTCGTGGCTGGCGCGGCAGGAGGGCTTTCGCGCGCGGGCGCACGCCGCGCACCAGAACAGCTGGGAGGCTTTCGCGCTGTTCACGGCCGCCGTGCTGGTGTCGCGCGCGGCGCATGGCGCGCTGCCGCGCGTGGACACGCTGGCCATGGTGTTCATCGGCGCGCGGCTGGTCTACATCCCCATGTACGTGGCCGGCTGGGGCGCGTTGCGCTCGCTGGTGTGGGCCGTGGGCTTCGCGTGCACGGTGTGGATCTTCCTGGCCGGCACCTGATCGCGCCATATCGGGCAACACCGGCGGCCGTTGCCCACCACAATTCGGCTATGCGCCGCGGCCAGCATCGAGCCGCGGCTGTATCGCCGGCTGTAGTCGCTAGCGCGTCGGGCGCGCGCCGAGCAGGCGGGCCGGCAGCATCACGAGGGCGCGCAGCAGTTCGAACACGCCTTCCACGGCAATACCCAGCAGCCGGAACGGCAGGCTGATCAGCCAGACCAGCGGCCACAGCACCAGCGCCAGGATGGCCAGCGGCCAGCACAGTACGAACAGCACCAGGAACAGCAGCAGCTTGAGCATGAGCTCAGCATAAGCCCGCCGCGTCCACGGCGGAACCGCCCCTGCGGCCGCGCCGGCGTCAGTCCGGCGCGTAGTAGTGGCCGGATGAGCCTGGGAGGTGTAACAGAAGGCTGGTCCGCAACGAGCAACCGCCATGAGCCGCCATATCGCCACGCTGGCCGCCGTGCTCCTGCTGGGCGGTGCCGCCCGGGCCGCGCCGCCGACCGGTCCGGTGGTCGTGGAGCTGTTCACCTCGCAGGGCTGCAACAGCTGCCCGCCCGCCGATGCATTGCTGGGTGAGCTGGCACGGCGTCCGGACGTGCTGGCGCTGGCGTTGCATGTGACCTACTGGAACTACCTGGGCTGGCAGGACCGGTTCGCGCAGGCGCAGTTCGACCAGCGCCAACATGACTATGTGCGTCTTCTGCAGCTCGGCTCCGCCTATACCCCACAGATGGTGGTCAATGGTGCGCGGGACGTGGTCGGCAGCCAGCGCGGCGCGGTCGATCGCGCCCTGGCGCGGGCGGCCCATCCCGCGGCAATTGCCATCCACCACGACGGCCAGACATTGGCACTGGCCCTGCCCGCGCTGGATCGCCCCTGTGATTGCCAGCTGTGGCTGTTCGGTGTGCGGCCCGCGGCGGCGACCGCGGTAGGCCGCGGTGAGAATGCCGGCAAGACCCTGCGCGAATACCGGGTGGTCCGCGTGATGCATTCGCTGGGCCGGTGGCGGGGCGAGGCGCGCGCTTTGCGGGTCGAGACCGGCGCCATGCCCGGGGATGTCACCGTCTATGCCGTGGTGGCCCAGCAGCGCGCCACCGGACGCATCGTGGCCGCGGGGCAGTAGTCTTTCGCCTCTGCTACGTGGCGTTGAGCAGTTCCAGGGTCATGGTCAGCTGCTGGCTGCTGCCGGGCGCCACCACGAAAACCCCGGGCTTGGCAGTGAATTCGCCGTCGAACCCACACGGATCGGCCACGCCGCGCCACGGCTCGATGCACACGAAGCCCGCACCGGGCTTGCTCCACAGGCCCAGGTATTCGGCGTCGGGAAATGCCACCCGGATACGCGGTCCCGTGTCCGCGCCATAGGTCACGCTGCGGCTGCCCAGGCGATCGAAGATGATCACGTCGTCGCGGAACAACCCATCCTCGAGCGGCAGCCGCCTGCCCTGCACCGGCGTGGCATGCGCGGTCGCGGTGAGCAGGCCGTGATCATCCAGGCGCCGGATCGGGGCCGGCTCATCCCGTTCGAACTCGAGGTAGTGCGCCGCGCGCACGCCGCCGGCAGGCAGCGGCCAGCGCAGCGCCGGATGAAAACCCAGGCTGGCCGGCAATGGCACATCGCCCGGGTTGCGCACAGTGGCCACGACATTTGCGCGCGGCCCGTCGACGCGGAAGCTCACATCCAGTTCGAAGGCGAAGGGATAGACTTCGCGCGTGGCGGCAGCATCGCGCTGACGCAACAGTGCTTGCGTGCCATCGCGGTGCACGACGTCAAAGCGCCGGTCGCGCGCGAAACCATGGCGTGACAGCGCATGGCGCCGGCCCTGCCACCGATACTGGCCGCCATTGAGCGCACCGACGATGGGAAACAGAATCGGGGCGCGACCTTTCCACACGGCCGGATCGCCATTCCACAGCAGCTCATTGCCCGCGGCATCGCGCAGCACGGACAGCTGCGCGCCCTGCGGATCGACGGCCAGGCTCAGCGCGTCGCTGCCGAGGGCAATCCAGTCGGATGGGGTCGTCGCCACGACCCCATCCTATCTGACAGGCCTGTCTGACTGGCCTGTCTGACTGCCTTGTCCGGGCCGGGCTACTTCGCGGCCGCTGGGCCGTTCTCGGTGCGGAAGCGGCCGACGTAGGCGCACTTGCCGATGACCTTGCCCTGCATGGCCGCCAGCAGCTGCTCGCGGGTGGCATCCGGTGGCAGATCCAGCGTGCTGTTCAAGGCATAGAACTCGAACACGTAGTGATGGTACGGGCCCGGCGGCGCGCCCATGCCCATGTAGGCATTGCGGCCCATCATGTTCTTGCCGTTCACCGAGCCTGCGGGAAGTTTGCCCTCCTCGATCTGCGTGGTATCGCCCGGGATGTTCCAGGCCATCCAGTGCAGCACGTCGCCCGGTCCACGCAGGCCCACGTCGACATCGTGCAGGATGATGGCGAAGCTCTTGGTGCCGTCCGGCGCGCCGAAGATCTGGAAGTCCGGCTGCACGCTGCCACCGCGCATCGAGTACTTGGACGGCACGATGCCGCCGTCCGGGAACGCCTTGCTGACAACGTACATCGGCGCCATCGCCATGCCGCCGCCGCGCGGTGGACCACCTGCCGGCGGACCCTGCTGGGCCAGTGCGCTGCCGGCTGCGAAACCGGCCAGCATCAGCAGTGCAAACGCTTTGGAGACGCGGTTCTTCATGTGACCCCCTGATCTTGAGGACAAGCTGAAAGGACGACGAGTATAGCGGCTGGCCCCGGCGCGCTACTTGCCAATACAGAAGCTGCTGAAGATCCTGCCCAGCAGTTCGTCGCTGCTCACGTCACCGACCACTTCGCCCAGTTCGGCCTGTGCCGCGCGCAGTTCCAGTGCGGCCAGTTCGCCTTGCGCAGCCAGCAGTTGTTCGTGCGCAGCAGCCAGGTGCGCGGCACCGCGGCGCAATGCTTCGACGTGGCGGGCGCGGGCCGAAAAGCTGCCACCACCCTCCTCCGCGCTGCCGGCGCGCGCGGCAATGTGCTGGCGCAGTGCCGGCACGCCCTGGCCCGTTGCCGCGGAGATGGCCAGCACGGCCACGTCGTGGCCCTGCTGCAAGGCGTGCTGCTGCGCCGCGTCCGGTGCCAGGTCCACCTTGTTCAGCACGATGGTCACCGGCACGCCTTGCGGCAGGGCGGCGCGTTCCTCCTGGAAGGACTGGCCCTGCGGATCCGCGGCGGCATCGACCAGGAACAGCAGCAGGTCGGCACGGCTGATGGCATCGCGCGCACGGCGCACGCCTTCGGCCTCGATGGCATCGGCGGCGGCGCCGCGCAGGCCGGCGGTATCGATCAGCTCCACGGGGATGCCGTCGATCTCGATGCGCTCGCGCAGCAGATCGCGCGTGGTGCCGGCCACGTCGGTGACGATGGCCACGTCGTGGCCGGCCAGGCGGTTCATCAAGGTGCTCTTGCCGGCATTGGGTCGCCCGGCTATGGCCACCGTCAGGCCCCGCGTCAGCACCGCGCCCTGCTCGGCCGCGGCCAGCACTGCGGCCATGCGCTGCTGCACGTCCTGGAGCCGTTCGCGCAGCTCGGCACTGGCCAGGAAGTCGATCTGCTCTTCGGGGAAGTCGATGGCCGCTTCCACGTAGACACGCAGCGCGGTCAGCGCGGCGCGTGTGGCATTGACGCGCTGGCTGAACTCACCCTGCAGCGAACGCAGCGCCGCCTGCGCGGCGCGGCGCGTGCCGGCCGCCACCAGGTCGGCGATGGCCTCGGCCTGCGCCAGGTCGATCTTGTCATTGAGAAAGGCGCGCTCCGTGAACTCGCCCGCCCTCGCCCGCCGCGCGCCCAATGCCACCACGCGCTCGATGAGCGCTTCGACCACGACATCGCCGCCATGCCCCTGCAGCTCGAGCACGTGCTCGCCGGTGAAGGAATGCGGTGCCGGGAAGTACAGCGCCAGGCCCAGGTCGAGCAGCTCACCGGCCGTGTCGTGCCAGCGCGCGAACGTGGCATGGCGTTCGCGCGGCAGCGCGCCCAGCAAGTCCCGCGCAATGTCCGGCACCGCCGGCCCGGAAACACGCACCACCGCGACACCGGCGCGACCGGGAGCGGTGCTGGCAGCGACGATGGTGTCGCGCGCGGCCATGGCCTACCTGCTGAAGACGCTGGCTCCCGTGAGGCGGCGGTTGATGTTCCACTGCTGCAGGATCGTCAGGATGGTGTTGGTCACGTAGTACAGCACCAGGCCGGACGGGAAGAACGCGAAGGTCACCGACATGGCGATCGGCATGATCATCATCACCTTGGCCTGCGTGGGATCGGCCGAGGTGGGCTGCAATTTGTATTGCAGCAGCATGGCGCCAGCCATGATCACCGGCAGGATGTAGTACGGATCACGCGAGGACAGATCCTGCAGCCAGCCGATGAACGGCGCCTGGCGCATCTCCACGCTCTCCACCAGCACCCAGTAGAAGGCCATGAACACCGGGATCTGCAACAGCATGGGCAGACAGCCGGTGGCCGGATTGATCTTCTCCTTCTTGTACAGCTCCATGGTCGCCTG
This sequence comes from uncultured Gammaproteobacteria bacterium, assembly GCA_963812195.1. Taxonomy (GTDB): domain Bacteria; phylum Pseudomonadota; class Gammaproteobacteria; order Steroidobacterales; family Steroidobacteraceae; genus ZC4RG30. Next base: position 27,760 of record CAWEUI010000010.1, read on the forward strand.
ACCGAGCTTGGCGCGATCGTCCTTGTACTGCTCCTGCAGCTGCTTCATGCGTGGCGCGATCAGCTTCATCTTGGCGGCCGAGCGCCCGGCGATTTCCGACAGCGGATAGAAGGCCAGCTTCAGCAGGAAGGTGACGGCAATGATCGCCCAGCCCCAGTTGCCCAGGATCTTGTGGGCTCTTTCCAGCAACCAGAACAGCGGCTGTGCGATGAAGGTCAGGCGGCCGAAATCCGCGGCTCGACTCAATTGCGGATGAATGGCGGCCAGTTTGTCCTGCAGTTTCGGGCCAACCCACAGGGTCTGCGCGAGCATGGCGCTGGCGCCGGGAGCCACGGTGACGGTCGGGCCCAGGTCCCGCGCCAGGTATTCGCTGTCGCGCACGCTGAGTGAATAGGACTGCAGCCTGTCCACCGGCGGCACGATGGCCACCACGAAATGGTGCTGCAGCGAGGCGATCCAGCCGTCCTTGAACTGGTCCTTGAAGCTGGCGTCCTTGTCCTTGTGGATGTTCAGCTTCTCGTACTTGGAACCGTCCCAGTACGCCGGGCCGGTGAAGGAGTAGCTGTCCACGTTCAGGTAGGAGCGCTTCGGGATCGGCATGTCGTGCTCGATCTGGGCGTAGGGCGCCACCGACCAGGCGTCCGCACCGCCGTTCTTGATGTCGTAGTCCACGTCCACGCGGTAGGAGCCGCGGCGGAAGATCAGCGTCTTGGTGACCATCACCCCTTGCGGCGACATCCAGTGCAGCGGTACACGCAGCTCGTCCAGGCCCTGCTCGAGCCGGAAGCCCGTGAAGTCGCTGGTGAACATCGCCAGGTGGGTGGGGAAATCCGCCTGCGTGGCGCCGGTACCGGCGCCGGCCAGGCCGGTCTGCAACAGATACTGGTTGCCGGGCCCGTCATTGCGCAGCAGTTCGACCAGCTCCGTGCCGCCCTTCTTGACCGGGTACTTGAGCAGGTCGGCGCGCGTGAGCACGCCACCGCGCAGGCTGATGTCCACGTCGAGCACGTCGGTGCGCACGTTGATGGTTGGCGCGGCGGCAGGTGCGGCGGCGGCGGTCGCGGTGGGTTGCGCCGCGGGCGCCGCGACCGGATTGGGCACTTCACCGGGTGGCGTCGGCGCCGCCTTGGCGGCGGCCGGTGCGCCGCCGGCCTGCGGCACGCTGGCGTCGAAGGGGTTGTCCGCCTTTTGCTTGGTGGCGGCCTGCTGCTGCTGGGCGGCGACGGCCGCGTCATGCGGCGCGAACTGAACCATCCAGGCCTCGAAGTTCACGAACAGGATCAGCGCCAGACCGATCCATAGATAGGTACGCAGATGCTTCATGGTACGGGGTCGATTCCGCCCTCATTGAACGGGTGGCAACGCAGGATTCTTCGCCCCGACAGCGCCGCACCTTTCAAGGGGCCGTACTTGGTGATGGCTTCCTGGGCGTAGCAGGAGCAGGAAGGGTGAAAGCGGCAGCATTGGCCCATATGTGGGCTAATCACGAGCTGGTAGGCTCTTATTAACCCAAGCATGAAACGACGAATCATTCTCGAACCCGCTTCCACAAAACGTCCAGGCTTTCGCGAAGCCGCGCATTATGCGCGGTCTTGGCGCCGTTGCGTGCACCAACGACCAGATCCAGGCCGGCCAGTTGCGCGGCGCAGCTGCGGAAGGATTCGCGCACCGCGCGCTTGACCCGATTGCGTGCCACCGCGTTGCCCACGGCCTTGGCGCCGATGGCCAGGCCGAGCCGCGCGAACCCCAGCTGGTTGGGCGCGAAACTCACGGCGAAGCAGCCATCGGTGACGCGACGGCGCTGTGCGTAAACCGCATTGAAGTCGGCGGATTTGAGAAGCCGCTGCTGGCGGGCGAAACCCTGGCGACCCGACTGCGCGCCGGACATGGCGCGGGAGCTGACCTTAGGGGATGAGACGCTGGCGGCCCTTGGCGCGGCGGCGAGCCAGGACCTTGCGGCCATCGGCAGTGGCCATGCGGGCGCGAAAGCCGTGGGTGCGCACGCGCTTGATCTTGCTCGGCTGATAGGTGCGTTTGGTGGCCATGGCTAGGGCGTGGGGCTCGGATTTGAGGGGCTGCGCAGGGTACGCATCCGGCCCCGGCAAGTCAACTGGGCCGCGCGGGCGGCGCTGATCGCCTGCGTCGTTTCCACCCTATGGCGTCTGGCGTCAAGGCGCGTAGACTCGCCCTCCCCCCAATGCCAAGCAGATCCGCGACGCGTCACAGGCATGTGTGAAATCTGGAACCAAATCCTGACGCGCCTCGAGCATGAGATTCCCGAGCAGCAGGTAAACACCTGGTTGCGACCGCTGCAGGCGGTGCGCGAGGACGGGGCCCTGCGGCTGCTGGCACCGAATCGCTTTGCCGTGGACTGGGTGCAGAACCATGCCGCACCACGCATCAGCGCGCTGCTGCGCGACGGGCACAGTGAGAAGCTGGCGCTGGTGGTGGAGATCGGTTCGCGCAACGACGCGCCAGCCGCGCCGGAGACACAGCCGGGCGCCGCGGCGGAGCCGGCCCGGCCGAGCAGCCGGCGCCCGGGGGTGGAGGCCACCGTACAGATCGGCGCACGGCTGAACCCGGAATCCACGTTCGAGCATTTTGTCGAGGGCAAGAGCAACCACTTCGCCAAGGCCGCGGCCATGCAGGTGGCCGAGAATCCGGGCAAGGCCTACAACCCGCTGTTCGTGTATGGCGGCACCGGGCTGGGCAAGACGCACCTGATGCAGGCCATCGGCCATGTGATCCGCCAGCGCGATCCGCAGGCCCGGGTGGCCTACGTGCATTCGGAGCGCTTCGTCGACAACATGGTGCAGGCGCTGCGCCACAACACCATGAACGAGTTCAAGACTTCGTACCGTTCGCTGTCGGCGCTGCTGATCGACGACATCCAGTTCTTCGCCAACAAGACGCAATCCCAGGAAGAGTTCTTCCACACCTTCAACACGCTGTTCGAGGGTCAGGCGCAGATCATCCTGACCTCGGATCGCTATCCCAAGGAGATCCCGGGCCTGGAGGAGCGGCTCAAGTCGCGCTTCGGCTGGGGGCTGTCGGTGGCGATCGAGCCGCCGGAGCTGGAGACCAGCGTGGCGATCCTGATCAGCAAGGCGCAGGCCGCCGGCGCGCAGTTGCCGGAGGAGGTGGCGTTCTTCGTGGCCAAGCGCATCCGCTCCAACGTGCGCGAACTGGAAGGGGCGCTGCACCGGATCATTGCCAGCAGCCGTTTTACCGGCCAGCCCATCACGCTGGATTTTGCCAAGGAAGTGCTGCGTGACCTGCTGAACCTGCAGGCCAGGCTGGTCACCATCGAGAACATCCAGAAAACGGTGGCCGATTACTTCAAGGTTCGCCTGTCCGAGCTGCTGTCCGAGCGTCGCAACCGCTCGCTGGCACGGCCGCGCCAGGTGGCCATGGCGCTGGCGAAGGAGCTCACGGCCCATAGCCTGCCGGAAATCGGCAGTGCCTTCGGGGGCCGCGACCACACCACGGTGCTGCATGCCTGCAAGCGGGTGAAGGAGCTGCAGGAGCGCGAGCCACGGACGCGCGAGGACTACTCCAACCTGGTCCGGATCCTCACGGGCTGATGAGCAACCTGTGCACAGCCCTGTGCACAAGTCGAGGCAAAAGCTGGGGGCACAATTGTGGATGGTTTTGTCCACAACGAACCAACAGGCAATGCGCGCTTCATGCAGTGACTTGTCCGCCCCGACATCGCCCCTAAAGTCATGACCGGCAAGGCCAGACTGATTTATCCTCAGTATCCACAGGGCCAATGACTACAGTCATTGTTTTAAATAGACCAAGGTTTATTTCATGAAATTCAGCGCGACCCGTGAGCAACTCCTCGGACCCGTGCAGGCCGTCATCGGTGTCGTGGAACGCAAGCAAACCATGCCGGTGTTGTCGAACCTGCTGCTGGCCGCCAAAGGCGGGCGGCTGGCGGTGACGGGCACGGACCTGGAAGTGGAGCTGGTGGCATCCGGGGAAGTCAATGTTGCCCAGCCCGGCGAGATCACGGTGCCGGGTCGCAAATTGCTGGATATCGCCAAGGCCTTGCCGGATGGCAGCGCCATCACGGTCACCCTGGATGGCGAGAAGCTGAAGATCAGCGCCGGGCGCAGCCGCTTCACGCTGTCCACGTTGTCGGCGGGCGAGTTCCCGGTGGTGGAGTCCGTCAATGCCACGCAGACGCTGGTACTGCCGCAGGCGGAGCTGGGGCGGTTGATCGCCAAGACGCATTTCTCCATGGCCCAGCAGGACGTGCGCTACTACCTGAACGGCACTTTGCTCGAAACGGACGGGAAAATGCTGCGAACAGTCGCGACTGACGGGCATCGTCTCGCAATCGCGGAAGCCGCGCTGGCGGCGGACGAGAAGAACGTGGCCGCACAACAAGTGATCGTACCGCGCAAGGGCGTGCTGGAACTGACGCGGATCCTGGGTGGTTCCGGGGACGTTGAAGTGGCCATCGGCGCCAACCACATTCGGTTGCAGATCGGCGATGTTCGCTTCACTTCGAAGCTAATTGACGGCAAGTTCCCGGAATATGGGCGCGTTATCCCGAGCAAGCCGAGCAAGGTCGTGGTGATCAATCGGGAGGAATTGCGTGCTGCGTTGCAACGTACGGCAATCCTGTCCAACGAGAAGTACCGCGGTGTGCGCATGACGCTGGCCAATAACGTGTTGAAGCTGCAGGCGCACAATCCCGAGCAGGAAGAAGCCCAGGACGAAGTGGAAGTCGAGTACAAGGGCGAGGAGCTGGAGATCGGCGTCAATGTCACGTATCTGCTGGATGCCCTGGCGGCCGTGGACACCGAGACGGTCGAGATCGGCCTCACAGACGCCAACAGCGCCTGTCTGATCCGTTCTCCGGGCACCACCGCCTCGCGCTATGTCGTCATGCCGATGCGGCTCTGAGACGTTTCTGCGCCAGCGGCAATGAGTCTGGCGTCGCTGTCGGTCCAGAACCTGCGCAGCATCGAAGGCGCAGAGCTGGAATTGAGCCCCGGGCTGAATCTGATCCATGGCCCGAATGGCTCAGGCAAGACCTCCATTCTGGAGGCGGTATTCCTGCTGGGGCGTGGGCGATCGTTCCGCACCCGGCACACCCAGCAGCTCATTACCCGCGGCAAACCCAACCTGTTGCTGTTCGCCCGGACCGCGGAGCCTGACCACCGCATCGGGTTTGAGTACGGCCGCGACGAAGCCTATGTGGCGCGGCTGGACGGGCAGGATGTGCGGAGCCTGGCGGAGCTGCCGGGGGCGTTTTTCACTGAGGTGGTGGATCCGGAGATTCACCGGCTGGTGGAAGGGGCCCCGGGGGAGAGGCGTCGGTGGCTGGACTGGGGCGTGTTCCACGTGGAACCTTCATTCCTGGACCACTGGCTGCGCTTCAGCCGGGCGCTGCGCCAGCGCAATGCAGCTCTCAAGCAAGACCTGGACCCGCAGGCCTGGGACGCCGAGGTAGCGGCACATGGCCAGCAGGTGGCCGTCCAGCGCTGCCAGTGGTTCCAGACCATCAAGCCATACCTGACCGAGGCCATCCACAGGCTGTCCGGGCTTGATGTGGAGATCAGCTACTTCCAGGGCTGGTCGGCCGAACGGTCGCTGGCCGAAGCACTGGCGGAGGGGCTGGAGCGGGATCGTCAGCGAGGCAGCACTACCGTGGGACCCCAGAGGGCAGACGTCCTGCTCAAGATGGGTGGTCGCTCAGCCCGCGAGAGTCTCTCCCGCGGCCAGCAGAAGCTGGTCGCGGCGGCCATGGTGCTGGCATTGCTCGGCCGCCTTCGCGAGCGCGAGGGCCCGCCGCCCACGTTGCTGCTGGACGACCCGGCGGCCGAGCTGGACAGCCAGAGACTGGGACGATTGGTCGGCCTGGTCGGCGAGTTGAGGTGCCAACTGATCATCACCTCGCTGGATCCCGACTTGCGCGTGTTCGGGCAGCCAGAGAGCGTGTTCCACGTGGAACAAGGCACCGTTCAGCGGTTATAATAATAAGGTGCAAAAGCCAGGTGTACCGATGTCCGCTGAAAAAGCCTATAACTCCAGCAATATCAAGGTGTTAAAGGGTCTGGATGCCGTACGCAAGCGACCCGGCATGTACATCGGTGACACCGATGATGGCACCGGCCTGCATCACATGGTGTTCGAGGTCGTGGACAACTCCATCGACGAGGCGCTGGCCGGCTACTGCACTGACATCACGTGATCATTCACGCCGACGAATCCATCACGGTCCGCGACAACGGCCGCGGCATTCCGGTGGATATCCATCCGGAGGAAGGGCGCTCGGCCGCCGAAGTCATCATGACCGTCCTGCATGCCGGCGGCAAGTTCGACGACAACTCCTACAAGGTTTCCGGTGGACTGCACGGCGTGGGCGTTTCGGTGGTCAACGCGCTTTCCGATGAGCTGAAGCTGACCATTCATCAGCGGCGGCAAGGTTATGAGCAGAACTATCACCTGGGTACTCCGCAGGCGCCGCTCGCCGCGACCGGCACGACCACCGATCGCGGCACCACCGTGCATTTCAAACCGTCGTCCGACGATCTTCACCAACATCGAGTTCCACTACGAGATCCTGGCCAAGCGCCTGCGTGAACTGTCGTTCCTGAACTCCGGGGTGCGCGATCGAGCTGATCGACGAGCGCGAGGACGGCGCGACGTGTTCCAGTACGAGGGCGGGCTCAAGGCCTTCGTCGACTACCTCAACCGCGCACGCAGCCCCATTCATCCCGACCGTGTTCCACTTCACCGCGCGAGGACGGCCGATCGGCGTCGAGGTGGCGATGCAGTGGAACGACTCCTATCAGGAGAACATGCTTCTGCTACACCAACAACATCCCGCAGCGCGACGGCGGCACCCACCTGGCCGGGTTTCCGTGCCGCGCTGACCCGCACCCTCAACAACTACATCGAGCAGAGAGGCCAAGAAGGAGAAGGTCGGCACCACCGGCGACGACGCCCGCGAAGGGCTGACCGCGATCCTGTCGGTCAAGGTGCCGGATCCGAAGTTCTCCTCGCAGACCAAGGACAAGCTGGTCTCCTCCGAGGTCAAGGGCCGTCGGTGGAGACGCGCGTGGCGCAGAAGCTGGCCGAGTTTCTGCTGGAGCATCCGCGCCGAAGCCAAGGCGATCGTCGGCAAGATGATCGACGCCGCGCGCGCGCGCGAGGCGGCCCGCAAGGCGCGCGAGCATGACGCGCCGCAAGGGCGCGCTGGATATCGCCGGTCTGCCCGGCAAGCTGGCCGACTGCCAGGAGAAGGATCCGGCGCTGTCCGAACTGTTCCTGGTCGAGGGTGACTCGGCCGGCGGCTCGGCCAAGCAGGGCCGGGACCGCCGCACCCAGGCGATCCTGCCGCTGAAGGGCAAGATCCTGAACGTCGAGAAGGCCCGCTTCGACAAGATGCTATCACTCGGCCGAGGTCGGCACGCTGATCACGGCGCTGGGCTGCGGCATCGGGCGCGACGAGTTCAACCTCGACAAGCTGCGCTACCACCGCATCATCATCATGACCGATGCCGACGTGGACGGCTCGCATATCCGCACCCTGCTGCTGACGTTCTTCTACCGGCAGATGCCCGAGCTGATCGAGCGCGGCCACATCTACATCGCGCAGCCGCCGCTGTACAAGATCAAGCGCGGCAAGCAGGAGCTGTACGTCAAGGACGACAACGAGCTCAATGCCATCCTGCTCAACAACGCCATCGACGAGGCTTCGCTGTACGTGAACGAGGGCGCGCCGGCGCTGGTCGGCTCCGGCCTGGAGATGCTGGCCCGCCAGTACATGGAAGTGCAGGCCATCATCAAGCGCTGGAGCCGCCGCTACGACGCGCGCCTGCTCGAACAGCTCATCTACGCACCGCCGCTGCACGCCGACGCGTTCGCCTCCACCGATCAGGTGCGCGACTGGGCGCGGGAGCTGGAGCGAGCGCTCAATGCCCCGAACGATGCCACCTCCAGCTATCAGATCGAGGTACAACCGGCCGCGGAAGCCAGCGATGGCGAAGTGCGGCCGGCCCGCCTGCTGGTGCGTCGCACGCAACACGGCACCGTGCACGAGAAGGCCCTGCCGCGGGAGTTCTTCGCCTCCGCCGAGTACGGCGCGATCGCTGATCTGGGGCAGACGCTGTCCGGCATGATCGGCGAGGGTGCCTACGTGGTCAGCGGCAACCAGCGCAAGGACATCGGCTCCTTCAAGGAAGCCATCAACTGGCTGTTCGACCAGGCCCGCAAGGGGCAGAGCATGCAGCGCTACAAGGGACTGGGGGAGATGAACCCCGAGCAGCTGTGGGAGACCACCATCAACCCCGAGACGCGCCGGCTGCTGCAGGTGCGCATCGAAGAGGCCATCGCCGCGGACGACATCTTCAACACGCTGATGGGTGATCAGGTGGAGCCGCGACGCGACTTCATCGAGAAGAACGCCCTGTCCGTGTCCAACCTCGACGTGTGAGCCGGCCGGCGTTCAGCCACCGGTGACGGCGGCGGGCGGCTCGCCCGCCCCGGTCAGGGCAATGCGGCCGGCGTCATCAACGCTCATCGCTGCCGGCAGCGGGTGCGGTGCTCGAAGGCTCGCCCGGCGAATTCAGGGCGGGAGTGGGGACCGGAGTCGGGGCCGCTGTCGCCGAGCACGAGCCGGCGCTGAGCACGCTGATGTCCACGCGGCGGTTCAATTCCTCCGCATCGCTGTACGTGGCCTGCGCCACCCCGGGCGGACGATCCACGAAGCGGCGCGCCTGCCGCATCTGCTGCCAGCCGGCATCACTGTCCTGCCAGCGGCGAACCGTTACCTGCACAGCCGGCATGTCTGCCCGATAGGACGCAGCCTTGTCCGGCGTGCAATCCGCACCGTCTTCGTAGCCTTCCCAATCCTGGCCGTTGGTCAGCCGCACCGGCGTGAGGCTTGCGATGTAGCAGTACGCCGCGCGGGCACGGCGATTGGCGATGTGCACATCGCGACGACCGGTATCGCCCGGAGTGGATTCAGGCGGATCGGCCAACTCCTTCGAGCTCGCATAGCCGGCCACCTCCAGTTCCGTGGGCGGACCACCTGGCACCGCACCACAGGCGGCCAGCGCCGCAAGGATGCGGCGCAGACCATCGATCGAAACATCCAGCTGGTCACGGACGAATGACACACCGGCGACTTCGCCCGGGCCGTTGCGGCTGGTGGCTTCCGGTGCGGCATTGTTGCGGTAGAACACCGGCACGGTGGAAAGCCGCGGACGCGGCTGCGGCTGTGCCGAATAGACCACCAGCCACGGATCGCCGAGGCGGGGCGCGGCAGCGGCCGGCGCGGAGGGTGCGGACAGCGACGTGGGTTCGGCCGGCACATCGACCACCGTGGCGGCTGACGCCGTGGGCCCGCCAATGGGCACGACATACGCGAAGAAGGCCAGGAACAGCGTGGTCGCCGTGCCCCAGGCTTTCCAGAACCCGCTCACCATCAGGCCCGGGCTGGCCATCTCTCCCCGGATGTACACGCCACAGGAGGTGAGCAGCGACATCAGGTCCCCGGCGAACGCGCAGGCCGCCGCGATGGCGATGCCGGTGGTCGGCAACTGGATGGGTACGCTGCCACCACGGACCAGTACACCGTGGATCAGCCAGCCCACACCCGCGGAGCCGACCAGTACCAGGAACCACCGGTACAACACATAGCCGATGCGGCGCCGGCGCTCGCGCCGTGCAGCGCGGCGGGCGGCACGACGGACACCCGTTACCGTAGCCACAGCGCCTCTCCTCCCACCTGGATGGACAGGACAGTTCTAAGCCGCCGGCCGCAGCCCGACAATGTGGCTGGGCAGCGACGTCGCGGCTTTTGTGATCGGCTTCGCGCCGGATCGGGGCTATGGCAAATGCCCAGGGCACTGCCCGGGACCGGCGCCTCAGCGCCGCGGGCTAGCCGTCTCCACCGGTGGGCACGGCTTCGAGCATATGCACCACCGCATCATTGCCGGCGGATTGGGCCAGCTCCAGCGGTGTATGCCCATCGCCGTCCATGATCGACGGGTCGGCATGCGCACGCAGCAAGGTCGCCACGATATCCCGCAAACCGTACTGCGAGGCCAGCAGCAGCGGCGCACTGCCATCCTCGTTGCGGGCATCCACGCGTGCGCCGGCACCGATCAGCATTGTCACCAGCTCCTCATCACCGGAAAGCGTCGCCTTCAACAGCGGCGTGTCGCCGGTCAGATCGGCCGCGTTGGGGTCGGCCTTCGCGGCCAGCAACAGGCGGGCGGCTTGCAGACGCCGCGCGGTGGCCGCCGACTCGCTGCTCTTCTGCGCGGGCCGGAAGATGAGCCGCCGCACGGCCTTCTGGTCCTGGCTCAGCGCCAGCCCGATACCGACCACCATCAATTCGTACTCGCTCTTGCCGGCCGCGATGGTCAGCGCCGTGTCGCCAGCCGCATTGCGCGCGTTGACGTCCAGACCCGCGGCCAGCAGCGCGGCCAGCGCGGTAACGTGGTGGCGCTTGGCCGCCAGCATCAGCAATGTGTTGCCATCGGCATCGACGTAGTCCGTGCGCGCGCCCTGCGCCAGCACTGCGCGGAACAGGCCCGGTGCTGGCAGCTCCACGGCCTGTACCAGCGACATCGAACCCGGCTTCACCACCGGCTCCAGTTCCAGCAATTTCCGCAGCACCTGATCGCGCCCGGTGACCGAGGCGGCAAGGGTTGCGCCGTGCTCGAGCAGATACTGCGCCGCCGCCCAATGGCGCGACTCCAGCGCGGCATCCAGCGCGGTGTAGCCGCCGGCCGGGCGCTTGTAGTCCACTGGCTCGCCCGGCGTCAGGAACAGCTGCAGCAGCTCCACCTTGCCATTGCCGGCCGCCGCGAACAGCAGCCGCGAGCCATTGGCATCGGTCTCGTTGCGATCGGCGCCCGCGCTGAGCAGCTGGCGTGCGATCTGCGAGGAACCGGTGGCCACCGCGATACGCAGCGCGGTGACGCGATTGCGCCCCATGCGCGTATCGACGCGGGCATGCGCATCAAGCAGCCGCTGCGCGGCCTCCGGCTTGCCGCTGGCCGAGGCGTACATCAGCGCAGTGATGCCGTGCTCGTCACTGGCATCGACGCTCGCGCCGCCGGCCAATGCGGCCTCCAGCCGCTGCACATCGCCATGCTCGGCGGCGTCGAGCAGGTCGGTGTTGGCGTCGGCGCAGGCCAGCCGCGCAAAGGCCAGCAACGGCAGGGCCAGTACGATCACGCCCGGATTTGCGCGAAGTGTCATGGTTTGAACTCCACCTTGACCGACATCAGCACCAGCTTGTGCAGCGGATTCTTGAATTCGTAAGTCTTCGCGGCGTCCAGTGCCGCCAGCCCGAAGTCCTGGCCCGGCGGCGACTCGGAGACGACCTGCGCCTCCAGTACCTGGCCCATGTCGTTGACCAGCAGATCGACCACGACCACACCGCCGACGCCGGCCTTCTTCGCCCGCGCCGGATAGTGCTCGGCCGGAGTGTCGCCGGCCACCTGCGCAAACTCCTTGAGCTGTTTGCCGCTGACGCGCACCGCATTGGGCTGCACGATCTTGCCGGTTTCCAGCAGGTAGCCCGGACGTGCAGTGGACTGCCCGGCAAGGCAGGTTGCCGCCAGCATCAGACCAGTAAACAGCAGGATGATTCGCTTCATCAGACCCCGGACCCCTTGCGAGCAGGACCCCTATTCTGCGGTGCGAGAGGCAGTCGGCGCCACGTCGGCGGGCACCTGCTGCGGCAGCAGTTGCAACGCCTGGCGGGCCGCGGGTCCGGCGGTTTCGCCATGCGGCAGCACGGCGTACAGCGCGAGCTTGCGCATGGCGCCGCTGGCCAGCGGCAGGCGCCGCAGACGTCCCTCGGCAATGTCCAGGGCCACCAGATGCGCGGGCAGCCATGCATAGGCCAGGCCGGCCACGCACCCGTATCATCGCCGCCGTGAACAAGGAGCGTCTGTTCTTTGCGCTGCGTCCCGACGCGCCCGGCGCAGCGCGCATTCATCAGTTCACGATGGAACTGCGCGCTGCACTGGGACTTGCGGGGCGCGCGCTGGCGGTGGAGCGGCTGCACCTGACGTTGTGCTTCCTCGGTGATTACACGCCGGCGTCACCGGAGCTGGTGGCTGCCGCACAGCGCGCGGCGCGCGGCCTGCACCAAGCGCCCTTCGAGTTGCGTTTCGACCAGGCGATGAGCTTTGCGCGTCCTGGCCAGGCACCGCTGGTGTTGTGCCAGAAGGAACCATGCGCGCCGCTGATGCAGCTGCACGCGGATCTGCGCGATGCGCTGGCAGCAAGCGGCCACTTCGAACTCGAAACGCGCGAATTCCAGCCGCATGTGACGCTGCTCTACGACGTGCAACAGGTGCCGCCGCGTGACATTGCCCCCATCGCATGGCAGGTGAGCGAATTCCTGCTGGTGCGCAGCCTGATCGGGCAGGGCCGGCACGAAGTAGTGGGCCGCTACCGGCTGGGCTGATCCGCCGGCACGGCAAGCCCGGTCCAGTGGGCGATGAACGCCCACATGTCCGTGTATTCGGCGATCTGCTTGTCCGTGGGTTTGCCCGAGCCATGGCCGGCGCGCGTCTCGATGCGCGCCAGATGCGGCTTGTCGCCGATGTCGGCGGCCTGCAGCGCCGCCACGTACTTGAAGGTATGGCCCGGCACGACGCGGTCATCGGTGTCGGCGGTGGTGGCCATGATGGCCGGATACTGCTCGCCGGAATGGATGTTGTGATAGGGCGAGTAGGCGCGCAGCACCTTGAAATCCGCCGCCTTGCCCGGGTCGCCGTAGTCGTCGACCCAGTAGCGTCCCGCGGTGAACAGGTTGAAGCGCAGCATGTCCATCACGCCGACCTGCGGCAACGCGGCCGCGAACAGGTCGGGGCGCTGATTGACCACCGCGCCCACCAGCAGCCCGCCATTGGAGCCGCCGCGGATGGCCAGCTTGTCCTTCGTGGTGATGCCCTGCGAGATCAGGTACTCGGCGGCCGCGATGAAATCATCGAACACGTTCTGCTTGTGGGTGAGCCGGCCGGCATCGTGCCAGGCCTTGCCGTACTCGCCGCCGCCGCGGATGTTGGGCAGTGCGAACACGCCGCCCATCTCCACCCATTCCAGAACGCCGGGACTGAAGGCGGGCGTCATCGAGATGTTGAAGCCGCCGTAGGCATACAACTGGGTGGGCACGCCGCCATCGAACTTCTGCCCCCTGCGATACAGCAGGAACATCGGAATCCGCGTGCCGTCCCTTGAGGTGTAGAAACGCTGCTCGAGCGTGAACTCATCGGGCTTGAACGCGACCTTCGGTGCCGCGAAAGGCGTCACTTCGCCGGTGTCGCTGTCGTAGTGGAAGATCATGGTCGGCACGTTGAAGCTGGAGAAGGAGAAGAACGTCTCCGGATCGCCGGCCTCGCCGCCGAAACCGCTCACGCTGCCGATGCCGGGCAGTGGCACCGTACCCAGCGGCTTGCCGTCCAGCGCAAAGCGGCGCACCTCGCTCTTCGCGTCCACCAGATAGGACACCAGCAATACCTTGCCGACCAGCGAGGCGCTGTCGATGGTGGAAGCCGCCTGCGGCACGATCTCGCGCGGACCCTCGCCGGGATGCGCCGCGTCGAAAGCCACGATGCGCTGCAGCGGCGCATCCTTGTTGGTGACGAAGTAAAGGATGTCCCCGGTGGAGCCGGCCAGCGCCCAGTTGTATTGGAGGCCCTTGACCAGCGTGAACGGCTTCGCATCGGGTCGGCGCAGGTCCTGCAAGGTGACCTCATAGCGATCATCGGTGCCCTGTGCCGAATAGATGACCAGCCAGGCGCCGTCGTCGGTGACTTGCGCCGAGTTGTTCAGCAACGGCCGGTCCGGCGTGGCGTAGATGAGCCTGTCCTCGGACTGCGGCGTGCCCAGGCGGTGAAAGCAGACCTGCTGGTTCTCGTTCAGCGCCTGGTACGTCGCGCCCTCGGCCGGCTCGGGAAAGCGCGAATAGAACACACCGGAGCCGTCACGCGCCCAGGCAATGCCCGTGAACTTCGCCCATTTGATCTCGTCGGGCAGCTTCGCGCCGGTGGCCACATCCAGGAAACGAATGGTGCGCCAGTCCGTGCCGCCGTCCTGTATGGCGTAGGCCAGCCTGCCGCCATCGTGCGAGGGCTGCCACTCGGCCAGCGCCGTGGCGCCGTCCTGCGCCCAGGTATTCGGGTCCAGCAGTTCGCGGGGCTTGCCGGCAAGCCCGCTGCGCACGTACAGCACGGCCTGGTTCTGCAGGCCGGTGTTGTGGGCATAGAAGTAGTTGCTGCCGGCCTTGTCCGGCACGCCGAAGCGCTCGTAATTCCACAGCTCGGACAGGCGCTTGCGGATGGTTTCCCGCCCCGGCAGGGTGGCCAGGTAGGCATCGGTCACCTGGTTCTGCGCGGTGACCCAGGCGCGCACCTTCGGGTCCGTGCGCACATCGTGCTCGAGCCAGCGGTACGGGTCGGCGATGCGTTCGCCGAAGTGCGTTTCCACCACCGAATCGCGCTCGGTGTGCGGGTATTTGAGCGGCGCTGCCATCGCCATGGTCGTGATCAGCAAGCCGCCGGTCCAGGCCGCAATTCTGTCCATATGACGTTCAGGCGGCCATCAGATCGTGCGTCCGCCCTCCGATGGAATCGATGTGCCGCAGTTTACTCGTGCTGCCGCACCGGTAGAAGCGTCGCAGCGCGGTAATCGCAGCCCGGCGCAGTGCCGGACGATTCGACAGCAGGGCGGCTTCCAGTTTCGCGCAGAAGCGCGCGGCATAGCGCGTCGCGGCCACATAGAGCTGCTGGCGCGCCGGCGGCAGCCGCGGGTCGACCCGTGTGCGTTCGAACAGCGCGGGATGCACCTCACGCGGCCGATGGCCGGGATGTTGCGCGCGCAGCAGCCACAGCGTGGCGATGTACTTGTCCACCTCGCCCTGGATTTCCAGTTCGAGTTGCGACACGCCGCGCGAGTGCCCGGCGTTCCACATCAGGTAGGTGAAGTGACTGACGCCCTCCAGCGCGGTCCAGAAGTCGGCGATGTTGCCGCTGCTCAGCTCGCGCAGCGGATCGCGCTCGGCCAGGCGCCGCAGCACGGCGGCGTCGATGTACAGCCCGAGGCGGCAGGAGCGACGCTGCTGGATGAGCACCAGTTCCTCATCGGCGGCGGCCGCGCGCCGCGAACGCGGCAACTCAGATCGATCGGTGAGCAGGAAATCGCGCACGTCATGGCCGCTGCGCGCGTCGTAGATGGTCTCCAGCAGATGCTGCACGGGGCGCAGCATGGCGCTTCAGCTTTGCAGCAACGACACCGGCGCCGGCTGTACACCGAGCTGGTGCAGCAACCCTTCGGCGCGCCGGCTGCCGGTCTTCAGCCAGATCTCGTACAGGCGCAGGATGTCGCTGGAGGTCCACACCCGCGCCGAATCGGCGATCTCGCCGAGGGCATCGACCACCGACTGGAATTTGCGCGCCAGCTCGCCGAACACCTCGCACAGTGCGCGTCGCGGACCGCTGACCGGTGCCGTGGCAAGTGTTCCGTAGGCGCGGCCGCCCATGGCGATGTGGTAGTCCACGTCCACCAGCCGCCGCTCGAAGCCATGCGAGAAGAAGCCGGCCACGAACAGCGAGACATCGCCCAGGCGCTGCAGGATGGCAGCGCGCTGCGCGGGCGTGGGTGCGTCGCCGGCCTGGGCCAGCAATTCGGCCAGGCTCACCCAGCGCTGCCCGGGCCGGGTGTCGCCGTGCGAGACCTCGGTACGCGAGTACAGGGTCAGCAGGCTGACCACATAGTGTGCAGTGTGCTCATCCAGCGACACATTCTGGTGCGTGAGCGCCTCGTCCAGCGCGTCGCGAAAGAATTCCGTCAGGTTGCTGACGGGAGATACCATGCTGCTGTCGGCTCTTTGCATGCTCTACCTCGACTCATCGGGCGCGGAATCATTGCTACGCCATTTTCTGTCCCATAACGCCACATCGCATCACAGTTTGAATCGATGCAACCGGCGTGCCGGACCCGTATCATCTGGCAGCCAACGGCAAGGAGTGCTGACCAGGTGACGGATTCCACACAACCGCGCATCAACACGCCCGTGATCGTTCCGGTCGACCAGTACACCGTGGTCGCCGACGACCGGCTGCTGTGCGCCCGCCTCGCGGGCAGCTTCGCGGTGTGCATCAGCGACGAGGTGTTCGAGGGCGGTGCCCTGCTGCACATGCAGGCCGGGCGACCGGGCAAGGCCACCGACGCGGAGCTCACCGACAACACCTTGTCGATGGACCTGCTGCTGCTGGATCGGTGCCTCGTGGAACTGCGCGCGATCGAACCGCAGGCAAAGCATTGGCAGGCGCGCTTCTTCGGCCATGCGGATCCCAATGCCGGTGGCCAGGAGCGCCTGCTGGGTCTGCGCGCCTTTTTCGAGGCGGCACTGGAAGACGCCGGCATAGGCATGGCCGGTGGCAGTGTGTTCGAGGGCGCCCCGCAATTGCTGAGTTTCCGGCCGGCGCTGCGTCAGCTGCGCTGCGAAGCCGAAGCCGTCTAGACAGAATCCCGACACCTGCTGCGACAGTCACAGCGCGGGCGCGCAAGCGCGCCGCTGCTTCACATCCGGTTCAGGTGCGCGCCGATATGGTCTGGCCCCGGCGATATACATCGCAATGGAGGTTGATATGCGCAAGGCGCTGGCATTACCCGCATTGGCCGCACTGGCGCTGACAGGCCCGGTGATGGCAGGGACTTTCAGTTACAACATGCTGGAGCTCGGGCTCATCGGCGACAACATCGACGATCCCCATGGCAACGAGGATCTGCAGGGATCCGGTGCCAGCATCGCCGGTAGCTGGGAGTTCGGCCCGAGCACGTTCGGCTTCGCGAGCCTCAGCGGCACGGACTACCAGTACCAGCACTACAGCGACAGCGACTTCACGGCTGGCCACATCGAAGGGGGGCTGGGCTTTCATTTCCCGTTGAGTTCCCGGGTCGATCTGGTCAGTGCTATCTCATTGCAGCGCCTGCGCCTGGAAGACACCTTCAACAACACCCTGAACGAGAATGGCTATGGCCTCAAGTTCGGCCTGCGTGGCCTGATTGGCCAGCGCCTGGAGTGGACCGCCCGGGTGAACTACGATGACTACCGCGACATCGGGGACGACACCTCCTGGACGGCGGGCTTTCGCTACTACTTCACGCCGCTGTTCGCGCTGGGCCTGGATGTCGGCAGCACGGACAAGAACGAAGCCAATGCCCTGATCGGCTTCCGGTGGGACTTCGGCAACCGCCGGTGACCATGCTCAATTTCGATGACAGCAGAGGTAAACGAATGAACAAACTGGCAAGGGCTTGTGTCGCGGTGGCGTGCGTTGCATGCGCCCCGGCGATGGCCGGAGACTTCAGCTACCACTACATCGATGCCGGCCTGGTGATTGGCGATGCCGCCGGCAGCAATGACGGCAAGGGGCCGGCCGTGGCGATCTCCGCGGACATGCCGCAGCTCTACCAGAACGCCACCGTGTTCGGTGGTGCCCGTTATCTGGATTTCGATGGTGGGCATCTGCTCAACGTGGAAGGCGGCCTGGGCTATCACATGCCGCTGGCCAGCGTGGTCGACTTTACCGGCGGCGTGGCGCTGGAATTGAACAAGTACAGTGGTGGCGGTGGATCTGATCTGGGCTTCGGCCTCAACGCCGGCGTCAGGGCCCGCCCGTTCGCACCCCAGTGGGAGCTGGATGGCGGGCTCAAGTACGTGGACATCGGGCACTACAGCGACACCAGCGTGGTGCTCGGTACGCGTTACTCGTTCCAGCCGGGCATGTCGGCAGGCATCGAGCTGGCCAGCGGCGACATCGATTACTGGACGCTGTCGGTGCGCTGGGATTTGTGACGTTGCAGGCGGCTGTCCACGAAATCACGGCGCGCCGCCTCGACGGCAGCGAGCGCGACCTGGGCGAATTCCGCGGGCAGGTGCTGCTGGTGGTGAACGTGGCCAGTCGCTGCGGCTTCACGCCGCAGTACGCGGGACTGGAAGCGCTGTATCGCAAATACCAGCCGCGCGGCTTCGCGGTGCTCGGGTTTCCCTGCAACCAGTTCGGCGCGCAGGAGCCGGGCGATGCGGCGCAGATCGAAAGCTTCTGCAGCACCAACTACGGCGTGAGCTTCCCGATGTTTGCCAAGGTCGAAGTCAACGGCGCGGACACCCATCCGCTGTACCGGCTGCTCAAGAGCGCGCGGCCCGGTGTGCTGGGCACCGCAGCCATCAAGTGGAACTTCACCAAGTTCCTGATCGCTCGCGACGGCAGTGTGGTGTCGCGTTTCGCGCCAGGAAAGGCGCCCGAGGCGCTTGCGGCGGATATCGAGGCGCTGCTGTAACATCGCCCGCCGTTGAATTGCCCACGAGGGAGGAAGAACCGGATGAACACCCCACGCACGCACGCACGCAGCCTCATCACCGGCGGCGTACTGCTGATTTTCGCGTTGGCGGCCAGCGCGGAGATGACCGGCAAGGGCGAGGCGGGCCTGGCCATTGCCAGCGGCAATGCCCGGTCGAAGACAGCCAATGCCAAAGTCAGCATTGGCTGGAATGCCGGCAGCTGGGAGAACAGTTTCGGCCTGGCCGGCCTGTATGTACGCAATGACGGGCAGACCACGGCCCGGCGCTGGGAGGCAACCGAACAGACCCGCTACAACTTCAGCGGCGATGGAACGTACTGGTTCGGCGGCGGGCGTTACGAGCAAGACCGCTTCAGCGGCTTCGATCATCAGGGCGTGGTGAATACCGGCGTGGGCCACAAGTTCATCGACACGGATACCACCAAGCTCAGTGGCCAGGTCGGCGTGGGCTACAAATTCTCCAGGACTTCAGGCGCACCCAGCGAAAAGGAAGGCAACCTGGCGGGTACCGCCGGCCTGGACTTCTCGCGCAAGCTCACCACCACCACCACGCTGACCAACAAGTTCGGCGCGGAAATCATTTCCGGCAACAAGTTCCTGCAGAACGAGCTGGGTGTTGCGGTGAAGGTGTCGGACAGGCTGGCGCTGGCGGTGGCCTACGCGGTACGCCACAACACCGCACCGCCGGCCGGCTTCAAGAAGACCGACACGCTCACCACGGTGAACCTGGTCTACGAAGTGAAGTAACCCGCGCCGCCCCGGGGCGGGCCGGAGTTCGCCTCGATGAAGCGCTGCGCCTCCTCGTTGATGTCGCGCGGGTCGCGGCCGAGCGTGGCGATCGGTGGGCCGATGACCACGCGAATGGTGCCGCGGCGCTTGAGCAGGCCGCGGCGCGGCCAGAAATAGCCGGCGTTGTGTGCCACCGGAATCACCGGCGCGCCGGTGTCCGCGGCAATCGCCGCCCCGCCGACACCGTAGCGGCGCGTCTGCCCCGGCGGCATGCGCGTGCCTTCGGGGAACACCACGATCCATTCGCCGTTGGCCAGGTGCCGGCGACCCTGTTCGACCATCTGGCGCACGGCCGAGCCGCCCGAACCGCGATCAATGGCGATGGCGCGCAACTGGCGGATGCCCCAGCCCACGAAGGGGATCCAGGTCAGCTCGCGCTTGAGCACCCACACCTGCGGCGGCAGCAGCACGGCCTGCGCCACGGTCTCCCAGCTCGAGGAATGCTTGACCAGCGCAATGCATGCCTGGCTGCCGGCCAGATGCTCGCGTCCTTCCACTGTGTAGCCCAGGCCGCAGATGCCGCGCAGCGCGCCCAGCAGCACGTTGCCCCAGGCGCGTGCCAGCGCAAAACGGCCGCGCCAGGGCAATACCAGCGAGGCCAGCACGAAGAAGATCGCGTAGCAGAACGTGAACAGCAGGAAAAAGGCGGTGAAAAGCAGCGATCGCAGGTACTGCATGTGAACCGGCCGATCAGGGAAGAGGGCCGCGCTTGACCGGGCCCGGATTGCCTTGCAACGCAGTGTCGCCGGCCAGGGCCGCCTGCCAGCACCCCTGCGCCTGTGGCAGACCCATCGCCTCGAGCGCGGCCTCGATTCGCGCGTCCGGCGCGCCGCCCAGGTCGAGCACTTCGCGATCCGCAGCCAGCTCGTCGGGCAGCGCACCCGCCGGTGCGGTATCCAATACCACCAGGCGGGCGCCGCGCAGTGCGGCGGACAGATCGGCACAGGCATCCACACCGGCCGCTTCGATGCGCGCACGCTGCCTCGCGGCGTCCGCTGTTGCCAGCAATGGATCCCATGCGCGCAGCGCGCAGCCACGCGGTGCCAGCAACGCGGCAAACGCGCCTGCGCGCGTGCCGAATCCCAGGATTGCCACAGTTGATGTCGGTGTCAGTGTCAACATATGTCGCCGTCAGGTGCGCGATCTTTGCCCATGGCAAGCAAGCGCCCACCGCACAAGATATCAGGCGATCGGCAATGCCCGGGCGGACGCAAGCGGTGACGGCGACCCGGCGCACACGTGCCGATGACGAAGCTATTACTCACAGTCATAGGCAGGACGGGGCGGTTCGGGGCCGGTGATTCAGATTTGTTCATACGTTGCTGCCGGGATTCTGGGCGGTGGCGTCACGACGCGCAATTCATGCTTCAATAGCGGCCTTTTCCGAGGGGAAGTGAGCGGATGATTGAAGCGGGCAGCGTGCTCTGGACTCCGTCACCGGAACGTATCGAGCGGGCGCGCATCACGCAGTTCCGCCGCTGGCTGGAGTCGCAGCGGGGTCTGGCCTTTGCCGACTATGAAGCGTTGTGGAGCTGGTCCACGACCGATATCGATGCCTTCTGGCAGGCGATCTGGGACTTCTTCGGTATAGAAGCCACCAAGGCGCCGACCGCCGTGCTGGGCAAGCGCACCATGCCCGGCGCCGAGTGGTTCCCCGGCGCCGAGATCAACTACGCCCGCCATGCATTGCGCCACGAGCGTCCCGATGCCACGGCGCTGCTGCACCTGAACGAACGCCAGGGCCTGCAGGAAGTTTCCTGGGAGGAGCTGGGCTCCAAGGTGCGCATCGTCGCCACGCAGCTGCGCAAGCTGGGTGTGAAACGCGGCGATCGCGTCTGCGCCTACATGGTGAACGTGCCCGAGACCGTGATTGCGATGCTGGCAACCACGGCGCTCGGAGCGATCTGGTCCTCGGTGGGGCCGGACTTCGGCACGCCCGGCGTGCTTGATCGTTTCTCGCAGCTGGAGCCGACGGTCTTCTTCCATGTGGACGGCTACCAGTACGGTGGCAAGCCCTTCGACCGCCGTCCGGAGGTGGAGAAGATTCTCGCGCGGCTCACCAGCGTGCAGCACGTGATCCAGCTTCCCTACCTGGAACCTGCGAAGCCGCGGCGCCTGACGCCGGGCACGATCCTCTGGAACGAACTGCTGGACCATCCGCCGGTGCCGCGCGAGCAGTTCAAGTACGAGGAAGTGCCGTTCAACCACCCGTTGTGGATCCTGTTCTCCTCGGGAACCACCGGCCTGCCCAAGCCCATCATGCACAGTCATGGTGGCATCCTGATCGAGCAGCTCAAGCACCTGGCCTTCAACTTCGACATGCATGCCGGCGAGCGCATGTTCTTCTTCACCACCACCGGCTGGATGATGTGGAACTTCCTGGCCAGCGCATTGCTGTCCAACGTCACGCCCATGCTGTATGACGGCAACCCGGCCTGGCCGGACGGCGACATCCTGTGGAAGATGGTGCAGGACTCGAAGGCCGATACCTTCGGCGCGAGCCCGACCTATCAGGCCATCCTCGAGAAGAACGGCATCGTGCCCAAGGCCAAGTTCGACCTGTCGAACCTGAAGACCGTCACGCTGGCCGGTTCGCCGGTGTCGCCGGAATGCCAGCAGTGGTTCCACGACAACGTCAAGCAGGATGCCTGGGTGGTGCCGGGCTGCGGCGGCACGGATATCTGTTCGGGCTTCGTCGGCGGCGTGGTCACGTTGCCGCAGCGCGCCGGCGAAATGCAGGGCCGCTGTCTGGGCATTGCCGTGCACGTGATGGGCGAGAACGGCGAGTTCGTGACCAACGAAGTCGGCGAGATGGTGGTCACCCAGCCGGCGCCTTCCATGCCGGTCGGCTTCTGGAACGACAAGGACAACGCGCGCTACATCGAAACCTACTTCAGTGATTTCCCCGGCATGTGGCGCCAGGGCGATTTCTACATGATCAACGACCGCGGCGGTGCGCTATGTGCTGGGCCGCTCCGACGCCACGCTGAACCGGCATGGCATCCGTATCGGCACCTCGGAGATCTACCGCACCATCGGGCACGTGCCGGGCGTCGAGGACGGCCTGATCGTGAATCTGGACCTGCCGGGCGGCAAGTTCTTCATGCCGCTGTTCGTGAAGCTGGCCGAAGGCCGCAAGCTCGACGAGGAGATGAAGAAGGAGATCAACGCGCGGCTGCGCGCCGAATACACGCCGCGCCATGTGCCGGACAGGATCTTCCAGGTGCCGGCGATTCCCTACACCATCAGCGGCAAGCGCATGGAAGTGCCCGTGCGCCGTATCCTGGCCGGCATTCCGCTGGCCAAGGCCGCCAACCGCGACGCCATGGCCGATCCGGCGGCACTGGATTTCTATATCGAGTACGCTCGCACGCAGCACGACTACCAGCTATAGCCGGCTGATCAAGGCGGGGGGCGCATGACGCAGGGCGAAACGGTACTGGTCGATGATCTCGTCGACCGGCAGCAACTGACCGGGCGCAACTATTTTCTGCTGGGGCTGCTGATGGTCGCGCTGATCTGCGACGGCTTCGACCTGCAGCTGGTGGCCTTCGCCGCGCCGCGGCTCGCGGCGGCCTGGGGGATTTCGGCGTCGGAACTGGGATATGCGCAGTCGGCGAACCTGCTGGGCATGATGTTCGGCGCCATGTTCCTGGGCAATCTGGGCGATCGCTTCGGGCGCAAGCGCGTGATCGTGGTGGGCACCATCCTGTATGCGCTGACCGCGTTCACCACGGTGCTGTCGCAGAACCCGACGCAGCTCAGCATGATCCGCTTCTGCACCGGCCTCGGTCTGGGCGGTGTGCTGCCGAACGTGGTGGCGCTGGCGGCGGAGATCTCGCCAACGCGCCAGCGCCCGAAGCTCACCAGCATTCCGATCATCGGCATGTCCCTGGGCAGTGGCCTGCCGGCGATCGTTGCCGCGTGGCTGGTGCCGAAGTTCGGCTGGCATGCGTTGTTCTTTGCCGGTGGCGTCGTGCCCATCGTGGTGGCGTCCATCATTGCCTGGAAGCTGCCCGAATCCCTGCTGTTCCTGACCTATCGCAACCGCATCCGCGACCGCGCCGAAGTGGCGGCGCGCGCGCGCGCGCTAGATCCGGCGCTTGCCATCACGCCCGACACGCAGTTCGCGCTGCGCCGGCAATCGGGCGCCGCATCGCGCGGCAGCTTTCCGGACCTGTTCGTCGGTGGGCTGAAGATCACCACGCCGCTGCTGTGGCTGATGTTCAGCTGCACGCTGCTTTCCATGCACTTCAACAACAGCTGGATGTCGGTGATCCTGCACGATGCCGGTCTGTCCGAAGTGCAGACGGCCTTCACCAATGGCGCCATGCATTGGGGTGGCGCCATTGCCGCGGTGCTGACGGTGTTCTTGCTGGGCCGGATGGGCCTCTACTGGGCGCTGCTGCTGCTGGTGCTGGGTTTCGCCGGCTGTCTGGTGATTGCCAGCACGGGCTTTGCCTATGCGTCGCTGGTGATCGTGGCGGTGAGCATGGCCGGCTTCGGCATCATCGGTTGCCAGGGGGTACTCAATATTTCGGCGGGTCTGATCTACCCGGTATCGTGCCGGCCCACCGGCGTCGGAGCCGCGCTGGGTTTTGGGCGCATCGGCTCATTGTCGGGCCCGCTGATCGGCAGCTATGTGCTGGCGCAGCACTGGCCCAGCCACAGCATGTTCTATGTGCCGCTGCTGCCGCTGGCGGTGGCCGCGGCGGCGACGCTGCTGCTCATTGTGCGTGGGGTGGAGATCCGGCGCGGATCACAGTGACAGCCGCACTGCCAGCTGCACGCTGTGTTCCACGGCGCGCGGGGTCTCGTTGAGCATGGTGCGCACGTTGTAGTCGCTGTCGATGCGCAGCCATTCGGCGGCGACCTGCACGTGCTGGCGCACGTCCCAGGTCCAGCCCAGCGTGAGCGCCTTTCCCCGGTCGCTGTACCCGGGTCCAGTCAGGTATTCGTGATCCTGGTGCGAGGAGAAGTGATCGTACCGCGCGGCGAAGCGCTGCCTGCCAACGTTCTGGGCCAGCAGCACGAACCAGGTGTTGAAATCCCATGTGTTCGAGGCGTACGGCGTGGCGCGGGTCGTGCCGCCCAGCCACTGTGTGATAAAGGCCGTGCCGCGCTGACCGTCCCAGCGCAAGCCGGCCGAATCGAACTTCGTGTGCCAGGCGTAGTCCTGGATGGAGGGCTTGGGCACCGACGGGTCGCCACGGTTGTCGTAGTGCAGCGCGCGCAGTTCGACTCCGTTGTCGGACTTCAGGTAGGCCGACACGTGATAGCCCGGCCGGTTGTCGATCTCGGAGAAGATCACGCGCTGCGTGCGGTTGCCGAATGCGTAGGTACCGATGCGGCCGAACAGGGGTGTCTGCCGGTCGTTCAACGAAAAGCCGCGAAAGGCCAGGACCACGCCGGCCGGATCATTCCAGCCGAATACCGCCGCGCCCACGCCGAAGTCGAAGCGCCCGCCCTGGGCGATGCCCAGATGATCCAGCTCATAGCCGACACCGATGGTGCGCAGCTCCTCGCCCACCCAGGTGTTCAACGCCGAGCTGTCGATGGTGTACGGATTGGTCCAGCCCGAAGCACGGTGCTCCAGCGAGATCGGCGGATAAAAGGCGCCGATCTTCAGGTTGGAACGCCAGGCCGACTGCGGCACGGGCCGCCATTCCAGCCAGGCCTCGGTCAGATCCACGGCATGGTGATCGTGCAGGCTCCACGCCGACAGATCGATGTTCGCGTGCCAGTTGCCACCGATGCCATCGCGCCAGGCCAGCCGCGCCCGTCCCAGCCGCAGCCCCTCGTGGCTGGCGTCGAAGCGCAACTTGCCCAGCCCGCCGTCCATGTAGCTGGTGCGGCCATCGGAATTGACCAGCCGCAGATCCAGGCTGGCTTCCACTTCGGCCCGCGCGGCACCCGCCGCGCACAGGATCAGCATCGCTGCCGTCGAACAAACCAGGCGCTTCATCAGTAGACATCCCAATTGGCGGGCACCTGCGACTCGCTGCGCAGCTTCAACGGCGCCGCGGCGTGCAGTGTCAGGCTGACCCCGTCGGAGCCGATGGTCACGCGCTGCTCCAGCACCGGTCGTTGCGTGCGTGACAGCGGGTGCCAGATGGTCAGCGTGTACTGGCCGGGCTGCACGTCGGGTACCGACCAGCGGCCCTGGTGATCGGCGCGCGCGTAGTACTGTGCTTCGACCACGTAGACGTAGGCGCGCATCTGGTCGTGGATGTTGCAGCCCAGTGTGACGATTCCCGCCCTGTCGAACTGCACCGGCGGGTAGGGCTTGCCGCTGTACAGCGGCAGCTGGAACTTCTTGGCGGGCGAGAAGGAATAGACCTGGTGGCTCACGGTATCGCTGTTCGGAAAGACCACCTTCGAGCCGACCGGAATCACCAGCACATGCGGCACGAACTGTCGCTCGACCTGATCCATCACGGCGGACACGGGTCGGGCGAGCGCGCGGCTGCTGTCGGTGCTGCGCAGCGTCACCACGGTGCCGCCGATCGGCTTTCCGTCGACGCCGACGAATTGCATATGGAACGGGGCAGCCGTGGCCGTCGTGGCGCACAGCGCCAGCAATGTATGGAATACGCGTCGCATTTCCGGGTGTAGCAGGTCGCCGGGCAGGATGAGCGGGGTTTAGAGTCGCAAGGCTCAAATTAAAGCGCACGCCCATGCTCAGCTTTCGCAACCGGCTTCTCATACTGCTGATCGGCCTGGTGGTCGGCGCCCAGACCGTGACGCTGTTCACGGCACTGGCCAGCACCGCGGCGACCGTGCGCAGCAACGCGGCCAAGCGCCTGATGGACGGCAAGCAGATCGCGCAGCGTCAGCTCGGTACCGATGCGCGACAGCTGGCCGTCGCGGTATCCGCGCTGGTATCCGACTACGGCCTGCGCGAGGCGGTGGGTACGGGTGACCGTGCGACGGTGGCCTCCGCGTTGGCCAATCACGCTCACCGCATCGGCGCGGATCTGACGCTGGCGCTGGACCTGGACGGCAACCTGATTGCGCGCGGCGAAGACACGGCGCCTCTGGAGCCGGCGCTGATCACCGCGGTGGCCGCGGATCAGTCCGCTGACGGACCGGAGGCGCAGTTCGTGGTCACGCACTCGGCCGTGTATCAGGTGTTCACTTCTCCGGTGCTGGGCCCGGATGAAATCGGGCGTGTCGCGATGGGCTTCGTGGTGGACCAGAAGCTGGCACAGGGACTGGGCAAACTGATCGGCGTCGACGCGGCCTTCATCGCCGGCACGGACCAGGCGCGGCGGTTCGTGGCCGGCACCTCACCGCTGCTGGACGGCGTGAGCGTGGCTGCATGGGCACAGCTGGGTGATACGCCGGCCGTCACCGACATCGGCGGCCAGCAGTACCTGGCCATGATCGCGCACCTGGCCACGCACGGTCAGCCGCTGGATCTGGCCCTGCTCGAGCCCATGCACGACGTGATGGCGCCGTTCCGCCAGCTGGCGCTGATGCTTGGCCTGATCGTCGGCGTGACGCTGGCGGCCGCGGTCATCGCCGGCATCTATCTGGGTCGCGGGGCTGCGCGGCCGGTGCAGCAGCTGGCTCACGGCGCGCAGCGCATTGCCGCCGGTGACTACTCCGAGCGGGTCGAAGGCGCCTCCGGCGGGCGCGAACTGGCCAATCTGGCGCAGGCCTTCAACACCATGCAGCGGGGCATCGCCGAACGCGAATCCCGACTGGTGCATCAGGCACGACACGACGGTGCCACCGGACTGCCGAACCGGCTGTTTGCCGAAGAATGGCTCACGCAGCGGCTCACCGCGCTGGGCCCGCACGAACAGCTTGGCGTGGTGCTGGTGGCTGTCACCAACCTGCGGGAAATCTCGGCCAGCCTCGGCTCCGACATCACCGGACAACTGGTGGAGCATCTGGCCGAGAGCATCGGCGCACTGGCGGCGCAGAACTGTCTGGTCGCGCGAGTGGATGCCACGCACTTCGTGGTTGCCGTCACGCCATTGCCCGCCACTGGCCCGGAATCGCTGCTCGCCGAGCTGCGGCGGCGCGCGAGCCGGCCGCTGACCACCGCGGGCATTACGCTGCAGGCTGCGGTGGTGCTCGGTGCCGCAGTGGCGCCGGATCATGGCGCCGGCGCCAGCGAGCTGTTGCGTTGCGCGGAGGCGGCGCTGGAGAGCGCATTCCAGCAGGAGCAGCGGCAGGCACTGTTCACGCGCGCCAGCGACGAGGCGCAGCGACGGGCGCTGCAGCTGGGAGCCGACCTGCCGCAGGCACTGCAGTCCGGGCAGCTGTACCTGCACTATCAGCCCAAGTACCGCATGCGCGACCGCTCGCCGCGTGGCGTGGAGACACTGGTGCGCTGGCGGCATCCGGAGTTCGGCAATGTGTCGCCGGCCGAATTCATCCCCATCGCCGAGCGCACCGGCGCTTCGGGTCTGGTGACCCGCTGGGTACTGCACGAAGCGCTGACGCAGCTGGCCGCGTGGCGGCGACAGGGCATTCCCATCGAAATGGCGGTCAATCTGTCGGCGGCCGACATCATCGACCCGGGCGTGCTGGAGTTCATACTCAGTGCCCTGCGTGACGCGAAGCTGGCCGCGAGCGCATTGACCCTGGAGATCACCGAGAGCGTGTTGCTGCACGAGCCGGAAACGGCCCGTCGCAACATGGAACTGCTGCGGGTCGCCGGCGTGCGCTTCTCCATCGATGATTTCGGCACCGGCTACTCATCGCTGTCGCAGTTGCGCGAATTGCCGGCCGATGAGCTGAAGATCGACCAGTCCTTCGTGCGGGTGCTGACACAGGGCGCCGAACACGCGGCGGTGATCCGCGCCATCGTGGAGCTGGCCCATGGGCTCGGCCTGCGCACCGTGGCCGAAGGCGTCGAGCAGGAAGCGCAGTGGCGGCTGCTGGCCGAGCTCGGCTGTGACTACGTGCAGGGCTACCTGACCGGAAGGCCGCAGCCGGCCGACCAGCTCACGGCGCAATTGCGGGCGGCGCTGGCCGATTCCGCCGAAGCCGACTCACGCACTGCATCGCTGCGCGTGCTGGAGCTGCGCCGCAAGGACTGAGTGATCGGCGGCGGCACCCGGACCCGGCGCCGCCGCCCGCCATCAGGCCTTTGTCGGGAAGTGGCTCTCCGCCACCCAGTAGCCATGCACCTGGCCGACCGCGCGTGTCGGCAGCTTGACGGTGGCCACCGGACCGTCCTCGACGTGCTCGGCATCCAGGATCAGCAGATCCGCGCGACCTGCCTCGGCCGGATGGGTGGCCACGGCCATCACGTAACCGGCACCTTCCGGCGCGGTCGCGCTCTTCGGCGCGTGGCAGATCTCGGCCAGTGCGGTGCCCTGCGGGGCCTGCCAGAACGTCTTGGTGCGGTTCCACACGTCGAAGCGCGCGATGCCGCTCTTGCGCGCGCCGCCATCCATCCAGTCCACCGAACCGAAACCGTAACGGTAGTGCGCGGTGTTGTAGCGATCGTCCTGGCGCGGCAGCGGCAGCAGCACGCCGGGGAACAGCACGTCGATGCCGTAGTTCTTCGGTGTCTTCTTCGTGAGGTCCGCCGAGAAGCGCGTGATGATGCTGCCGCCCTTGACCGGGTCCCAGCGCGAGCCGTCGTGGTAGGGCATGAACGGGAACGGATTGGACAGCGAACTCTCCACGTCCACGATCACCTGCTTGCCATCGTCGGTGGCACCCATCACGTGCGTGGCACTGCGCTCCGGGCCCTTGATCCACACCACATCGCTGCCGTCACCGCCGCGGCGCAGATAGCCGAAGTAGGTCGGCTCGCCGGGCCACCACGACCAGTGGATGCCGCCCTTCTTCATCTGCTCGATGTCGATCTTCATCGGGATCACGTAGAACACCACGAAGTGCTCGGTCACGGCGAAGTCGTGCAGCATTCCGACGTAGGGCACCTTGATCCAGGCATCCCAGACCTTCCTGCCCTGCGGCGTGTACTCGAACACATTCACATCGGTGGTGTTGAAGCCCTTCGCCTCGTAACCGAAGGCCACCATGTTGCCGGTGTGCGAGTCCACCTTCGGATGCGCGGTGAAGGTTTCGCTCTGGAGCTGGCCGTCGAAACGATGCAGCGGGTCGAGCGTCTCGAGCGTGTTCAGGTCGAGCACGGCCGGCGGGCTGTCTTCCTTGAAGGCCAGCAACTTGCCCTGGAACGGCAGCACGTGCGTGTTGTGCGTGGCGCGGCTCAGGCCCTTCACCGACGGGTCGTTCACGTACGGATTGCGGTACATGGGGAACAGGATCCGGCCGGCCTTGTCCTGCGCCAGCCAGCGCTCGTTGCGCACGAAACGGCTCTTGTAATGCACGTGGCCGTTCTCGAAGCGGAACTGGCTGACGTGCCCCTCGCCGTCAAAGGGAATGTTGCCCCGGCGCAGATGGAACTGCGGGTCCGGACCGACGCGGCAGAACGCGCCGGACAGATCGGCCGGCAGTTTGCCGTCCACCTCGCAGTAGCGGATGTCCTGCTCCTCGCGGAACAGTTGCGGTCCGACGCCCACCGGTGGCGCGGCGTAGCGCTTCTGGATATTGCTGCCGACCGCGCCCGGGCCACCGGGTGGCTGCTGCGCGCTGGCGCCGTTGGCGGCCAGCGCCGCACCGACGCCGGCGGTCAATGCCCCGCCCATGAACTTGCGCCGGTCCACCGGCGCGCCGGACTCCGGATCCCCGGCGCCGGGATTTGTGCGGCTTGCATCTGACATGACAACCCCCATTGCGACATTGTGTATGGAAAAATTCTAGCGCGGCCAGGCGCCGATGATGGCGCCCATGGCTGCGAAGTTAACGATCTGGTAACCCGCGTTGATCAACCACAGCCTGAATGGTCGCTGTTCGAACAAATAGATGACCCCCAGGGCCGTGGCAACGAAGAAGAATGCGACAAAGGCCCCGACGTGTGCGCCGCTGCCAACACCGCCATTGCGCCCCAGTATGACGGCGATTCCGAACGCGCCCATCAGGTTCAGTACGTAGGCGCCGCCGAAGGTCAGCGGCATGTTCGTCCGCGCGCCGCCCTGCTTCGTCACGCCGGACAGCCGCATCCAGGGCTTCTGGAACAAGGGTCCGTACCACAGTCCGCCGATCACGAACCCCGCCAGCGCGGCGACCAGCACCGACCACCAGTTGACCGCCTCCATGTGCATGACGTTCCCCCCTTTGCGCAGTTGCTCCGGCTAACCGGGAAGTCTGGAAAGATCGGCGATGCCGGTGAACAGGTCCCGCAGCGCGGCCAGCAGCGCCAGCCGGTTGGCGCGCAGGGCCGGATCCGGGTCCATCACCATCACGTCGTCGAAGAATGCGTCCACGGGCGCGCGCAACGCGGCCAGTTCGGCCAATGCCATGCCGTACTCGCCGGAGGCGATCCGGCCGGGTACCGAATGCATCACGCCCTGCAATGCGTTGAACAGCGCATGTTCGGCCCCGGCGCGCAGCAGCGTGGCATCGATGTGCTGTTCGGTCACGGCACCGCCGGCCGACTTTCTCAGCAGGTTGGCGATGCGCTTGTTGGCGGCGGTGAGACTGGCCGCGTCCGGCAACGCCAGGAAGCCGATCAGCGCCCGCACGCGCGCATCGAAGTCCAGCGGCGAGCGCGGGCGCGCGGCGATGACGGCGTCGCAGATCTCCGCACTGATCCCCGCGATCGGCGGGCCGCCATCCGGCGGTTCCAGCCAGGCCTGGCGCTGGCGTTCCATCAGGTAGTCGTAGACGTCGGCGGCGACCTGCTCGCGGGTGGGCCAGCTCTTGCCCTGCGGCGGCGTGCCTTCGAACACGGTGTGGGCGCGCAACGCGGCATCGAGCAGATCTATCAGGTCCAGCGGCAGGCGATGCTCGTAGATCATGCGGCCGATGCCGATCGCGGCGCGGCGCAGGGCAAACGGATCCCGGGTGCCGCTGGGCTTCTGGCCAATGGCGAATATGCCGGTGATCGTGTCCAGGCGATCGGCCAGCGCCACCGCAATGCCGGACTTCGTGGTGGGCAGGCAATCGCCCGCGCCGCGCGGCTGGTAATGCTCGGCAATGGCCGCGGCCACTTCGGCCGGCTCGCCGTCGGCGGCGGCGTAGTAGCGGCCCATGACGCCCTGCAGCTCGGGAAACTCGCCGACCAGCAGGGTGACCAGATCGCACTTGGCCAACTCGGCAGCGCGCCCGGCCAGGGCCGCATCGCCATCGATGCGCGGCGCGATCTCGCGCGCCAGTTGCGCCACGCGCCGGACCTTGTCGCCGATGGAGCCGAGCTGGGCCTGGAAGACGATGCTGTCCAGCTGTGGCAGTCGCGCGGCCAGGGGCTGCCTGCGATCCTGCTCCCAGAAGAACACCGCGTCGGACAGGCGCGGCCGGATGACGCGTTCGTTGCCCGCGCGCACCACGTCGATGTCGGTGCTGTCGATGTTGCTGACGGCGATGAAGCAGGGCAGCAGATTGCCGGCGGCGTCCTGCACCGGAAAGTAGCGCTGGTGGTCCTGCAGCACCGAGATCAGCAGTTCGCGCGGCAATGTGAGGAAGCGTTGCTCGAAGCGGCCGGCAAATGGCACGGGCCATTCCACCAGTGAGGTCACCTCATCGAGCAGCTCATCGGTGAACAGGGCCTGGCCGCCCTGTTCGCCGGCCAGCGCGGCGACCCCGGTGCGGATACGCTCGCGCCGCGCGGCGAAATCCGCGACCACCATGCCGGCCAGCAACACCTGTTCGTAGTCGGCCGGTGCGGCCAGGCGCAGCAGGCCGGAAGAATGAAAACGATGGCCGCGCGTGCGGTTGCCCGCCGGCGCATCCAGGATGGTGGCGCGCACCACGCGGGTGCCCAGCAGCATCACCAGCCAGTGCACCGGCCGCACGAACAGCGCCTCGCCGGCCCCCCAGCGCATGCGCTTGGGAATGGGCAACGCCTCGAGCGCCGCCGCAACCATTTCCGGCAGCAGTTCGCGGGTGGCCTGGCCGCGCTTAACGCCGGTGAAACTCAGGCACTCGTTGCCTTTCGGATCCGTCTCGCGGCGCAGCCTGGCGATGGCGACGCCGCAGCTGTGGGCAAAGGCTTCGGCTGCCCGCGTGGGCTTGCCTTCACGGTCGAACGCGGCGGCGACGGGCGGGCCGCGCCGCTGCACCTTCTGGTTCGGCTGCCTCAGGGCCAGCTGTTGCACGCGCACGGCCAGTCGCCGCGGTGTGGCAAAGGCCTGCACGGCGCCATGCGCCAGCCCGACTGCCGCGAGCCGCTCGACCAGGGCGTCGCGAAATGCCGCTGACAGTGTGGGCAGCGCCCTGGGCGGCAACTCCTCCGTGCCCAGCTCCACCAGGAAGTCGGCCTGGCCGCTCATGCGTCCACCCCGGCGGACCTGAGCATCGGAAAGCCCAGCGACTCGCGGCTGGCGTAATACCTCTGGGCCACGGCGCGCGACAGGGTGCGCACGCGCAGGATGTAGCGCTGGCGCTCGGTCACCGAGATGGCGCGGCGCGCATCCAGCAGGTTGAAGGTATGCGAGGCCTTCAGCGCCTGCTCGTAGGCCGGCAGTGCCAGCTGCGCGTTCAGCAGATCGTTGCAGGCCTGTTCGTGCTCGTCGAAATGCCGGCGCAGCACCGCCACGTCGGCGAACTCGAAGTCGTAGGCCGACTGCTCGACTTCATTCTGGTGGAACACGTCGCGGTAGGTGACGCGGCCCAGCGGGCCGTCGGCCCATACCAGGTCGTACACGCTCTCCACGCCCTGCAGGTACATGGCCAGGCGCTCCAGTCCGTAGGTGATCTCGCCGGTTACCGGGCGGCAGTCCAGGCCGCCCACCTGCTGGAAGTAGGTGAACTGCGAGACCTCCATGCCGTTGAGCCAGACTTCCCAGCCCAGACCCCAGGCGCCCAGCGTGGGCGACTCCCAGTTGTCCTCGACGAACCGGAGGTCATGCACCAGCGGATCGAAGCCCAGCGCCACCAGCGAACCGATGTACAGGTCCTGGATCGCCAGCGGCGAAGGCTTGATGACCACCTGGAACTGGTAGTAGTGCTGCAGACGGAACGGGTTCTCCCCGTAGCGGCCGTCGGTGGGGCGGCGCGAGGGCTGCACGTAGGCCGCGCTCCAGGGCTCCGGCCCGATGGCGCGCAGGAAGGTCGCGGTATGAAAGGTGCCGGCGCCGACTTCCATGTCCAGCGGTTGCAGGATCACGCAGCCCTGCGCCGCCCAGTACTTCTGCAGGGCCAGGATCAGGTCCTGGAAAGTCGCTGGCGCCGAGCCGGTTTTTCTTTTGGCCATGGGATCTTGGCCGCTGTCTTGGGACGGCCCGCAGGAATCAAGCCAGGCAGTATATCGGCTCGCTCAGGGTGCGCGCGGTTGGGCGCCGGCGCCATAACGGGGCCGGGCCGCGCACCGTTGTGATGCGGCGGGTCGCCAGACGCACTAGAATGGTGCGCCTTGTGCGCAGATTCACAATTGCCGCTGACTAACCCCTTGATCGGCAAGACCCACTGATTTGGCACACCGCCTGCAATGAGCACAGGCCTGCCGTGTCGAGAACTCGAAATCCACCTGGAGGAGCCATGACCACACCAAGCGACGTCCTGAAGATCATCAAAGAGAAGGAGGTCAAGTACGTCGATTTCCGCTTCGTTGATACCCGCGGCAAGGAACAGCACGTCACCGTTCCCTCGCACACCGTCGAGGAAGAGCTGTTCACCGACGGCAAGATGTTCGACGGCTCCTCGATCGCCGGCTGGAAGGGCATCAACGAGTCCGACATGATCCTGATGCCGGATTCGACCTCGGCGGTGATCGATCCCTTCTACGAGGAAACGACCCTCAATCTGCGCTGCGACGTCATCGAGCCCGCCACGATGCAGGGCTACGAGCGCGACCCGCGCTCCCTGGCGCTGCGCGCCGAGGCCTATCTGAAGTCCACCGGCATCGCCGATACCGCCCTGTTCGGCCCGGAGAACGAGTTCTTCGTGTTCGACAGCGTGAAGTGGCACAGCGACATGAACTCCACCGGCTACACCATCGACTCGTACTCCGGTGCGTGGAATTCCAATTCCGAATTCGCCGATCGCATCAATCTGGGCCACCGCCCCGGCATCAAGGGCGGCTACTTCCCGGTGCCGCCGGTCGACTGCACTGCAGGACGTGCGCAGCGCGATGTGCAATGCGCTGGAAGAAATGGGCCTGAAGGTCGAAGTGCACCACCACGAGGTGGCCACCGGCGGACAGGGCGAGATCGGTGTCGGTGCCGGCACGCTGACGCGCAAGGCGGACGAAGTGCTGATCCTGAAGTACGTGGTGCAGAACGTTGCCGCGCAGCTACGGCAAGACGGCCACCTTCATGCCCAAGCCGCTGGTCGGCGACAACGGCAACGGCATGCACGTGCACCAGTCGCTGCAGAAGGCCGGCAAGGCACTGTTCGCCGGCGACAAGTACGGCGGACTGTCCGAAACGGCGCTGTACTACATCGGCGGCATCATCAAGCATGCCCGGGCGATCAACGCGTTCACGCAACCCGGGCACCAACAGCTACAAGCGCCTGGTGCCGGGCTTCGAGGCGCCGGTGATGCTGGCCTACTCGGCGCGCAACCGCTCGGCTTCCATCCGTATCCCGTGGGTCACGAACCCGAAGGCGCGTCGCATCGAGGTGCGCTTCCCGGATTCCTCCGCGAACCCGTACTTCGCGTTTTCCGCGATGATGATGGCGGGCCTGGACGGCATCCAGAACAAGATCCACCCGGGCGAACCGGCCGACAAGGATCTGTACGACCTGGAGCCGGAGGAGGAGAAGAAGATCCCGCAGGTGTGCAGCTCGCTCGACCAGGCGCTGGAAGCGCTGGACAAGGACCGCGAGTTCCTGACCCGCGGCGGCGTGTTCACCAATGATCTGATCGATGCCTACATCGGGCTGAAGATGCAGGAAGTGACCCGCTTCCGCATGTGCACGCACCCGGTCGAGCTCGACATGTACTACAGCCTCTAGAGGCCCGAAGAGGGCCGGCGGACCCGCGTCCGCCGGTTCCTTGAATCGACGGGAAATGGGACTATGCTGATGCCCTATGCGCCGACTTGCCTCATTCCTGTTGCTCGGGGTCGCGCTCACGGCGAGCGCGACCGAGATCTGGCGCTGGAAGGACGCGGACGGTGTCGTGCACTACGCGGACAGCCCGGTCCCGGGTGCCGAGCACATCAACGTGGGGCCGGCGCCCACGCTGGGCACCGCTTCGCAGGACGCGCCCGCACCCGTGTATCAGCCGACACAGCCGCCGAACCAGCAGAACAACACGGTTCGCTACAACAAGTGCACCGTGGCGCAACCGGAGAACAACCAGAGCTTCTTCGCGGTCGATTCGGTCAGTGTCAGTCTGGACATAGAACCGCCGCTCGCGCCCGGCAATACCATCCAGGTGTATCTGAACGGTGCCGTGTATCCGCAGTGGCCGGGCACGGCGCCGAGCTACACACTGAACGGCCTGTATCGCGGTGCCTACACGCTCGCGGTGCAGATCGTGGACCAGAACGGTCGTTCGCTGTGCAAAGGGCCGGTCAGCAATTTCTACGTGCGCCAGCCTTCGATCCTGTCGCCCCAGTCGCCGCTGCGCCCCAAGCCCGGCAAATAGCCGCCGTAACGCGCGCCGGAACAGCGCGCCCATGAATCCGGCGATGCGTGATCACACCTGGTTCTCGCCGCTCTCGCAGTTCGAGCCCACGGAACTGTTCGATTCACTGTCCACCGGCATCGTGGTGCTGGACGCGCAGCTGTGCCCGATATACGCGAACGTCAGTGCGCAGGATTTCATGGCCGTGAGCCTGCGGCAGGCGCGCGGGCGTCCGTTCTCGGAGCTGTTCTACGATCCGCGCCAGTTGCTCGAGGTGCTGCGGCGCTCACTGGACAACCTTGAAACCTGCACACAGCATGAGCTGCTGCTCAAGGCGGTGGGCTCCAGTGCCAATCGCGAGCCCTCGCTGGTCGACCTGATCGTGACGCCGCTGGAAGGCCAGGCAACCGGCACTTACCTGTTGCTGGAACTGACCGACGCCACGCAGCGCCAGCGCATTTCGCGCGAGAACGAGATTCTGGCCGACATGGATGCGAGCCGCCTGATGGTCAAGCAGCTTGCACATGAGGTGAAGAATCCACTGGGCGGGTTGCGCGGCGCCGCGCAGCTGCTCGACAAGGAATTGAACAACCCTTCGTTGCGCGAATACACCGCCGTGATCATCGCCGAAGCCGATCGCCTGGTGGCGCTGGTGGACTCCATGGTCGGCGGCAACAGGCCACCCCACAAGACCCTGCTCAACATCCATGAATTGTGCGAGCACGTGGTCAAGCTCATCAACGCGGAGGCGCCGCCCGGTGTGCAGGTGGAGCGCGATTACGACCCGAGCCTCCCGGACGGCTGCTTCGACCGCAACCAGATCGTGCAGGCTCTGCTCAACGTGGTGCGCAATGCCATGCAGGCCGTGGGAGCGCAGGGCAAGGTGCTGGTGCGGACCCGGGTGCGCAGCAATGTGCACATCGGCAGGCTCCGGCACCGCCTGGCCGCGGTGGTCGAGGTCGAGGACAACGGGCCGGGCGTGCCGCCGGATCTGATCAAGACGTTGTTCCTGCCGCTGGTGACCGGCCGCTCCAACGGCAGCGGCCTGGGTCTTGCCGTGGCGCAGGACCTGGCCACGCGCCACGGCGGCATCATCGAATTCACCAGCCAGCCCGGCAGAACCGTGTTCTCGCTGCTGCTGCCGCTGGAGGGAGCGCAGGAATGAACAACCCGCAACTGCGCGTCTGGCTGGTCGACGACGACGCGTCCATTCGCTGGGTACTGGAACGGGCGCTGAAGAACGCCGGCATGGTGCCGCGGCTGTTCGAGGCGGCCGAGGCGGCCCTGGCGGTACTGGGCAGCGAGGTGCCCGACGTGCTGATGACGGACATCCGCATGTCCGGCAAGTCGGGCCTGGAACTGCTGCGCAACGTGCATGAACGACATCCGGAACTCCCGGTGATCGTGATGACCGCGCACTCGGACCTGGGCAGTGCCGTGTCGGCCTATGAAGGCGGGGCGTTCGAATACCTGCCCAAGCCGTTTGACGTGGACCAGGCGGTGGATCTGGTGCGGCGCGCGTCCCAGGGCGGCGAGCGCGTCGGCGAGGCGCCCGCGCCAACGCCGCCCATGGCGGAACTGCTGGGCAAGGCGCCGGCGATGCAGCAGGTGTTTCGCGCCATCGGCCGGCTGTCGCGCTCGTCGGTGAACGTGCTGGTCACCGGCGAATCCGGCACCGGCAAGGAACTGGTGGCGCGCGCATTGCACGACCACAGCCCGCGCGCCGGCAAGGCCTTCATTGCGCTGAACACCTCGGCGATTCCCGGCGAGCTGCTCGAGTCCGAGCTGTTCGGTCACGAGAAGGGTTCGTTCACGGGCGCCGACAGCATGCGCCGCGGCCGCTTCGAGCAGGCCGATGGCGGCACGCTGTTCCTCGACGAAATCGGCGACATGAACCTGCCGCTGCAGACGCGGCTGCTGCGCGTGCTCGCCGAGGGCGAGTTCTATCGCGTCGGCGGCCAGACGCCGATCCGCGTGGACGTGCGCGTGATCGCCGCCACGCACCAGAACCTGGAAGATCGCGTGGCGCGCGGCCAGTTCCGCGAGGACCTGTTCCATCGCCTGAACGTGATCCGCATCGAGCTGCCGCCGCTGCGCGCGCGTCGCGAGGACGTCACGATGCTGCTGTCGCACTACCTGGGACTGGCGGCGAAGGAACTGGGCGTCGATCCCAAGACGCTGTCGTCCGACGCGTCCGAGGTGCTGGCGCGTTACAGCTGGCCCGGCAACGTGCGCGAACTGGTCAACCTGTGCCGCCGGCTCACCGTGCTGGCGCCCGGCAGCGAAGTGCACGTCGACGATCTGCCCCCGGAGGTCACTTCGGCCGGACCCGCCGCGACGCCGGCGGATGACTGGGTGGGGAGCCTGGCCGGCTGGGCCGACAAGGCCGCGTCCGGCGGCGGCCGGCCACTGCTGGACGAGGCATTGCCGCAATTCGAGAAGACGCTGATCCGCGTGGCGCTGCGGCACACGCAGGGCCATCGCCAGGCCGCGGCGAAACTGCTGGGCTGGGGCCGCAACACCCTGACCCGCAAGCTCAAGGAGCTGGGGATGGAGGACGCTCCGGACTAGCGGCTCGTCAGCCGCGCGCCTCGCGCACGGCCAGCGACAACCGCCGTACGCCTTCGTCGAGCTGCGCCGGTGTCAGCGCACAGAATGGCAGTCTCAGGAAGCGCTCGCCGCCGCCGGCCGGAAAGAACGCCAGGCCATCAGCGAGGTTGAGATTGTGCTTCGCCGCGGCGGAACGCACCGCGGTGCTCGACACGCCCGCCGGCAGCGTCAGCGACAGGAAGAACCCGCCGTCGGGGCGCGTGGCCACCGCATCCGGAATGTACTTGTCGAGCGCGCCCAGCGTGGCATCGAGCCGCGGCGCGTAGAGCTTCTTCAGCCGCTCGATCTGCGGCTCGAGCTTGCCTTCGGCACACCACTGGGCGGTCACGCCATGCGAGAAATATCCCGGTGAGATGTAGGTGTCCTCGGCCACCTTGCCGATCTTCGCCAGCACGGACGGTTCGCCCAGCATGAAGCCGCAGCGCACGCCGGGCGCGATCAGCTTGGTGAACGAGCTCATGTGCAGCACGCGCTGCGGGGCCAGCGAGTACAGCGTCGGCTCTTCGTTGCCGCGGTAGCGCAGCTTGCGATACGGCGCATCCTCCAGCAGTACGAAGCCGTACTTGTCGGCAAGCTCCACCAGGCGCCGGCGCTTGGCTGCCGAACAGGTGGCGCCGGACGGATTCTGGAAATCCGGGATGACGTAGAACAGTTTCGGCACGCGCCGCGCGAGCATCTTCTCCAGTGCCTCGATGTCCGGCCCGTCCGCCTCCAGCGGCACGCCCTCGACCTCGGCCCCGTTGCGGCGGAACAGTGTCAGTGCCCGGTCGTAGGAGGGCGATTCGGTAAACACCACGTCGCCCCTGCGCAGCAATGCGATGCACAGGAACTCGACGATCTCCAGCGACCCGTTGCCGGTGAGCACGCGCTCCACCGGCACCTGCTGCCATTGGGCCAGCCACTCGCGCAGTGATGCGATGCCGCCTGCCGGGCCGTACTGCAGCATCGCCACCGCCTGGCTGGCCAGCGCGCGTTCGGTGGCGGCGGCGATCTCGGCGCTGGGGAAGGATTCGTTGGCGGGCACACCGCGGGTGAAGTTGATCGTCTCAGTGGTGGTCATGGTGAGAAGGCGTTGGAAAGGATGGGGGTCAGGCGCCCAGGGCGGCCACGTCGGCCAGGCCCTGCGCGGCGAGGTATTCGGCGATGCCGCGGTTGATCCGCGGGCACACCAGTGGGTCGTAGAACAGCGCGGTGCCGACGCCCACGGCAGCTGGCACCCGCGATCAGGAACTCGATGGCATCAGCGGCATTGCAGATGCCGCCCTGGCCGATGATGGGAATGCCATGGGGCCTTGCCGACTTCGGCGACCTGCCGCACCTTCAGCAGCGCGATGGGCTTGATGGCGGGTCCGGACAGGCCGCCCTGGCGGTTGCCGATGCACGGGCTGACGCGTGTGCCGATGTCGATGGCCATGCCCGCCATCGTGTTGATCACCGCGAATGCGTCGGTGCCGGCCTCGATGCACAGCGTGCATTGAGCTGCGATGTCGGTCTGGTTGGGCGACAGCTTGGTGATGAGCGGCTTGTTCGTGGCCCTGCGGCAGGCCGCGACCACGCGCGCGGACATTTCCGGCGAGTTGCCGAACTGCACGCCGCCTTCCTTGACGTTGGGGCAGGAGATGTTGATCTCCATCGCATCGATGGGCGAGTCATCGAACTTCGCGGTGACCTCGGCGTACTCCTCCACCGTGGAGCCGCAGACATTGGCGATGAAGCGCGTCTCGGTGAAATCGAGCGTGGGCAGGATCTCGCGCACCACGACATCCACGCCGGGGTTCTGCAGGCCGATGGAGTTGAGCATGCCCATCGGTGTTTCCCAGACCCGATGCGGCGCGTTGCCCAGCCGCGCCTTGCCGGTGGTGCCCTTCAGGCACGATGGCGCCGACATCGCGGTTCGAAAACCCGCGACGCGCGTATACTCTTCGCCGAAGCCGACGCAGCCCGACAGCAGCACGATCGGCGATGCGAACTGCATGCCACAGAACTTCAGTGCCAGCGAGGGATGGGGCGGCGCCCAGCCCGGAGGGGCAGCAGTGGGCGATTCCAGGGCCGCGTTCATGCTGCAATTATCGCCCAAACCCGGGCCGAATGCCCGTGGAGGCCGCCGTGTTCAATGTGTTGTTGTTCGAGCCGGAAATCCCGCCCAACACCGGCAATGCCATCCGGCTGTGCGCCAACACCGGCGCGCACCTGCACCTGATCGGACGGCTGGGCTTCGACCTGTCCGCGCCGCAGCTCAAGCGCGCCGGGCTCGACTACCACGACCTGGCGCGCGTCAGCCGGCATGAGGACATCGGCGCCTGCCTGGTCGCCATCGGCACCACGCGGCTGTTCGTCATCGAAACGGACGGGACGAGGGGTTATCACGAAGCGAGCTTCCAGCCCGGCGACAGCCTGCTGTTCGGGCGCGAGACCAGTGGTCTGCCGGCCGCCGTGCTGGCGGGCCTGCCGCAGCACCAGCGGCTGCGCATTCCGATGCAGCCCGGCCAACCGGAGCCTGAATCTGTCCAATGCCGTGGCCGTGGTGGTCTACGAGGCCTGGCGGCAGAACGGCTTCGCCGCGGCTCAGTAATCCGAGCGGACGCGCCGTACCGCATCGCGCCAACCGGCGTACAGCGTATCGGCCTGCTGGCGCGCCATGCGCGGCGTGAATCGGTGCTCGGCCTGCCACAGCGCGGCGATGGCCTCGAGCGAGTCGTACACGCCGGTGTGCAGGCCGGCCAGGAAGGCCGCGCCCAGGGCGGTGGTCTCGATCACCCGCGGCCGTACCACCGGCAGCTGCAGGCAGTCGGCGAGGTTCTGCGCCAGCCAGTCGTTGACCACCATGCCGCCGTCGATGCGCAGTTCGGTGGGCACGACCGCGTCCTGCGGCCATGGCGTCCATCAGGTCGCGGGTCTGGTAGCCCACCGCTTCGAGCGTGGCGCGGGCGATATGCGCGACGCCCGTATCGCGCGTCAGGCCGAACAGCGCGCCGCGCGCCTGCGGATCCCAGTGCGGCGCACCCAGGCCGGTAAAGGCCGGCACCAGGTACACGCCGTGGCTGTCCGGTACGGATCGGGCCAGCTGCTCGGTTTCGCCGGCCGAGGCAATCAGCCGCAGCGAATCGCGCAGCCACTGCACTGCCGCGCCGGCCACGAAGATGCTGCCCTCCAGCGCATAGGTGGGTCTGGCCGGCGAAGCGGTAGGCCAGGGTGCTCAGCAGCCGATTGCGCGAGCGCTTCAGCTCGGTGCCCGTGTTGAGCACGATGAAGCAGCCCGTGCCGTAGGTGGACTTGGCCATGCCCGGCGCGAAGCAGGCCTGGCCGACCGTGGCGGCCTGCTGATCGCCGGCCATACCGCCGATGGTGATGGGCCCGCCGAACAGCGCCGGATCGGTGCGGCCGAAATCCGCGGCGCAGTCCAGTACCCGGGGCAGCAGGGCGCGCGGCACGTCGAAGAACTCCAGCAGCGCGTCGTCCCAGTCCTGGGTATGCAGGTTGAACAGCGCCGTGCGCGAGGCATTGGTGGCGTCGGTCAGCATGCGCCCGGCCGCCGGTGAGATTCCACAGCAGCCAGCTGTCGATGGTGCCGCAGGCCAGTTCGCCGCGTTCGGCGCGGCGCCGCGCTCCGTCGACGTGATCGAGCAGCCAGGCGATCTTGGTGGCGGAGAAATACGGATCCAGCAACAGGCCGGTGCGTTCGGCGAGCCATGCGTTGCGGTCCTGATGCTGCTGGCAGAAGTCGCTGGTGCGCCGGTCCTGCCAGACGATGGCGCGGTGGATGGGTGTGCCGGTGGCGCGGTCCCACACCACGGTGGTCTCGCGCTGATTGGTGATGCCCAGCCCGGCGATGTCGCGCGCCGCCAGGCCGGTCTGTTGCAGCACGTCGCGCACGCAGCCCACGGTGTCGTCCCAGATGCGCGCGGCATCGTGTTCGACCCAGCCGGGCTGCGGGAAGTGCTGGGGCAGTTCGCGACGGGCCACGGCCAGATGGCCGCCGCGCTCGTCAAACAGGATGGCGCGGGTGCTGGTCGTCCCCTGGTCGATTGCCAGCAGCGCAGGCATGGCTTTACGCGAACTCCGCCTCGGGAGGCTGCGCCATCAGTTCGCGCAGCACCTCGCGCGCGTCGGCGCCATCGAACAGGATGCGGCAGATGCACTCGCAGATCGGCAGGTGCAGGTGCAACTGCAGCTGCGCGGCCAGTTCGCGCAGCACGCGCGCCGCCAGATAGCCCTCGACCACCTGGCCGATGTCGCGCATGGCCGCCTCCACCGTCAGGCCGCGCGCCAGCGCCAGGCCGAAGCGCCGGTTGCGGGACTGGTCGTCGGTACAGGTCAGCACCAGATCGCCCAGGCCGGTCAGTCCCATGAAGGTCCGCTCGCGCGCACCCAGGCGCACGCCCAGGTGGGTCATCTCGGCCAGACCGCGGGTGATCAACGCCACGCGCATGTTGGCGCCGAATCCGAGCCCGTCGGACAGCCCGGCGCCCACCGCGATGACGTTCTTCACCGCGCCGCCGATTTCCACGCCGGTGATGTCGGTGGATACGTAGGTACGAAAGCCGGGCGAGGCCAGGTCCTCGGCGATGCGCATGGCAAAGGCCTCGTCGGCCGAGGCCACCACCATGGCGGTGGGCAGCCCGCGGCCGACTTCCTGCGCGAACGTGGGCCCGGACAGCACGGCCATGGTGTAGCCCTCGCCCAGCACGGCGCGCGCCACCTGATTGGGCAGCAGGCCGGTGTGGTGTTCGAAGCCCTTGGTGGCCCAGGCCACGCGTACC
Source organism: uncultured Gammaproteobacteria bacterium (assembly GCA_963812195.1). Taxonomy (GTDB): domain Bacteria; phylum Pseudomonadota; class Gammaproteobacteria; order Steroidobacterales; family Steroidobacteraceae; genus ZC4RG30. The sequence goes on from CAWEUI010000010.1 coordinate 70,837, forward strand.
TCCTGGTTGATGCGCGGCGCCAGCTCGCCCAGCAGGGAACGGAAGGCGTTGCTGGGCACCGCGATCACCACGTCGCCGACGCCGGCCAGCGCCGCCTCGATCGAGTCGGCGACCTGCAGCGGCTGCGGAAACGGCGCGTCAGGCAGGTAGCGCTGGTTCACGCGCTCGGTGCGCATCGCGGTACGCTGCGCGGCATCGCGGCCCCACAGGCGGGTGGCCTTGCCGGCACGGGCGAACTGGATCGCCAGGGCGGTGCCCCAGGAGCCGCTGCCCAGTACCGCGATGGGTGCGCTCAAGGCAACGCCCTCCATGAACCGCTACCGAGTACGGCGATCGGCGCAGTCACGGGCAGGGGTCAGTTCTTCAGCGGTTCGGTGGGTTGCGCGGGCTGGGCCTGCGCGTTCGCGACCAGCGCGTCGAAGTTCACCGGCGGCAGCAGCAACTGCGGGAATCCGCCCTGCGAGACCAGCTGTGAAACCATGGCACGCGCATAGGGAAACAGCACCCCGGGGCAGATGCTGGTGATCGCCCGCTTGGTGTCCTCTTCGGAGAGGCCCTGCATCAGGAAGGCGCCGGCCTGCTTCACTTCCACCAGGAACATCACCTTGTCGTTCTGCTTGGCGGAGACCGTAACGGTCAGCACCACTTCGCGCACGTCGCCCTGGATGATGGAGCTGTTGGTCGCCAGGTCCAGACTGATCTGCGGCGACCAGTTGCCGTCGCCACGCGGGCCCTGCGGCGCCTCGTAGGAGGCGTCCTTCAGGTACACGCTCTGCAGCGCCAGGTTCGGCTGCGCGTTGGTTGCTTCTTCGGCCATGGTCTTCGGTCCTCGGTATGAATCGCGGGTCTTGGGTTATGGGGTTTCAGCGGGCTGCGGCGAGCAGTGGATCCAGCTCGCCGCGCTGATCCAGTGCGCGCGCGTCGTCGTAGCCGCCCACGTGGTGGTCCCCGATGAAGATCTGTGGCACCGAGGTGCGGCCGCTGCGCCGGCGCATTTGCTCGCGGCTGCCCGGTACCTCGTCCACGTCTATCTCGGTGAACGCCACGCCCTTGTCCTGCAGCAGTCGGCGGGCCCTCGCGCAATAGGAGCACCAGGAGGTGGAGTACATCACGACGGGAGTGTCGCCCACGGACGCAAGCGGGTTCAGCCGCGTGCGAGCGGCAATCCGTCGGCGCGCCAGCTGGCCAGTCCGCCGCGGATGTTGAAGACCTTGGTGAAACCGCTGGCATGCAGCTGTCGCGCCAGCGACGTGGAGCGATTGCCGTCCTCGCAATACAGCAGCAGGATGCGGTCCTTGAAGCGCTTGAGCTGTTCGGCCGCGTTGGCCTGCTGGCCCGGGTCCAGGTGCCGGGCGCCGCTGATATGGCCCGCGGAGTAGCCGGCGGCGTCCCGCAGATCGTAGATCTGCGCACCCTGATTCATCAGCTGGATGGCCTGCTGCGGCCGCAGCGCCGCATAAGCCAGTCGCCGCAGGCGCATTTCGTATACCAGCACGGCAGCGGCCATCGCCACGGCCAGTGCGGCGAGCAGGGGATGCTGGTGCAGGTATTCGGACAGGCGTTGCATGTGAGGGCTTGCGGGCCTTGTTGCAAAGGGCCGGCATTATAGACTGGCCATCCAATGACCGGAGCTTCCCGCCACATCCTCGCGTTGGTGCTGCTGGGTATCGCGCTTGCGCTGCCCGCGGCGCAGAAGGATCGCCAGCACACCGAACAGCAACTCAAGGAGCTGACCCGGCGCCTGGATCGGGTGCAACGCCAGGTGGCCCGGGACGCGGTGAAGCGCGACCGCATGAGCCGCGATCTGCGGGCGGCGGAGCAATCGGTGGCCAGCGCCCGAGCTGCCCTCGCCAAGACCACCGCACAGCGGGCCAGGCAGGCCGCTGCCCGGCAGAAGCTGGTCGATGAGCGGACGGCCAAGCAGCAGCAGCTGGCCCAGCGCCGCACACAGCTGGCCAATCAATTGCGGGGCGCGTATTTCATGGGTCGCAATGAACCGCTCCAGTTATTGCTCAATCAGCGCAATTCCGACGAAATTACCCGCATGTTGACCTACTACGGCTATTTCGGACGGCAGCGGGCCGGCCAGATTGCGGATCTGAACCAGGACATGGCCAGGATCGACGAATTAACCGACCAGATCGACGCAGAAGACGCCAAATTGGCGCAGCTTGAGGATCAGCAGAAGGCTCGGGTGGGGGATCTGGAGGCCGCGCGCAAGCAGCGCGGCAAGGTGCTGGCGTCGCTGGAGCACGAGTCGCGCAGCCGACGCGCCCAGCTGGCGCGCCTGAAGGCGCAGCGCCAGCAGCTGGAGCAGTTGCTGGAGCGATTGTCCAAGGCCACCGAGTCGGTGCCCTTCGACCCCAACGCACCGTTTGACCGGGCGCGCGGCACGCTGGCCTGGCCGGTGGCCGGCCGCATTTCGGTGGACTACGGCGCTCCCACGGCCGGAGGCCTGCAGCATTCCACCGGTATCGACATCCAGACCGCGCGGGGCGCGGATGTGCGGGCCGTATACGAAGGCCGGGTCGAATATGCCGACTGGCTGCCGGGCCGCGGGCTGCTGATCATCCTGAACCACGGCAACGGCTATCTGAGCCTCTACAGCCACAACGACCAGCTGTACCGCAAGCAGGGTGCGGTGGTGCAGGCCGGTGAAGTCATTGCCGCTGCCGGGGATTCGGGCGGTCGCAAGAGCCCGGGCCTGTACTTCGAGATCCGCCGCGCCGGCAAGCCCGTGAACCCGCATGTCTGGCTGCGCGGCAAAGCGCCGCCCAGCCGGTAAGCGGCGACCTTGAGGGGACATCCGGGGCGCCTGTGCCGGCGGCCCATCGTTTGTGCCCCGCGGCGTCACCAGCCGGGGCGGGGCGAGGAATTTGCCAACTGCATCATCCCGGCCTTTCGGGCATTAAGTCATCCTTTGCACGATGCCCACAGACCCGGCCACCCAGGCGGATTTTCGTCCCTACGCGCAGCTCGTGGCGGCGCTGCTGCCGCGCGCCGCGGGCATTACCATTTTCGATCCCGATGGCGAGGTGCGCTGGACCAGCGAGGACTTCATTTCGCCCGACCTTGCGCCGCTGATTCGCAAGTCCGCCCAGCGCGGCGAGCGCAGCGACACCGCCGGCGAACAGGTGCAGCTCACCGGACGCGATCCGGTCCACGTTTTCTGGTTGCGAGACGACGCTGAAACACTCACGACGTTGTTTGCCGTCGGCTGGCGCAGCGGCGAATCTGCCTCGCGCAGTTTCTCCTACGTGCACGCCATGCTCAGGCCGGTGCTGGAGATACTGCGTCGGGAACTGCTGCTGCGTGCGCACGTGGAACAATCCCCCGCGGCGTCCCAGGGCCAGGACAGCGGCGAGGCCGACCTGCAGGTGTTGCTGGCGACACCGGACACCGAGCAGTGCGAAGTAGCCGACGCCAGCATCCGGCACCTGCTCGAGAACGTGAACCGTCACCTGGGCTGCGAGTTTTCCGCGTTCGTGGTGCCCGAGCGCAGCCTGGTGTCGGTGGTGAAGGCCGAAGGCCGCGACGTGGACACGTCCATCCTGGCCAGATTGCATCGACACCTGCTGTCGCTGGCGCAGGTCAGCGGCGATGCCATGTTGTTGAACGACGCCGGCAGTCTGCCCGGTGTGGCATTGCCGCTGCGGGTTCTGGCCAGCGCCCTGCGCAATCCGGCCGGCCGGGTTTCCGGTGTGCTGGCGATGTTCCGCTCCAGCGAAGCTGCGCCATTCCGGCGTCGCGACGGGCTGCTGGCCGATCTGCTGGCGCGCCGCGCCTCGAGCATCATCGACTCCAGTTACGACCAGCTGACCGGCGTGCTGACGCGCAAGGCGTTCGAGCAGCGTGCCCGCCCGTTGCTGGAGGCGCGCACCAATGGCCGCAGAACGCAATGGACCTGCCTGTACCTGGACGCGGATCGCATGCACGTGGTGAACGACAACTACGGCATGCCGGTTGGCGACCGGCTGATCGCCAAGCTCGGTGAACAGATCCGCTCGGGTCTGGTTCCCGGCGCCCTGGCGGCGCGCATCTCCGGCGATCGCTTCGCGGTGTTGCTGCCCACCGGTGAGGAGGATGCCGCCCACTTCGCCGAAGCACTGCGCGGCAGCGTGGAAAGGCTCACCGCGCTGCACCTGGGCGGGACGGCGGATGTCAACTTCCACGCCTCGGTCAGCATCGGCGTGGCAGCCGTGATCGGCGGGCAGATGGATCTGGCGCAGGCACTGGCCACCGCGGAGACTGCCTGCAAGGCAGCCAAGGACCGCGGCCGCAATCGCGTGGAAACCTATCAGGCCAGCGATGTGTCGCTGATCCGCCGCTATGAAGACATCAATATCGCGCCCAGCCTGCGCGCCGCCCTGAGCGAAGGGCGGGTGCGCATGGATGCGCAGCTGATTGCCTCGCTGCGCGGTCACAACGCCGACAAGCCGCACTTCGAATTGCTGCTGCGCGTAATCGACGACAAGGGCGAGACGCTGGGCCCGGCCCGCTTCCTGTCCGCTGCCAGGCGTTACCAGATCATGCCGGAGATCGATCGCTGGGTGATCGGCGAGACGCTTGGGCGGCTCGCCTCCTGCGCGCAGCTGCTGGCCGAGGCGCCGGTGGTGTTCACGGTGAATCTGTCCGGACAGTCGCTCGGCGACGACGAGTTCATCGACGACCTGATCAGCAACATCCGCGACAGCGGCGTGAACCCGAACGTGTTGTGTTTCGAGCTGACCGAAGGCGAGGCGATTGCCAACCTGGACCGCGCCGAAGAGATGATGCAGCGGCTGCGCGAGATGGGCTGCAGCGTCGCGCTCGATGACTTCGGCACGGGGCTGTCCTCACTGGCCTATCTGCGCAAGCTGCCGGTGGACATCCTGAAGATCGACGGCAGCTTCGTGAAGGACGTGCTCAAGGACCCGCGCGCCGAGTCGATGGTGCAGGCGATCGCGCAGCTGGCCCGATCCATGCAGCTCACGACAGTCGCCGAATACGTCGAGACCGACGAGATCCGCCTGCGCGTGGCCAAGCTCGGTGTGGACTACGGCCAGGGCTTCGCGATCGCCAGGCCCGTTCCCATGGCGGAGGTGCTGCGCGACCTGCCCACGTATGCCGCGGTGGCGCGCCAGCACGCCGGCGGGGAACTGGTGCTGGGCGCGAACGACGACACCATTTCGGCCGAGCTGCAGGCCGAGCTGCAGCGCGAACTGATCGCCGACGGCATCGAGCTGCCGGAGACCGACGACGACATCCAGCACCGCATGGAGCGCATCATCTGCGGCTACGAACAGGGCGAAGGCACCGGCTACCAGCAGCAGATCAAGAACATCGGCTAGCTGGCGTCGCACCGCCCACTCTGAAAGAATGCGCACGCGTGGAGCTGCTGCACTTTCTGCTCGATTTCATCCTGCACCTCGACCGGCATCTGGTCGATCTGTTGATGCGTTTCGACCTGTGGCTGTACGCCATCCTGTTCCTGGTGATCTTTCTGGAGACGGGGCTGGTCATCACGCCGTTCCTGCCCGGCGACTCCCTGCTGTTCGCCGCCGGCGCGCTGGCATCGCTGGGTGAAGGCAGCCGGCTCTCGCCGTGGTGGCTGATGCTGCTGCTGGCGCTGGCCGCGATCCTGGGCAACACCACCAACTACGCGATCGGCCGTCTCCTTGGCCGGCATGCCTTCAGTGGCCGCTACCGCTTCATCAAGGTGGAGTACCTGCGCCAGACCGAAGGGTGGTTTGCCCGCCACGGCGCGATGACCGTGCTGCTGTCGCGCTTCGCGCCGATCGTGCGTACCTGCGCGCCCTTCGTGGCCGGTGTTGGCCACATGCCCTACGGACGCTTCCAGGCCTGGAACACGGCCGGCGGGCTGGCCTGGGTCGGGCTGTTCGTCTGGGGCGGCTATTTCGTCGGCAACATCCCGCTGATACGCGACAATTTCGGCGTGGTCACGCTGCTCGTCATCGCGGTTTCCCTGGTGCCCTTCGCCATGATGCTCCTGCGTCGCGGGCGCGTGGCACAATAGCGCCCATGCCCCTGAAGACGCGCGGATTTGCGCACCGGATCGACATCGCCGTGACACCGCCCAAGGTGTGGACCGTGCTGTGCGGGCCGACATTGCTGCCACTGTGGATCGGCGCCGACGCGCGCATCCGGCCGCAGAAGGGCGGCTACTGGTCGGCCACGGTGGCGCCGGGCGTGCCGCGCGAGGCGATGATCGATGTCTTCGATCCGCCGCGGCGACTGCGGCTCATCTACCTCACCCCCCCGGAACTGCCCACCTTCGACGGCGCGGTGGTCGACGACTACCTGCTCGACGTCGAAGGGCACAACACCATCGTGCGCCTGTTGTGCTCGGGCGTGCCGGACCTGCCGGACTGGTCCGCGTACTACGGCAGGATCCGCACGCTGGCCGAGCGCGCGCTGGCGCGCCTTAAGGTGTTGTGCGAACAACGCGAACGCATGGCACAGGTAGCGCGTGGCGCCGCCACCTGAAGCAGGCGGCGTGCCACGATTCGTGGTGCGCGCGTTGTTCGCGGCGCTCGGCCTGTGGCTGGCGGACCGGCTGGTGGGCGGCATTCGCATCGACGGCCTGACGGCATTGCTGCTGTCGGCCGTGCTGCTGGGTCTGTGCAACGCGGTGGTCAAGCCGATATTGCTGGTGCTGACACTGCCCGCGACGGTGCTGTCGCTCGGGCTGTTCCTGCTGGTGATAAATGGCGTGGTGCTGGCGCTGGTGGCCTGGCTGGTGCCCGGCTTCGCGATAGCCGGCTTCGGCGCCGCCATCCTCGGTGCGCTGATCGTCAGCGTCACCAGCATCATCGGCGCGATGGCCACGCGCTGACGCCGGCCGCCTAGGCGCTGCCGGAGTCGTCTTCCTTCTTGTCTTCCTGCGCCTTTTCCGCGTCGGGCTTGCGGTTCATCACGCGGGCCATCAGCACGCCGCCTTCATAGAGCAGCCACATGGGCACGGCCATCAGGCACTGCGACAACGGGTCCGGGGGCGTCAGGATGGCTGCGACGACGAAGATGCCGATGATCACGTAGCCGCGGGCCTTGCCCAGCTTCTCCACCGGCACGATGCCGGTCAGCGTCAGCAGCACGACGATCACCGGGATCTCGAACGCAACGCCGAAGCCCAGGAACATGCGAATGGCAAAGTCGATGTAGTAGTTGATGTCGGGCATCAACTTCACGCCGCTGGGCCCGCTCTGCGAGAAGAAGTGGAAGGCCGCCGGGAAGACGAAGTGGTAGGCGAAGAACGTGCCGAGGTAGAACAGCAATATCGAGGATGCCAGCAGCGGCACGGCGAAACGCTTTTCGTTGCGGTACAGCCCGGGCGCCACGAACGCCCAGATCTGGTACAGCACCCAGGGCATGGCCGCGAAGATGGCGAAGATGAAGGCCAGCTTGAATGGTGTGAGGAAGGGGCTCATCACGCCGGTGGCGATCAGCGAGCCACCCACCGGCAGCTGCATCAGCATCGGCTTGGCGACGAAGTCGAAGATCTCGTTGCGGAAGATCGCCGCGGGGATGAACACCAGAACCACGGCCGCCACGGCGCGCAACAGCCGGTCGCGCAACTCCAGCAGATGCGAGATCAGCGTGCCCTCGGCCAGTCGGTCGCCGTCCTTCTTGTCTTTCGCTTTCTTGCTGGGCACGGGCGGCGTCAGGTCTTGGTGTCGTCTTTCTTGTGGTCAGCGTCCGGGTTCGCTGGTTCTTCCCGCACGGGCGGCTCACCCGCCGCGTGTGCGTGCGAGTAGGTGTCGTCGCTGGAAGCCGGTGAGTCTTCAGGCAGCGGCCCGGACTCGGCCGGAGGTGGGCCATACGGGTAGCCGCTGTCCGCGGCGGACGCATCGCTGGCCTCGGCAGCCGGCGCGCTCTTTTCAGAACTTTCAGGGCTCGACGTTGCCTTGTTCGCGGTGGCCTGGATGTCGCTGGTGATCCGGTTGAGCTCGTCGAGGTTCACCTCGTTTTCCAGCTGCTGCTGGAAGTCCCGTGCCATGGCCCGGGCCTTGCCGACCCAGCGTCCCACGGTGCGCACCAGACCGGGCATGCGCGTGGGGCCGAGTACGACCAGCGCAACCAGAAATATCAGTGCCAGCTCAGAAAAGCTGCCCCCGAACATAGCCGCGGCCTAGGGACCGGGACTCAGGCGGAGCGCTTCTTGCTGTCAGTCGAGGACTCGTTCGCGGACTTGTTCTCCGGGAACTCGGCGTCGTCGACGGACTGCTTGAGCTGCTTGGCGGATTCCTCCTTGGCGTCCTTCTCTTCCTTGGCTTCCGCTTCGCCATCGCTCATGGCCTTCTTGAAGTTGCGGATCGCGGAACCGACGTCGCTGCCCACGGAGCTCAGCTTCTTGGTGCCGAACACCAGGATCACGATGCCGAGGACGATCAGCCAGTGCCAGATACTGAGAGAACCCATCAGAATGCTCCGAGACGCCTAGAGGGCCGTCGCTATAGAAGTGTCCATCATAAGACATGCCTGCCTGGAAAGGTTCGTGGCAGGTCCGTCGCTGGCATCAAGTATGGAGCCAGAATGTCACGGGGCCGTCATTGACCAGCTCCACCTGCATATGAGCGCCGAACACGCCGCTGCCCACCCCCGGATGCTGTGCCGCGGCGGCGGCCACGAGCTGCCCGAACAGCACCCGGGCGGCCTCCGGGGACGCGCCCCGGGAGAAGCCCGGGCGGGTGCCCTTGTGGGTATCGGCCACCAGCGTGAACTGCGGGACCAGGAGCAATTCGCCCTTGATCTGGCCGAGATCAAGATTCATCTTGCCGGCATCATCGGCGAAAATCCGATAATGGAGCAGGCGATCGGCCAGCGCGGAGGCGCTTTGTGCAGTGTCGCCGGCCTCGATGCCGATCAGGGCGAGCATGCCGGTGCCGATGCGGGCCACCTCGCGGCTCTCGACAGTCACTGCGGCGCGCGACACCCGCTGGATGAGGCCGATCATCATTTCCCTTTTTTTAGAGTGGCTTAGCGCCGGCGGGCTCGCCGGGCGCAAGTGGCATTCTCGCCGGTCCAACCGTAGAATCCGCAAGCTGTTTTTTGCGCCCGGTTGCGCGCTTTCTTGCCTGAGGTCTCCTGGATGTCCCTGCGTATTCTGTCGAAGGTGGTTCCCACGCTGGCGCTTGCCGCGGTGGCTTTGGTCATGGCGGTACCTGCCTCGGCAGCCGGCGACGCGGCGCGTGGCAAGACGCTGGCCTACACGTGCCTGGGTTGCCACGGCATCGACAGCTACAAGAACGTCTATCCGACGTACTCGGTGCCCAAGCTCACCGGCCAGCACGCCGAATACATCGTGGCCGCGCTGCAGGAATACGCCAAGGGCGATCGCAGCCACGCGACCATGCATGCGCAGGCTTCATCGTTCTCCGAGCAGGACATGGAAGACATCGCTGCATACCTCAGCGGTGAGCCGGTGAAGTCCACGCAGACCGAACCGGTGGGCATCGTGCCGGCCGCGGTCGCCACCTGCCAGGCCTGCCATGGTCGCGACGGCGTGGGCATCACGCCGATGTATCCGACGTTGTCCGGCCAGCACGCGGATTACCTGGAGCAGGCGCTGAAGGAGTACCGCGCGGGTGGGCGCAAGAACCCGATCATGGCGCCGTTCGCCACCCAGCTGAAGCCGGAGGAAATCCGGGTGGTGGCCGAGTACTTCTCGCGGCAGAAGCCGTCGCTGGAGACGGTGCCGCGCCCCGACACCTGGCTGACCGTCAAGAAGTAGACGGCACGGCGCATCGTCCCGGGTCAAACGCCGCGCCGCAAGCGCGGCGTTTTCATCTGGGTACGCCGGACAAGTGCTGCAGGAAGGCCACCGCCGCAGCGCGGTACGCATCGGCATTGGCCTTCTTGCGCAGACCATGGCCTTCGTCCCTGGCCGCCAGATACCAGACCTCGCCACCCTGCGCGCGCACCATGGCCTTCATCTGTTCGGATTCGCTGGCCGGCACGCGCGGATCGTTCAGGCCCTGCACGATCAGCAGCGGCTTGCGGATCGATTGCGCATTGGTGAGCGGTGAGATGGCCGTCAGGAAAGCGCGCATGTCCGGATCGCGTTCGTCGCCGTACTCGGCCCGGCGCAGGTCGCGGCGGTAGCCGGACGTGTTGGTGAGGAAGCTGACGAAGTTGCTGATGCCGACGATGTCGATGCCGCCGGCCAGCCGGTCGCCGTACTGCACCATCGAGGCAAGCGCCATGTAGCCTCCGTAGGAGCCGCCCATGACCACCACGCGATTGCGGTCGAAATCCTTGCGGGCATCGATCCACACCAGCAGGGCGCCGATGTCGCGCACCGAGTCCTCGCGCAACCTGCCGTCATCGAGCTTCAGGAAGCTGCGTCCGTAGCCTGCCGAGCCGCGCACATTCGGTGCCACCACGACATAGCCCAGCTCACCGACCAGGTACTGGCGAAAGGCATCCCAGCGCGGCCGGAACTGCGACTCCGGGCCGCCGTGAATGTCGATGATCACCGGATGAGGTCCGGGCGTGGCGGGCCGGAACACGAACGCGGACAGCAGCCGCTGCTGCCCGCCGTACTGGTCCCAGGTGGGAAACAGCACCAGCTGCGCCGATGCGAGCTTCGCCTGCTCGATGCCGCCCAGTTCAGCCTGCGTCCAGCGGCGCCAGCGCCACGGTCGGTGGCGCATCCGGTTCACTGGCGGTGACGTCCAGCACGAAGACCTGCGGCGGACTCACCGCGCTTTGCAATGCAATGGCCAGGCGATCACTGCGATGGTCGAAGGCCAGCTCGTCGATGACGGCTCCCGCCGGCAACGGTGGCAGCAGCACGTCGGCATGCATGGCCAGATCGCGCAGCACCAGGCGCGAGAGTCCGGACTCGTTGAGGGTGTAGGCCAGGAAGCGCCCATCCGGGGAAATGGCGAATCGCTCCACGTCCCAGCGCGTGTCCGGTGTGAGCCGCTCGAGCTGGTGCGTGCCCAGATCCAGGTAGTACAGCGCCATGAATTCGCCGCCGCGATCCGAGGTGAAGTACAGGCCGCGCCCGCCGCGCGCGAAGCGCGCCTCGCCGATGGATACCGGTCCGGCCACGTCGCTCCTGTGCCGGCCTTTGACATCAGGCGGCACGGGTTCGATCGGTGTCTGCTCACCACTGGCCACGTCCACCAGCAGCAACTGGCTGTCGGTGATGGAGCGGTAGCGGATCACCGCCAGCCGGGTGTCGTCCTGCGACCAGTCCTCCACCTGCAATGCCGCGCTGCCGCCGGCCAGCAGCAGGCGCGGCGCGGCATCGCTGGCAATGTCGGACAGGTACAGGTCGTTGCTGGAGGCATCGCGCGCATTGCCCGAATAGGCGATGCGCCGCCCGTCGTGGGCGAACACAGGCGGGCCGAAGCGCGAGCGGCCATCGGTGAGCAGCCGGTCGGCGCCCCGGGACGGATCATGCAGCCACAGCTGCATGTTCTCGTCGCCGCCATGGTCCTTGCGATAGACCAGCACGGCGGCATCGTAGGGATGCGTCGCGGCACTGGTGACCGGCTCGACGTCGTTGGTGATCGTCTCGGGCAGCGCCAGCGGCTTGGCCACGCGCTGCAGCTGCGCCGTGTTCGCCGTGCGCATCGACACCAGCAGGCTGCCGTCGGCCAGCCAGCCGACGAAGCTCGCGCCGCGCGAGTTCTGCCACCGTGCCAGCGATGGTGTCGTCGGCGGCGCACCCTGCGGAAATCCGTCGTAGATCAGGTTGCCGCGTTCGACGCGCATGGGCGCCTCATCCACTGCGGCGCCGCAGGCCAGCGCCAGTACAGCAAGCAACAGGACGGGGTGTCGGGCAAAGCTCATGGGCAGCGATGTTACTCAAGGTTAAGATGGCCTTTCACACATGCAGACATTCAACGCATTCCGAATTCACGAGCGCCAGGCCGGAATCGAGCAGCTGGCGCTGGATGATCTGTCGGCCGGCGAAGTCACCATCCGTGTGCACTGGTCGGGCATCAACTACAAGGACGCACTGGCCGGAACCGGCAAGGGGCGCATCCTGCGGCGCTTTCCGCTGGTGGGCGGGGTCGACCTGGCCGGCGTCGTGACGGCGTCCAGCGATCCGGCAACGGTGGTGGGCGAGCCGGTGGTGGTGACCGGATGCGGGCTGTCCGAAACACGCGATGGCGGCTACGCCGAATACGCGCGCGTGCCCGCCGAGGCCGTCGTCAAGCTGCCGGACTCACTCAGTCCGCGCGCGGCGATGGCCGTGGGCACCGCCGGATTCGCCGCAGCGCTGGCCATCACGCGACTCGAACACAACGGCCTGGCCCCCGGCCAGGGGCCGGTGGCGGTCAGCGGCGCCACCGGCGGCGTCGGCCTGCTGGCCATGGACATGCTTTCGCGCCGCGGTTACGAAGTGGTGGCACTCACGCGCAAAGCCGCAAGCCAGGCGCTGCTGCAGCGGGTGGGCGCGGCCCGGGTGCAGCTGCTGGATGCGCGCGCGCTGACAACCCGGCCGCTGGAATCCGAATGCTGGGCCGGCGCCATCGACAACGTGGGTGGCGCACTGTTGTCCTGGCTGCTGCGCGGCACGCGCATGCACGGCAGCGTGGCATCCGTGGGCCTGGCCGGCAACGCCGAACTGAATGTGAGCGTGATGCCGTTCATCCTGCGCGGCGTGAACCTGCTGGGCATCAATTCCTCGGCAACCCCACGCGCGCAACGACTGGCCATCTGGCGCCGCATCGCCGGGGATCTGGCGCCACGGCACCTGGAGGACATCGTGACGCGCACCGTGCCGCTGGCGGGGCTGGCCCAGGCATTCGATTCCATCCTTGCCGGCACCAATACCGGCCGCACGCTGGTGCACATCCATGACGACGATCGCTGACCGCAACGCTGTCGCGCGCGGGCGCATGCTGGTGGTGACGGGCATGCTGCTCGAGGCGCTGCATGAACCGGGTGCCGAAGCCGTGCTCGCCACGCTGAAGCCCGCGGACATGCGCCCCGGCGGGGCACGCGTGCCGGGCACCTCGTACGAACTGGAAGCACCGCTGGCGGCGCAGGTGATGCAATCGCTGCTCGCCCGACGCGGCGGCCACGCGGATGCATTGCTGGCCGCCCTGGCCGAAGCCGACATCGCCGGTCGCTTTGCCGTGCTGAAGGGCACCGAGCCGCCCCGGCTTGCGTCGCTGTATCCGTTCTGTACCGCCGATACGGCCGCGGCCGGTGCCGAGACACTGGAAACGGCAATCAAGCGGCTGTACGTGGCGGCGAACCGGATCTTCACGCTGACGCAGATGCGCCGCATCGATGCGCAGTGCTTCGAATGGAAGGAACATCCGCAAACCCTGGACGCGATGCCGGTGCAGCAGTTCGTGGCGCGCTGGGTACGCAATACGCCGTGAGTGATTCCGGCGCGCGGCTGCGCGCGGGTGCCGCGGTGTTCGGGTTGAGGCTCAGCGATGCGCAGCTCGCGCAGTTCGCACGACTTGTCGACGAGCTGGTCAAGTGGAACAAGGCCTACAACCTCACGGCCATCACCGCGCCGGAGCAGATCCTCACGCACCATCTGCTGGATTCGCTGGCGGCGCAGCCGGGGCTGTCCGGCGCGCGCATCGCCGACGTCGGCACCGGCGCCGGCTTTCCGGGTCTGGCGCTGGCCATCGTCGAGCCCGCGCGGCAGTTCACGCTCATCGACTCGGCCGACAAGAAGCTGCGCTTCGTGGATCACGCAGCGCGCGCGCTGGGGCTGGCCAACGTGCGCACCTGGCACGGGCGCGCCGAGCAATACGACGGGGCGCCTTTCGATACCGTGATCGCGCGTGCCTTCGCGCCACTGCCACGACTGCTGGCCCTGGTGGCCCCGTTGGCCGGGCCTGAAACCCGGGTTATCGCCATGAAGGGGCGCTGGCCGCCGCAAGGCACCAGTCCGGAGGCCGGCGCGCTGCCGGAGGGCTGGCATGTCGAACAGGTACGGCCGGTCACCGTGCCCGGCCTGGAGGAGGCGCGCCACCTCATTCTGCTGCGGCGTAGCGGCGTTCCGTGACGCTGGGGGCGGCACTGGCCTAGACTCCCCGCCTGCCAATGAAAAGCAAGCGCGTCATCGCCATCGCCAACCAGAAGGGCGGGGTCGGCAAGACCACCACAGCCGTGAACCTGGCCGCCTCGCTGGCGGCCACGCAGCGGCGCGTGCTGCTGGTGGACCTGGACCCGCAGGGCAATGCCACGATGGGTTGCGGCGTGGAGAAGTCCGCGGTCGAGAACGGCAGCTGTGAAGTCCTGCTGGGCGAGTGCTCGGCCAGCGAGGCCATCCTTCCGGTTGTCGGCGACAGCTTCTTCCTGATCCCCAGCAATCAGGACCTGACTTCGGCCGAGGTGCGGTTGCTGGCCCTGGAAGACAGCCGTGAATCGCGCCTGCGCGAGGCACTGGCGCCGGTGCGCGGGGACTTCGACCTGATCCTGATCGACTGCCCGCCGGCGCTGAACATGCTGACGCTGAACGCGCTGGTGGCGGCCGACGGCGTGATCGTGCCGATGCAGTGCGAGTACTACGCACTGGAAGGCCTGTCGGCGCTGTCATCCACCATCGAACAGGTGCGCGAGGCGGTGAACCCCGGCCTGCGCATCGAGGGTATCCTGCGCACGATGTTCGATCCGCGCTCCAATCTTTCCAATGAAGTGAGCGCGCAACTGCTCGAGCACTTCGGCGACGTGGTGTTCCGCACCGTGATTCCACGCAATGTACGCCTGGCCGAAGCTCCGTCCTTCGGCAAGCCGGTGCTGCTGCACGACAAGGATTCGCGCGGGGCGCTGGCTTATCTGGCACTGGCCGGCGAGATGATCCGCCGCGAGGAAGAGACGCTGGATGGCGCGCACGGGCAGCTCGATACGGGGCAGCAGGCGTGACGCAGAAGAAGTCTCATCTGGGCCGCGGACTGGCCGACCTGCTCGGTGCGTCCAAGGCACGCGCGGCGACGCCCAGCGCACCGGTACCGATCACACCCCCGGCCGCGCCACCGGCTGCGGCTGGCAAGGCCACGCCGCGCGGCGACGAGCTGGCGCACCTGCCCATGGACGCGCTGGCGCGCGGCAAGTACCAGCCGCGCAGCGACCTGCGTCAGGAAACATTGCAGGAACTGGCGATCTCGATCCGCAACCAGGGCGTGATCCAGCCGATCGTGGTGCGTCCACTGCGCGATGCGGCGCCGGGCGCGCCGCAATTCGAGATCATCGCCGGCGAACGCCGCTGGCGCGCCGCGCAGATCGCCGGCCTCACCACGATTCCGGCGGTGATCCGCCCGGTGCCGGACGAGGCCGCCATCGCGATGGCGCTGATCGAGAACATCCAGCGCGAGAACCTCAATCCGCTGGAAGAGGCGCGCGCACTGGAGCGCCTGATCGCCGAGTTCGGCGTCACGCACGAGCAGGCCGCCGATGCGGTGGGCCGCTCGCGTGCCGCGGTGAGCAATCTGCTGCGGCTGTTGCAGCTGGCGCCGGAAGTGGCCGACATGGTGGAGAAGCGTCAGCTGGAAATGGGACATGCCCGTGCGCTGCTGGGTTTGTCGAACCGGCGCGAGCAGCTGGCTGCTGCCCAGCGCGTGCTGCGCGAGAATCTCTCGGTGCGCGACACCGAGGCGCTGGTCCGGGCACTGCTGACGCCCGCACAGAAGGGTTCAAAGGGCACGGTCGCTGCGACGCAGCATGGCGATCCCAACGTGCGTGCACTGCAGCAGGACCTGGCCGAGCGGCTCGGCGCCAAGGTATTGATTCAACAGGGTTCGGAAGGGCGAGGGGCGGCTGGTCATCGCCTACAACAGCCTCGACGAACTGGACGGAATCCTGGGCCATATCAAGTGATTGACGATAGCCGCTGCACGGGCAGCGATTCTCCTTGAGTTGCCTATAGGCGGTTCATATAATGCCGCCGCCTCGTCGAACTGGCTGCACCGGCAGCCAACGAGGATCCGTCAAGTCCAAGCAAGATCTTCAGGAGCTGCATGGTGGCGGCAGTTGAACTGCCGGGCCTGCGGCGCGTCGCCTACGGCGTCGTGCTGGCGCAGGCGGTGCTAACAGCGTTGATAGCCGCGCTTTGCTTCATGCTGTGGGGCCGCTGGGCGGCTTTGTCTGCGGGGCTGGGCGGCGGCATCGGCACCGTCGGGGGCCTGGCCCTCGCGCTGGTCGTGTTCCGCAAGGGGTCGCGCGAACTGACGGAGCTGGTGCGGGCGTTTTACGTCGGTGAAGCGGCGAAATTTGGTGTGACGATTGTCCTGTTCGTGGTGGTGCTCGCTACCATGAAGGGGATACTGGTACCCGGAGCGTTGTTCGGCGCGTTTGTCGCCGCGTTCATGGTGCATTGGGTGGTCCTGCCAGGCGCGATGCGCCGGCTGGACAGTGGTCAGAAGAGCGGTTGATCTTGGTGGGAAGAGGGACGGGTCCAACACATCATGTCTGAACATGAAGCGGTGAGCACGGGCGAGTACATCCGCCACCACATCACGTTCCTGTCCAACAAGGAACCGACCGGGGTCATCGATTTTTCCATCGTCAACTGGGACAGCCTGTTCTGGTCGGTGCTGCTGGCGCTGGTGTTCGTCGGAATCTTCTACCTGGCCGCGCGCAAGGCCACGGCCGGAGTTCCCGGCAAGGCACAGAATTTCATCGAGTTCGTCGTCGAGTTCGTCGATGGGCTGGTGCGCGAGAACTACCACGGTACCAGCAAGCTGATCGCGCCGATGGCTTTGACCATCTTCTGCTGGGTGTTCCTGTTCAACACAATGGATATCGTGCCGGTGGACTTCTTCCCGGCAGCGGCCGAGGGCATCGGGCTATCGCACATGAAGGTAGTGCCTTCGACCGACCTGAACGTGGTGTTCGGCCTTTCGATCACCGTGTTCATACTGATCATCTACTACAGCATCCGCTTCAAGGGCCTGGGCGGATTCCTTGGCGAAATGACACTGCACCCGTTCCAGTCCAAGAACCTGTTTGTTCAGATACTGATCGTGCCGTTCAATTTCGTTCTGGAATTCGTGCCTTTCGTGGCCAAGCCCATCTCACTGGCGCTGCGTCTGTACGGCAACATGTTCGCGGGCGAGATGATCTTCATATTGCTCGCGTTGTTCACGTTGTCGATGGGGTTCCACAGTCTGGCGGGCTTCGGTGCCTGGGGCTGGGTGTTGGCGCAGCTGGGGTTGGGTTCGCTTTGGGCGGTGTTTCACTTCCTGATCGGTGCCCTGCAGGCATTCATCTTCATGATTCTGACGGTGATCTACCTGAGCCTGGCCAGCGAGAAGTCCCACTAGGCGCGGTTCATTCACGGACATCGATTCGACGATTCTTCCTGGAGGAAATGATGGAAATTGCAAGCGTACAAGGCATGACGGCCCTCGCGGTGGGCATCATCTTCGGTCTGGGCGCACTGGGAACCGCCATTGGTTTCGGTGTGCTGGGTGGCAAGCTGCTCGAGGGCTCCGCGCGCCAGCCGGAACTGGGCCCCATGCTGCTGGGTCGCTTCTTCGTGGTCGCGGCGTTCGTGGACGCGGTGGCGATGATCGGTATCGGTTTCGCGCTGTTCTTCACGTTTGCGAACCCGTTCCTCGCGGGTGTAACGCAGTAACAGACTTCCGGAGTCCGACGTGAACATCAATCTCACGCTGGTCATTCAGATGGTGGTGTTCGCACTGCTGGTCTGGTTCACCATGAAGTTCCTGTGGCCGATGATCCTCGGTCCGATGGAAGAGCGCGCAAAGAAGATCGCGCTTGGCCTGGCTGCCGCCGAGAAGGGCCAGCAGGACTTCGCGCAGGCCGAGGAACGCGCCGCCGCCGTGATCGATGAGGCGCACCAGCGCGCCAACCAGATCATCGATGCCGCGTCCAAGCGTTCCAACGAGATCGTGGAGGCCGCCAGGCAGAGCGCGCAGACCGAGGGCGAGCGGCTGATCGCCTCCGCCAAGCAGCAGATCGAGCTGGAAGCCTCCAAGGCGCGCGAGGAACTGCGCAAGCAGGTCGCCGAGCTGACCGTGCGCAGCGCCGCCAAGGTGCTGGGCCGCGAGATCGACGCCAGCAAGCACGCGGACATCCTGGGCAAGCTGGCCACGGAGATCTGAGGCAGCCATGGCAGATCGTCTCACCGTCGCGCGCCCCTACGCCAAGGCCGCCTTCGCGCAGGCCAGCACGGACGAGCGGCTGGCCGCCTGGTCCGGCGCGCTGGCGCGCGCCGCCTTGGCGGTGAGCGATGCGCGCGTGCGGGCGCTGTTCGGCAGCCCGAAAGTGACCGCGGCGCAACTGGCCGAGCTGGTTGCCGGCGTGGCCGGCAGCGAGCTGGACGAGAAGGGCCGCAACTTCATCGGGCTGCTGGCCGAGAACAAGCGCCTGCCGTTCCTGCCGGAAATCTCGCAGATCTTCGACGGGCTCAAGGACGACGCCGAGCGCGTGGTCGACGTGCACATCACCTCCGCCGTGGAGCTGCCGGCCGCCGAAGGCGCGAAGCTCACCGAAGCGCTGGCGAAGCGCTTCGCGCGCAAGGTGCGCGTCGAGTCCGACATCGACCCTTCATTGATCGGCGGCGCCGTGGTGCGTGCCGGCGATCTGACCATCGACGGGTCCGTGAAGGCGCGCCTGGCGCGCCTGGCACGGGATCTCACCGCCTAAGTTTCAATTACAGGTAACGAGTCATGTCCATCAAGGCATCGGAAATCAGCGACCTGATCGGTCAGCGAATCCAGAACTTCGCGGGTGCCACCGAGGCCCGCAACGTCGGCAGCGTCATGTCGGTGGCCGACGGCGTGGTGCGCATCCACGGCCTGGCCGACGCGCGCTACGGCGAAATGCTGGAATTCCCCGGCAACCTGTTCGGCCTGGCGCTGAACCTGGAGCAGGATTCGGTCGGCGCCGTGGTGCTGGGCGAGTACAAGGGCATTTCCGAGGGCGACATCGTGAAGACCACGGGCCGCATCCTGGAAGTGCCGGTGGGCCCGGAGCTGCTGGGCCGCGTGGTCGACGCGCTGGGCAATCCGGTGGACGGCAAGGGCCCGATCAACGCGCAGAAGACCGCGCCGATCGAGCGCGTGGCGCCGGGCGTGATCTACCGCAAGAGCGTGAGCCAGCCGGTGCAGACCGGCTACAAGGCGGTGGACTCGATGGTGCCGATCGGCCGCGGCCAGCGCGAGCTGATCATCGGTGACCGCCAGACCGGCAAGACCGCGATGGCCGTGGACACCATCATCAACCAGAAGGACTCCGGCATTAAGTGCGTATACGTCGCGATCGGCCAGAAGGCCTCCACCATCGCCAACGTGGTGCGCAAGCTCGAAGAGCACGACGCACTCAAGCACACCATCGTGGTGACGGCATCGGCGGCGACGCCGGCCGCACTGCAGTACATCAGCGCCTACTCGGGCGTGACCATGGGCGAGTACTTCATGGACCAGGGCGGGGACGCGCTCATCGTCTATGACGACCTGTCCAAGCAGGCCGTGGCGTATCGCCAGATCTCACTGTTGCTGAAGCGCCCGCCGGGCCGCGAGGCATTCCCCGGCGACGTGTTCTACCTGCACAGCCGCCTGCTGGAGCGCAGCGCGCGCGTCAACGAGGCGTACGTGGAGATGGTCACCGAGGGCAAGGTCAAGGGCAAGACCGGTTCGCTCACCGGCCTGCCCATCATCGAGACCCAGGCCGGCGACGTGACCGCATTCGTGCCGACCAACGTGATCTCCATCACCGACGGCCAGATCTTCCTGGAGTCGAACCTGTTCAACGCCGGCATCCGGCCCGCCGATGAACGCCGGCATCTCGGTGAGCCGCGTGGGTGGCGCCGCGCAGACCGACATCATCAAGCGCCTCGGCGGCGGCATCCGTCTGGCCCTGGCGCAGTACCGCGAGCTGGCGGCGTTCTCGCAGTTCGCCTCGGACCTGGACGAGGCCACCCGCAAGCAGCTCGAGCGCGGCCAGCGCACCACCGAGGTGATGAAGCAGAAGCAGTACGCGCCGCTGTCGGTGGCCGAGATGGCGCTGTCCATCTATGCGGTCAACGAGGGCTACATGGACGCGGTGCCGCTGAACAAGGTCACCGACTATGAAACGGCCCTGCAGGGCTTCGCGCGCGCCAGCCACAAGGCCGATCTGGATGCGATCAACGCCGAGCCGGTGCTCAAGAAGCACGCCGACACGCTGAAGAAGATCGTCGAGAACTTCGCCCAGACGGGCAGCTACTGAGCGCGCGATGGCCGGCACCAAGGAAATCCGCAACCAGATCGCGAGTGTGAAGAGCACTCAGAAGATCACCAAGGCCATGCAGATGGTCGCGACCAGCAAGATGCGTCGCGCCCAGGACCGCATGAAGCTGGCGCGGCCCTACGCCGAGAAGATGCGCATCGTGATCGGCAACCTGCACCACGCCAATCCGGACTACCGTCCGGCGCTGATGGCGGTGCGCGAGCCGCAGAACGTGGGCTTCATCGTCGTGTCCTCCGACCGCGGCCTGGCCGGCGGCCTGAACGCGAACATTTTCCGCGCCACGCTCAATGCCGTGAAGGAATGGCAGGACAAGGGCGTGGGCGTGCATCTGAACCTGATCGGCACCAAGGGCATCGCGTTCTTCCGCCGCCTGACGCTGCCAGTGATGGCCAGCGTCTCGGGCCTGGGCGACAAGCCGCATGTGAACGATCTGATCGGCAGCGTGAAGGTCATGCTCGACGCCTACCGCGAGGGCAAGCTCGACCGGCTGTTCCTGATCCATGCCGAGTTCGTGAACACCATGACGCAGAAGCCCAGCGTGGAGCAGCTGCTGCCGGTGGTCCCCTCGGACAAGGCCGGCCTGCAGGAGCACTGGGACTACATCTACGAGCCATCGGCCGGCGACATTCTCGACGGTCTGCTGATGCGCTACGTGGAATCGCAGGTATACCGCGGCGTGGTGGAGAACGTGGCCAGCGAAATGGCGGCGCGCATGGTCGCGATGAAGGCCGCCACCGACAACGCGGGCAAGCTCATCGATGAGCTGCAGCTCGTCTACAACAAGGCCCGCCAGGCCGCGATCACCAAGGAACTCGCGGAGATCGTCGGCGGCGCGGCAGCGGTCTGAGACCGCAGGAATTTTCGAGGAAACAGCAATGGCAACCGGCAAAATCACCCAGATCATCGGCGCGGTCATCGACGTGGAATTCCCGCGCGAGCACATCCCGCAGGTCTACGAGGCGCTCAAGCTCGCCGATGCGGACCTGACGCTGGAGGTGCAGCAGCAGCTCGGCGACGGCGTGGTGCGCGCCATCGCCATGGGCAGCTCGGAAGGATTGCAGCGCGGCCTGGCGGTGAACGCCACCGGCAAGCCGATCAACGTGCCGGTGGGCAAGGCCACGCTGGGCCGCATCATGGACGTGCTGGGCACGCCGCAGGACAACCGCGGCCCGGTGGCGGCCGAGAGCACGCTGCCCATCCACCGTCCGGCGCCGAGCTTCGATGAGCAGGCCGGCGGGCAGGACCTGCTGGTCACGGGCATCAAGGTCATCGACCTGCTGGTGCCGTTCGCCAAGGGCGGCAAGGTCGGCCTGTTCGGCGGCGCCGGCGTGGGCAAGACCGTGAACATGCTGGAGCTGATCAACAACATCGCCAAGCAGTACAGCGGCCTGTCGGTATTCGCCGGCGTGGGCGAGCGCACCCGCGAGGGCAACGACTTCTACCACGAGATGATCGAGTCGGGCGTCATCGACGCCGAGAACCTCGAGAACTCCAAGGTGGCGATGGTGTACGGCCAGATGAACGAGCCGCCGGGCAACCGCCTGCGCGTGGCGCTGACCGGCCTGACCATGGCCGAGTACTTCCGCGACGAGAAGCAGGAGTCCGGCCGCGGCCGCGACGTGCTGTTCTTCGTCGACAACATCTACCGCTACACGCTGGCCGGCACCGAGGTGTCCGCGCTGCTGGGCCGCATGCCCTCCGCGGTGGGCTACCAGCCGACGCTGGCCGAGGAAATGGGCGTGCTGCAGGAGCGCATCACCTCCACCAAGACCGGCTCGATCACCTCCATCCAGGCCGTGTACGTGCCGGCGGACGATCTGACCGACCCGTCGCCGGCCACCACCTTCGCGCATCTGGACGCCACCGTCGTGCTGAGCCGCAACATCGCGGCGCTGGGTATCTACCCGGCGGTGGATCCGCTGGACTCCACCAGCCGCCAGCTCGACCCGCTGGTCATCGGCGATGAGCACTACAACACCGCGCGCGGCGTGCAGGCCGTGCTGCAGCGTTACAAGGAACTGCAGGACATCATCGCCATCCTGGGCATGGACGAGCTCTCCCAGGAAGACAAGCAGACCGTGTACCGCGCGCGCAAGATCCAGCGCTTCCTGTCGCAGCCGTTCAACGTGGCCAAGGTGTTCACCGGCCAGGACGGCAAGATCGTCTCGCTGGCCGAGACCATCCGCGGCTTCAAGGGGATTCTGGCAGGTGATTACGATCATCTGCCCGAGCAGGCCTTCTACATGGTCGGCAACATCGACGAGGCCGTGGAAAAAGCCAAGGGCATGAACTAGGCGCAAGGCAGGCAAGCAGATGGCTGGCAACACCATTCATGTCGACATCGTCAGCGCCGAAGGCCAGATCTTCGCCGGTGACGCCGAGGCCGTGTTCGTGCCGGCCCGCGAAGGCGAGCTGGGCATCACGCCGCGGCACGCGCCGCTGCTCACGCTGATCAAGGCCGGCGAAGTGCGGGTCAAGACCAGCGAGGCCGAGCAGTCCGTATTCGTCAGCGGCGGTGCGCTGGAAGTGCAGCCGCACAAGGTGACCATCCTGGCCGACACCGCCATTCGCGCGCACGATCTGGACGAGGCCGCCGCGCTGGCCGCCAAGGAGCGGGCCGAGGAAGCACTGGCCGGCGCCCACGACAAGATCGACCAGGCGCGCGCGCAGGCCGAACTGGCGCAGGTCGTGGCGCAGCTCAAGCTCATCGAAAAGATACGCAAGACGCGCGCCTGACACAGTGCCTGCGCTATGCTCAGCTGCGGCGCAACGCAGGGAGCAGTCATGAGCCAGCCCAAGCCCGTCCTGAACCTGGACGAAGTGCAGATCGGCGATCGCCCGCAGATGTTCCAGCCCACCGGCAAGGCGGCCGAGCGCTTCGCCTCGCAGATGGGCGTGGTGGGCGGGCGCATCGGCGCGAGGATGCTCGGCTACAACATCACCGTCGTCCCGCCCGGCAAACGTGCCTTCCCGCTGCACAACCACCATGCCAACGAGGAGATGTTCTTCATCCTGGCCGGCAGCGGCGAACTGCGCGTGGGCGATGAGCGCTACAGCCTGCGCGTGGGGGATTTCATCGCCAGCCCGCCAGGTGGCCCGGAAAGCGCACACCAGATCGTCAATACCGGCAGCGAAGAGATGCGCTATCTGGCCGTCAGCACGATGATCACGCCGGAGACGGTGGAATATCCGGACTCGAAGAAAGTCGCCATGTTGTCACGGCAGACCGCACCGGATGGTTCGCCGCGGCTGCTGCGCCACGTGGCCCACGCCGAGATCAGCGTGGACTACTGGGAAGGCGAGTAGCGGGCGCTGCCTGTTGCGCTAGAGGCCGACCGCACGCCGGACCACCGCCGACATGCCGGCCTGCGCCGCAGCCAGCGCCGTCATGTTCAGCACGCGCCGATAAGTGGAGGAGGGTGTGAGCACATGCGCCGGCCGTGCCACGCCCATCAGGATCGGCCCCACCGTCATGCCCTCGCCGCTGACCGCCTTGAGCACATTGAACAGGATGTTCGCCGCGTCGATGTTGGGGCAGATCAGGATATTGGCCTCGCCGGTCAGGCGGCTGTCCATCAGCAGGCCGCGGCGCGTGGCCTCCGACAGCGCGGCATCGCCGTGCATCTCGCCATCGCACTCGACTTCCGGATTCTCCCTGGAGAACTGGTCAAAGGCTTCGCGCACGCGCTTGGCGGACTCGCGGCGCGAGGAGCCGTAGTTGGAGTGCGAGATGAAGGCCACCTTGGGCGTGAGGCCGAACAGGCGCACCTCGCGCACCGCCTGGCGCGCGATGCGAGCGAGCTGGTCGGCGCTGGGCGCCTCGCTGACATAGGTGTCGGCGATGAACAAAGTGTTCTGCTGCACGGTCAGGCCGGACAGCGCCGCCAGTGCCGTCTCGCCCTCACGCAGACCGATCACATCGCGGATGTGTTCCAGATGCGCATCGTAGCGGCCATGCAGGCCGCACAGCATGCCGTCGGCATCCCCCAGGTGCACCAGCAATGAGGCAATCGTGGTGGTGGAACGATGCACCGCCGCCTTGGCCGCATCCGGGCTCACGCCGCGCCGACCCATGATGCGGTGGTAGGTCTGCCAGTAGTGCCGGAAGCGCGGATCATCGTCCGGGTTGACCACCGTGACGTCCTTGCCCAGCTGGATGCGCAGACCGGCCTTGCGGATGCGCGCCTCGATCACCGCCGGGCGCCCGATGAGAATCGGCTGCGCGATGTCCTCGTCGAGCGCCACCTGCGCGGCGCGCAGCACGCGCGGGTCCTCGCCTTCGGCGTAGGCGATGCGCTTGCGCGTGGCGGCGCGTGCCGCGCCGAACACCGGGCTCGTGAGCATGCCGGCCGAGGAAAACTGCTGGGCAAGCCGCGTGCGATAGGCCTCCAGGTCCGCGATCGGTCGCGTCGCCACGCCGGATGCAGCCGCCGCGGCGGCCACCGCCGGCGCGATGCGCAGGATCAGCCGCGAATCGAACGGCTTGGGAATGATGTAGTCGCTACCAAAGGCCAGGTCCTGGCCGGCGTAGGCGCTGGCCACTTCCTCGCTGATCTCCGATTTGGCCAGCTCGGCGATTTCCTTCACGCAGGCCAACTTCATCTGCGCGGTGATGCGCGATGCGCCGGAGTCCAGCGCGCCGCGGAAGATGTAGGGGAAGCACAGCACGTTGTTCACCTGGTTCGGATAGTCCGAACGGCCGGTGGCGATGATGCAGTCGGGCCGTGCGGCGCGGGCCAGCTCCGGGCGGATCTCCGGCTCCGGGTTGGCCAGCGCCAGGAGGATCGGCTTGGCGGCCATGCCCTTGACCATCTCCGGCGTGAGCACGCCGCCGGTGGAGCAGCCCAGGAACACATCGGCATCGGGCATCACGTCGGCCAGCGTGCGCAACTTCGAGCGCTGCGCGTAGCGCGCCTTCTCGGTGTTGTACGAGTCACCGCGGCCTTCCACGATCAGGCCCTTGGAATCACAGGCCCAGACATTGGCGCGGTCCAGCCCCAGGCCCACCAGCAGGTCCAGGATGGCGATGGCCGCGGCGCCGGCACCGGAGACCACCAGCTTCACGCTGCCGATGTCCTTGTCGACCAGCTCCAGCCCGTTGCGAATCGCCGCCGCGGCAATGATCGCCGTGCCGTGCTGGTCGTCGTGGAATACCGGGATGTTCAGGCGTTCGGAGAGCCTGCGCTCGATGTAGAAGCACTCCGGCGCCTTGATGTCCTCCAGATTGATGCCGCCCACCGTGGGCTCCAGCGCGGCGATCATCTCGATGAGCTTGTCCGGATCGCGTTCGGCCAGCTCGATGTCGAACACGTCGATGCCGGCGAACTTCTTGAACAGGCAGCCCTTGCCCTCCATCACCGGCTTGGCCGCCAGCGGACCGATGTCCCCAAGGCCCAGCACCGCGGTGCCGTTGGTGACCACGCCCACCAGATTGCCGCGCGCCGTGTACTCGGCCGCCGTGCGCGGGTCCTCGGCGATGTCCAGGCAGGGATAGGCCACGCCCGGTGAGTAGGCCAGCGACAGGTCCCGCTGGTTGGTCAGCGGCTTGGTGGGCGTGATCGAGACCTTGCCGGCAACCGGCAGGCGGTGGTAGTCCCGGGCGGCGTCGCGCAGGGCGGCTTCCGCCGGAGTGAGCTTTTCAGACATCAGTTGAGGCCGAGACCTGACAGAAAAAGATGGCGGATTATGGGTCCGAAGTACGCGAGGCGCCACCCGGGCAAGCCCCTGATTTCACGGGGCGAAATGCCCGCGTCGCCCCTAAAACAGCCCGTCCAGCGGGCTCTTCACCGCCTGCCCGCCGCGGTTCAGCACGTGCGTGTAGATCTGCGTGGTCTTCACGTGCGAGTGGCCGAGCAGTTCCTGCACTGTACGGATGTCGCTGCCGGATTCCAGCAGGTGCGTGGCGAAGCAGTGGCGAAAGGTGTGGCAGCCCGCGGGCTTGCTGATGCCGGACCTTCTGATGGCCCGTTGCACAGTGCGCTGGACAGTCTTCGGGTGCACATGATTGCGCACCAGCGCGCCGTCATAAGGATCGCGGCAGAAGGATCGCGACGGAAACAACCACTGCCACATCCAGCCCGTACCGGCGCCAGAGTACTTGCGTTTGAGCGCATCGGGCATCCAGACGCCCGGCGCATTGACCTGGCGCTCCCGAAGGTGCCAGGCGTGCAGCGCCCGCAGATGTTCGGAAAGTGCCGCGACAAGCTGCCCCGGGATCACTGTCACCCGATCCTTGCCGCCCTTGCCGTGACGAACCATCAGCGCGCGCTGCTCCAGATCCAGATCCTTCACGCGCAGTGACAATCCTTCCGACAATCGCAGTCCGCTGCCGTACAACAAACCCACCATCAGGCGCGCACGGCCCTCCAGGTGCATGAATACGCGGTGGACCTCATCGCGGGAAAGCACGACCGGCAGGCGTGCCGGGGAGGTGGCTCGCACCACCTGAGAGATGTCCGGCAGGTCCATCCGCAGGACATTGCGATAGAGAAACAGCAAGGACTGCAATGCCACGTTCTGCGTCCCCGCAGCAACCTTGCGATCCACTGCCAGGTGCGTGAGGAAAGTAGTAATCTCCGTCGTACCGAGCTCCCGCGGGTGGCGTCGACCGCAGAAGTTGATGTAGCGGCGAATCCAGCCAATGTAGGTCTTCTCGGTACGCAGGCTGTAGTGGCGAACACGGATGTTCTCGCGAACCACATCAATGACAGTCGGGGGTCTTTCGGTGGACATGCCGCATAAAGTCCTTGGCTGGACACGACCAGCGAACTCACGAGGCAATAATCAAATCATCAAGTTGCGCGGCATGCTACCGGCTTACTCAACGGATTTGTCCAGATATGCGTTTGGCTGGACAAACATAATGATTAGTTAGGCGCCACGGCGCTTTTCGTCACGCAAGAAGAACGCATCGACGATACGACCAGTTGCGCTTGTGCGGGAATGGAGCGTCTGCTGCGTTGTTTCTGCTCCCACTCGAGCGTTCCCTCACTGCCACTCGATTCGCACGGATGTCGGACGGTCCACATTGGCGACATGTCATTCGCTTCTATGGCTGCGTTGCCTTGACGCAGATGCTGTCACCTACATATGACCACTCATTGCAATGGCATCGCACCTCTGACCTGGGCCTCGCCGTGGTCTTCCAGCCGTCGCTCTGTCATATTGGTGCGCTGGCTTCCGGGCACTCTCCTCATCGCGCATAGGCCACGAGTTCAGATGCCGACGCGACACGATGGCACCTGGACGTCCGAACGCTCTGTCTGATGCCGTGGCTTGAGCAATGTCAATCGCAAGGTGACGCAACCAGCTTCGCTCATCGCATCACGATATCTGGTGGCAGTCGCTTGGCGTCCCGCCGACTGGCGGCTCCATCCGGGGCAGTCGAAGGTATGGCCTCTGTCAGCAAAGCATCGCATGACGCCGCCTAACAAATCGCTGCAGCGCTCGGGTGGCCAGTGGTACTTGGTATGCAAGTCGCTGGCCGGCATTGATAAAGTGCCCATGATCAGCCTCGGCGAGCCACCCGGCGCTGAGCTCAGTCGTTAGGCGACAGTTGGAAATGTACTTCTTCGATCCTCAGAACGCCAATTCCGAGCGCTCAGCTGGCAGCGAGGACTCGTGGCTACGCGTGGCATTGCGATCGGCACTTCGCTTGAACTATCTGGCGTGGCGCTCCTATTCACGGCCGTCCAGTCGAGGCGCCCTAGTTTACCTTTGGTCCAAGCATCAGTGACCCTGCTGTCATTCCAAGGCACGACTCAGGTGCTCGGCTCTAGGGCCGCTGTCAGGCACTTGCCTACATGACGAGCGCGCACAGATTGAGCGTGCATCTAGATCGGAAGCGGCTGGCCGTCATGCTACTTCGTTGCACCCTCTTCAAGGTGCGATGCTCGCTGAACGGCGCAACACATAGCATGTGTAGACAATCATCTTGGCCGACTTGCCAGTCCTTGGCCTGACTCGGACAAATGTGCAACAGGCGTCTGGCATGGATGCGGCGCAAGAATCGCACTGATCTGAGGCGTCAGTGCATCCGTCGCCTAACAAATCGTTGCAGCGGGCCGGGACCCATAAAGTGCTCGGCCGCGGGCGGCCGAGCGCCTCCTTCCACTCAATTGCTCCGCGCCCGCGTGCTGACAAGTCAGCTCGCGGCCGCTGAACTCAGCCGTTAGGCGACGGCACGTTCTATGGATGCTATTCGACTGAGCGCCAGCGCTCGTTCTCAGCAAGTCGATGGCCGAGACCATTGCATGTCATCGCGAGGCTCGGGAAGCCGCGTGCCAGACGAAGCTCACGGGTCAGCTGGAAGTGCCCGCTACGAAATCTGGTTCGGGCGCAGACTGCTACTCTCATACGATGCACGGCAGGCGATATCCCTTCAGGCTCTTCAGCTATCCATGGCATACGTTCAGACATCGATGCTCATAGCGGGGTGCACAGCAGCGTCAAGGGCAACTCTTCTTCCTGAGGACCCATTCGGGTCGAGTCACTGATCGACAGTGGCATGCTGCTCGAGCCCATCATGAAGTGGTCCCACGCACCAGAGTGTCCAGCGAATCGCACGGCATCTGTCGAAGAAGGTCTTGCTCGTCAGTCGGCACCGTCGCCTAACAAATCGTTGCAGCGGGCGGGGACCCATAAAGTGCTCGGCCGCGGGCGGCCGAGCGCCTCGTTCACTCATCGCTGCGCGCCCGCGTGCTGACAGGTCGGCGTGCCGCCGCTGAACTCAGCCGTTAGGCGACACTGACGCAACGTCATGCTCCGATCGAACCTGCGATCTCATTGGCCATCGCCAGGTGCTCACTCGTTATCGCACTAGCCGCTTGCCGCTCCAGAGACTCGGCCAGAATTGGCGGACCTGGCAACGCTGGACCTTGTGCAGCTTCTCGATGGGTGCCTTGGCTCAGGCTCTTGCCAGCTTCATACGAGTTCGACACTCTCGTTGCAAAGTCATCCGTAGCAGCGTTGCTGGCGGCCACAGCGCCATCGCTCTTCGGATCGCCGCCAAGCGACCCAGTGGCGTCGGTGGCGCACTGCCTCTTGGGATGCTGTGCCGCTCCAGGACATCTACTCGCGCCGCTGCACGTGCTGCAGTCATTAACCGGCCGTGATCTCGCACGTGTGCGATTACAACCGGCGGAATCCGCATCGCATCTGGCGAAAGCTTCGGGTGGGCAAGGTCTCCAGGCTGTGAGAGCGCGATGTACATTCAAGATTCACTGAACCCAAGGTTAGGCGTCGTCGCCTAACAAATCGTTGCAGCGGGCCGGGACGCATAAAGTGCTCGGCCGCGGGCGGCCGAGCGTCTTCTTCCACTCATTGCCCCGCGCCCGCGTGCTGACAAGTCAGCTCGCGGCCGCTGAACTCAGCCGTTAGGCGACTGTCGTGACCAAATCGCCCCAACTGTCGATCTACCAAGCGTGCGTTGCATTCGACAAGGGTCGTCTTGCTCCCAGCGCTTCGCGCCTTTCACGATCTCGCAGACCAAGGCGATGAAATGGCCTTCTTCATGCTTGGTTACATCTACGACATCGGACGCGGCGCTAGACGCAATCGCCCCAAGGCCATGCACTGGTACCTCCGTGCATACAAGGCCGGTGGCTCTTCGGCAGCGACCGCTGCTTCGAATTTGGCAACTGTCTATCGCGACCTCGGCAGATCGCGCCAAGAGTTCCAGTGGTATGTTCGCGCGGCTCAGCTAGGCGATGACGACGCCCTGGTAGAAGTGGGAATTCGCTACCTAGCTGGGAAAGGAGTCAAGAGAAGCCCTGTCATGGCCGTCAAGCACTTCGAAGCCGCGTTGAAATCCAAGGACATCGCAGAGGCTTCCCGCGACACAGCGCAGCAATGTCTGACGAGCTGTAAGGGGTGGTCTCGTGCTCGTATCGCCTAACAAATCGTTGCAGCGGGCGGGCGGCCGGTGGTACTTGGTATGCAAGCAGCAAGGGAATGTTCATGCATAAACTGCCCATGATTGGCCTCGGCGAGCCGCCCGCCGCTGAACTCAGCCGTTAGGCGACTCTGCCAATAGGGTCGACCAGTGCGAATTGGACCCAATGTGAAGGCTCTACGCAAATTGCAGCTTATTGGTCTCTCGGCACTGGCAATACTGGCAAGCGGGTGCGGCCAGGGCCGGATGCC
>CAWEUI010000011.1:0-233333 GCA_963812195.1 uncultured Gammaproteobacteria bacterium
GGCAGGACTCCACCACCTCTTTGGTAATCTCAAGTACCCGCTGGCCGCCTTGTTCCCGAACCAGTTCCGAGGCCAGGGGATCGTACTCGAGCGTCTTTATGATGGTCCCGAAAACCTCACGCAAGGCCCGCGCTCCCAGACGATACTTTTTGGCTGCCATCTCTGCGATGAGCGCTGTCGCCTCATCGGTGATCGTGAGCGTGATGCCGGCGTGCCGGAAATAATCCACCGCGATGGGCCAGATGGCGCCTTTAATGTCCTTGAATATTTTGACCAGACTGACCGCAGTCAAATCACCCAGCATGATCACGCTGTCAAAGCGGGACAGGAATTGCGGCGTCATGCCATACTCGAAGATATCCTCCTGCTGGACGTGGCGACCGAGTTCGAAGAAGAAAACCCGGTCCAGGCTGCCATCGGCCCTCGGTATCAGCCGGTAGAACTTGTCCGGGCCCAGTTTCTTCGTCATGCGGCGAAAAACCTGGTCATACAATTCCTCGAAGGCGCCACCGGCGACGAACAGGATGTGTGCGGTATTGATCGGCGTCATCGCCGTATGCCACTTGCCGGCCTCGAAGTACGGCATTTCCACCTGGACATTTTCATTCTCCATGAGCGTCAGCAGGCTGTCCTGGGCGACGATTCCCTTCACGTTGGGCTGCCCCCCGACCACCGCGCGGATCTTGTCCACTTCATCCACACAGACAATTCCATGCGAGACGTAGTCCCGCATGGTTTTGAAGTCTGCCTTCTCGCCCAGAATATTGGCCGCCCGGCGCGCGAGCCGCTCCATCACGATATTGCTCTGGGTTCCGCGGCTCGCCAGGTCCGCCACCAGATTGGCGTTGATGCGGATGATGGTGGAAAATTTCTCGTACCCCTTGGCCTGCGAAAAAAACTGTTCCGCCGCCCGCATGATGGTGGTCTTGCCGGTACCTGAATTTCCGATAAGCATTACATTGCCCACCGAATGCTCGATGAGGTGCTTGTAAATGGCGACGGCCATGTTCCTGAGCGCCTGGTCCTGTCCGATAACGTCACGGGACAGAACGGCGTATATTTCCTTGGGTGTCATTTGTGGCATGGTGGCTGCGACGGGGATATCCGGGTTAAAAGCAGAATCATACTCGAAAGGAACTTACATGGGGGATTCCATCCTGTATGCAGGGTGCAGGGTTGAACACATGTCACTGTGGCAGGTCTGTCCCCTGCTATTCGGGGTACGCGGAACATCGCACGGAGCACAGGCTCATTCACAAAAGAAGCAGGCCCTTGATACTCCCGAGGATCTGCTTGAACGGCGCCTGCGTGGCGGCCACGGCGATGAACGGCAGCAGCGCGACAAGCACCAGCGGCACAATGCTCTGCCGGGTCACCGGGACCGGGCGCATCGCCTCGATGATCTGGTAGCTCGCCGAAAGGTCTGCCAGGGACGACATATCGGGAGAGCCGAGCGGATCTGCGACAGCCTCGCCCGATGTGCCTTCGCCCCTGATCCATTTCGCCTCGAATGCCAGATGGTGCCGGCTCACGAGTGCACCGTAGCGGCTCAGACCCTGTTTTTTCAGCTTGAGGAGGACGGGCGTGAAGGCAAGCAGCGGCAGGACGAAGGCGACAATCAGGAAGATGATCAGACCGAGCAGTGCGAATTTGAAACTCATGATGCTCGCACCCGCATAGACGACCTGCTTCAGCACGGTCGCGGCGATGACGAGGCTCACCGAAAACACGAAAAGCAGATAGGTCTGCGGGTACTCACCGATGAAGGCCAGGCCGCCGCAGCGGTCCGGGTGGGTGGCCACGAGCCGCAGATCGCAACGCGCGATGTCGCGCAACAGCAGTCCCCAGGTCACGAAGCGCCAGAGCCAGCGGCCCAGCAGAAACCAGAACAGCGGCAACGCCACGAGCAGGAGCCACCAGCCCGCCAGGGTCAACTGCAGGTCGCCGTCAGCCACCTGCCCGAACCAGGTACCGCCCTCGATACGGGCAGCACCGCGCAGGATCCAGGCGTAGGCGATGAGATACGCACCGGCCAGAATAATCGCTTCCGCGAGCCACGAGCCGGTGCGCCGGGCCATGTTTTGTCGTGCCTGTGTAAAGCACGCGCGGGAAGCCTCCGGCGCGATCCCGTAGGCCGCGAACTGGCTGACCAGCCAGGCCATGCGCCGGTCGGAAGCCTGCTCCATCAGCACGAAGGCACCGACCGCAATGGCAAATGCATACGCGCTGAAGTCGAACAGGATCGCACGCTCGTGGTGTCGTTCAGCGCGTAACCTTGCAGCGCTGCCAGCAGTACAGCGGGAAACCAGGCGATGCAACAAAGAGCAGCGCTCGACGGGCAGCGGCAAGATCGGTCTCCGAGAGCAGGCCAAGCCATCGCTGCAGCCGGTAGAAAGGGCCATACCGGTTGAAGGAAAAGACCGGCGAGGAGCCGGGCGTGCTTTCTCGTCTAGCCATAGCCGCATTCCTTTCACGCGGCCGCCCTAAAAGGAGCAATGTTTTCCATGGCGTCGGGATCCCGGCATCGCTATGCCCGGTCTGGCGCGAGCGGATAAAATGCAAACACCATTCATGCGCGTATTGCACGACGATAATCTCATGTCAGTTGCTCCCACTTTGAGGAGTGAAAGGTAGTCAGCTGTTCCGGCGACTCGCCCGCAACTATTTACAGGCGTGTGTGCCCGGTTTTCAGGGGCGTGATTCTATATCTTATGCACGCGCGATGAACATATAACATTAGTTTTTCGTCAAGATAGGCCATAATACGCAGAAAGAATATGCACTTTTCGCAAACTCGGGGAGGAGACGATGGGGCAGCTGGCACCCTTCACGGACAGCGGCATCGAGCACGCAAGGCGGGGGGATTTCTGCGCAGACGAACCGTGTTTTTACGAAGCGCATTCATTGCCATGGGAGATCATGGCCACCCCGCTTTGACCGCCGTCCGTTCGGACACTGGAAACAGTTTCTGGTCACACCGTCCGTCATCGTTTACCAGGAAGGCTTTACTTCGGCCTTGCGCATGCGCGGTTTTTCGCCCGCGGGCAAGCTCGGTTTGTGTCTGCCGCTACGCCTCGGCCCCAGAACCACTTTTTGGAACGTATCGCCGCGCAGCGACGGGGTGCCCGCCACCATGCCGGGCGGCGTGGAGGCGGTATTCGACAGCGGACAGGTCCATCTGATGCTGCTGCTCGACCTCGATCTGCTGCACCGAACACTGCCGCCGGACCTGGCGTCACGACTCGTTGATGCGGGCAAAGACCGGTTTGTTCCCATGGCGCGCACCGCCGTCATTTCCCTGACGTCCTGGCTGTGCGAGGTGCTGGACGAGACCGCTCGGCATCCGGAGGCGCTGGGATATCCCGCCGCCGTGCGTGCTTTCGAGGACGAGTTACTCGACCGGCTGGCACGTACCGTACAGCTTGAAGAACCGTCGAGCCACGGCCAAATATCTCACTGCGCCGGCAGGGTATCGACCGGGCACTCGAGTTCCTGCGTGCATCAGACGACACCTCGACGATATCGGTGCCGGACCTGTGCGCGGCAGCCGGCGTAAGCCAGCGCACTCTGGAATACGCGTTCCGCGAAACCTTTGGCATCACCCCGTTGAGTTTTCTCAGGCAGCGGCGCTTCCACATGGCGCGTCATGAACTGCTGGTTACACGTCCCGGAGAAACCACGGTCGGAGATATTGCCTATCGCACAGGATTTCTTGAGCCGGGTCGCTTTGCCATGAGTTACCGCCAATTATTCGGTGAATCACCCTCGCAAACACTGCGGCGCGAGAGCTCGCATGGGCCAGCTGCGAAGCATCCGTTGATGTGGTAGTGACCTGACAGAAATCCCGAATCCGGAATTCGCTGCGCCTCATCGAGTCTGGCGTGAAATTTGTACAGGCTGTATGCATCCGGCCACATTGACCAGAACTCACTGAGGGTCAATATTCATAACGTCAGGATCTGTCATGCTCCGGATCCACGGCGCCTTCCTTGGGCACCAGATCCCGGACGTGCCCGTAGGAGGCCAGCACCTCGAAGCTCTTGCCGAGGTACTTCTTGATGGTCTTCGCCTTGGCGGGCGATTCTACGATTACGAGGTTTTCAGCCATTGACGCAGTGTGTTGCTCGCGCAGCCCCCGATGAGGAGCCGGGCAGGGCTCAATGTGTGGAGCCCGAATCCGCGTCGAAGACCAGTGTCTCCATGCGCGCGCAGGCCAGTTCCTGGCCGGGCTGGCTGGAGAGCACCATCAGCACGATCCACCGCAGCTGGTCGAGTGTGAGGTCTTCCACGTCGAGCGCCAGCAGCCGGTCGATGACCAGCTCGCGCTGCGTGGCATTGAGGATGCCGACCTGCTCGAGCGAAAGCAGCAGGCCGCGGCATTCCACCGACAGGCGCGCCATTTCGGCGGTGCTGTACAGGCGCAGCGCCGTCGTGCGCGGTGCTTCGGTTACCCCGGTTCCCGGCACCTGCGCGCGGCTGCGCTCGCCGGCCAGATCGGCCAGCCAGTCCAGGGCGCGTTCCACGTTGTCTTCGCCGAAACCGGCGCTGGCCAGGTCCTGTGCCAGGACCGAGCGTTCCGGTACCTCGGGCGCCTCGTCGATCATGTAGCGGTCGAAGACGTAGAGGAGGATGTCGAGGACGGTGCCGTTCATTCTTTATGCGATGCGGTTGTACAGTGCTCCGGGCCGGGCTTCGACGCGGCCCTCCAGCTCCAGAATCAACAACATGGATGCGACGGAACCGGCGCCAAGGCCTGTTCTTTCCACCAGATCGTCGACAGTGGAGGGCTCGAAGCCGAGCGCATCTAACAGCATTTCGTAATCCTTGTCCAACCGCACGGGCGTGGCGGGAGCCGCAATTGGCAACCCAACCTGTTGATCAGTCTGGGGATTTTCTTCGATCTGGACGGCGATCTCCGGAAGTATGTCAGTGGCGCCGCGCACCAGCACGGCACCCTGGCGGATCAGCGCCAGACAACCTGCCGCCAGCGGGTTCAGCGGCGATCCGGGAACCGCCAGCACTTCGCGTCCCTGTGCGAGCGCATGGCGCGCGGTGATCAGCGAGCCACTGTCGGCGGCCGCCTCGACCACCACCACGCCGCGGGCGAGACCCGAGATGATGCGGTTGCGCTGCGGGAAATGCGCGGCGCGCGGCGGCGTGCCGGGCGGGAACTCCGTGATCAACAGGCCGCGCTCGATGATGCGTTCATACAGTGCGCGATGCCGCGCCGGATAGCACACATCCGGCCCCGTGCCGCACACGGCGATGGTCGTGCCGCCGCTTGCCAGTGCGGACTCATGCGCGGCGGCGTCGATGCCGAGCGCCAGCCCGCTGGTGATTACCAGCCCGGCCGCGGCCAGCTCACGCGCGATCCGCGCCGCCAGTGATCGCCCGGCCGCGGTCGGACGGCGGCTGCCGACGATGGCCACCTGCGCCTGGCGCAACAACGCCACGTCGCCCAGCGCGAACAGCAGTGGCGGCGCGTCGTCGAGGGCGGCGAGCTGGCGCGGATAGCCGGCCTCGCCGCGGCGCAGCAGCCGCCCGCCGGAGCTGGCGAGCCAGCGATCGATGGCCGGGTCGTGCATGAGCGGGGCAGCCTAAAAGCAAAGGGCCCGCGCGAGGCGGGCCCTTAACTGGCGTATTTGCCGAGGAATGTCCGCGATCAGGGCGTGCGTACCACGTCGGCAACCTGTACCGGCACCGTGGTCTCCACCACCAACCCGTAGCTCATGTCGCCATAGGTCTTGAACACCAGCAAGGTGCCGGCACGCTCGCTCGGCAGCGTGATGGAGCCGTGCGCACGAGGTGCGGCCGAAGGTCTTGCACGAGCCATCGGGGACCACTTCGCCCTTCTGGTCGATGGCCAGCACATGGCCCACTTCCAGGCCCTGATTGCTGCCGCGATTGATCGCGACCACGTCGTACTGGCCGATCTGCGAGACGCCATCGACCACCGCCATGATCTGGCCCGTGAAATTGGCCGGCGGCGCATGCGGCACGATGTCGCTGCTGGGCACCTGCACGTCCTCGGAGAACAGCAGATCGCCCGCGACGGCTTCCCGGCTGCTCTCCACCAGCAGTCCCCTGGACACCGGGCCGTTCACCTGGTCGAAGCGCACCGAGGCGGCGTAGGTGCCCATGTAGCCCATCACGCGACCCGTTTCCGGATCCTTGAGCTGATCGCCGACGCGCACGATGGCGTAGCGGCCGGGGCCATGCGCCTGCATGTCCTTCACGTACACCGAGTCGCTGAGGCTGGCCACCAGATGGTGATCACGAACGCGGCTATCTTCGGCGCGTTCTCCACGTCTTCTTTGGACAGCATGCTGGGCCGGCCGAGGAAGGAGGCGATGGCGCGATACGGAATGGCGGCAATCGGCCCGTCCAGCGCACTGGAGCGGACCAGCGGCGAGACGCGCACGGCATTGCCCGGGACGAGTTCGATCTGCGGCCTGCCGCCGGTGCCATAGACCAGCTTGAGCGTATCGCCGGGATAAATAAGGTGCGGATTGGCGATGTCCGGATTGACGTGCCAGATCTCCGGCCACAGCCACGGGTCGCGCAGGAACCTGGCCGAGATATCCCACAGCGTGTCGCCGCGCTGCACGACATAGCTCTTGGGCGCGTTGGCATTGAGCACGGGCGCGGGCTGTTCGGCGGGCGCCGTGGCCTTGCTGGCCGGCTCCCGTGCTTCACGGGCCAGCGCCGCGTCCACGGCGTTTTCCTGTTCCGGGGCGGTGGAGCTGCCGGACACCTGGACGGGCGGGGCCGCGGCAGGTGCGCTGGGCTCGGGCATCGTCTGACAGCCAGCGGCCAGTAGCGCTGCAAAGCTCGCCGCCACCGCCAAGGTGGTGCGTGGCTTATGCGTAACTGCTTGATTCGAGACCATTTTTGCTCCTGTCATCGCATTATGTCGCACGCGGACGCGCGCAACCAGCCTCATTTCATATGCTGTTATAAACTCTTTGCCCGAAGTCACGCCAAGTGCACGCGTTCACTTTGAGGACTGCATCACGGGCACCCTGGAAAATCCAAGCGGTGGCCGGATATTAAGGGCGACATTAGCAGCATTTTCGAGTCCCGGAGATACGGCCATGGCAAGACTGACCATTCTCGAGTACCCGGATCCGCGCCTGCGGACCCGTGCCGCTCCGGTGACGCGTTTCGATGCCGCCCTGAAGCAGCAGATCGCCGACATGTTCGAAACCATGTACGCGGCGCCCGGCATCGGGCTGGCGGCCACGCAGGTGGACTGGCACCACCAGCTCATCGTCATCGATGTCACCGAGGACCAGAGCGATCCGCAGGTGTTCATCAATCCCGAGATCCTGTCGCGGGAGGGCAAGGCGAGCGGACAGGAAGGGTGCCTGTCGGTGCCGGGCATCTACGATGACGTGGCGCGTGCCGAGCGCGTGAAGGTGCGCTATCTGGACGCCGCGGGCGCCACGCAGGAGCGCGATCTGGACGGACTGCTGGCGGTGTGCGTGCAGCACGAGATGGATCATCTCTCGGGCAAGCTGTTCGTCGATTACCTCTCCGAACTCAAGCGCCAGCGCATCCGCAAGAAGCTCGACAAGGAACGTCGCGAGCGCGGCGGGCAGGCGCCCACTTCCGCGGAGCGCCAGGTCCGGCTCTGACGAGGGTGTGTTGACAGCCCGGGAATCGAGCTCGCCGGCGATGGCCTGATCCCATGACTCTGCGAGTTGCGTTTGCGGGTACGCCCGACTTCGCCGTGCCGGCGCTGCGCGCCCTGCACGCGGCGCACACCGTGGTGGGCGTGTGGACCCAGCCCGATCGCCCCGCCGGTCGCGGCCGTGCCCTGAGCGCCAGTCCGGTCAAGCTGGCGGCACGGGAACTGGGCCTGGCCGTGGCCCAGCCGGCGCGGCTGCGCGAGGCGCATGAGGCGCAGGCACAGTTGGCGGCGACGCGCCCCGAAGTGATGGTGGTCGTGGCGTACGGGCTGCTGCTGCCACGCGAAGTGCTGAGCCTGCCGCGCCTGGGTTGCCTGAACATCCATGCCTCGTTGCTGCCGCGCTGGCGCGGGGCGGCGCCGATCCAGCGCGCCATCCTGGCCGGTGACGCCGAAACCGGCATCTCCATCATGCAGATGGACGAGGGCCTGGACACCGGCGCGGTGCTGTCGCGGGCCACCATACCGATCGGTGCGGAGATGACGGCGGGACAACTGCATGACCAGCTGGCCGAACTGGGCGCGCGGCAGATCGTGCGGACGCTGGCGCTCGCGGCGGCCGGCGAACTCGTGGGCGAGCCACAGCCGGAAACGGGCGTGACCTACGCACACAAGTTGTCGCGCGCGGAAAGCCGCATCGACTGGCACAGCCCGGCAGTCGAAGTGGATCGCCGCATTCGTGCCTTCAACCCCTGGCCCGCCGCCGAGACGCGTCTGGACGGCACACCGGTGAAGTTGTTGCGCAGCCGGACGACGTCTTGCGCGGCGCCGACCGGTGCCGTCCCGGGCACCTTGCTGGGTCTGGAAGGGCAGGCGCTGGCAGTGGCCTGTGGCGGCGGCGTGTTGCAGGTGCTTGAACTGCAGCGTGCGGGCCGCAAGGCGGTGAGTGCGCGCGACTTCTACAACTCGCTGCGGTTGCCGGCCGGCGCGCACGCGGTGTTCGCATGAACGCGCAGCCGCGTTCCGGCCACGCGCCCGGTGCTCGCGCAATGGCCGCGGCCGCCGTCGCCCTGGACGCGGTGGTGCGTAGCGGCGGCTGCACGGCCGAGGTGGCCCTGCAGCAGCTGGATGTCGAGCCGCAGGATCGCGGCGCCGTGCGCGCGCTGCACAGCGGCACGCTGCGCTGGTACCTGAGGCTCGCGCCGCTGGTCGACGCGCTGCTGCAGCCCGGGCAGCGCATGGCACCGCTGGTCCGCGCCACGCTGACGATTGCCCTGCATCAGATCGAATACTCGCGGGCGCCGGCCGCAAGCGTGGTGAACATCGCCGTCGATGCGGTGCGGGTGCTCGGCCAGCCCGGCGCCAGCGGTTTTGCCAATGCGCTGTTGCGGCGTTACCTGCGCGAGCGCGATGCACTCATCGCGCGCTTCGATCGCAGCGAACCGGTGCGCCTGGCCCATCCACGCTGGCTGCTCAAGGCGCTGCGGGCGGCGTGGCCGGACGACTTCGCGCGAATCGTCGCGGCCAACAACGAGCAGCCGCCCATGACGCTGCGCGTGAACCTGCACCGCCTCACGCGCGAGGCGGCGCTCGCCCGCCTCGCCGAGACCGGCATCGAAGCCGATCCCGGTGCGGGGCCGGAAAGTCTGGTGCTGGCGCAACCGCTGGACCTGAAGGCGCTGCCGGGTTTCAGCGAGGGATGGTTCAGCGTGCAGGATGCCGGCGCGCAGCGCGCCGCCGAATTGCTGGACGCACGGCCCGGCGAACGCGTGCTGGATGCGTGCGCCGCGCCCGGCGGCAAGACCGGCCACATACTGGAGCGGTGTCGTGGCGAACTGCAGCTCACCGCATTGGATGCGGATGCCGCACGGCTGGAACGGGTACGCGAGAATCTTGCCCGGCTGGGCTATCAGGCAAGGCTGGTGGCCGCCGACCTCAACGCCGATGGATGGTGGGACGGGCAGCCGTATGATCGCATTCTGCTGGATGCGCCGTGTTCGGGTACCGGCGTGATCCGCCGCCATCCCGACATCAAGCTGCTGCGCAGGCCCGGCGACATCGCCGGATTCACCTCCACCCAGCTTGCGCTGCTGCAACGCTGCGCGGACATGCTGGTGGCGGGGGGCGCCTGGTGTATGCAACGTGTTCGATCCTGCCGCAGGAGAACCAGGAGCTCGTGGAGCGCTTCCTGCGAGGCAACCGGCGCTTGCGGCGCGTGCAGCCGGACGTACAGCTTCTGCCGCAACCCAGGGAGCTTGGACCGGCGACGCTGGTGGATGGCTTCTACTATGCTTGTCTGACCACACAGGAAGTTCCCAGGTGAGGCCCCACTGGTTCAGGTTCGCATCCGGCTTGATCGTGCTGTTGCTGTCGCTGTGCGCGGCGATGCCGTCACGGGCCGCAGATGCGATCCTGGTGCGCTCGGCGCGGGCCAGGGTGGATGGCAGCGTGCTCGTGTTTACGGTGCGCGCGCAGTTCCCAGTGGATGACCAGATGCGCTCGGCGCTGGCCGCCGGTGCCACGGTCAATCTCGACGTGCAGGCGGTGATCGACCGCAAGCGCCGCTTCTGGTTCGACGACAGGCTGGTGGATGCGAGCCTGCAGCGTGAGCTCTCCTGGAACGCGCTGAGCCAGCGCTACGTGCTCGCGGACGCCGGCAGCAGCAAGCAGAAGACCTATGCCACGCTCGAGGAGGCGCTGGCCGTGGCAGGCGTCGTGGATGACTGGCGGGTCGATCTGGGCTCCCCGCTGGACCCGGATGAAACCTACCAGGTCGGTGTGCGCGCGCGCCTGCGGCGCGGCCACGCGCCCAGTGGCCTGCGCGAGCTGACCTTCTGGACCCGCTACTGGAATCGCAGCGAGTGGTACACATGGGTTCTGGCTCACTGAGGCGCTGGGGCGGCTACATGTTCATCGCGGTCGCCGCGGCCGTGGTGCTCGGCTCGCTGTTCCTGCTGGCGCGCAGCGCGGAGAACTCCGCGCAGTTCTCCGACTGGATCCCGTGGATCGTCGGCCTCAATACCACGCTGGTGGCGCTGATGGCGGCGTTGCTGGCACGCCGCGTATACCGCCTGGTCAGCGACTTGCGCAGGAATGTGCCCGGATCGCGGCTCACGGTGCGTACCGTGGCGGTGTTCAGCGGGCTGGTGATCGTGCCGCTGCTGGTGATCTACGGCTTCGCCAGGTATTCGCTGGACCAGCAGCATCGACAGCTGGTTCAACCGCGGCACCGGACGCGAGCTCGCCGAGGTCCAGGCCAGCCTGCGCTCGGCCAGCGACGTGCGCAAACAGCAGCAGGAACATCTCACCGTGGAACTGGCCGCAGCGCTCGGGCACCAGCCGGCTGCCAATCTGGCCCCGGCACTGGAGGCGGAACGGCGCAATGCCGACGCGCGGGAACTGACGGTGTTCGACGGCAGCGGCCGCGTGCTGGCGGCCAGTGCGCGCGGGCGGCCGAACCTCGCCGGACGCGACGGTTCCGCGGGAAATCCAGGCCCATGTGTACAGCGGCAATCCGTACGTGATCATGGAACCGCAGGTGGATGGCGGCTACCTCATTACCGCCGCCGCGCCGATTCCCAATCCCGGTCGGGTGGTGCAGCGCTTCCTGATGGCGCGCTACGAACTGCCGCGCGACCTTGCCGAGCTGGCCAATGGCGTGCAGGAGATCGCCAAGAGCTTCGCGAACCTGCAGGAATCGCGCAAGCTGATGAAGTACGGCTTCCGGCTGGCGTTGACCCTGGTGCTGTTGCTGGCCATGTTCGCGGCGATGTTTCTGGCGATCCGTTCCGCGCAGCGGCTCATGCGCCCGGTGCGCGACCTGATGGAGGGAACGCGCGCCGTGGGCAAGGGGGATTTCACGATGCGCCTGGCAATTGCCGGCGCGCGACGAAATGGGGTGGCTGGTGCATTCGTTCAACGACATGACCCGCCGGCTGCGGCGCGCCAGCGAGGAAGCCAGCCGCAGCCGCGCACTGGTCGAGGAGGAACGCGAGCGTCTGGCCGTGATACTGGCCGGGCTGTCGACGGGCGTGATCGTGCTCGACACCGCGCGCCGCCTGCGACTGGCCAACGCCGCGGCCGATGCCATTCTCGGTACGCACCTGGCGCAGGGGACAGGCCTGGAACTGCGCGAACTGAACGAGGAATCGCCGCGCATACCGCCATTCGCGCGCGAGGTGGGCGCGCGCCTGGACGCCGAGGGCGCCGAATGGCAGGACGAGATCGCGCTGCCGCCGGACCGGGTGTTGCGTTGCGCCTGCGCGGCGCTGGTGGACTCGGCGGGAGTGCCCGCCGGCCACGTGCTGGTGTTCGACGACATCACCCACCTGCTGCATGCGCAGCGCGATGCGGCATGGGGCGAGGTGGCTCGCCGCCTGGCGCACGAGATCAAGAACCCGTTGACCCCGATTCAGCTGGCGACCGAACGATTGCGGCGGCGGCTTGCCGACAAGCTCGGGCCCGACGATGCAGAGGTACTGGAGCGCGCCACGCGCACCATCGTGCAGCAGGTCGAATCATTGAAGGGCATGGTCAACGCATTCAGCGAATACGCGCGCGCGCCGGAGCTGAAGGTGGCGCAGCTGGATCTCAACGAACTGGTTTCGGAGGTCGTGGAGTTGTATCGTGCGCAGGAGACGCGCGCCACCATCGAGCTGCGGGTGGATCCGGCATTGCCCCCCGTGCAGGCCGATCGTGGCAGGCTGCGTCAGGTGCTCAACAACCTCATAACCAATGGTCTGGAGGCGACCGATGGCACCCGGGACGGGCGCATCGAGGTCACCACCCATCACGAAGATGGTGGACCGGGGGGCGGAAAAGCGGTCATCATGGTGACTGACAACGGGCATGGTTTCGACCGGGAAATGCTCGCACGGGTGTTTGAGCCATACGTGACGAGCAAGCCCAGGGGAACGGGTCTGGGGCTGGCCATCGTGAAGAAGATCGCAGAAGAACACGGCGGCAGTATCGAGGCGAGCAACAGACCCGAGGGGGGCGCGTACGTGCGCGTCGTATTACCGGTGGCTGCCGCCGTGACGGTGACGCAGCCCGCAAGAGGCATCGCATGAGTACCGGCAAGATTCTGGTCGTTGATGATGAAGCCGACATCCGCGTACTGCTGAAGGAAATACTTTCCGACGAGGGTTACGACGTCGACGTCGCCGCCAACGCCGGCCAGGCCCGCGCCTCGCGGGCCCGCACCACTCCCGATCTGGTCCTGCTCGATATCTGGATGCCCGACACGGACGGCATCACCTTGCTGCGCGAATGGTCGGCGTCGGCCGCCGAGGATTGCCCGGTGGTGATGATGTCCGGGCATGGCACGGTCGAAACCGCCGTGGAAGCCACGCGCCTGGGCGCCTTCGACTACGTGGAGAAGCCGCTGTCGCTGGCCAAGCTGCTGCGCACCGTGGAGCGGGCCATGGATGCCGGCAAGCGCCGGCGCGTTGCCGGCCGGCCGCAGCTCACGCCGCTGCCGGCCACCTTCGGCAAGAGCCGCGTGGCGCAGCAGCTGCGCGAGGAGCTGACGCGGGTCGCGGCATTGAACGCCTCGTTGCTGATGGTCGGCGAGGCCGGCAGCGGCCGCGAAGCGCTGGCGCGGTTTACCCACGAGGCCGGCACGCGCGCGAACCGCGGCTTCATCACGCTGGTGGCGAGCGCGGTTCCCGAGGATTCCGCCGAAAGCTTCCTGTTCGGCAGCATCGGCGCGGATGGCGTGACGCAGGGTCTGCTGGACCAGGCGCCCAACGGCACGCTGTTCATCCAGGAAGTAGAGGATCTGTCGCCGCGCGTGCAGCGGCTGCTGCTCGGCGCCATCGAGACCGGCCGCTTCCATCGCGTCGGGTCCAATGGGGATGCCGGAGTCGCCTTCAACCCGCGGCTGGTGGCCACCGCGCAGCCCGGCGTGGAGCAACGCGCCGGCGGCGAGGGCGGGCTGCGACGCGACCTGTTCTCGCACCTGTCCGGCGTGCTGGTGCGCATTCCGCCGCTGCGTGACTACGCCGAAGACGTGCCGGATCTGCTGCGCTTCTACGTGGAGCGCATCGCGGATTCCGAAAAGCTGCCGTTGCGCCGCTTTTCGGTCGCTGCCCAGAACCGCCTGCGCAACTATCCCTGGCCGGGAAACCTGCGCGAGCTGCGCAGCCTGGTCCGGCGCATGCTGGCGCGGGGCGGTCCGGAGGAGATCACCCTGGAAGAGATCGAGCATGAGCTGTCGGCGCATGCTCCGCCCAACGAGCCGCTGGTCAAGCAGGACCTGCTGGCGTTGCCGTTGCGTGAGGCGCGCGAACAGTTCGAACGCGCCTACCTGCAGCAGCAGCTCACGTTGTGCAACGGCAAGGTGGGGCAGCTCGCCAAGCGTGTCGGCATGGAACGCACCC
Source organism: uncultured Gammaproteobacteria bacterium (assembly GCA_963812195.1). Taxonomy (GTDB): domain Bacteria; phylum Pseudomonadota; class Gammaproteobacteria; order Steroidobacterales; family Steroidobacteraceae; genus ZC4RG30. Next base: position 14,011 of record CAWEUI010000011.1, read on the forward strand.
ATCTGTATCGCAAGCTGCGATCATTGGGCGTGGAGTTCCGTCCAGCCACGGAAGAGTGAACGAGTACACGCTGCACCGCCATGGCGCGCATTCGGCGCGCTGGATAGCCACGATCGACGAAGCCTTTGCACAGATGGAGCGTCTCATCGATGACGCCATCCATGCCGTGCGACTGGAAACCTATTTGCTGCGTGAGGAGGGTCCCGCCACCTGGCTGGGCGATGCACTGCTGCGCGCGCGGGCGCGCGGCGTGGTCGTATCCGTGCTGCTGGATGCCTTCGGGGCCGAAGGTCTGCGCGAGGATTTCCTCGTGCCGCTGCGCGATGCCGGCGTGAATGTCGTCCTGTTCAACCCGCAGCGCTGGCTGCGGCGCTCGTTTCGCGATCACCGCAAAATGCTGGCCTGCGATGGGGCGCACGCGGTGCTGGGTGGCTTCAACATCGCGCCCGAGTACGCCGGTGACGGCATCGCGCGGGGTTGGTGCGACACCGCCGTGTACGTGGGAGGGCCGGTCGTCGCGCAGCTCGAGTCGAGTTTCGACGCGATGTGCCAGCTCGCGCCGTTCACGCCGCGCGCGTTCCGCAGGTTCCGCAAGGTGGTGCGGCACGGTTCCGTCGCGACGTTCGCGCCGGACGCGCCGGTGCAATTGCTGCTCGCCGGACCCGGTACCCGCGGACGGCAATTGCGCCACCGGATGGGAGCCGATCTGCAGCACGCGCATGATGTCGGCCATAGCCAGCGCCTACTTCCTGCCCTCGCGCGGGTTTCGCCGTTTGCTGTATCGCGCGGCGCGGCGCGGGCATCCGGTCGACCTGCTGCTGGCGGGACACAGCGACGTGCCGCTGGCGCAGCTGGCCGCGGAGCGGCTGTATGGCCGCCTGCTGGCGCGCGGGGTGCGCGTTCACGAGTACCAGCCGCAGATCCTGCACGCCAAGCTGCTGTTCACCGACAAGGTTGCCTATGTCGGTTCGGCCAATCTCGACCGGCGCAGCCTGCACATCAACTACGAACTGCTGCTGCGCTTTACCTGGCCGGAACTGGTCGCCGATGCACGCAGCTGGTTCGCGCAGCGGCTGCTTGCGGCCCAACCGCTGGATCGCAGCACGTTGAAGATGCGGCGTGGCCCATGGCGCCGGCTGCTGTCGTGGCTGGCCTACTACCTGCTGGCCCGCCTGGACCCATTGGTGGCGCGGCGCGGATTTCGTACCATCTCCTGAAATGAGCTGGCTTGAAAGCAAACCACCGGCGGATGTGGCCAGCCATTGCCACAGCGTCGAGCTGGACATGGTGCCCCGCGCCCGGGATCTGGGCGGTTTCGAGGTGCGCCGCGTGCTGCCGGCCACGCAGCGCCAGATGGTCGGGCCGTTCATCTTCTGGGACCAGATGGGCCGGGCACGCTTCGCGCCGGGCACCGGCATCGATGTGCGCCCCCATCCGCATATCGGTCTGGCAACGGTCACCTACCTGTTCGACGGCGAGATCCTGCACCGGGATTCACTGGGCACCGTGATCCCGATCCGGCCGGGCGAGATGAACCTGATGATCGCCGGGCGCGGCATCGTGCATTCCGAACGCACGCCGCCGGGGCCGCGCGCGGCCGGTCATGAGCTGTATGGCATTCAGGCCTGGGTGGCGTTGCCGCGCACGCACGAAGACGCCGCGCCGGGCTTCCATCACTTCGGCGCCAACGAGCTGCCGGTGCTGGACGGCGAGGGCGTTTCGCTGCGCCTGATCATCGGCGAGATGGCCGGCAGCACCTCGCCGGTGGCGGTGCCCATGCAGACCATCTATGCCGAGGCGCGGCTGGCCGCGGGTGCCCGGCTGGTCTTCGACGCAAGGTATGCCGAGCGCGCCGTGTACGTCTGTGAAGGCGAGCTGGACATCGACGGCAAGCGCTTTGGATCGCCACAGATGCTGGTGCTGCGTGCCGGGGTGGCCGCGACGCTCACCGCGGCGTCGACCGGCGCGTCTGATGCTGCTGGGCGGCGAGCCGGCGGATGGACCGCGCCATATCTGGTGGAACCTCGTGGCCAGCAGCCAGGAACGCATCGAGCAGGCCAGTGCGGACTGGCAGGCCGGGCGCTTCGACGCGGTGCCGGGCGAAACCGAATTCATCCCGTTGCCGGAGCGGTAGCGGCCGGACCGCTCAGCCGCGCGGCGGGGAGATCGCGGTGAGGATGCCCGCGAGGATACGGGCCGGGCCGGGAGGACAGCCGGGAACCGCCACATCAACCGGAATCACATTGCCGACCCGGCCGGCGCAGGCGTAGTTCTCGCCGAAGATTCCGCCGGAGCAGCCGCAATCACCGACCGCCACCACCAGCTTCGGGTCCGGCGTGGCCTCGTAGGTTCGCTGCAACGCCAGCTTCCATGTTGCGCGCCACCGGCCCGGTTACCAGCAGCATGTCCGCATGACGCGGGCTCGCCACGAATCTGATGCCCAGCGCCTCGATGTTGTAGAGGGGGTTGCCCAGTGCGTGGATCTCCAGCTCGCAGCCATTGCACGAGCCGGCGTCCACCTCGCGAATGCACAGCGCGCGGCCCAGCACCTCGGCGATGCGGGCCTGGAGCGCCGTGCGCACGCGCAGCAGTTCCTCGGCGCCTGACGGAGTTTCGGTGACGATCCCGACGCGATGGATCTGGCGCAGTGTCTTGAGCATCGCTAAGATCCTGCCCGCTGTAGGAAAGATTGAACGACTTGTTGATCAGCGGAAAGTCCGGAAGGATGTTGCCGATGATGGCGTGCTCCAGCACCGGCCAGTTCTGCCAGGAAGGATCATGCGGGTGGCAGCGCGCGATCGAACCCTGCTCTGCTGCGCTCAGCGCGACCAGCACCGGGCCACGCCAGCCCTCGATGGCGCCCAGACCTTCGCTGCCCGCGGGGGGCGTGCCCACTTCGCTCCGGTGGGTGCCGGCGGGCAGTTCCCTGGCGATGCGCGCGATCAGGCGCGCGGACTCGGCCAGTTCCTCGAAGCGCACTGCCACGCGCGCCGCGACGTCGCCATCGCTGCTGCCCGCAAGCCGGACGTCGAGCGTGGCGTAGGGATCGGCCGGCGCATCGACGCGCAGGTCATGCAGTTGCCCGCTGGCGCGCCCCGCAAGCCCCGCCAGGCCCAGTCGGCGGGCGAGATCGGGCTTGACGATGCCTGTGCCTGAAAAGCGGTCGCGCACGCCGGCATGCTCGTCGTAGATCGAGCGTATCAGTTGCGCTTCGCGCGCGATTTCGCCGGCGCAATCGGCCAGCACGCGCAACTCGTTCGCCGCGACATCGCGTGCCACGCCGCCGGGTACCAGGTAGTCGAACAGATAGCGTTGACCGAAGCACGCCTCGAGTGCGCGCAGCCAGATCTCCTTGAGCCGCGAAAACTGCATGAGTCCGAAGGCGAAGCCGGCATCGTTGCCGAGCGCACCGAGGTCGCCGAGATGGTTGGCGATGCGTTCGCTCTCCAGCGCCAGCGCGCGCAGCCAGCGCGCGCGTGCCGGCGGCGCGCTGTCCGCCATGCCTTCCAGTGCCTGCAGGTACGCCCAGGAGAAGGCCACCGCCGAATCGCCCGAGACCCGCGCGGCGAGCCGGTGACCTTCGAGCAGCGACAGGTTCCGGAACCGCTGCTCGATGCCCTTGTGCACATAGCCGAGCCGTTCCTCCAGCCGCAGCACCTTCTCGCCCACGATGGAGAAACGGAAGTGGCCGGGCTCGATGATCCCGGCATGCACCGGTCCCACCGGGACCTCATGCACGCCGTCGCCGGTTACGCGCACGAAGGGGTAGTCGTCCGCCTCGGTCTGTGGGTTCGGCAATCCGTTGGCAGCCCCCGGAGCAAGCGGCAGGTAGTCGGCGGGCCAGGCGGCGTGCCGCAGCCAGCGCCGCGTGTCGCCGCTGCTGGCTGCGATTCCGGTCAGATCGGCCGCGGCGCGCTGCATGCGATCGGCCGCCGGATACAGATCCGCCACGCCCGGGTAGGCCGTGCTTCCGGCTGCCAGCTGCAGGTCGCATCTGAGCAGGTTCGTGCCGGTGGCGAGGACGACATGCACCGCCGCGCGCGGCGCCGGGTCGGTCCACAGCGCCAGCAACCGCCAGTCGGCGGTGGCCAGACCGGACATGGCGGCGCGCCACTGTTCGCCGGATATCCCGAGACGACGCGCCCCGGGCGCACCGGCCAGTGCCGCGGCGTCTGCCAGCCACATCGGGTCGTCGTGGTCGGGCCTGGTCTGCATCATGGCCCCGCAATGAGCCGGGCCGCGGCGCGATACCAGTCGGCCAGATAGGGCGGAATGTACAGTCCCAGCAGCAGCACCAGCCCCAGGTGCGCGAACACCGGCAGCAGCGCCGGCGCGTGCGGCAGGCGCTTTGCCGTGGTTTCCCCGAACACCATGGGCTGCACGCGTCGGAAGATCGCCGCAAACGCAACGCCGAGGGCAAGCAGCAGTACCGGCGTGGCCCACGGATGCTGGCGCATGGCGGTGGTCAGCACCAGGAATTCGCTGGCGAACACGCCGAAGGGTGGCAGGCCCAGGATGGCCAGCGAGCCCAGCATCAGTCCCCAGCCGATCGTGGGCGAGATCGTCACCAGCCCGCGAATGCCTTCCATCTGCTGCGTCCCGGTCTTCTGCGCGGCGTGGCCCACGGCGAAGAAGATCGCCGACTTGGTCAGCGAGTGCACCGTCATGTGCAACAGCGCCGCGAAGTTCGCGACCGGGCCGCCCATGCCGAAGGCGAAGGTCACGATGCCCATATGCTCGATAGACGAGTAGGCGAACATGCGCTTGATGTCCCGCTGTCGCCACAGGAACAGCGCCGCCAGTCCCACGGAGAACAGCCCGAAGCCCATCAGCATGCGGCCGGGCAGCGCCGAATGCAGCGAACCCTCCACCAGCACCTTGCACCTCACGACCGCGTAGATCGCGACATTGAGCAGCAGGCCGGAAAGCACGGCCGAAATGGGCGTGGGGCCCTCGGCATGCGCGTCGGGCAACCAGTTGTGCAATGGCGCCAGGCCCACCTTGGTGCCGTAGCCGACCAGAAGAAAGACGAAGGCAAGGCTCAGTACGCTGGGTTCGAGCTCGCCCTTCACGGCGTTGAGCTGCGTCCAGAGCAGCGCGTTGACGCCCTCGCCGCCGAGCACCTTCTCGGCCGCGAAGTACAGCAGGATGGTGCCGAACAGCGCCTGCGCAATCCCGACGCCGCACAGGATGAAATACTTCCACCCCGCCTCCAGTGAGGCCGGTGTGCGATACAGCGTCACCAGCAGTACGGTGGAAAGTGTCGCCGCCTCCATCGCCACCCACAGCAGGCCCATGTTGTTGCTGGTCAGCGCGATCAACATCGCGGCGATGAACAACTGGTACATGCTGTGGTAGAGCCTGAGCTGTCCCGGCCTGACCCGCCCGTGATCCACCTCGACCAGCATGTAGGGACGCGAAAACAGCGAAGTCGTGAAGCTCACGAACGCGGTCAGCGCCACCAGGAAGACATTGAAGGGATCGATGAAGAACTGCTGGTGCAGGGTGGTGATATCACCCTCGCGGATGACGCGCGCCGCCAGCAGCCCGGCGGCCACCAAAGTTGCCAGGCTGATCGCCACATTGACGTGCGAGGCGTGGCGGCGCGCACCGAAGAATGCCTGGAAGAGGGCGCCCAGCAGCGGCAGGGCGAGCAGCGCAGGGAACTCCACTACTCGTCCTCCCTGAGGCGTTCCATGTTCGCCAGGTCGAGACTGTCGAACTGCTCGCGGATCTGGAAGAAGAACACGCCGAGCACGAGCATGGCCACCAGCACGTCCAGCGCCACGCCCAGCTCCACGATCATCGGCATGCCGTAGGTGGCGCTCATCGCCCCGAAGAACAGGCCGTTCTCCATCGACAGGAATCCCACCACCTGGCTCATCGCCTTGCGACGCGTGATCATGGTCAGGAAGGCCAGCAGCACCGCGGCCACCGCGATGCCGATGGCATTGCGGGTCGCGGTGCTGGCCAGCGCCGCAATGGGCTGTGCAAGGCCGAAGGCGAAGATCACGATCAGCAGGCCGAGCAGCATCGTGCCGACCGGGTTGATCAGGGGTTCGCTGTCCCAGTAGACGCCGAGGCGGCGGATCAGCCGGTGCAGCAGCCACGGCAGGAACAACACCTTCAGGGCAAGTGTCAGTGCCGCCGAGACATACATGTGCGCTTCATGTGTGCGCCAGGCCAGCAGCATGGTCGCTGCAAACAGCAGCAAGCCCTGCCAGGCGAGCAGGTTCACCAGTGCCACCACGCGCCGCTGCGACAGCATCGCGAAGGACAGCAGCAGGAACAGCGCGGCCAGGCCATTGAGCAGTTGCAGGTCGAACGGCAGTGCGGTCACGTGCGCCTCACATTCCCAGCAACAGGTGGACCAGGATGCCCAGCACCGCGAACAGGAAGGCGGTTGCCAGGAACTCGGGCGCGCGGAACACGCGCAGCTTGGCCGAGAGCGTTTCGATCAGCGCCAGCCCCGCTCCGGCCAGCAGCAGCTTCAGCGCCAGCACCGGCCAGGCCGCCAGCAGCGACAGTGGCGAGGCCGCAGAGGTGCCGATGCCCCAGGGCACGAACAGGGCCAGGCCGATGCAGGTGAAGTTGAACAACTTCAGTGCCGCCGCCCATTCCATCAATGCGAGGTGGCGGGCCGAGTACTCCAGCAGCAACGCCTCGTGGATCATCGTCAGTTCAAGGTGAGTGGCCGGGTTGTCGACCGGAATGCGAGCGTTCTCGGCGAGCAACACCAGCAGGAAGGCCACTGCCGTGAACGCGAGGCTGGGGTACAGCGCCAGTTGCTGCGTGGCGAGGTTGTCGGCAATGGCAGGCAGCGCGGTGCTGGCGGAAATCAGCGACGCAACGAAGATCACCATCAGCAGCGCCGGCTCTGCCAGGAATCCCACCATCATCTCGCGCCGCGCGCCCATGGTGCCGAAGGCCGTGCCCACGTCCATCGCGGCCAGCGAGATGAACACGCGCGCGGTGGCGAGCAGGCCCACCAGCGCGATGGCGTCGGCGGCATTGGAAAATGGCAGGCTGGTGGCCAGCGACGGGATGATCGCCGCGGCGCAGACCATGGTGCCGAAGACCGCGTAGGGCGCAAAGCGGAACAGCGAACTGGCATGCTCGGCCAGCACCGCTTCCTTGATGAACAGCTTGCGAATCGCCCGGTACGGTTGCCAGAGCGGCGGCGCCGAGCGGTTCTGCAGCCAGGCCCGGCACTGGTTGACCCAGCCCACGTACAGCGGCGCCACGGCCACCGCCACCAGCACCGCCAGCAGTTGATTCAGCCAGCCCATGATGGCGTCCGCACTCACAGCACCACCGCCAGCAGCACGAGCAATGTGACGAAGCTGTACAGCAGGTACGTGGAGATGCGGCCCTGCTGCAGCCAAGCCACCGAGGCCGCGGCGCGCTGCACGAACCCGGCCAGCGGCCGGTACAGCCCGATCCAGATACGGTCCGTGACGGAGACCTTGTAGTGCGGCGCGGAGTCGAATGGCGTGGGCAGTTCGCGCTGCATCCTGAAGAAGAACTGGAAGATGTGGCGGATGGGTTGCCCGAAGCCTTCAGCGGAATCCTGCATGCGGGCGTCGAGCCGGGCGAAGCCGCAGTCCCAGGGTGCGGCGCGGCGGATGCGGTGGTGATAGAAGGCGCCGACCAGCCGGATGGTCAGCACGAAGATGGCCAGGATGACGGCGAAGAATATGAGCGGGGCATACGAGGCCTGACGGCCGGCGATCGGCGTCAATTGCCACCAGCTGGCGGATACAGGCAACACGTCCATGAGGCCGAGTTGCTCAGGCACACGCGCCAGGGCGCCCACCACCTGCGTCGGAAACAGCCCCAATGCCACGCATCCGGCCGCCAGCCACAGCAGGCCGAGACGCTCGCACCAGCCCGCGTCGTGCGCCTGCGCGAGTTTCGCGTCGCGGTGCTGCCCGAGGAAGATCACCCCGAAGAACTTCACCATCACGTAGCCGGCGATCGCGGCGGCCAGCGCCACGATCGCGGCGCCCAGTGGCAGCAGCATGTTCAGGAACGGTATCGGCACCTGGTGCGCCGACAGGAAGGACTGCAACAACAGCCACTCGGACACGAAGCCGTTGAGCGGCGGCAGTCCGGCAATGGATAAAGCGCCGATCAGCGTCAACCAGGCCGTCCATGGCATGCGGCGCAGCAGGCCGCCCAGCTTGCCGAAGTTGCGCTCGCCGGTGGCGTGCAGTACAGCGCCGGTGCCGAGGAACAGCAGGCTCTTCATCAGTGCGTGGTTCAACGCGTGGTACAGCACCGCGATCAGCGCCAGCCCCGCCAGTGCCGGCATGCCCACGCCGGCAAACACGATGGCCAGCCCCACGCCCGTGAACAGGATGCCGACGTTCTCGATGGACGACCACGCCAGCAGCCGCTTCATGTCGGTCTGCGTCGCGGCGAACACCGCGCCGTAGACGGCCGTGAACAGGCCCAGCGCCAGCGGCAGCAGACCCCAACTCCAGGATGGCGCGCCCAGCAGGTCGAAGCTCACGCGCAGCACGCCGTACAGTGCGGTCTTGAGCATCACGCCGCTCATCAACGCGGACACCGGCGAGGGTGCGGCCGGATGGGCCTCCGGCAACCACACGTGCAATGGCACCAGGCCGGCCTTGGCGCCGAAGCCGAACAGGGCGAGCACGAAGGCCGCCGCGGCCCACGGCGGCGTGAGGCTCGCCGAGCGCATTGCATCGAAGGTGAAGTGCCAGCTGCCGCCCTGCATGACGCCAAAGCTCAGCAGAATGCACAGCGCACCCAGATGCGCGATCAGCAGATAGAGGAAGCCGGCACCGCGGATGGACGCCACGCGATGTTCGGTGGTCACGAGAAAGTACGAGGACAGCGCCATCGTTTCCCAGGCCACCATGAACGAATAGGCGTCGTCGGCCAGCAGCACCATCCCCATGCTGGCCAGGAACAGGTGGTACTGCAGGCACAGCAGGCCCGGCACGCGGCTCGGGCTGCTGCGAAAGTAGCCGGCGCCGAATATCGAGATGCCGGTCGCGGCCGCGCCCAGCAGCAGCATGAACAGGTCGGAGAGCGCGTCGCGGCGCAGATGGAAGGGCAGGTCCGGCAGACCAATGGCCAGTACCCGGCTCTCCGGCGGCATGGCCAGGTGGAGCGCGGCGCTGGTTGCCAGTGCAAGTCCCGTCAGCGCGCCCAGGGGATACAGCCATCGGCTTGCCAGTTGCGGCTTCGTCGGGCGCAACAGGCCGGCGCCGCCCAGCACGGCCCATGCCGCAAGCAGCGCGAGGTAAGCGCTCATGCGGCCACGGCGGCGGACAGCGGCATGCTCATCTACTGCAGCATCAAGGTGAGACCAGGCAGCAAATGCTGCTCATGCAATGATACGGCCGCGCAACGGCAATTCAATGTGCCGAATACGTAGCCCGGTGGCCGGAACGGGGACTCAGAACCAGGTCCTCAGGCCCAGCACCAGGCGCGTGTCGGCCGCCGACTGGCCGTTCGCACGCCGCAAGTCGGCGGTGTTGCCGAATGCATGCTCCCATTCGACGCCCGCGTAGGGCGCGAACTGGCGTGTGAACTCGTAGCGCAGGCGCAGCCCGAACTCGGCGGTGGCAAGGCCCGAGCCGATGCCGCGCGGTGCGTCGTTCCTGCCGTACGCCCACACATCCAGCATCGGTTGCAGGATCAGCCGGTTGGTGAACAGCAGTTCGTAGTCGGTCTCCAGCCGCGCCGCAGTCCGGCCGTTGCCGACGTAGCCGGTGGCGGCCACTTCGAACCACTGCGGGGCCAGGCCCTGAATGCCGAATGCAGCCCAGGTCCGGCCGCCGCCGGGTTTGAAGTCCCGACGCACGCCACCCAGCAGGTCCCACCAGGTCGAGATGCTGTGGCCGTAGAGAGCCTCCACATCCGCGGCTTCCCACTCCGCACCGGCGCGGGCGCCCTCGCTGTGCAACCACAGGCGATTCAGATCGGTGCCCGCCCAGCCCCTGGCCTCCCAGGCCAGCCCGTCGTGATCGCCATTGCGGTATTCGAGCCGGTTCATCAGCAGATAGGTGTGGATGTCGTTGTCGTGGAACTCGTGGCCGCCGCCGGGCATCACCGCAGCCGCCCGATCGGCGTCGGTCAGCGGTGGAATGGGTGTGCGTGGCTCTTCCGCCCCGGCGGCAAGCGTGCTGGCCACCAGCAGCAGCGAAGGCAACAGCCGCATGGCGCTCATGATTCGAGCACCCTGACTTCGCGCATCATGCCGGCTTGCATGTGGTAGAGCAGATGGCAGTGGTAGGCCCAGTTGCCCAGCGCGTCGGCGCGCACGCGGTAGGTGCGCCGGCTGCCCGGCGGCATGTCGATGGTGTGCTTGCGCAGCTTGAAGGCGCCCTCGTCGCTCTCCAGGTCGCTCCACATGCCGTGCAGGTGGATGGGGTGCGCCATCATCGTGTCGTTGACCAGGATGATGCGCAGGCGCTCGCCATAGTGGAATGCCAGCGGTTCGGCCGACGAGAACTTGATGCCGTTGAACGACCAGGCGAACTTCTCCATGTGCCCGGTCAGGTGCAATTCCACCTCACGCGAGGGGTCGCGCCCGTCGGGATCCTCGAACAGGCTGTTGAGCAGCGCATAGCTGAGCACTTTGCGGCCGTTGCCGCGCAGGCCGTTGCCCGGATCGTCCAGCCGCGAGGCGGGCGCCATGGCCTGCCCGACGACGAGGGGATTGTGCATCTCGCTGGCCGGGTGCATCGGCACGGGCTTGCCGCCCATGTCCATGTTCATGTCCATTTGCCCGTCGTGCGACATGTCCATGTTCATGTGTTCGTCGTGCGACACGTCCATGGCCATCCCCATGTCCGTCATGGTCAGAATGGGTCGCGGATCGAGCGGCGGCACGGGTGCCGTCAGCCCTTCGCGCACGGCCAGCGTGCCGCGCACGTACCCCGTGCGTCCCGAGTCCTGCGCGAAGATCGTGAAGGCTTCCTGGCCGGAGGGCTGGACGATTACGTCGTAGGTTTCAGCCGTGGCAATGCGCAGCTCGTCCACCGTCACCGGATGCACGTACTGGCCGTCCGCGGCCACCACGGTCATCTTCACGCCGGGAATGCGCACGTCGAAGTAGGTCATCGACGAGCTGTTGATGAGGCGCAGCCGCAGCTTCTCGCCCGGGCGGAACAGCCCGGTCCAGTTGCCCGGCGCAGTCAGGCCGTTCATCAGGTACGTGTAGGTGTTGGCGTTGACGTCGGACAGATCGGTCGGCGACATGCGCATCCTGCCCCATGCCAGCCGGTCCTTGACCGTGGCCTCGAAGCCATCCGCGCGCACGTCGCGCAAGAAGTCACCCGCCGTGCGCTGGTGGTAGTTGTCGTACGCGGACATCTTCTTCAGCCGCGCGAACAGCGCCGCTGGATCAAGGTCCGTCCAGTCCGACAACAGCACCACGTGCTCGCGGTCGTACGAGAACGGCTCGGGTTCGAGCGGGTCGATGATCAGCGCGCCGTACAGGCCGCACTGTTCCTGGAAGGCCAGGTGGCTGTGGTACCAGTAGGTGCCGGCCTGCCGTACCGGGAAGTGGTAGTGGTAGGCACTGCCGCGCGCGATGCCGTCGTAGCTCATGCCCGGCACGCCGTCCATGTTGGACGGCACCAGGATGCCGTGCCAGTGGATGGAAGTGGACGCGCCATGGATGGAGCCGGCCGGCAGCGTGTTGCGCACGATCAGGTCCACTGTGGTGCCTTCGCGCCAGCGCAGCACCGGCGCGGGCAGGGTCCCGTTCACCGTGATGGCCGGGCGTGTGCGACCGGTGAAATTGACCGGTGTCTCGCCAATGCTCAGGTCGAACCTGTTGCCGGACAGGACGTTGGCCTGCGCGCCGCGCCGTTGCGGCCAGGCGCTCCGTGACCACGGCGCCAGCGCGGCGAGGGTGCCGCCGGCCGCCAGGCCCTGCACGAATCTGCGCCGCCCAGGCAGTGAAGGGCGCAGTGGATACCTGGACATGCGTACTTCCTCGGGATCGATCGTCAGGTGGTATGCGACCAGCGCAACCGCAGCGCATTGCCGATCACGGACACTGAACTGAGACTCATGGCCGCTGCCGCCACCACCGGGCTGAGCAGCAGGCCGAATACCGGGTACAGCACGCCGGCGGCCAGCGGCACGCCCAGCGTGTTGTAGACGAAGGCCAGCACCAGGTTCTGGCGGATGTTGCGCATGGTGGCGCGGCTGAGCAGCCGCGCCCGCGCGATGCCGGCCAGGTCGCCCTTGACCAGCGTGATGCCGGCGCTTTCCATCGCCACGTCGGTGCCACTGCCCATGGCGATGCCGATGTCGGCCGCGGCCAGCGCCGGCGCGTCGTTGACACCGTCGCCGGCCATCGCCACGACCCGTCCCGCGCCGCGCAGGCGTTGTATGACGGCATGCTTCTGCTCGGGCAGGACCTCGGCTTGCACCGCATCGATGCCCAGCCTGCCGGCGACCGCCTCGGCGGTGGCGCGGTGATCGCCGGTGAGCATGACGATGTGCACGCCAGCCCGGCGCAGGGTGGCCAGCGCTTCGGGCGTGCTCGCCTTGATCGGATCGGCCACGGCAATCACGCCGGCGGGTTTGCCATCCACAGCCACGAACATGGCCGTCGCGCCTTCGGCGCGCAGGGATTCGGCGGCCTCGAGCAGCGCGGCGCCCTCGACATGCAGCGCCTGCAGGAGTTTGTCATTGCCCACTGCCACGGTGCGGCCGTCGACCTTGCCGGTGACGCCCTTGCCGGTCACGGACTGGAAGTCCTCGACCTGCGGCAGCGTGATGTTGCGCGCAGTGGCCGCGGCAACGATCGCCGCGGCCAGCGGATGCTCGCTGGCCCGCTCCAGCGCCGCGGCCAGTCCCAGCAATTCGTTCTCGTCGAGGCCGGACTGCGGCAGCACCGCGGTGACCCGCGGCCTGCCTTCGGTGAGCGTGCCGGTCTTGTCCACCACCAGCGTGTCGACCTTCTCCATGCGTTCCAGCGCCGCGGCGTCGCGGATCAGCACGCCTTCGGAGGCGCCGCGGCCGACGCCCACCATGATGGACATGGGAGTGGCCAGGCCCAATGCGCAGGGGCAGGCAATGATCAGCACCGACACCGCGGCCACCACGGCCAGCCCGAAGGCCGGCGCGGGCGCCCAGATCATCCAGGCCACGAAGGCCAGCAGCGCAGTGCCGATCACCGTCGGCACGAACCATGCGGAAACCTTGTCCGCCAGACGCTGGATGGGGGCGCGGCTGCGCTGCGCGTCGGCCACCATCTGCACGATGCGCGTGAGCATCATCTCGGCGCCGACGCGCTCGGCACGCATCACCAGCGAGCCCGTGCCGTTGATGGTGCCGCCGATCAGTTTCGCGCCCGGCTCCTTGGCCACCGGCAACGCCTCGCCGGTGATCATGGATTCATCGACGCCGCCGCGACCTTCCAGCACCTCGCCGTCCACCGGCACGGAATCGCCCGGCCGTACGCGCAGCCGGTCGCCCGCCTGCACGCTGTCCAGCGAAATCTCCTCGTCCCGGCCATCCTCGCCGATGCGGCGCGCGAGCTTGGGCGCCAGATTCAACAGGGCGCGGATCGCACCGCCGGTGCGCTCGCGCGCTCGCAGCTCCAGCACCTGCCCGAGCAGTACCAGCACCGTGATGACGGCGCTGGCTTCGAAGTAGACCGGCACGGCGCCGTCCGCGCCGTGCAATGCCGCCGGAAACAATCGCGGCAGCAACAGTGCCGCGAGGCTGTACAGATAGGCCGCGCCCACACCGAGCGCGATCAGGCTGAACATGTTCAGCGAGCGATGGCGTACCGAGGCGACGGCGCGCACGTAGAACGGCCAGCCGGCCCACAGCACCACCGGTGTGGCCAGCGCGAACTGCAGCCACTGCGAGATACGCGTGCCCACCAGTTCGTGCAGATGCAGCGCGGGCAGGTGGCTGCCCATCTCCAGCACGAACACGGGCAGGGCCAGCACCAGGCCGAACCAGAACCGGCGCAGCATGTCCTTGAGTTCGGCATTTTCCCCGTCTGATCCGGATGGCTGCAGCGGTTCCAGTGCCATGCCGCACTGCGGACAGCTGCCCGGCCCGACCTGGCGCACCTCCGGGTGCATGGGGCAGGTGTAGAGGGTGCCGGGCGCCGCTGCGGGCGGTGGTGTGGTGGCGGCCGGGTGATGGGCGCAGCAACTGGCGTGCGATCCGCCTGCCGCGCCATGGCCGGCATGATTGTCGTGGGAATGATGGTGCGTGCTATTGCTCATGCCTGCTCCCCGGCCAGTGCGCGCAGGATCGGGCACTGCGCGGCCCGGCCGTGTCCCGGGCATGCCTCCACCAGCGAGGCCAGGCCATCGCGGATACGCTGCAGTTCGGCAATGCGTGCCTCGATCTGCTGCACCTTGTCTGCTGCCGTGCGCTTGACGCGCGCCACGTCACGCCGCGAGGACAGCGCCAGCAGTTCGCGGATTTCCTCCAGCGAGAAGCCCAGTGCCTGGGCGCGCCGGATGAAGCGCAGCCGGGCCAACTCGGTAGCCGAGTAGCGCCGGTAACCGGAGGCCAGGCGCTGCTTCGGGTCCAGCAGACCGGCTCGTTCGTAGTAGCGGACCGTGTCGATGCCGACCCCGGCCTGCCTGGCGATGGCGCCGATTCCCATCAATGTCATGGTGAGACTCCTCGTGGCGATATTGTGGAGTCTGGACCAGAGTCCAGAGTCAAGGGGGAGAAAGTCCGCTCCGGCTGCACCCGCGCCCGGTGCGGCGGGCGTATATGGATCATGTGGATGCGCCACTCGCCAATCTGCCGCTGATGGACCAGGCCATGGATGGCGCCACCCCGGGGCTGCGGCTGGAACGCGCACGCGAGGGCGACCTGGCCGCATTCCGGGAACTGCTGCGGGCCCACCAGGGGCGGGTATTCAGCATGGCGCTGCGTTTCACCGGGCGCCGTGCCGACGCCGAAGAGCTGGCGCAGGACGTGTTCCTGCAATTGCACGGTGCGCTGGCGCAGATCCACAGCGAAGCGCACCTGAAGCACTGGCTGCTGCGCACGGTGTCGCACCGCTGCATCGACCGGCTGCGCAGCGAGCGGCGCCGGCCGCAACTGGTGCCCATCGAGGCACTGGCCGATGGCGCGGAAGGCGCGACGTCGCCGGCGCAGCCCGACCCGCTGGCCGGGGCACGCCTGCGCCGCCTGTTGCTGGAGCTCGCGCCGGACGCGCGGGCGGTGATGTTGCTGCGGTTCCAGGAGGACCTGGATCCAACGGATATCGCGGTCGTGCTGAGCATGTCCGTGAATACGGTGAAGAGCCACCTGCGCCGCTCGCTCGACTGGCTGCGCGCGCAACTGGCAGGAGACGACGATGGACCTTGAACGGCAATTGCGCGACAGCCTGGCCGCCAGCGAGCCCGGTGCACAGTTCGAGTCCGCGGTGATGGCGCGGCTGTCGGCCCGGCAGGCCGCATCGCACCGGCGCAGCGCCTGGCGCGTGCCGGTGGCGCTTGCCGCCTCGCTGGTGGCCGCGGCCTTCGGCCTGCACTGGTACGTGGTGCAGCAGCGCGAGGCGCACGCGCACCAGAAGCTGATGCTCGCAATGCAGATCACCAGTTACGAACTCAACCAGGTGCAGCGCAAGCTCGCACCCAACGACACGCAGGAGAACGGGACATGAACAAGCATGGAAGGATCAGACGGCTGATGCCGGTGGCGCTGGCCATCACCCTGTTGCCGCTGACCGCGGTGGCGCAGGCGGCCCGCCTGAGGATGCCGGATTTTTCGGACCTCTCGTCCAAGGCCACCAGGTCGGTGGACATCGACCTGGATCGCGACACGCTCAAGAGCGCGCTGGGCTTCATGACCGGGCCCAAGGCCGATCCCGACCTTGTCGAGGCGATCAAGGGGCTGGAGAGCGTCACGGTGAAGGTGTTCTCCTTCGACAAGCCGGGCGCCTACTCGACGCGCGACATCGAACGCCTGGTCAGGCAGGTGGAGTCCGGTGGCTGGAAGAAGATGATGTCCGTGCGTGAACCGGACAACCGGGTCGAGATGTGGATGCATGAAGGCACCGGGCCCGATGGCGGCCTGTTCTTCGTCGCCAGTGAACCCAGGCAGCTGGTGCTGATCAACATTGCCGGCAAGGTGGATCTGGCCACGCTGGCCAAACTGCAGGGTCGCATCGGCATGCCGAACCTGGGCCTGGGCGGACCACCGGCGCCGCCGGCGCCGCCCGCGCCGCCATCGCCACCCGCCGCGTCTGCGCCGCCGGCGCCGGCAGCGCCGCCGGGGCCGCACCGCTAAGCGCTCCTAGCCCCAGCTCACCCCGTCCGCTGCCGACCGCCGCAACCCCTGCGGTCCGGCACCGGGCGGGGTGCTTCTTCTTGGTCGCGCTAGCTGCACCCTCCGGCCACGCCACCGGTGTTATAGGGAGCATGTGGATGCAGGACGCGCCAACGTGCCTGTGACGGATCGGCAGACGGAAGTCGCGGCCGGTCAGAGCGCTCTCGAACGGGCTCGTGGCGGTGATCTCGCCGCATTCGGCGCCCTGCTGGCCAGCCACGAGCCGCGCGTGTTCAGCATTGCGCTGCGCTTCACCGGCAGGCGCGCCGACGCCGAGGAACTCACGCAGGACGTGTTCGTGCAACTGCACGGCGCGCTCAGGCAGATAACGGACGAGCAGCATCTGAAGCGCTGGCTGCTGCGCACGGCGACGCATCGCTGCCTGAATCGACTGCGCGACGAAAAGCGCCGGCCACAAACCCTGCCATTCGACGCGCTGGACACCGCAGCGGAAGCCGCCGCTCCCGAACAGGAACTGGATCCGCTGCTTGGTGCACGCCTGCGCCGATTGCTGCTGGATCTCGCGCCGGACGCACGCGCCGTGGTGTTGTTGCGCTTCCAGGAGGATCTGGATCCATCCGAGATCGCCACGGTTCTCGCGATGTCCGTGAACACCGTAAAGAGCCATTTGCGCCGTTCGCTGGAGTGGCTGCGCGCGCAATGCGCGGGAGATGACCATGGAATTTGAAAAGCAACTGCGTATTGCCCTGGCGCCATGCAGTGGTGGGGCGCCGCTGCGCGCCACGGTCATGGACCGGGTATCGGCGGCCGCGTGGCGTGCATCGCAGGGGCGGCGCAAGCCGAGCAGGGTGATACTGCTCGGCACGATCCTGGCGGTCGCGGCGGCGGCGGCGATGCTGGTCGGGCGACAGGCGTCATGTCACCCTGCAGGCGCACGCTGTACGGACCCCGAGTCAGCAGTCTGCACGCCGTCTCCTGCGAACGATTCAGCGCCTGTGCCGCAAGTCGGAAATGGCACCGGCGCCGACCGGTTGCAACGGCGCGCCCGGCAGCCGCAGAAGCGCAGGTCTGAGCCGGGCGATTGTGCCGCCGATCAGGTCACGGTCACCGTGCGCGTCATGCCGCTGCAGAACCGGGCGACAAGCCGGCGCCGCGCGCTTCGGCTGTGATTCCTCCTATTACGACGCGCTTCTGGATCGAACTGCGCACAGTGTCCAGGGATCTGAGCATTCAGGGTCCGGCCCAGAAGGCGATGCGTCCGGAGACTCGTCTGCCGACTCTCGACCGTCTCTCGTACACGGGCAGAGGGTCCATTGACGGGAGGGAAGATTCGCGACAGAAATTCAGGTCGATGGCTACGCTTCCAATGGGCACTACCAGCCGGCAGCTACCACGCAGCGGGCACTGTACCGCAAGGGGATATCGCGACCAGCCTGCGGCACCGTGACAGACTGCGCGGACCCGGTGAGTACTGGCCGGCATCGCGGTAAAGGTGCTGTCTGGCCGCAATGCCCTGCGCCGATCAGACTCGTTCGCAGCGGCAGACCGATCTGAGAGAATCAGATTGCTCGACGCGTCGTCGACGCCGGTCCGGCGTCTGAATGCGCTGGCCTGAGACTTGCGAGCAATGCAGGGTGCCTGGCAATGCGGGGAGCTCTCACGCCGGACCGAATTTCACGGGCTGCGCGATCCGGCCGTGGTCCACGGCGCCATCGATCTGGTAGCGTCGCTCCACGGATCCCGCGCATGCGGGCCCAGGTGTGGCGCACGATGCGCGGCGTGCGCAGCCCGGCGCTCATACAGCCGCTGATCGATTCGCTGCAGCTGGATGCGGACAGCGAAGTCGCGTGGAAGGGCGGTGGCGACACTTGCAGCGAGACTTTACCGGCGATGCGCGCGCCCGCGCGGCGCTCTGAAGCCGCCACGGTGCAGCGATTCCAGTCCACTGGTCCGGGCGCTCGCGCAACGCGGCCTCACTGAGGCGATGCGCTCGTGGAAGGAGTACGTCGTTACCACGCTCGAGGACCCGAGTCTGGCCCCTGCGCAACGGCTGGAAGGCTCTACTACACCTTCGATGAATCAGGATCGGCACCGCATGGATCTCGGGACCGGCTGGTCAGCGTGCGCGATCTTACCGCGATCGCGAAGCGTTGGCGGAGGCGTCTGCCAAGGGGGCGGACTCGAATGCCAGGTGGCGATTACAGCAATATGACAGGTCGTCTCGCTGTTAAGTCTGTCTCGGGTCACTGGACCATCCGGCGATCACGAACATGCTGCTGGCCGGTCTGGACCGACAGCGGGAAATCAATGGCCCATATTCGGCAAGTGAGTGGTCACTCAGCTCACCACACGTTGCGGTGATGCCCGCGTGCGCGCGGCGCTTCGAAAAGATCAGCGTGGGCGACCCGGATCCGCAGTTGCGGGAGATGGCTGCCAGAGCGCTGGAGTCGATGCATCGCCGCGATCCGTCGGTCCGTCTCAATCCCCGACCTGGTAAATCCAGGCATCGATGTTCGCCGCGCGCAGCCGCTTGCGCGTGGCATTGAGCCTGACCAGGTCGCTGATCGGCCCGATGCGCACCCGGAACCACTCGTCCGAATCCACCGTCACGTGCTGGATACTGGCGTTCAGACCCATCTTGTTGAGCTTGTCGCGCAGCCGTTCGGCATCGGCGCGTTTCGAGTTGGCGGCAACCTGCAGCACGTAGGTGCCGGGCTGCACCACCGTTTCATCCGGCAGGTCGTGGCGCGCGCCATGATCCTGCTCGGGCACCGTCACCTCGACCTTCGGCAGCATGTCGTAGAAGGAATAGTTGCTGGCCGGATCATCCTTGTCGGCCGGCGGCGCCTGCAGTCTTGGCGGCGGGTGACTCGGGTTTGGTGGCTTCGGGCGGGCTCTCGGCGGCCTGCGGCTGCACGCGATGGTCGTACAGCCACACGAACAGCGCCAGCGCCACGCCCAACGTCAAGCCAATACCGAACTGGCGGTACCTGGACAGATCGAGCGGCGAGTCCGCGCGGCCGGCGTTCTTGTAGTCCCGCGCGGACATGCGATGGCGCGCCGGGCTCACCTACATGCTCTCTGGTGCCGAAACGCCGAGCAGGGTGAGGCCGTTGCGGGCCACCTGTTGCGCGGCGTTGGCCAGCGCGATGCGCGCGTTGCGCAGCGCCGCGTCCTCGACGATGAACTGTTCGGCGTTGTACCAGGTGTGAAAGGCCTGGGCGAGCTCGCGCAGGAAATGCACCAGCGTGTGCGGCGCGCGGTTCTCGCCGGCGAGCTGGATGATCTCCGGATACCTCGCCAGCAGGGTCAGCACCGCGGATTCGTGCGGGGAGGTGAGCAGGGAAAGGCTGGCCAGCCCCAGCTTCGCATCGTACTGGTAACCCTTGGCCGCAAGCTGGCGCGCCACGCTGGCCACGCGCGCGTGCGCGTACTGGATGTAGTAGACGGGATTGTCGTTGCTGCGGCTCTTGGCCAGCTCCAGGTCGAAATCCAGCGGCTGGTCGTGGCTGCGCATCACGTAGAAGAAGCGCGCCGCGTCGTTGCCGACCTCGCCGCGCAGCTGGCGCAGCGTGACGAACTCGCCGGCGCGCGTGGACATCGCCGCCTTCTCGCCGCCGCGGTACAGCGACACGAACTGCACCAGCTGCACTTCCAGCGACTCGGGTGGTTCGCCCATTGCCTCAAGGCCGGCGCGGACGCGCGCGGTGTAGCCGTGATGGTCCGCGCCGAGGATGTCCAGCAGCAGGTCGAAGCCGCGTTCGCGCTTTTCCAGGTGATAGGCGATGTCGGAGGCGAAGTAGGTCTTCATGCCCGTTCTCGCGCACCACGACGCGATCCTTCTCGTCGCCGAAATTCGTGGCGCGGAACCACACCGCGCCGTCCTTCTCGTAGGTGTGCCCCTGCTGTTTGAGGCGATCCAGCGCGCGGTCGATGGCGCCGTTGTCCGCCAGCGCAGCGTTCCGAGTACCAGCGGTCGTAGACCACGCCGAACTCGCGCAGGTCGTCTTCCATGTCGGCAATGATCGTCTTCAGTGCCAGCCGCGCGATGTCGCTGAAGTCCGCGTCGCCGATCAGCTCCCGCGCGCGCGCGATCACCGCGTCGATGTAGGCTTCCTTGTCACCGCCCTCGGGCTCATCCGGCGGCAGGTTGCCGAAGATCTGGCCCTCCGGGCGTACCAGCATCTGGCCGGCCTGCTGCAGCAGCTCGGCGGCGACCTCGCGCACGTAGTCGCCCTTGTAGCCGTTGGCCGGGAAGCGGAACTCCTCGCCGCACAGCTTCCAGGTAACGCAGCCAGACGCTGACCGCGATGATGTCCACCTGCCGGCCGGCATCGTTGACGTAGTACTCGCGATGCACGGCGTAGCCGTTGGCTTCGAGCAGGTTGGCCACGCTCGCGCCGTAGGCGCCGATGCGGCCGTGGCCCACGTGCAGCGGGCCGGTCGGGTTCGAGGACAGGAATTCGGCGAGCACCTTGCGCCCGCCGCCCGAACCGTTGCGCCCGTAGGCATCGCCCAGCTCGTGGATGCGGCGCACGACTCCGGTCTGCGCGTCCTGCGCCAGGAAGAAGTTGATGAAGCCGGCGCCGGCGATCTCCACCTTTTCTATGGCCGGATCCTGCTCGCAGCACGCCCGACGATGGCTTCGGCCAGCTACGCGCGGCGGCTTGCGGGCCGCCTTTGCCAGGCGCATGGCCAGGTTGGTCGCGAAGTCGCCGTTGGCGGCATCGCGCGTGCGTTCGACGCCGAGGCTCTCGACCACCAGGTCCGCGGGCAGCACGTCGCCTTTGAGCCGCGCCACGGCGGCATGCAACGAGCTGTTCGATTTCGTGCTTCATCGAGGGGTGCGCAAGTCTAACCGGAGCGCCCGGTCAGAAGCACGTCCGAGCGGATCGACGTCCAGCGCCCAGCGCAGGGCGCGTGGCGCGGGCAGCTCGTCCACGCGCGGCACCCAGTCGTCCAGAAAAGCCTGCAGCTTCGCCCGCTGCGCCGATTCCACCAGCATCTGCGCATGGTGCCGGTCGGCGCGGCGGGCCATGATGGCCGGCACCGGCTGTTGCAGCACCACGCCGGCCGGTACCGGCAGCAGGGCGCGCGCCGCCGCGAGAAAGCCCAGCGCGCCGTCCGCGGAGGTGTCGGAAGCGCGCAGCAGCGCCATGCGCGCGAATGGCGGCCAGTGCGCGGCTTCGCGCTCGGCCAGCGCGGCCGGCGGCGAAGCCCGCGTAGCCGTGCTCCAGCAGGGTCTTCAGCAGCGGGTTGTCCGGGAACTGGCTCTGGATCAGCACCTCGCCGAGCCGGTCGGCGCGGCCGGCGCGCCCGGCCACCTGCACGATCGTCTGCGCCAGGCGCTCCGCGGCGCCGGAAATCGGTGGCGAACAGGCTCTGGTCGGCGTTGAGCACCACCACCAGCGTCACGTCCGGAAAGTCGTGACCCTTGGTCAGCATCTGGGTGCCGACGCAGGATGCGCGCCTGGCCGCTGTGCACGCGCTCGATGGCAGCGTGCAGTTCGCCCGGCGCGCGCAACACGTCGCGATCGAAGCGTTCCACCGGATGATCGGCGAACAGTTCCGCCAGGGTCTCCTCGACGCGTTCGGTGCCGGTACCCAGCGGATGCACCTCGTGGCCGCAGCGCGGGCAGCGCTCGGGCAGCGGCGCGTCCGCGCCGCAGTGATGGCAGGACAGCCGGCCACGCCGCATGTGAACCGTCATGCGCGCGTCGCAGCTCGCACAGGGCGCGATCCAGCCGCAGCCGTGGCACAGCAGGGTCGGCGCGTAGCCGCGGCGGTTCAGGAACAGCAGCACCTGCGAGCCGCGTTCCAGATGCGCGCGCATGGCGGCGAGCGTCTGCGCCGCGAAGCCCTTGTGGACGGCCTGTGCGCGCAGGTCGATCAGCGCCAGCTTCGGCGGTACGGCGCTGCCGGCGCGCTCCGGCAACTGCATCGCGGTGAGCCGGCCGAGTTGCACGTTGCGCAGGGATTCGAGCGAGGGGGTGGCCGAGCCCAGCACCACGGGGAGCTTGTGCATCTGGCCGCGCATCAGTGCCAGGTCGCGCGCGGAGTAGCGAAAGCCGCCGTCCTGTTGCTTGTACGAGGGGTCATGCTCCTCGTCCACGATGATCAGCCGCAGATCAGGAATGGGGGTGAACACCGCCGAGCGCGTGCCGATCACGATGCGCGCCGCGCCGCTGGCAGCCTGGCGCCAGGCACGCGCGCGCTGCGCCGTCGGTCAGCCCGGAATGCAGCGCGGCGATCGGTGCATCGAAGCGCCGTTCGAAGCGTTCCAGCAGCTGGGGGGTCAGGCCGATCTCCGGGCACAGCACCAGTACCGCACCGCCTGCGGTCAGCGTGGCCGCGCAGGCCTGCAGATAGACCTCGGTCTTGCCGCTGCCGGTTACGCCGTCGAGCAGGAAGTTGCCGGCGCCACCGGTGGCGCCCAGCAGGGCATCGACCACGGCACGCTGGGCAGGACTCAGCTCGTGTGGCCGCTCGCGCAGCGTCACGGCAGGGGTCGTTGCTGCCGCGGACGGCGCGTCGGTCTTCGAGCGTCGCTTGCGCACGGTGCGCAGCAGTTTGGGCACAGCGGCAGCAACGACTTCGCCGATGGGGTGATGGTAGTAGCCGGCCGCCCATTCCAGCAGCCGCAGGTCGGTGGGGCCGAGCAGGGCGGTGTCATCCAGCACCGCGCCCACCTCGCGCAGCTTGTCCGCGGGCACGTCGGTACGGTCCACGATCCGCAGGATCAGTCCGACCACCTGCCGCCTGCCGAAAGGCACCTGCACGCGCATGCCGGGCCCGGCATGCGCCAGCGGTTCGGGCAGGCTATAGTCAAACGTCCGTCGCAGCGGCGTGTCGATGGCGACTTGACAGTACCGGTGTGCTAACACTGCGACACTTGTCCAAAGGACTGGACGTGAAGGAAGATCGGCTGATGCACAGGATGTGGATTGTAGGTCTTCAGGCTGCCGTACTTGTCGGTCTGGCTGCCTGCGGCGGGGGCGGTGGCGGCGGGGCGACCGCCGGCGGCGGCTCTACCGGCGGGTCGAGCCCGCCACCCGGCGGCATCACTTACACCGCCGGCGTCTATCCCGTCTCCTCCACGTTTGCCCAGCAGTGTGCCACGCCGCGCACCGGCACGTGTCCGTGGGGCGGCGCCTGTCCGGACACGCAGGGCAGCGCCCTGACGGAAAAGTACTTCCTGCGATCCTGGAACAACGAGCTGTATCTCTGGTACAGCGAGGTGCCCGATGCCAACCCGGCCAGCGTCGCCGGCACGGTCATTGACTACTTCGACACGTTGAAGACAAACGCGACCACGCCCAGCGGCAAGGCCAAGGACCACTTCCACTTCACCTACGACACGGCCGATTACTACGCGCTGGCCACATCGGGCACGTCCGAGGGCTATGGCATCGCGTGGACGGTCATCAATCCCACCCCGCCACGCGAGGTCCGGGTGCAGGAGGTGCAGGCCGGTTCCGAAGCGGACACGGCCGGGATCCGTCGCGGCGACCTGCTGCTGACCTTCGACGGTATCGACGTGGTCAATGACACGACCCAGTCGGGCGTGGCTGCGATCAACGCGGGAGTATTCAGCCCGGCGGATGGCTCCTCGCACACCTACTCGATCCGGGACCGGGACGATCCCAACATGGTGCTGTCCGGGTCGTTTACGGCTGCGGCCGTATCCTACGATGCCGTGCCGAAGGTGACGTGGTTTGCGGCCAATGGCGGCAATGTCGGCTACATGCTGTTCGATGACCACTCCGCCGCGGCCGAATCACAGCTGGCCACTGGCATTCAGCAGCTGAAGACCGCGGGCGTCACCGACCTGGTGCTGGACATGCGTTACAACGGTGGCGGTTACCTGGACGTCGCCGCCGAGCTTGGCTACATGATCGCCGGGCCGACGCTGACCTCCGGCAAGTGGTTCGAGAACCTGCAGTTCAACGACAAGAATCCCACCAATGACCCGGTGACCGGCGACCCGCTCACGCCAACGCCGTTCTACTCGAGCGCACAGGGCTTTTCCCTGTCGAGCGGCGCCCCGCTGCCGTACCTGGGCCTGTCGCGCGTGTATGTGTTGACCTCGGGAAACACCTGCTCGGCCAGCGAGTCGGTGATCAACGGCCTGCGCGGCGCCGGCATCACGGTCTACCAGATCGGCGGTACGACCTGCGGCAAGCCCTACGGCTTCTATCCGAAGGACAACTGCGGCACCACGTACTTTTCCATCCAGTTCCGCGGCATCAACTTCGCCGGGTTCGGCGACTATCCGGATGGCTTTTCGGCCACGCGGGCCACGCCGGATGCGGGCGCGAACCTGCCCGGCTGCACGGCCACCGACGATCTGACGCATGACCTGGGCGACCCCGCCGAAGGCCAGCTCGGTGTGGCACTGGCTTACCGCGCCAACGGCAATACCAGCTGTCCGGTGCAGGTGAGCATGGTCAAGCCGGGCAGTGCGCGGATCGCGCCCGGCGAATTCGATGCGTCGCTGGCGGTGAAGAAGCCCGAACAGCCCTGGCGGAACATCCGCATCCTGCGCTGACGTGCAGGCGCCCCCCGCCGCGGGGGCGCGCCGATCAGGCCAGCAGCGCGATCTTGCCGAAGTGCTGGCCGTCCCGGAAGTGGCGATACGCCGCCGGCGCCTCGTCCAGCGCGAACGTGCGGTCGACCACGGGTTTGATCTGCCGCAATTCCACGAAGCGCGCCAGTTCCTCGTGCATGCGGCGGCTGCCGACGTAGATGCCCTGCACGCGGGTCGCGCCCGGAATGAGCGAGCGCGGCGCGATGCCGCCGCCCAGCCCGCTGACCGCGCCGATGATGACCACCGTGCCCTGCGGGCGCACCGCGGCCACCGACTGCGCCACGGTCTTCTCGCCGCCCACCTCCAGCACCACGTCCACGCCTTCACCGCCGGTAACACGACGCACCTCGTCGCTCCACTGCGGCGTCTTCACGTAGTTGATGGTGTCATCGGCACCCAGCCCGCGTGCGCGCTCCAGCTTCTCGTCGCTGGAAGATGTGATGATCACGCGCATGCCGGCGGCCTTGGCCAGCAGCAGTGCCCAGATCGACACGCCGCCGGTGCCCAGCAGCAATACGGTGCCGCCGGGTGGCAGCGAACCCGTGTGAAACAGCGCATGCCAGGCCGTCACGCCGGCGCAGGTCAGCGTCGCGGCCTGAGCATCGTCCAGATGCCCCGGGCTCTTGACCAGTGCATGTTCCGGCAGCACGACTTCCTCGGCGAACGTGCCAGCGCCACCGCCGCCCAGGGCGGTCATGATGCGGGGGAAGCTCATGCGGCCTTCCACCCAATCCGGAAAGAAGCTGGTGGCCACCCGGTCGCCGGGCTTCAGGGTCGTGACGCCGGGCCCGACTTCCGAAACCACGCCCACACCGTCCGAACCCGGCACCAGCGGTTCCTTCGTGAATACCGGATACCAGCCCTGCAGCACGGCCAGGTCCCGGAAATTCAGCGACGTGGCCTTGATCTGCACACGCGCCTGGCCGGGCCCCGGCGCTGCGGGCGGCTCATCCACCAGTTTCAAACCCTCGATCTGTGCCCCCGCCGCCACACGCCAGGTCTTCATGCTGCCTCCGGAATGAATCAGGAGCGCGCAGGCGCAGCCCCTCGTTGTCTGTTGGCTCCGGCTATCATAATCTTCCCGTCGCGTGAACCGTAATGACGTCCACCCTAGAACGGCGCCACGCGGTGCCCACGCGGCCCCGCCTGGCGCCACCGAACTGGAAAGCCACGGGCTGAACCAGCCGATCCTGCGCGCCGACGTGGCGGGCATGCCGCTGGAATGGGTGGACTACAAGGAGGCGGCGCGCCTGTACACACAGGGCCAGGTGGCCTACGCCGTGGGCTCGCTGCTGTTCCGGTTGCGCGGTGGTTACAACGCGGCCACCGGCAAGCGCACGGTGCTGGAACTCAGCTCCATCATCGCCACCATCGGGCATACGGCCAATCCGGGCAACACCCGTCACGACTACGTTCCGCCGCTGAACAACCAGACGCTGTTCCGCCGCGACGGCTACCTGTGCCTGTACTGCGCGCAGCGCTTTGCCGCCAGCGAGCTCTCGCGCGACCACATCCGGCCCTTCAGTCAGGGTGGCGCCGACACCTGGAACAACGTCGCCACGGCCTGCCGCCGCTGCAACAACCAGAAGGCCTCGCGCACGCCGGAACAGGCCGGGATGCAGCTCATCGCCGTGCCGTTCACGCCCACCTACGCGGAGTACATCTTCCTGAAGGGGCGGCGGGTGCGCGCCGACCAGATGCAGTACCTGCTGGCGCATTTCCCGCGCAGCAGTCCGCTGCACGCGCGCATCCGCGACGACTGGATTCACTGACGGCGCCGGTCGTCACGCTCGACCCGTGCTGCACCTGATCGACGCCTCGGTGTACGTGTTCCGGGCGTACTACTCCATGCCGCCGGACCTGCGCGACGGGGACGGCAATCCGGTGCATGCGGTGTACGGATTCGCGCGATTCCTGTGCGACCTGCTCGAACGCGCCCGGCCCGAGTACCTGGCGGTGGCCTTCGACGCCAGCCTCACCTCCTCGTTCCGCAACCAGATCTATCCGGCCTACAAGGCAAACCGCGAACCGGCGCCACCGGACCTTCTGCTGCAGTTCGAACGCTGTCGCAGCTTCTGCGCGCACCTGGGCGTGGCCTGGTTCGACAGCAACGAGTTCGAGGCCGACGACATCATCGGCACGCTGGCCGTGCGCATGCGCGGCGAGGGCTTGCGTGCCACCATCGTCTCGCGCGACAAGGATCTGGCGCAGCTCATCGGGCCCGGCGACGTGTACTGGGACTACAGTGGCGGCGAGCGTTTCCATCACACCGAAATAGCCGGGCGCTTCGGCGTGGCGCCGGAGCGCTACGCGGACTACCTGGCGCTCACCGGCGATGCCGTGGACAACATTGCCGGCGTACCGGGCGTGGGACCGAAGACCGCCGGGGTGCTGATGCACCACTTCGTCTCGCTGGAGGAGCTGTACGAACGACTGGATACGGTGCGTGATCTGCCGCTGCGCGGCGCAGGCAAGCTGCCGGAGAAGCTGGCCGCGCATCGCGACGCGGCCTTCCTGGCGCGCCAGCTCACCCGCATCCGTTGCGACATGCCGCTGGCCGTGACGCGTGCCGATCTGAAGCGCCGGCTGCCGGATCTGACGGCCATCGAGGGCTTCTGTTCGGCCAACGGCTTCGGGCCGCTGCTGGCGCGGCAGGTCGGACGCCTGGCCGGCGCGATGTGAAGCAGGTCTCAAACGGGCCATAGCGGGCCCGTGCACCAGCCATGTGCCGGATCGCTGGGACGCTGTTCTCGGTCCGGGGG
Organism: uncultured Gammaproteobacteria bacterium; assembly: GCA_963812195.1. Classification (GTDB taxonomy): domain Bacteria; phylum Pseudomonadota; class Gammaproteobacteria; order Steroidobacterales; family Steroidobacteraceae; genus ZC4RG30. Next base: position 41,629 of record CAWEUI010000011.1, read on the forward strand.
GTGTCGACCAGACAATATGACCCGATGCGCGGGACGCCCCTTCGTAAATCGTGTCGCGGAATGACGCTGGTCGAAATCATGCTCGCCATCGCGCTGGTCGGTGTGCTGATGGCCATCGCGATTCCCAGCTATCGCGGCTACATCCTGCGTACCCAGATCGCCAAGGCGCGCAGCGAGCTGTCGACCATCATGGTCGGTGTGCTGGCCAGCCGCGGGCCGGATCACTACCTGCCGGATTCATTGAGCGACGTGCATGGTGTGCCGCTCACGGATCCGTGGGGCCATCCCTACGCCTACTACTATTTCGGCAGGCCGCATACTCCCATGGGCCCGGTTCGCAAGGACCGCAACCTGGTGCCGATCAACAGCGAATTCGACCTGTACAGCATGGGGCCGGACGGCCAGTCGCGCGCGCCGTTGACCAATCCGACGAGTCAGGACGACATCATCGTCGCCCGCGATGGCGACTTCATCGGGACCGCCGCGGATTTCTGATGGCGCTGGGCCGTCTCCTGTCCAGCCTGCGGCGGGCGCACGTGGCGCGGCGCATCTTCCTGCTGTGCGCCATGTGCTCGCTGCTGCCGACGCTGGTCATCGGGATCGTGGTCTATACGCGAGTATCCGCGGAGGTCACCGAGGCGGCCCACGCAACGCTTCAGGACGCGGCCAAGCGCTACGGGTTGCTGCTCCACGAGAGGCTGGAGCGTTCCGAGGAGGAACTGGTTGATGCGGGTGCGCGTCGCCTGCGCGGCGAACGCGCGATATCCGAGATCGACGAGGCGATCCGCCTGACCGACATGCGCGTGGTTCCGGCCGGCGCGGTACCGCCGGATGCGCGAACGCCCCGGTTTGTGCACTCCGGCGACATGCAGTTGCGTGAGGAGCGCCTGCAGCTGGTGCGAGGCAACGAAGGGTACGCCGTGCGCATCCGCGTCATCGTCGCCGCGCCTGACGGCAAGGCCTACTCGTTCAGCGCGGCAGTCAATCCCGACTACCTGTGGAATACCGATGTGGTGCAGCTCCCGGGCGCGCGCCTGTGTGTTCGCACCGGCAAGATATTGCTGAACTGCAGCGGTGACGAAATGGCCCCGCAGGATGAAATCCGCGAGTCCTGGGAACTGTTCCTGATGCCGCACTTTGGTGTGGATGCCTGGACGATCAGTGTCACGCAGCCGAGGCAACTCACGCGGGCGGGGCTTGCCAGCGTGCGCCAGGGGCTGCCGCTGATGGCCGCCGCGGCATTGCTGCTGGCGCTGCTGATCGGCTCGTTCGAGGTGCGCAGGACACATGGACCGCTGGGCGATCTGCTGCGGGCCTTCCATGTCATGGCGCGTGGCCGCTTCGTGCAGGTAAAGGTTTCCGGTCGGCGCGACGAGTACTTCCGCCTGGGGCGGGCCTTCAACCAGCTTTCGCGCACTTTGCGGCGCCAGTTCCGCCTGCTGTCCACCCTTGGTCGCATGGACCACGCCATTCTGGAGCGGCCCGCCCTGAACGAGCTGGTCGCATCGATGCTGCCGCGTCTGCCGGCATTGCTTGATTGCGAGTGCGTCGGCATTGCGGCGTCGAACGGCGCCGACCGACTGGAGTTCTCGTGGGTGGGTCGGCGCGACGCGCGCAACGTGATGCACAGGCAGCTCGATGAACCAGATGAAGCCGAAGCCCATCTGCGCCAGATGCGGCCGGAACTGCAATGGGAGCGGATACCACTGCGGGTCGGTGGCGCCCAGCGCGGCCTGTTGTTGTGTGGCTGGCGCAACCTGGAACTGGTGCCGCGCGCCATCCGGCACCAGGCCAGGGGTGTGGCGCGCCGACTTGAAGTGGCGATGCGCAACGAGGAGCGCGAGCGTCAATTGTTGCGCCAGGCGCTCGAGGACGAACTGACCCGACTGCCGAACCGGCGCTGTCTGCACGATAGGGTTCAGGAGGCGCTGGTCGAGGCAGCCTCCAGCGGCGAGACCATTGCCTTCGTCTATCTGGATCTGGACCGATTCAAGACCCTCAACGATTCCCTGGGTCACCGTTATGGCGATGAGCTGCTGTTCCAGGTGGCGCTGCGATTGTCCCGTGCCGTGAGTAGCGTCGACACCGTGGCGCGCATCGGTGGCGACGAGTTCGCGCTGCTGCTGCGCAACGTGACCGCGGCCGGGGCGCAGATGCGGCTGGACAGTGTGCTGGGTGGACTGTGCGAACCGGTGCAGGTGGGCAATGTTTCGGTTCAGCCGCGGGCGTCGATCGGCATAGCGATGTATCCGGAAAACGGGCGCGACTTCGATACCCTGCTGCGCAAGGCCGACGTGGCGATGTACCGCGGCAAGAGCAGTGGCGGTGGCCGCATCGTGTTCTACGAGGAACAGATGAACGGGCAGGCGCTGCGGCGCCTGCAGATCGAATCCGGTCTGCGTCAGGCACTGGCCACCGAGCGGCTGGTGGTGCACTACCAGCCCAAGAAGCAGCTGGCCGATGGCAGCCTGCATGGCATGGAGGCGCTGCTGCGCTGGGAGGATCCGCTGCTGGGCCCGGTGGGCCCGGACGAGTTCATTCCCGTGGCCGAGGAATCCGGGCTGATCCAGGAGCTGGGGCGCTTCGCGCTGGATCGCTCCATCGGATTCTGCCGGCAGTGCATGGACCTGTCGCTGCCCGTCGGACACGTGGCCGTCAATGTCTCGATGCTGCAGTTGTGCGATGCAAAGCTGGTGGACTTCATTGCGGGCCGCCTGGCCGAGTGGCAGGTGCCGCCCGGCATGCTGCAGGTGGAAGTCACCGAAACCTCGATCATGCGCGATGCGGGCATGGCCCGGGAGGTGCTCGGCCGGGTGCGCGCGCTGGGCGTGCGCATAGCGATCGATGATTTCGGCACCGGCTATTCCTCGCTGGCGGTTCTGCAGACCCTGCCGGTGGATCTGCTGAAGATCGATCGTACCTTCGTGTCCCGGATCGAGCAGTCCACGCAGAGCCTGGAACTGGTCCGGGCGATGCTCGCCCTGTGCCGGGCGCTGGGCCTGCAGTCCATCGCCGAGGGTGTCGAGACACCCGGCCAGCATGCGTTGCTGGCCGACAACGGCTGCGACTTCGCTCAGGGGTTTCTCTACAGCAGGGCCGTGCCGCCACAGGCGGCGCTGGAGCTGATTCGCACCTGGCCGGTGTGCGAGCGGCCCGCAGCGTCCATAATGAGGGCATGAGCGAGAAAGCACTGCAGTCTGTCCTGCACGAGAACCGGCACTTTCCTCCCCCGAGTCCTTTGCTCAGAACGCCTATCCCGGCAAGGACGCGTTGCATCGCCTGCGTGAGCACGCGCGGCGCGATCCGGAAGGGTTCTGGGCCGAACTGGCCCGTGGCGAGCTGCTGTGGCACCAGCCGTTCACGCAGACGCTGGACTCCACGCAGGCCCCCAACTTCCGCTGGTTTGCCGACGGCAGGCTGAACGTATCGGTCAACTGCCTCGACGCGCAGCTGGAAGCCCGGCGGGACGATCCGGCCATCGTGTTCGAGTCCGAGGCCGGCTCGGTGCGCAGGCTCACCTACGGCGAGCTGCACGCCGAGGTATGTCGCTTCGCCAACGCACTGCGCGCACTCGGGGTGCAGGTCGGCGACCGCGTCATCATCTACATGCCGCTGGTGCCCGAGGCGGTGGTTGCCATGCAGGCCTGTGCCCGCATCGGCGCGGTGCATTCGGTGGTGTTCGGCGGATTTTCGGCACTGTCACTGCGCGACCGGATCGAGGATGCCGCGGCGCGCTTCGTGATCACCGCCGATGGCGGCTGGCGCGGCGGCAAGGTGGTGGAACTGAAGGCGGCCACGGACAAGGCGCTGGAAGAGGGCGCCAGTTCAGTCGAGAAAGTGATCGTGCTCAAGCACTGCGGCGTCGCCGTGCACATGGATCCGGTGCGCGACCTGTGGTGGAACGATGCGGTGAAGGGGCAGGGCACCACCTGCGAACCGGCCTGGGTGGACGCCGAGCACCCGCTGTTCCTGCTCTATACCTCCGGTTCCACGGGCAAGCCCAAGGGAATCCAGCACTCCTCGGCCGGCTACCTGCTCGGCGCGAAACTCACCTCCCGCTGGGTGTTCGACCTGAAGCCCGGCGACGTGTACTGGTGCACCGCCGACGTGGGCTGGATCACCGGGCACAGCTACGTGGCCTACGGACCGCTGGCCAATGGCGCCACCGTGGTGCTGTACGAAGGCGCGCCGACCTGGCCGGACGGCGGACGCTTCTGGAAGATCGTGCAGGATCACAAGGTCAGCATCTTCTACACCGCGCCCACGGCGATTCGCGCGCTGATGAAGCTGGGCGACCATATTCCGGAAAAGTACGATCTGAGCTCCCTGCGACTGCTTGGCAGCGTCGGCGAGCCGATCAATCCGGAAGCCTGGATGTGGTACCACCGCGTGATCGGTGGCGGACGCTGCCCGATCGTGGACACCTGGTGGCAGACCGAGACCGGCGCCATCATGATCTCGCCCGTGCCGGGCGTCACGTCCACCAAGCCCGGTTCATGCACGCATCCACTGCCCGGCATCGAAGCCGACATCGTCGATGGGGCCGGCAACCCGGTGCAGGGTGTGGAGGCCGGCGGCTATCTGGTCATCAAGCGCCCGTGGCCGTCCATGCTGCGCACGATCTGGGGCGACAACGCGCGCTACATCGATACCTACTGGAGCAAGTTCGGCAATCGCTACTACGTGGCCGGCGACAGCGCGCACCGCGACGCCGAAGGCTACTACTGGATCATGGGTCGCATCGACGACGTGCTGAACGTGGCCGGGCACCGGCTGGGCACGGCCGAGATCGAATCCGCGCTGGTGGCCCACCACCGGGTGGCCGAGGCCGCGGTGGTCGGTCGGCCGCATGACGTGAAGGGCGAGGCCGTATTCGCGTTCGTGGTGTGCAAGGGCGAGCGGCCCACCGGCGACACCGGAGCACTGGTGGAGGAACTGCGCGCCTGGGTGGCCGAGCAGCTCGGCGCCATCGCCAAGCCGGATGACATCCGCTTCGCCGACAACCTGCCGAAGACCCGGTCGGGAAAGATCATGCGGCGGCTGCTGCGCAGCGTCGCGCGCGGCGAGCAGATCACCGAGGACGTCTCCACGCTGGAGAACCCGGCCATCGTGGATCAGTTGCGCGGCGTGAGCTGAGGCAGGGCGCTTCCGGGTTACCGGCCCAGCGCGCGCACCACGAGGCCCACCGCCAGGACGAGCAGGCCAAGCTTCAGCACAGTGCGCCAGGGTCTGCTGCGGCGGTAGGCGGCCGCCTGGAACTGCTCGCGAAACTGCGGGTTCGCGGCCAGGTAGCCCTCCACGGCATCCTTGGATTGCTTGAGCCCGCGGCCGCCGGCTTCGCGGGTTGCCCGCACCGCGGCCACCAGATTGCCCTCCTGCAGGGCGGCGATTGCGGCCACCGGAATCTGCACGTCGGATGGCGACACATCGCCGGTTTGCCCGCGCAGGCAGGCGTCGACTTCGTCCTTCGCCTCCTTCAGGCTCAGCCCCCGCCTTTGTCGCATCAGCTTGATCGCTTCGATCACATCGCCGCGGTCGAGCGCTGCGCGCTCCTCGTCATCCAGATTGCAGGGCATGTCACGACCCGCATCAGGCAGTTGTCCATGGCAGACGACTTCCACGTTGTGCCCGTCCGGGTCGAACACGAACGCGCCGTAGTAGTCCGGGTGGTATACCGGCCTGAGACCAGGCTTGCCGTTGTCCTTGCCGCCCGCCGCGAATGCTGCGGCATGGAACTGGTCCACCTGCGCGCGATTGCTTGCGGCAAACGCGAGGTGCATGGGAGCATGGGCCTGCTGCGACTCGTGCAGCCAAGGCGTCGGCTTGTTGGCGCAACCGATGCCGACCCCGTACGGGCCCTGCCATGACCACGGCGGCGCCGATGGGTTGCAATGCCTTGAGGTAGAAGGCCTTGCTGGCAGCGAGGTCGGTGACGCCGAATCCGATGTGATCGAACATGCCTGACTCCCTGGCAGCCGGCGTGGATGCGCCGATTGCCCATGCTACCGGGCGTGGCGATCAGCGAAAAGCGCGCCTGGCGGCTCCCCGCATGGTTTCAACGATCGGATCGATTAGGATGGGCGCTGCCGTGAATTCGCGGCTTCCAGCATACGAATCGGGGGGCAGGTTCATGCGATCCATGTTCAGAGGACTTTCGACCAGCGCTGCCCTGGCGGCCTGTGTCATGGCCGTCGTTGCACCGCAGCTTGTCTGCGCGGCGGGTGCCGCAAACGGGGCGGACTGGCCCACCTTCGGCGGCGGCAATACCCGCACCAATGCCAACATGGCGCCCACGAAGATCACCGCCGCCAATGTCGGCTCCATGGTGCGCGTGCAGGTGAAGGTCTCCCAGCCCATCGACGCCGGGCTCATCTACCTGCACGGCGTGCGCGTGAACGGCGCGACGCGCGACGTGTTCTTCGGCACCACCAACCTGGGGCGCACCGTGGCCATCGATGCCAACGCGGGCAAGGTGCTGTGGGAATACGTTCCGCCCGGCTTTGACGAGGCCACCGCCGCCAAGGGCAATGCCACGCCACGCGGCCTGGTCGTGCGGCAGATCACCAACTCGACGCCGGTCGCCGACGACAACCGCCAGTACATCTATGCGGCCGATGCCAATGGCAAAGTCACCAAGATCGCCATCGCCACCGGCAAGGCGGTGTGGAGCACGGCGGTCACCAAGCTGCCCATCATGGAAAAGCTCGATTCACCGCTGTCCTTCGTCAACGGCAAGGTGCTGGTGTCCACGGCGGGGTACGTCGGCGATACACCGCCTTACCAGGGTCACATCGCGGTGCTGGATGCCAGGAGCGGCAAGATCGAGCACGTGTGGAACTCGCTGTGCAGCGACCGCCAGGAACTGATGGATCCGAAGACCTGCTCGGCCGGGCAATCGGCAATCTGGGGCCGCGCCGGGATCGTCATCGACCCGGCCACCGGCAACCTGCTGTTCGCCACCGGCAACGGGCCGTATGACGGCAAGACGTCATGGGGCGACACGCTGATCATGCTCAATCCGGATGCCACCAGGATGCTCGGCAACTGGACGACCACCAACAACGAGGAGCTGAACCGGCGCGACCTGGACATGGGTTCCACGTCGCCGGTGCTGCTCGGTGACGGCTACATCGCGCAGGGTGGCAAGGACGGCACGATCCGCGTGGTCACCATGAAGCAGATCGCAGGGCACCACGCCGCATCAGGGCGATGAAGTGCAGATCGTGGACGTGCCCGGCAAGGCGCAGCTGCTGTCGGCATCGGCGACCGCAACCGTGGACGGCAAGACCTGGCTGTTCGCCTCGGCTTCGCGCGGCGGTACCACGGCATGGACATTCGGTGCGGACCACATGCTCAAGGAGGCCTGGAGCGTCAAGGATGGCGGCAACAGCCCGTTCTACGCCGGCGGATTGCTGTACATCTACGATTCGCCGCGCGGGCAATCGTCCGGCCATTTGCTGGTGCTCGATGCGAGTACCGGCAAGACCGTGGCGACACTGGATTGCGGCGGGGGCCACTGGAACAGCGCCATCGTCGTGGACAATCGCATCGCCCTGCCGGAAGGCGCGCTGCCCGGTTTCATCTTCGGTAACCGCGGTGGTGCCGCGGCGGACAGTGGCATTCCCGCGGGCATCGTCAATATCTGGCATCTGCCCTGAGCGCATCCGGCTGATTTCGGGACGGAAAGCTCCGTCCCGATTTCTTGCGCAATCCCTGCCAAAAAGGATTCTTCGCCGGCAGTGCAACCCGCGGGTGGTTCCATGCATCTCAATAGGTACGAATCGACAGATTCGAACCGCAAGGAGCTGACATGGACACTCTGGTACTCACGAACATGGTTTTCGACGGCATCGGCCTGGTTGCAGTCGTGCTGGGACTGGCGCTGGCTTCCTGCCTGCCCGGCCAGGCATCGACCCCGCCCGTGGGTGAGCGCGGGCGAAGCGGAACCCAGACCCGCGGCGTGATGCCGCCGCGGCTCAGGTTGCGGCCGGCGGTGCCGATGGTGCCGACGGCTGCTGTTCGAAGCGCTCGATTTGCGGGTCGAGACAGGCCCACTTCGGCGCACTGGCGCTCCAGATGTTGGCCGCCGGACTCACCGACGAGGGATCATCCAGCGTGCCGATGCGGACCACCGAGAATCCCGGTCTGCCGCTGGAGTCCGCAAACAGGTGACAGCCGCACAGCGGGCAGAAGCGGCGCTGGATGTAGTTGCCACTGTCGGACTGGCTGACATATTCGCTGATGGAACCGGTGGCTTCGATGGCCGCGCTGGGAAATACCGCGTTGGCGGTGCCGTTGCCCGACATGCGCTGGCAGTCGCTGCACCAGCAGATCCTGGAGGTGACGGGTTCGGCGGTCAGCCGATAGCGGACTTCGCCGCACAGGCAGCCTCCGGTACGTTCTGTCATGTCGCCCCCTCCCGGTTCTTGTTGTCCAGAGTGCGGAGCATATCCTCTGGCACGACCGGACGGTCAACCGACCACGGCAGCTACCGCGCGTGCTCAGACGTGTGCGGCATGATCACCGTGATGCATTCGGTCCTCGCGCGCGAAAGAAGCAGGTGGAGGAATGCAGGGTGCGCGTCAGTCGTCAAAGTCAGATGCCCTTTACGACGCGCTTGCGCGTGGCCTTGCGGTGCGCGATCTCCTGCACGTACATGGGCGTGCGGTAGTAGTTGCCGTTGGCGATGTACTCGGGCATCGGCTGCAGCGGCGTCATGGATTGCAGAAAGGCCTGCATGCGCGCCTCCATGCCCATGCGGTACTCGGGCTGCAGCACGATGAACAGGTCGTTGTGCAGGATGCCGTCGAGCACCACGCGGCCTACGGTCACCGGATCCTGCGGCCTTGCCCAATACGGCGAGGGTGGTGCGGGGCGGGCCGGGCGCTGCCCCGGGCCGCCCGGCGGGCGGCGTGGCGCCGCCCGGCAGCGTCACGGCCGGCGGGGCCGTCGTCCTTGAGTTCCTCCGGCCGGTGCGACTCGCTCTGCGCGATGTTGGTCGTCGTGAGGCCGGGCACGAACGCCGACGTGCCGATGTTGGTCTCGTGCAGTTCCTGGCGCAGCTGTTCCATCAGTCCGACCGCCGCAATCTTGCTCACCGTGTAGATGCCGGCGCCGCTGCCGGGCAGCAGACCGCTGGTCGACGTGGTGGTGACGATGTGCGCACCGGTCTTCCTCTCCAGCATGCGCGGCGCGAAGGTGTTCACTCCGTAGATCGGGCCCCACAGGTTCACGCCCATGCCCCATTCCCAGTCGTTCAGCGAGCCGGTGCTCGCCTTCTGCTGCAGGCCGACACCGGCGTTGTTGCACAGGATGTCCACGGGTCCGTACATCTTCTCGATCAGATCGGCGGTGCGCTGCCAGCCGTCCTTGTCCATCACGTTGTGCACCACGGTGCGGATGCGCGGGTCGTTCTCGGGGAACTTCTTCAGCGCCTCGGGGAACTGCTTCTCGTCGAGGTTGCCGATGACGACCCGGGCGCCGGCCTCGTGCATCACCTGTGCAAGACCCAGGCCGATGCCGCTGGAGCCGCCGGTGATGTACACCACCTTGTCCTTCACGTCGGTGATGGTCGGCGCCTGCGACATGCCCATGTCGGGATAGGTGCCGGCTGCGCTTGCCTGTGCGGCCGAGGCGTCGCGCGGGGTGAGTGCGCCCAGTGTGCCGGCGGTTCCGGCCGCCGCGATGCCGCCCAGAATGGCGCGACGGTTCATTGTCTTTTCGTCCATGGCCGCGATTCCCCCTCCAGATTGAGTTGTGGGCGAGAGCCTACTCCAGATCCGCGCGGGCTACTGCGGCTCCAGAGCCGAGCTCCCGTGCGATGTCCGGTACGTGATAGACCCTGGTCAGCGCCAGCCTGATGATGGCCGGATGCACCGCAACGGCGCGGTTCAGCTCGGGATCGAACCAGTAGCTGCCGGCAATCGAATGAATGTTGCCGTCGAACATCAGGCCGACGATATCGCCCTTCGCATTCAGCAGCGGACTGCCGGAGTTGCCGCCGACGATGTCGTTGTTGGTGCAGAGGTTGAACGGGGTCGTCATGTCGAGCTGGTCCTTGAGCTGCAGCCAGCTCCCGGGCAGGCGGAAGGGTTCGAACCCGGTGGCACGCGCGTAGAGCCTGTCCAGGTGCGTGAATGGCGCCACCGCTTTGCCGTTCTCGATCCACCCCTGCACCGTGCCGTAGTTGAGGCGCAGCGTGAAAGTGGCATCCGGGTAAACGCTGGTGCCGTAGGCCTTGAATCGCGCCGCGGCGATGCGCTCGCGAGCCGGCCTCGTTGGGCGCCACGTACTCGTCTTCATACTGCTTGCGTATCGCGCGCGCCACCGGATCGACCAGACGCGCGATGCGGATCATCGGATCATCGGAAGCTTCGATGGCCGCCTCACCGCCGTCCCACAGCGCCTTGCGCACGGCCGGGTCGGCGAGCTTCGTGTTCTGGACCAGCGCCCGGGCCAGTGAGTCCGGCGAAGCCTCCCTGAACAGGTTCCGCACCAGCGGATAGTCCGGCCCCAGGTACTCGCGCATGCGCTCCAGGCCGAAACTGAAGGTCAGCTCTTCCAGTTCGTTGTGGACGGGCACGGGCGCCTCGATCTGTTGCCTCAGCTGCGGCAGGGCGGCATCGGTGTATTCGCGCAGGCGTTCGGGGTTGGGTCTGGTCCGCTCCGCGGCGGCGCGCACCAGCGCGATCGCATACTGGTAGAGCTGGCTGTTGAATCCCGCGCCCTGCTCGATGAACACGTAGGGATAGGACAGCTCCTGTTCGCGCCGGGCCGCCTGCGCCACCTGCTGCCAGGGATCCGGCTGGCGGCAGCTTGCCGGCCCTGGCGCGCAGCGCGGCCTCTTCGGTCCGCTTGCGCGACATCAGGCGATCATCCAGCAATGCGTCGAGCTGCTTGCGGCGCACCTTGATGCTGTTTTCGAGGCTATTGAGCTGGTCCGCCGCCATGCTGGCGTGCGCCGGGCTCTCCTTCGAAAACTGGATCAGGCGACCGCGCAATTCGGCATAGCGCAGCAGCCAGAAGTGGATGTACTTGGCCTCGCGCTGCAACTGCGCCACGGTGAGCAGCCGGTCGGTCGAGCCGGGATGGCCCGCCACGAATACCGGTTCGCCGGCCTGTGGCCCTTTCCAGTCGATCTTCAGGTAGTCCGGCGTGGATGCCGGCCTGCCGTCCTGGTAGGCACGCAGCAGCGAGAAGTCCAGGTTCCAGCGTGGATACTGGAAGTTGTCCGGGTCGCCGCCGAATGCGGCGATGTCGCTTTCCGGCGCGAACACCAGTCGCACGTCGTTGTAGCGCCGGTACTTGTACAGGAAGTACTGGCCGCCCTGGTACAGCACCACGGATTCGCACTTGAGCGGCGCATCCTTCGGGGCGGCCTGTTCACAGGCCTGCTCCAGCGCCGTCAGGGTCATGCGCCGCTTGTCGTTTGCGGCCTGCGCGTCCAGGCCCGCGGGTGGCGGCATTGACCTTCGCGGTGATGTCTTCGGTTGCTACCAGCACATCGGCGCTGCTGCGTGGCACAGCGCGTGCTCCTCGTTGCGGTCCGCGGCGGCGTAACCGTTCTGCAGCAGATCGTTCCCGGGAGTCGAAAGCTGCGCCAGGCACTGGCTGACGCAATGATGGTTGGTGAGGATGAGCCCGTCGGGCGACACGAACGAGGCCGTGCAGTTGGACAGCCGCACGGTCGCCAGGCGCACCTTGTCGAGCCAGGCGGGCGTGATGTCCACGCCATAGCGCTGTTTCACTGTGGCGGCGGGGAAGTGGTCGAATGTCCACATGCCCTCGTCGGCCCGCGCCGGCTGCAGCGCCGGCGCCGCCAGCAGCACGGCAAACAATACGTTCGACAACACGGTCTTCAGGCGCATGAGGACGCTCCTGGATCAGGGCCGGTTTGCAAGCTTACACAAGCTGCCGTGCGGGCCCGGGTCCGTCAGGGGTTGGGCGGCGTTGCCAGTATCCGACTGGCGGCCAGCGCCCCGATCTTGGTGCCCATGTCCAGTGCAACCAGGGTGGACGTGCGGAAGTCGGCGCCGGCGAAGACGCGCGCATCGTTGACTTCGCGCATCATGTCCTCCGTGCTGCTCCAGCTGCGCGTGACGTCCGGCGTGGTGCGGCTGGTGGTGGTCAGCGGCGGCGTCGGGCCGTTGCCGATCTCGGCCTTCAGCGTCGCGCTGACCGCGGCGGCTTCGATGCAGCGCGCACAGGGATACTCCGGGTCGGTGGGAGCGGGGCCCAGCGGTGCCCAGGCGGCATCGGCCTGTGTGTACTGGTTGTCGTCGCGGTCGGCGAAGTGGATGGCTTCGGCCGGGCGCCAGAACTTGTAGGCGTATTTCGCATCCATGACCGCCATCGTGGCGTCGTCCACTGCCTGCGCCACCGCCATGTACAGACGCGCGTTCTGCGTCACTTCCCGATCCGGCTGCTCGGCCACGCTGCGCACCAGCCCGTAGAAGATCGCTGGCGAGTCGTCTTCCCAGAACTGCGCGATCACGGTCTGTTCGGGGGTGCGGCGGGTGCTGTACTTGCCGCCGAAATTCTTTACCTCGTTGAAGTCGCGCGCCCAGGTGGTGGAACTCTCGGCAGGCGGGGGCGCGGGACGGAATGCGGCAACGGCCGGCATCAGCCATGGTGTACGCGACGGTCCGGTCTTCTGCGCTTCAGGCGACATCTGCACATGTCCTTCGGGCATCGAGGGCAGCCGATAGTCGTCGGCCGACTCGGCCAGATCCGCCTGACGAATGGCAAGGATCGCCGCCGCGGACTTGCGGCCGGCCGCGATGCCCGACTTGCGTGATTTGCCATCCGGCACCTTCGCCATGGCCGCCTGGTAGGCGGCGTCCAGGGCTGTCTTCTGTGTTGGCAGCAGTTTCACCAGCACGTCGTGCGTGCTCGTGGCGACCGCCGCGTCGATCGATCCTCCGATCTCCGAGCCGGGTTCCATGCCACCGGCCGGATAGCGTTGCGTGATGGCATTCACCGCGCCGTACACGGCGGTTTGCATGGCCGCCATCGCCCGCCTTGCCGTGGCGGGGCCGACCCTGGCCGCCGTGATGAATTCACCGGCCCTGGTGTTCCAGTCGGTCACGGCATCGGCATGTGCGTTGGCCGCCACGGCGAGTGCGGCCAGCAGTGGCCACGCGGCCAGCAGGGATTTGCGAATGGCGAACATGTCGGTACCTCCTTCAAGGAAGGATTAGCGCATCGTCGCGCAGTTCGGGTTTGTTAAGTTTCCTTAGCGATTGGTGTGCCGGCCGCCATCGCGGGGTCGAGCACGATCATCGCCAGCTGTTCCACGCCGCGCAGCAGCCGGTGTCCCTGTACACGCAGCGATGGCGGTGGTCGCTGCGGACGCATTCCGGCTGCGAGCAGCGCCTCGTCATCGCCCGCCGCGGGTCCGTCGAACAACAATGCAGGCTCATTGAAGTCGGCACCGGCGTGGCAGGCAAGCGGCAGGTCCTGTATGGCCAAGCCCGCCCACGGCGTGTCCACCGGCAGCACGTCCAGACCGAGCCGCTCCCAGAAACCCTGTGCCTCGGCAAGGTCCGGGCATGGCAGGCTCAGGGCCCTGAAGCGGCCCAGTCGCGTGCGCCGTGGCAGCTCCAGTGGCGGCGAGAAGGTACGTGCCTCGATCACCCGCAGCAGCATGCCACCGGGTTCGCGCACGCCGAGTTCGTTGAATTCCTCGCTGCCCAGTTGCGCGCTTTCCACCTCGATGAAACGCGCCGAGAGCTCCTGCTCCAGTGCCGCCACGTCCGGGCGCACGAATACCAGACTGACGGCTTCCTGGCCGCGGGCGTGCAGGCCGATGGCCAGCCCTTCGCAGGCGACCACACCGTAGGGATGCGTCCAGATATCGCCACTGGTTGCTTCGACGAAGCCCAGTTGCTGCAGGCCGCTCCAGCCGGCACCGGGGTCGCCGGTGACGAGCGCAAGTTCCAGGAATCGTCCCAGCACGCAGCGGCTCTACAGAAGTGGTTGCAGCAATGAGCCCAACAGCTGCACGTGCGCCTGGTCGGCGTTCAGTGCCGGGATGTAGCGCAGCTTTTCGCCGCCGGCGGCACGGAACAGCTCGTCGGCCTCATGGCCGATCTCGTCGATGGTCTCCAGGCAATCGATCGCGAAGCCGGGGCAGATCGCATCCAGCCGGCGCACGCCGCGACCGGCGAGCGCGCCCAGCGTGTCGGTGGTGTAGGGCTGCAGCCATTCGGCCACGCCGACACGCGACTGAAAACTCATTGTCCACTCATCCGGAGCCAGTTCCAGTTCCCGCGCCAGCGCCTGCGCGGTGATCTCGCATTTGCGGCGATAGGGATCGCCGGCGTCCGCATACGCCTTGGGTATGCCGTGGAAGCTGATCAGCAGGTGATCGCCCGTGCCGTGCGCGGCGCGATACGCGCGGGTGCCCGCGGCCAGTGCCGCGATGTATCCGGGGTCTGCCGCGTAGTCGGGCAGCAGGTGCAGCTCGGGCACGTGGCGCCACAGGCGCAGTGCCGCGCCGACCTGGTCGTAGACGGCGGCGCTGGTGGTGGCCGAGTACTGCGGGAACAGCGGCAGCACCAGGATGCGCTGCGCGCCGTCAGCGCGCAGCGCCGCCAGCCCCTGTGCGACGTCGGGCGTGGAATAGAGCATGCCCAGTTCCACCGCTACGGATTCGCCCTGGCTGTCGCGCAAATGCGCGCGCAGTGCATCGCGCAGGGCGATCGATCCGACCAGCAGCGGTGAGCCTGCCTGCGTCCACACGCGCCGATACTTCGGCACGACCCTGGCAGGCCGCAAAGGCAGGATGGCGCCGTAGAGAATGAGGTTCCAGATCAGGCGCGGCGTTTCGATGGTACGCCGGTCCGCCAGCAGGCGGCGCAGGAAGTCGCGCACGCCGGCCGCGGTCAGCGCGTCCGGCGTACCGGAATTGACCAACAGGACCCCACTGCGATACGGCCCCGTGTCACGGTAGGCCGGCGACGGCTGATAGTCAGGCATCGTCCCACTTGTCGGCGGGCAACCCGTTGCCGGGCGCGGCGGCCGGCGTGAGCAGATGCCGCGCGAAGAACGCCAGCGTGCGCTGCTGCGCCAGTTGCGCGGCAGCGGCGTTGAAGGCCGCCCGATGATCGCAATTGAACCCATGGTCCGCGTCGTAGACGTGGAACTCGCCGGTCGGGTCGGCCGCGCGGATCTTCTCGATGTTTTCCGGCGGAATGGACTTGTCCTGGCTGCCGAAGTGGTACAGCACCGGCACCCTGGGCAGGCGATCCAGCATCTGCACCGTGCGCGTGCCGTAGTAGGAGACCGCGCAGGCCACCGGCAGCTCGCAGGCGGCGAGGTACGCGAGCGATCCGCCCCAGCAGTACCCGACCGTACCCACCGCGCCGGCGTGCTTGACCACGTTCAGGCAGGCCTGCATGTCGAGCAGCACGTCCTGTTCCTTGAGCTGCAGCACGTAACCGCGGCCCAGTTGCAGATCCTCCGGCGTGTAACCCAGCTCGACGCCGGATTTCACGCGATCGAACAGGCAGGGTGCAATGGCGACATAGCCGGCGGCCGCGAAGCCGTCCGCGACGGCCCGGATGTGCGCATTGACGCCGAAGATCTCCTGCAGCACCAGGATGGCGCCACGCGCCGTGCCCGGCGGCGGCGCGAGCCAGGCGTCGAACTCATGCCCGTCACGGGCCATCAGGCGCGTGAACTCACCCACGACTGGTGTGCCTCATGACGGCCTCTCGACGATGGCCACCACGCCCATGCCGCCGGCCGTGCACACCGAGATCAGTCCGCGCCTGGCGTCGGGCAACTCGTCGAACAGTTTCGCGGCCACCGCCAGGATGCGCGCCCCGGTGGCGGCGAACGGATGGCCCACTGCGATGCTGCTGCCCTTGATATTGAGCTTGCTGCGGTCGATCGCGCCCAGCGGCGTGTCGCGGCCGAGACGATCACGACAGTACTCGGCCGACTCCCACGCCTTCAGCGTGCACAGCACCTGGGCGGCGAAGGCTTCGTGAATCTCGTAGAAATCGAAGTCCTGCAATGCGAGGTCGGCGTCCTTGAGGACCTCCGACACCGCATGGGCCGGCGCCATCAGCAGCCCCTCGTTGCCGCTGGCGAAATCCACCGC
Source organism: uncultured Gammaproteobacteria bacterium (assembly GCA_963812195.1). Classification (GTDB taxonomy): domain Bacteria; phylum Pseudomonadota; class Gammaproteobacteria; order Steroidobacterales; family Steroidobacteraceae; genus ZC4RG30. The sequence continues at coordinate 57,737 of CAWEUI010000011.1, forward strand.
CCAGCTCTTGCCGTGGGTCAGCAGCGCCTGCAGCGGCAGGCCCCGCGCCCGGGCCCACTCCTCGCTGGCCAGCAGTACCGCCGCGGCGCCATCGGTGAGCGGCGTGCTGTTGCCGGCGGTCAGCGTGCCGGCCGGGCTGGTGTCGAACACCGTGCGCAGCTTGGCCAGTTTCTCGACGGTCGAGTCGGCGCGCACGTTGTTGTCCTGGGCCAGCCCCATGAACGGCACCACCAGATCGTTGTGGAACCCCTCCTTCCAGGACGCCGCGGCATTGCGGTGGCTGTGCGCGGCCAGTTCATCCTGCGCCACGCGGCTGATCTGCCAGGTCTTGGCCATCAGCTCGCAGCTCTGGCCCATCGACAATCCGGTGCGCGGTTCCACCACGCCCGGCATGACCGGCTTGAAATGCCGGGGCCGCAGGCCGAACCAGGGTTTGAGTCGCTGCCAGAACGAGCGGCCCCGGAAACTGGCCAGCAACAGCTCGCGATACTCGGCCGGATACACGATGGGGATGTCGCTGATGGTGTCCACGCCGGCCGCGATGCCGGCATCGATCTGGTTCAGGGCAATCTTGTTGCCCACCAGGATGGCCGCCTCCAGGCTGGTGCCGCAGGCGCGCTGGATGTCCAGCCCCGGCGTGTGCGGATCCAGTCCCGAGGACAGCACGCACTCGCGCACCAGGTTGAAATCCTTCGAGTGCTTCAGCACTGCTCCGGCGATGACATCGCCGAGCCGTGCGCCGGCGAGCTGGTAGCGGTCCACCAGCCCGCGCAACGCCGCGGTGAGCATGTCCTGATTGCCTGCCGCCGCGTAGGCGCCGTGGGCCCGGGCAAAGGGAATGCGCACTCCGCCCACGATGCCGACGCGCCGGACACTGTTTCCTACCAGCATAGTGTGCGTAGCATGCCACCAATCGGGTGAGCGTGTAGACTCGCCGGTCCATGCCGCGCGCCATCGATACCGTCTTCGAGCGGCGCCTTGCCTCGCTGGTCAATGCCCGCGAGCCTGGCCTGCTGCAGAACGGTCAGAAGGGGGTAGAAAAGGAGAGCCTGCGGGTCACGGCCGCGGGCACGCTCGCGCATTCGCCTCATCCGGTCGCGCTCGGTTCGGCGCTCACCAGCGCCCACATCACCACCGATTTTTCCGAAGCGCTGATCGAGCTGGTCACGCCGGCATTCACGCAAAGCTGGGAGCTGTTGCAGTACCTGTGCGACCTGCACTGGTTCGTGTACCGGCGCCTTGGCGATGAAATGCTGTGGGCCACGTCCATGCCCTGCCCGCTGGAGGGGGACGCCTCGGTGCCGACGGCCTACTACGGCACCTCGCATGTCGGTCGCATGAAGAGCGTCTACCGGGAAGGCCTGCGCAACCGCTATGGCGCGTTGATGCAGGCGATTTCGGGCGTGCACTTCAACTATTCCTTCCCGGCCGGGTTCTGGCCGGTCTACGCGGAACTGCGTGCCATGGGCGCGCACGACCGCGTGCAATTCCAGTCGACGAGCTACTTCGAACTGTTGCGCAACTACCGGCGCCTGGGCTGGCTGGTGCTGTACCTGTTTGGCACATCACCGGCCGTGGGGCGTGATTTCCTGGACGAATCCCTCGCCGGCCTGCAGCCGCTCGATGCCCGGACCGCCTATGGACCGTTCTCCACCTCGCTGCGCATGAGCGACATCGGCTATCGCAACCGCAATCAGGCCGGAGTGGCGGTGTCGGTGAACAGCCTCGATGAATACCTGCGCGACCTGAAGCGCGCGGTGACCACCCCGCATCCGGCGTACGAGCAGATCGGGCTCAAGCGCGGCGACGCCTGGCTGCAACTGTCCACCAGCGTGCTGCAGATCGAAAACGAGTTCTACGGATCGATCCGCCCCAAGCGGGTGGCACGCTCCGGCGAAAGCCCGAGCAGCGCGCTGCGCCGTGGCGGCGTGGAATACATCGAGATGCGCGCCCTGGACGTTTCAGCTTTCGATCCGGTGGGCGTGAGCCAGACCAAACTGCGCTTCCTGGAAGCCTTCGCGGCGCTGTGCCTGCTCAAGGCCAGCGCGCCCATCGATGCCACGGAGCAGGCCGCGCTCGACGACAACTTCCAGAAGGTGGCGCGGCGCGGACGCGAGCCGGGCCTCAACCTCACCCGTGGCGGGCGCCAGCTGCCGCTGGCCGCGTGGGCGCGCGAAGTCCTGGACGGCATGACGGGCATCTGTGAGCTGCTGGATCAGGGTGATGCCGCGCAGCCTTACACGGCCGCTTTGCGCGAGCAGCAGGAGAAGCTGGAAGACACGGAACGCACTCCATCGGCGCGTCTGTTGCAGGAGATGCGCAGCTCCGGCGAGGATTTCTACTCCCTGGCCCGGCGCGTGTCCGCCGTCCACAAGGAATACATCCTTTCCTTGCCGCCCCCCAATGCGGGGCGTCTGGCGGAATTCGAGGCCGAGGCGCATGACTCCATCCTGAAGCAGGCCAGCGTGGAAGCCCGCCAGAGCGGGACCTTTGAAGAGTACCTGGCGGGTTGGTTCGCGCGGCTGTAGGGGTGCGCAGGCAGTGCGCACCAGCATCGCGCGCGGGTCTATCGTGGCGCCCCAATTTGGTGCGGCATGAAGGCGACCCGGGGGCCCCAAGGCTGCGACGTGATGGGTTTCACGTTAGGATGACCGTGGCACGAAAGGTGCAATCAAGAAACCCAGTCCCTTAAGACCGCACTTGACGCGACCTGAGAATAACGGAGGCGGGAGTCTCGCATGAAACTGGTTACTTCGATCATCAAGCCATTCAAACTCGACGACGTTCGTGCCGCGTTGTCGGAAATCGGTGTGTCGGGCATGACCGTCACGGAGGTGAAGGGTTTCGGTCGCCAGCGCGGCCATACAGAGCTGTATCGTGGCGCAGAATACGTGGTGGACTTCGTGCCCAAGACCCGCATTGAAGTTGCCGTGCGCAGCGAGCTGGTCGATCAGGTCATCGAAGCGATCCTCAAGGCCGCCAAGACCGGCAAGGTCGGTGACGGCAAGATCTTCGTTACGGAGATCGACCGGGTGATCCGCATTCGCACCGGCGAGACGGACAACTCCGCTCTGTAGAACTCTTGCGGGGTCTGCCCCTGCCTCGATGCGAGGGCCTGTCCGGTAATCCGGGCAGGCCTTAGCTTTCCACGACGTGCAGCACCTGTTCCTGGCGGGACATCGCCAGGGCGCCGCTGCGCACGACTTCCAGCAGTTCGGCCTGCCCCGCAAGCTGCCTGGCCATTGCCGACACTTCGGCCTCGGTGGCCGCCAGTTCGCCGATCAGGCAATCACGTTCCTCGCCCAGCACCCGTCCGCCGGCAGCCTCCAGTACCGCACGGATGGCCTGCTTTTGCCCCGGCCGCAGCCGCAGCTTGAACAGTGCCAGTTCCCGCTCGAGGTGCTCCTCGCCGGTCATGTCGTCCGCGGCGACCACGTCGATCAGCTTGTGCAGCTGATTGACGATCTGGTGGATGACCGCCTCGGACCCGGTGGTGACCAGGGTGATCCGCGACAGGCTGGGGTCGTCGGTGGCTGAGACCGACAGTGATTCGATGTTGTAGCCGCGGCTGGAGAACAGTCCAGCTACCCTGGAGAGGGCTCCGGACTCGTTCTGGAGCAGGATTCCAATGATGTGGCGCATAGGGGGCCATGTTAACCTCGCAAAGACTATGAGTGACACTGTCAAAGCCACTGTTGCACCCACCCACCACCCCCTCGCGGGACAGGCCATGACCGGGGCCGCCATGGTGGTGCAGGCCATTGCCGATGAGGGCGTCTCGGCCATCTTCGGCTACAGCGGCGGGGCCGTGCTGCCGTGCTATGACGCGGTGTTCCTCTACAACGAGGATCAGGAGCGCCAGGGTCGCCCGCAGCTGCCGCTGATCGTGCCCGCCAACGAGCAGGCCGCCGGTTTCATGGCCGCCGGTTACTCCCGCTCCACCGGTCAGGTCGGCGTGGCGCTGGTCACCTCCGGCCCGGGCGCCACCAACATGGTCACGCCGGTGCGCGATTGCATGGCCGATTCCATTCCCATCGTGGTGGTTTGCGGCCAGGTGCCGCGTGCCGCCATTGGTTCGGATGCCTTCCAGGAGGCGCCGATCGCCTCGGTGATGGGCGCCGTGGCCAAGCATGTTTTCCTGGTCACCGAGCCGGAAAAGCTCGAGGGCACCATCCGCGCGGCTTTCGAACTGGCGCGCACGGGCCGCCCCGGGCCGGTGGTCGTGGATATCCCCAAGGATGTGCAGAACTGGCAGGGAATCTTCCAGGGTCGGGGCACCACGCCGTCGGTGGGGGTCTACCAGAAGCGCATGCGCGAGCTGGCCTCGCGGCGGCTCTCCGAGGCGCAACTGGATTCCTTCTTTTCGCTGCTCGCCAAGGCAAAGCGCCCGCTCATCTACGCCGGTGGCGGCGTGGTACTGGCCAATGCCAGCGAGGATCTGCGCGCGTTCGCGGACCTGCTGGGTATTCCGGTGGTCACCACGCTGATGGGTATCGGTGCGGTGGATACCACCGCGCCGCTGTCCATGCGCATGCTGGGCATGCACGGCACGGCCTTCGCCAACTATGCGGTGGAGGACTGCGACTTGCTGATCACGCTCGGGGCGCGCTTCGATGATCGGGTGGCCGGCAACCCCGCCAAGTTCGCGCCGCGCGCGAAGGTGATCGCGCAGTTCGACATCGACGCGGCCGAGATCAACAAGGTAAAGCCCGTCACCTTGCACCACATCGGTGATCTGAAGGATTCGCTGAGAAGCCTGCTGGCTCGTGCGAAGCGGCTGTCTGCGAAGCCGGATGTTTCCTCCTGGCATGCACGTCTGGCGGCCCTGAAGCGCGACCATCCGATGGACTACGATCGGCAAAGCAGCCTGATCCAGCCCTACTACGTGATCGAGGAGATCAACCGGCACACCCGCGGTGAGGCGATCATCGCCACCGGCGTCGGGCAGCACCAGATGTGGGCGGCACAGTACTTCGATTTCCGCGCTCCGCGTCAGTGGCTCACATCCGGCAGCATGGGCACCATGGGCTTCGGATTGCCGGCCGCGCTGGGCGCGCAGGTCGCGCATCCGGAACGCCTGGTCATCGACATCGACGGCGATGCCAGCATCCGCATGAACATCGGTGAGCTGGAAACGGCCACCACCTACAACCTGCCGGTGAAGATCTGCGTGCTCAACAACATCGGCGACGGCATGGTGCGCCAGTGGCAGAAGCTGTTCTTCGGCGGGCGCATGGCATCCACCGACAAGTCGCTGCATACCAAGGATTTCGTCAAGGCCGCGCAGGCCGACGGCTTTGCCTATGCCGCGCGCCTGTCCAGCAAGGCCGACGTACCGCGTGTGGTGGCGGAGTGGCTTGCGTTCGACGGGCCGGCGTTTCTCGAGGTGATGATCGATCCGGACGCGGGCGTGTATCCGATGGTCCCGCCGGGTCAGGGCTACGACGGCATGATCACCGGCGAGTTCATCAAGGCCCGCAAGGCAGCGCCGGTGGAGAAGCCCGACGCGTCGGAAATGTTCTAGGCAGTTCCGCCTCCTTACTGCCACAGTGGCGCGCCCCAGCAAGTCACAGCAACAGGACCGGCCCGCGCCGCGTCTGCGCCGTGCGTACTACGATTGCCGCTACGGGCAACTGCATCTGCACAACGCGATCCCCGCGGGTGGCGGTTTCGACGAACTGACTCCCGTCATCTGCCTGCATGGTGCGGGCGAGACGGGGCGGGTCTACATGCCGTTGCTGGCGGCGCTGGGCGAGGCGCGTTCGGCGTATGCGCCGGACCTGCCCGGCGCCGGTGAATCGGACCCGGCGCCAGGGGAGACGGCCATCGAATCCACGGTGCACGCCATCGCCGATTTCGTGGACAGCATGCGTATCCGCGTGTTCGATCTGCTGGCGCGCGGCACGGCAGCTCCTGCGGCGCTGAAGCTTCTGGAGCTGCGTGGCCCCGCGGTGCGCCGGGTGCTGATGCTGGGCGCGGATGGCGTGCGCAGCGGTCCGAAGGTGACGGTACTGTCTGCCGCGGACGTCGCCGATCCGCAGCTGCCCTCGCGGGTGGTGGAGCTGCTCAGGGCCGGCCCATGATCGTGAAGCCCAATTCCCCGGCTGATGACGAGGATCCGGAAGCAACGGCGCGGCTGCCGGCGGCGCAGGTCGAGTCCATTGCGGATGAAGCCGGCGAAGCCACTTCGGACACGGACGTGTTTGCGGTGCCGGCCGTGCCGGTGGGCACCACGGAGCTTGCCGGGCGGTTGCGCGAGGTGGAGCGCGCGCTCGAGGAGCAGACCCGACGTGTGCAGCAGCTCGAGGCCGAACTGGGCGAGGCCGGGGAACGCCAGGTGGCTCTGGCCGCGGAGCTGGCCGAATCGCAGCAGCGTCAGGCCGCGCTCGAAGCGCAACTGGCCGAGTCACGGCTCTACGCGCAACAACAGGCGCAACTTGCCCTGGATGGCAGGGTTGCCGCCAGTCGGCGTCACGATGCCGACATGATCGAACTGCGGCGCATCAGCGAGCAGCGACTCGAAGCGCTGACTTGCTGGCAGGGCTTTCGCGCGGTCAGTGATTCGCTGCTGGCGGAGGCCGAGGCGCGCTGCGCGCTGCTGGAGACACGGATCGCCGGTACGGGCGAGCCGGCAGGTACGCAGGAGGATCCCGGAGCCAGCGCGGGGACGGCTCCGCCGGCGCCCGACGAACCGGACAGTGCGGCGACCGGTGAGGCGCTGGCCGCGCTTCAAGCGGAAGTCGGCTCCTTGAGGTCCGCTCTGGCAGCGGCGCAGCAACGCCAGCAGGAACTCGAGGACAGGGCGCGGGACGAGGCGGTTCGGGCGCAGAATCTTGAGGAAGAGATCCACGCCAGCGAACTGATATTCGGCGACCCGCCCGCGCAGGCGCGCAAGCGCGACATCGCCGATACGGGCAATGATTCCCTTACCCGGGCGCCAAAGGGCGATGCGCCGCTGCGGGTACTGGTGCTGCAGGGCGAATCGGGGCAGGTGGTCTATCCAGTAGGCCGACGCACGACGATCGGGCGCACCCCGGACAATGACATCCAGATCGATGCAGGCAATGTCAGCCGGCGCCATGCCGTGCTGCTGGCCAGCGCCGATCAGTGCATCCTGGAGGACCTCAACAGCACCAACGGCGTGTTCGTCAATGGTTGCCACGTAGCCCGCCAGCAATTGCACGACGGCGACATCGTGACCATCGGCAAGACGGAACTGCGGTTCGAAGAACTTACATGAGCGAACCCTATGTCGAGCGCATCCTCAAGGCGCGTGTCTATGAGGTGGCCATCGAGTCGCCGCTCGATCCTATGCCGCGCCTGTCGGCGCGTCTGGACAACGAGCTGCTGCTCAAGCGCGAAGACCTGCAACCGGTCTTCTCCTTCAAGCTGCGCGGGGCCTACAACAAGATAGCGAACCTGTCGCAGACCGTGGCAGGCCGTGGCGTGATCTGTGCTTCAGCCGGCAACCACGCCCAGGGTGTGGCGCTGGCGGCCAGGAAGCGCGGCATTCCCGCGCTGATCGTGATGCCGCTGATGACGCCGCCCATCAAGGTGCAGGCGGTGGTCGCGCTGGGTGGCGAGGCGCTGTTGCACGGCGAGATCTTCGATGCCGCCTATGAGCATGCGCTGAAGCTGGCCGCGGAGCGGCAGCTGGCGTTCGTCCATCCGTTCGATGACCCGGATGTCATCGCCGGTCAGGGCACCATCGCCAAGGAGATCCTGCAGCAGGCAAAGGGCGGGATCGACGCGATATTCGTTCCCGTCGGCGGCGGCGGACTGATCGGTGGAATCGCGGCCTACGTGAAGGCGCTGTTTCCGCGCACGCGCATCATTGGCGTGGAACCCGAGGATGCGGCGGCGATGCACGATTCGCTGCGCGAGGGCAGGCGCGTGACGCTCGACCAGGTCGGCACCTTTGCCGACGGCGTCGCCGTCCGGCGCGTGGGCGAGGAAACCTTCGCACTGGCACGCAAGTACGTGGACGAGGTGGTGCTGGTTGGCACCGACGAGATCTGCGCCGCGATTCTCGACACGTTCGAGGACACGCGCGCCGTGCCCGAGCCTTCCGGTGCGCTGGCGCTGGCCGGGTTGAAGAAATACGTGGCCCGGGAGAACTGGCGTGGCAAGCGCCTGGTGGCGATCAACAGCGGCGCCAACATGAACTTCGACAGGTTGCGGCACATCTCCGAGCGCGCCGAGATCGGCGCCGGGCGCGAGATGCTGCTGGCCGTGGAGATCCCCGAGACTCCCGGCAGCTTCCTGAAGTTCTGCCGGACGTTGGGTGCGCGCAATATCACCGAGTTCAACTATCGGGAACATGGTCGGGAACGCGCCCGCATCTTCGTCGGCGCGAATCTCACGCGCGGCGCGGCCGAGCGTGCCGAGATCGTCAAGTTGCTGACCGACGCCGGCTATACGGTGGTCGACATGACCGACAGCGAAATGGCGAAGCTGCACATCCGCTACATGATCGGCGGACGTGCCGATGACCTCGCCGACGAGCACCTGTTCCGTTTCGAATTTCCGGAACGCCCCGGCGCGCTGCTGCGTTTCCTGGAGGCCATCGGCACGCGCTGGAACATCAGTCTGTTCCACTACCGCAATCACGGTTCCGACTACGGGCGGGTGCTGGCGGGTATCCAGGTGCCGGCGGCCGAGCGCGAGGAACTGCGCCAGCACCTGGCGGATCTGCATTACATGTGCGTCGAAGAGACCGCCAATCCGGCATACCGGCTCTTCCTCGGACCCTGACGTCACCTGGGGCGCTTCCCCAACGGATTTCGCCAATGCGTGGTCGGTTGCTGAGAATCGGGCGGTGCATCCTGGTGTTGCTCAGTGGCCTGCTGGTGATTGCCGCGGGGCTGGCCATGCTGGTGCTGCCGGGCCCGGGCGTGGTGACGATATTGCTGGGCCTGGGCATCCTGAGCCTGGAATTCGAGCGGCCTCGCTTGTGGCTGGCGCGCCTGAAGGCGAAGGGCGCGCGCCTCAAGCAGCGTTTCGAACAGCGGCGGTCGCGATCCGGCGACGGCCGCTAGGACGCCCGCCCGGGAGCCGCTTCCGTTCCAGAACCGGAACTTCTGCTGTGGCAGCAAGGGTCGGCGCCGTGCGGGTGAATCCACCGCAGGACATTGGGCGTAGAATTGCCTGCTCCGGGTTGTCCATACGCGCATGAACACCAGAGCCCCATTGCTGATCGCCGGCATGCTTGCGCCGCTGTTGCTGGGCGGCTGCATGCGCGCACGCGTGGACGAATCGCGCGAACTGGCCACCGCCATCGGCAGCAACGAGTCGGTGGTCGTGCTGGCCAAGCCCCAGATCGAGGGCGCGGCCGCCGAAGGTGACTTCATCGATTGCGTGGGCAAGCGCATTGCCGGTCGCCACAAGTCGATCAGGATCGAATCGAACAAGGACTTCACCGACCGGCTGTTTCCCTGGTTCGAGCCGGGCACCGTTCCAACGCGGCCGGAAGGCCTGACGGCGGTACTGCGTCAGCCTGGTGTCAGTGAGCAGGTCGCGGCCACCGGCGTGCGCTACATCGTGTGGCTGGACGGCGGCACGCGCAGGACCGACGGCGGCGGCAGCCTTGCCTGCGGCGCCGCACCCGGCGCTGCCGGGTGCATCGGCTTCGGCTGGTGGGAGAAGGAGGCGAATTACGAGGCCACTATCTGGGACCTGAAGCAGGCCAAGTCGGTGGGCTCGGTCGGAACCGATGTAACCGGCACCTCGGCGGTCGTTGGTCTGGTGGTTCCGCTGCCGTTCATCGCCCGGGTCGAGGGCACGGCATGCGACCGGTTGGGCGAGCAGTTGCGCAGTTTTCTGGCCGGCTCGCCCTCGGGAGCCGGTTGATGCATACGCGCTTCATTCTGGCATGGCCGGCGGCGCTGCTGCTTTGCGCGGGCTGCGCCACCAGTGGCGGCGCAGCTGGTGGCAGTACGGGCACGCCGGCGCCGGCCGCCGCGGTGCCCACCGCCGATGCGGCTCCCGCGGCCGCCCCCGCGGCTGCTGCGAATGCCGCCCCCGGTACGGCCGCGGCTGCCGCCCCCGCAGCTGCTGCGAATGCCGCCGCCAGTGCAACCAGCGCGGCTTCCAGCGCGGTTGCGACCAGCCCGGCGCGCGCGGGCGGTTCGGCTGATCCGGGGCTTCCCGCCAGAACGCCGGCGGAGCAGCGCGCCGCGATTGACAGCCGGTTGAACGCGTCCCTGGCGCGCTTCGACGACCGGTTGCGCAAGGAGCAGCAGCAGAGCGCCTCCCAGCGCGATGCACAGGCCACTTCGGGTACTGCCGCCGGGTCCGGTGGTGATCCGCAGGTCACGCCCGGCGCTGAGAGCGCGCGTGACCGCGACGAGATTCACCGCGACCGTTCCGGCGACCTGCAGTCGGTGGGTGTGCAGCAGGACGCAGGCGCACAGCAGGGCAACGCAGCCAATGGCGCAAGCGCCAATCCCATTCCCTCCGGCGCGGACGACGACATCATCGCGCGACGCCTGCGCCGGGCCGCGGAAAACGAAACCGATCCGGAGCTCAAGGCGAAGCTCTGGAAGGAATACCGCGACTACAAGGAAAACACCAAGGGTTCGACGTGAGATCCGTGGTGCTCGCCATCGTCGGGCTTGGCCTGCTTGCCGGTTGCGTCGTGGAAGACGTCAAGCCGCTGCCGAAGGTGGAGGCAAAGCAGGCCGTGCAGGAGATTCCCGCCGCCCAGCGCCTGGACGTGGTCGTGCACACCTTCGATCCGGGCATTCCGGCCAATCTTGCCGCCGACGAGGATGCGCTGGCAAAGAAGCGCATCTATCCCGAGGTGCGCAAGGCCGAATCGCGCTACTTCGCCGTGATGTTGCGCAACACCCTGGAAGGCAGCGCACAGTGGGGTGCGGTGCGCGTGGCGCCGGACAGTGTCAGGTTCGTCGATGTGGCGGTGACGGGCCGGATCATCGAATCCACCGGCAAGCATCTGGCCCTGGAGATCACCGCGCGCGATGCGGCCGGGCGCGTGTGGCTCGACGCGAAGCGCTACGATGGTGACGCCGACATCGGCAGCTACAAGACCGACGCCGCGCTGCAGGCACGCGATCCGTTCCAGAACGTCTTCTCCAACATCGCCAACGATCTGCTGGCGGCGCGCGCCGGGCTCGACGCCGCATCCCTGCGCGAATTGCGCGAGGTCACCGAGCTGCGCTTTGGCGCCGACATTGCGCCGGATGCGTTGTCCGGCTACCTGCGTACGGATCAGAAGCAGCGCCCGGCGCTGACGCACGTGGTGCGGCTGCCGGCCGGCAACGATCCGATCGCGGCGCGCGTGAAACTCATCCGCCAGCGCGACGCCGAAGTGCTGGATACGCTGGACGGCTTCTACACCGGCTTCGCGCAGCAGATGGAACAGCCCTACGGGGACTTCCGTCGCACGTCCTGGGACGAGATCGACAAACAGGAGCGCGCACTGGCCAGCGCGCGAACCCGCACGTTCCTCGGCGCCGCCGCGGTTGCGGCCAGCATCCTGGTGCCGGGCAGCTGCAGCAGCAACACCGCGTGCAACCTGGAAAGCGCGGCGCGCTATGCCGGCGCGATCGGCGGCATCACCTCGGTGCTGTCCGGGCTGAAGAAGTACGCCGACGCGCGCACCCACGCGCAGGCCTTCGGTGAACTGGCGCGCTCGTTCCAGTCGGAAGTGGCGCCGCAGGTGGTCGACGTGGAGGGACGGAGCCTGCGCCTGACGGGCACTGCCGAGGAGCAGTACCGGGAATGGCGCAAGATGTTGCACGAATTCCAGGCCGATGAGGCTCCGGCGCAAAATGGCCAGCCTTGAATCGGGCCGCCTGCTGGCCGAGCGCTACGAGCTGCAGGATCGGCTCGGTGACGGCGGGCACGCGGAGGTCTGGAAAGCCCGTGATGGACACAGCGGGCGCAGTGTCGCGCTGAAGTTCCTGCATTCGCGCCGCAGCGGACCGGAGGATGCGTTGCCGGTCCTGCAGCATGAAGCGCACATGGCGCGACGGCTCGAACACCCCGGCGTATTGAAGCTGGACGATCCGCAGCGCGACGGGACATTCGTATTCCTGCCGATGGAGTTCGCCGCCGGCGGCGATGCATCCTGGCTGCGCGGCGCATCCTGGCAGCGGGTGCTGCCCGTGCTGTTGCAGACGGCGCGGGTGCTGGAACACGCGCATGCGCGCGGCGTCGTGCACCGTGACCTGAAACCACGCAACGTGTTGTTCGACTCGCTGGGCAACGTGCGCATCTCGGACTTCGGCACGGCGGCGTCCACCGGCAGCAGCGACGCACCGTCCACCGGTTCGCCGTTTTCAGCCAGCCCGCAGCAGCTGCGCGACGAGCCGGCCACTCCCGCCGACGACGTGTACGGGCTGGGGGCGCTGGCCTACGAACTGCTGACGCGCTACCCGCCCTTTTATCCTCATTTCGATGCGCAGCGTGTGCAGGGCGAGGATCCGCCGCGTCCCGAACCGGTACACCCCGCGCCCGGGGCGTTGCTGGATCTGGTGCAGGCCATGCTGGCGCGTGATGCATCCGGGCGGCCGGATCTGTCCACCGTGATCGCGGCGTTCGAACACCACCTGGCGACGCGCGACGAGGCGGGCAATGACGAGGCGGCGTGGATAACCGAACCTGCTGCCGCGCCGGGCGCCGGGCAATTGCCGCGGCCGCGGGTCCGGTCACGCCATGCGTTGCTGTGGGTGCTGGGCATCGTCGCGAGTGCGGGTGCCGCGGTACTGCTGCTGTTGCCCGGTCCGGTGCCGACGCCGCCCGCGCAAGTGTCCGCGCCGGTCCTGGCGCGCCCGGCCCGGGTGGCCGATGCCGTGATGCCTGCCGCGGCCGCCGCGCCAGCCGCGTCGCAACCGGCGGCGCGGCCGGCAGCGCAACCTGCAGCCGCGCCTGACGCATCCGACACAGCGCTGCAACAGGCGCTGCGCGCCGGGCGCGAGGCACTGCAGGCCATGCAGCCCGAACAGGCGCGCGCGGCATTTCAGCGCGCATTGCTGCTGCAGCCCGGTCAGGCGCAGGCGCGCCATGGCATTTCGGCCAGCCTGCGACTGGATGCGCAGCTTGCCGGAATGGCCAACGGCGCAAAGCGGGAGGCCGCGGGCGATCTCGGTGCGGCGGCCGACCAATACCGCCTGCTGCTGGCCAACGACAGCAGCTTCAAGCCGGCCGCATCCGCATTGGCGCGCGTCGAGCAGGGCCAGCGGACGCGGCAGTTCGAGGACCTGCTGACCGCGGGCGCCAATGATCTGCGCTACGGGCGTGTCGATGAGGCCGGGGCAGCCTATCAACAGGCCGCGCGCATCAAGCCGGACGATGCCCGCCTGCGTGCCGGGCAGCAGCGCGTCAACGAGGTGCTCGCCAGCCGACGCAACGCCGAGGATCTGGCCACCGGCGTCCGGTTGGAGGGTGCGGAGCAGTGGGACGCGGCCGTGGCGCACTACCGCGCCGTGCTGGCCCGGGATCCCACGCTGGGTTTCGCCCAGGATGGTCTCGCGCGCAGCGAACGCCGCGCCGCGCTCGATCACGAACTGGGAGATTACCTGGCGCGACCCCAACGCCTGACTGCACCTGCCGTGCGGCAGGCCGCGGAACGTGCCATGGCGCGCGGCGAGGCGACCGCCGGCGCCGCGCCCCGGCTGCACCAGCAGCTGCATGCGCTGCACGACGAGCTGGCGCAACTGGCGGTGGCAGTGCCGGTGGCAATCTCGTCGGACAACAGCACGCAGGTCAGTCTGGCACCGGTCGGTGATCTTGGCAGCTTCAGCTCGCGTGAACTGCAATTGCCGCCGGGTCACTACATTCTGACCGGCCGCCGGGACGGTTTTCGCGACGTGCGCTACGAGTTCGAGATTGCCCCCGGGCAGGACGCGGCCGAGTGGTCCGTGAAATGCACGGAGCGCATCTAGGAAGGGATGAAGGCCGAAGCGCGCATTCGCGAACCGCTCGGAGAGCGGGTGGCCACGCTGCCAATCGCTCTGGGCGGCGAGGGCGCTGACCTGGCCGTGCCCGGCGTCGCGGGTATCGCGCTGACCCTGGAGAGTCGCGATGGGCAGTGGTATGCGCGGCCGCTGGCCGGTGCCACGGCGACACTCAATGGCCAGCCGTTGCGGGACACGGCCGCGCTCGATGCTGCGGACGTCATCGGTCTGGGCGAATCGCAGATCGTCGTGCAGCCGGCGCGCGCGCAGATCCAGGTGCACCACCTCGCGGGCAATGCCACGGTGGCACCGCTGCGCCGGGAATCCTTGCCGGGCGACGAAGTAATCGCGGGCCAGCACGATATCTTTGCCACCGATGCAGCGGCATCGGCGCCGGCCGGTTCCGCCGTCCGGTGGGGACGGCGCTGGCTGCTGGCGGCGGCTGCTGTCGTGATCATCGGCGTCGCTGCGATGCTGTTCGCACTGGTGCCGGTACCGTTGCAGGTGCAGCCGCAGGGCACTGCGGTGCGGGCCAGTGGTTTGCTCGACTGGTATTCCGGTGATCGCCTGTTCGTGCTGCCGGGCCGCCGTGAGCTGAGCTTCTCCCACCCCGGGTATCGCAGCCAGTCGGTGACGCTCGAGGTGACGCGCGCATTGTCTGATTCGCAGCCACTGCACGTGGAGCTGGTCAGGCTTGCCGATCACTACACCATCGATACCGGCGGCGTGCAGGCCGAACTGCTGGTCGATGGCCATGCCGCGGCAAGCCTGCCGGGTTCCGTGGACATCACGCCGGGCGAGCACGAGCTGCTGGTGCGTGCGCCGAAGCATGTGGACTACGTGTCGTCGCTGAAGGTGGCGGGCGGCGGCCTGCAGCGGCAGCTGAAGATCAACCTGCAACCCGCAACGGGATGGCTGGTGCTGGACACCCGTCCGGCCGACGCACGCATCACCATCGACGGCAAGGCACAGCACGGCGCGCCCGTCCGCGTGGAACTGGACGCGGGACTCAGGCACGTGGCCATTACCGCGCCGGGCCGGCGCAGCTGGAGCAGCGACGTGGCGATCCTCGCCGGCAAGACCCTGGACCTGGGCCGCATCGAGCTGGCCGCGCCGGCGCCATCGGTGGCGCCGGCGCCGGCGGACAAGCCATCCCCGGCCGTGGCACAGGCCGACGCCGGCCAGACCCGCGCGCCGCCGCCGCCACCACCACCACCACCCGCACGCCTCACCAGCGCACTGCTTGGCACGCTGATCCTGATGCCGGCCGGCAAGTACCTGCAGGGCAGCGACCGGCGCGAACAGGGCCGCCGCAGCAATGAAGTGCAGCGCGAAGTCACCCTGACGCGCGCGTTCTATCTGGCCGAGAACGAGGTGACCAACGCGCAGTACCGCGCCTTCAAGGCCGGGCACATGTCCGGCATCGCGAGGGAGAAATCGCTGGATCTGGATACGCAGGCGGTCAGCGACGTGAGCTGGGATGACGCGGTGGAATTCTGCAACTGGCTGTCGATGCGCGAGGGGCTGCCGGCCGCCTACCAGCGCCGCGACGGGCGCTGGCAACTCGTCCAACCGTACAATCGTGGCTACCGGCTGCCCACCGAGGCCGAGTGGGAATACGCCGCCCGGTATGTGGACGGCCACCACTGGCAGCGCTATCCCTGGGGCGAGCGGCTGCCGCCGCCCGCCGGTGTTGCCAATCTGGGTGGCGAGGAGTCGTTGCCCACCAGACCCGGACCGGAGCAGCGGCTGGCCAGCAGCCTGCCTGGCTACCGGGACGAGCACGCGGTGGTGGCGCCGGTGGGCAGCTACCCGCGCTCGGCGGCGGGCTTTCACGACCTGGGTGGCAACGTGTCTGAATGGATGAACGACGTCTACGAATCACTGCCCGACAGCCAACCCGCCACCGACCCGATGGGCCCGGACCGGGATGGGTCGCACGCGATACGCGGCGCCAACTGGCGCACCACGCGCATTGCCGAATTGCGCGCCGCGTGGCGCGATGGCGCCAGTGATGCCAGCCAGACTCTGGGCTTTCGTGTGGCACGTTTTGCGGAGGACAGCCGATGAAGCGCAGGTACTGGCCGTGGGCAATCGCGGCATTGCCGCTGGTCTGGATGCCGCTGCTGGCGCAGGACGCCGCCCCGGCGTCGAAGCCGGAGCCAACCACCACGCCGCAACCAGACAAAGCACCCGCGCAATCCGCACCGTCAGTGCCGGCACCTGACACGGACAAACCCGAGCCCGCTGCGCAGCAGCCGGCCGAACCCGGGGACGAGCGCCTGTCCGCCGACAATACGCTGAGCTTCCCGGTGGACATCTAGCCGCGAGGCCGCGCATGGGCGAGCAAACCATCAGCAACGAAACCCTGCCGGCGATGGAAGGCGCCGACGGCTGGTTCGCGCTGGCGCCGCCCACCGATCCGGACGGGCTCGGCGCATCGCTGGCGCACTTGCGTGCGTCCGGTCAGGCGGTGCGCGGTTTCGTGGACCGCGCGACGCTGCTGGCGGCGTGGCTCGGATCTTTCACCGCTGATCGTGCTCGAGCTGGGGCGAGGGCGCCTGTCGATCAGTGTTGCCTCGCGTGATGCCGAAGCCGCCTCGCTGCGACGCCAGGTCTCCCTTCCCGGCGGGCAGCGGTTGCTGATCGCCGGCTGGCTGGAGCTGGCCCGCGCGACCCTGGTACAGCAGACGCGGTTCGACCCCCTGCACGATCAGCGCCACGAGTCGTGGTTGCGCGACCGGTTGCCGCATCTGGCAGCGGTGGCACGACGCGAGGGACAGGCCACCACGGTAATCGAGACCGCGACCGGCCCCCTGGGTCTGGAACTGACACGCGATCAGTTCGCCGCGGCGGCGGAGCCGGTGTTGCGACCACTGGCCGCGGCATTGCAGGCGCTGGCGGCCGCGAACGACGCCGCCACACTGCTGGTGTCTGCACCATTGCTCGATGTTCCGGGCATCGACGCGGCACTGGCGGGAGCGCGCCTTGCACGGATGTTGTGTCTCGAGCCGCAAGCCACGATGAGCGCCTTGCGGCAGCTGCCCTGTGACGGCGCCGTGCCCACAGGCTCGGTACCGTACCGTACGCAGTTGCCGTTGCTGCAGCAGACCGCCCCGGGCGATGTGCTGCCACCGGTGCACCTGCGTGACCAGCCACCGCTGATCATGGCCACGCATGTGGTGTATGCGGGACGCGCACATGCACTGGGCGCCGCGGGTCTGGTGCTCGGCCGGGATGCGGCGCAATCCGGATTGCTGCTGCCGGACGGGGTGGCCGGCCTGTCGCGCCGCCACTGCACCCTGCAACGTGAAGGCGGGCGCAGCCAGATCATCGATCACTCTTCATACGGCAGCTGGCTGGACGGCGCGCGCGTGCAGGGACGCGCGCTGCTGGCGGCCGGCAGCACGCTCAGGCTGGGCGAGCCCGGCGTGGAGCTGCAATTGGTGGCGCTGGAAGGTTCCTGACAGGCCATGCCGCGCCGCCGCCGCATCGAGGTATTCAGCCTGTCCTTCCTGGACTGCATCTGCTGTGGATTCGGCGCCGTGGTCCTGTTCTACACCATCGTCGCGGGCCAGGCCGGCATTCATCGGCTGCGCGACAGCGACAAGTTGCAGGCCCAGGTCAATCAGCTCGAGGAAGAGGTTCTGGTCGGCACGCGCAACCTGGTGCTGCTGCGGAACACCCTGCAGAAGACGCAGACCGACACGACCCTGGCTGCGGCGCGCGCCCGCGAGATCAGTGACGAAGTGGCCCGCGAGCGCGCCGCGGCGCTGCTTGCCGGCGCCACCAGCCAGGCCCAGCGCGCGCACATCGACAAGCTCAAGGCGGATATCCAGGCGATGGAGCAGGGCGCGAAGCGCCTGGAAGGTTCGACCCTGCAGCAGGCACCGGCCGGCGAGCGCGTGCGGGCCTTTCGCGGCACGGGCAAGCGCGAATACCTCGACGGCATCGAGCTCAAGGGCAAACACATCCTGGTGCTGATGGATCGCTCGGCGAGCATGATGTCCGATCAGCTGGACGTCATCATCAAGCTGCGCAACGAGGCGCCCGAATTGCGCCGCGCCGCGCCCAAGTGGCGTCAGGCCCTGGACATCGCCGACTGGTTGTCGACGCAGTTGCCCGCCGGCGGCAAGTTCCAGATGTTCGCCTTCAACACCTCGGCGCGCGCGCTGGTCCCGGGTACGCAGAAGCAGTGGCTGGATTCGGGCGATGCGCGCGTGCTGGCGCAGGCCATCGATGCGCTGCGCGGCATGACTCCCGAGGCCGGCACCAGCCTGATCAATGCCTGGGATGCCATTCGCGGGCTCTCACCCCGGCCCGACCAGGTCGTGCTGGTGACCGACGGTCTGCCCACGCAGGGCAAGTCCGCTTCATTGCGCCGGTACGTGGACGTTGCCGCCCGCGAGCGGCTGTTCACCGAGGCGCGCCGTGCATTGCCGGCGGGGGTGCCCGTGGACGTGATCCTGCTGCCCATGCAGGGCGACCGGCCCGCGCCGCATGATTTCTGGGAGCTGGCGCGCGACAGCGGCGGCACTTTCATGATGCCCTCGGACGACTGGCCATGAAGCTGCGCCGGCGCGACACCGAGGTGTTCAGCCTGTCCTTCCTGGACTGCATCTGCTGCGGGTTCGGGGCCATCATCCTGCTGCTGGTGCTCACCGATGTCGATCAGCCGGTCGTCATCGAACGCGCCACCCAGGCCATGAACGCGCAACTGCTCAAGTTGCAGCAGGAGCTGCATGATCTGCGCGGCGAGACCGACGAGCTGCATCGCGAACTGCAGGGCCGCGTCACCGAACTGCGCGCGCAGCGGGCCAGGCTGGTGCGCCTGCAGACCGACCTCACCGACGTGCAGGGCCAGTATGCAGACAGCAACAGCGACGCCAAAGTCGCGGGTATCGTCGAAAATGAACTGGTCGCCGCCTACCAGGAACTGACGGCCGAGATGCAGCGCCTGCAGAAGCAGCCCCGCCGACGCGCGCCCGCCAGCGCGGTCGGCGGCATTCCGGTCGACAGCGAATACGTGGTGTTCGTGATCGACACGTCGCCGAGCATGGTCGAGAACCATTGGGAGACCACGGCCAAGATCGTCAACGAGGCGCTGGATATCTATCCGCGCCTGAAGGGACTGCAGGTCATCAACGACCAGGGCCGCTTCATGTTCGAGGAGCTGCGACGCGGCGACTGGCTGCGTGACAGCACGCAGTTGCGCGACCGTATCCGGCAACGCCTGCCGAACTGGACTCCATTCAGCCGCTCCGACCCGGTGCCGGGAATTGAACTTGCGCTCAAGTTGTTCCGCGCGCCCGGCCAGCGCGTCGGCATTTATGTCATCGGCGATGAGTTCACCGGTGATTCCATCCAGGCGGCCATCGACGAGATCGCGAGGCTCAACGCCGCGGACGGCAAGCGGCCCCGGGCACGCATCAACGCCATCGGATTTCCCGAAGGCGCGGGGATGACGCCGTTTACAAACATCCAGTTTTCGGCGCTAATGCGCGTGCTGACGCAACAGAGCGGCGGTACGTTCGTGGGCGTCACCAGTGAGAAGCCATGCCTCTTCTACGCGGAAATTCTCGGCGCGCGGCACTGCGTGCGGCGCTGATCGGCCCGCTGCTGCTGCTGGCGGCCTGCGCGGTGGACGTGCACCCGCAGTACCAGATGCCCAAGCCGCTGCTGCAGCCGATGCAGGCGCACGTGGGACTGGTGCTGGACGAGCCGCTGCGCACCTTCGAGCAGCAGGAGACCCGCGGCTCGGGCAGCTGGAAGATAGAGCTCGGTCCGGGCCATGCCAGGCTGTTCCGCAACATCTTCGCCGATTCGTTCGAGCCCCTGCAGGTGTTCGACAGCCTCGACGCGGCACGTGCGGCCACCGGCCTGCAGGTGATCTTCGAACCGTCCATCGAGCAGTATTCGTTTGCCACCGACAAGGAGACGTCCGGATACTGGGCGGTGACGATCCGCTATCGAATCACGGTGCTGGATCCGGCCGGGACGCCGGTGGACTCCTTCACGCTGACCGGCTATGGCGCCACCGTCGGTCAACATGGTTCCAAGGCATCGCTGGCCGCGGCCACGCGCCTGGCAATGCGCGACGCGGCCGCCAAGTTCCTGGTGCAGATGCCGCGCCAGGCGCTGGCGAAGAAGCTGATCGCGGGCAAGACGATCACTCCGGCCGACAAGGACGCAGGCCAGGCCGACCAGATCGAGACGGTGCCCATCGAACCCGCAGACAATGGCTGAACCGCGCCCGCGGCGTGGCTAGCCCGGGGACTTGGGTTTGGGCAGCTTCACGTACACCATCTCGTGGAACATGAAGTCATCGACCGCAACCGGCTCGCCGTTGCGGAACTGCGGCCGCCACGTGGCCCGACGCGCGGCGCTGATCACGGCCTTCCCGGCTGATTCGCGGTCTGCCTGAGGGTTGGTGATGCTCGCATCGCGCACCTTGCCGCTGGCGTCGATGGCAAGCCGCACGTCGATGCGCTGCTTGTCGTACGCATCCGCGTCGCGCTGGCGCTGCGACACGGCGACGGAAGGCGGGTGGTAGACGACTGCCACGGGCTGGTCCAGCGCGCTGGTATCGCCGGCGGCGGACAGCTCCTTCCAGGCGGCACGCCAGTTGTCCAGTGCCTGCGAATCGCTGCCCGCCGTCAGGTACCAGTCGCCCAGATCCACCAGCACCGCGCCACGCTGTGACGCCAGTGCCGGCGCGTCGCCGAGTCTTGCCAGCGCGTCGCGCAATGCACGCTCACCGTCGCTGGAGGGCGCGTTGATGGTCTGGCTCAGGCCGGCGCCGAGCGGGTCGTTGAACTGCTGCTCGGCGGTGGTGATGGAATCCTGGGCTTCGCCGAACACGTAGCTCAGCCGGAAGCAGCGCGCGATGCCGCGCAGGGCGGGAACCGCCTTGATGCTCCCCGGACTGGCGGCATCGGCGATCTGCACGGCACGTGTGTGCAGCAGCCGGGCTGCCGTGTAGCGGCCGGTCTGTTCGTCCCAGCGTGCCAGGTATTCGATCGGACCCAGCATGCGCAGGTCGTTCTTGCCGTAGGCGGCCTCGGCCACGCTGAAAGCGTATTCATGCTCGCGGTCGGCATCGGCCATCAGGCCGGTGGCCACATAGCCCTCGATGAGTGTCTTCAGGACCGGCAGTTGCGTGGCCGCGCGCAGTCCCTGCCGGTTGCGGACGATGTCCACCGCCCGCTTCAGCGGGGCAATGGCCTCGTCCTGGCGTTTCATCGCGATCAGGGCGCTGCCCAGCCCGTGCAGCGCACGCACGAAGCGGATATCGGTGGGGTTGTTCTGCAGCTCCAGAACCGTTATGGCGTCGCGATATCTGTCGAGTGCGTCGCCGTACTGGTGCAGCCGGTAGTAGGTGGTGCCGAGATTGGTCAGCGCGTTGGCATTCTCCGGCGCGTCCTTGCCGAACTGGCTCCTGGTCATCTCCACCACGCGCTCGGCGGCCGGCAGGGCGTCCTGATAGTCGGCCTTGTCGAAGGCGTCGCGGAACTCGTGGTAGGCCGCCATCCGATCATCCGGCGTGCCGGCAGCGTGCGCCACGGTCAATACCAGTGGAACGGCGATCAGGCATTGCAGGAGCAGCAAGGGGCGCATGCCGTGCAAGATTAACCTGCGGATCATCGCGGCGGCGACTGGGTGGTGCTCCGGCGCCCGGCTTGACCGGGTCGTGGCTGACTTGGGAGCATCGGCCCGTCGTTCATTGCGGGGATCGAACACCCTTGCCAGGTGTAGCAGCAACAGCCCGACCGGAGCCGCGCACGGCGCTGATCGCGGGAGCCGAATGGTCTCGTCGGCAGCGCGCTTGTCCGACTGCTGCTGCGAAATACCGACTATGGCCGCGTGCAGGCGCTGACCCGACGGCCGCTTCCCATCGAGCATTCGCGCCTGACAAACCGCATCCTGCACTACGAGGAGCTGGCGGCGCGTCTGGCGGGCAGTCGCTGCGACGACGCCTTCTGTTGCCTGGGCGCGGCGGGCGGTCCGCGGGCCACGGAGGCGGCGCTGCGCAAGGTGGACCTGGAGCTGACCCTGGCATTCGCGCGTGCCGCCCGGGCAGCCGGCGCCACCCGGCTGGTGGTGATCTCGGCCGCCGGTGCCGCGCCAGGGGCCCGCAACCGGCTTCCTGCGCGTGAAGGGAGAGCTCGAGATGGCGCTGCGTGAACTGAAGTTCGCAGCGCTGGATATGCTGCAGCCGGGCAAGGTCGTCGGCGAGCGCCAGGACGCAGGTGCCGGGGACGTACTGCAGCTGCTGATTGCACCGCTGGTCAACCTGGCGATGGTCGGCAGCTGGCAGCAGCGGCGCTGGGTGCCGGGAACCGAGCTTGCCGCGGCCATGCTGGGGGCCGCGCGCAGCCAGCGACAAGGCGTCACCTGCCATGCGGGCAAAAGGCTGGAGCAGCTCACAGCGGCAGGAGCAAAGCGGACTTGAGGGCTGTTTTGGTGACGTAGCGCACACCTTCGCGGACTGGCCCATTGTCAAATCCGGCAATCGAATTCTTCTTCGCTCGGAGCCGGATCTTCGACGATGCGCAAAGCCTCTCTTGCGCTGTTCAGTGGCATCGGACGCCGTGCTGCCTGGATGGCGGCCGCATGCGGCCTGACTGCGCTGTCTGTCGGCGTGTTCCTGCAGGCCGGTCTGCAGCAGCGTGACTATCGCGACGCCCATCTGAAGCAGCTGCAGATGTCGGCAACCGAGGCCGCGCAGCTGGTGCGCAACCGCATCGACAGCGCGGCTTTGTTGCTGCGGATGCAGATCGACGCGGCCAGCCACGGGCCCGCCTCCGCACCCCTGGTCCTCGCGCAGCTGCGTCGCGTTCCCATGTTCGGCTTCGTCTCGTTGCTGGGACCGACCGGAGAGGCCTTCCATGCCGACCAGCAGGAGTTCCGCCTGGATCCGGGCGAGCGCGAGGCGCTCGAGGCCGGCGCCACCGTGCTGCTGGGTGGCCGCGACGTGCGTTCGGGCGGCAAGCTCTATCTGATGCGCGCCACGGGCGGTCCGGAACAGCCGGTGTGGGTGCTGGCCGAGCTGCGCAGCGACTGGCTGTGGTCGGAGTTCGACAGCAGTGCCGTGCGCCTGGCAGTGTTCGATTCCCGCGGTGACAGCCATTTCGGTTCGCAACCCACCTCGGACGGGGTAGCCCGGCAGGTGATGGCGCACCTGACCAGCGTGCCCATGGGTTCCAGCTTCAATCTTTCCTGGCGGGAGGGTGGCGCGGCCCTGGTCGGGCACGATGGTCCGTGTGCGCAGCGCCAGCACCAGTTCCGGCTTCGCGCTCGCCGTGGTGGCGATGGACCCGGACCGGCCGTGGTCGGCGGCGTTCTGGTCGGCATTGCGCACCCAGGCACCCGCCATGCTGGTGCTGCTGGTACTGGTGATCCTGCTCGCCCACGACTTCGCCGCGCGCATGTTGCATCCGTTGCAGCAGTTGCGCCGGGCGATCGCGCAGCTTCCGGACCGGCGCCTGATGGTCCCGACCAGTACGCGATACTTCGGAGAAGTGCGACAGCTCGTGGACGCCTACAACCGCAGCGCCGAGGTCATCGAGACCCAGAGCGGCATGCGTCGCGTGCTCGACGAACTGGATGCGCTGCTGCTGCCCGGCGACGACTACGAGAGCGTGATCGACCAGGTCCTGACGCGAGTGCGCGCGGTCACGCGTGCCACCAATGTCGGTCTGACCCTGGTCGACCCCGGGATAATCGGCTACGGCCGGTTGTACGTGGTGGATGCCGAAGGCGGCGCGCCGGTGAATCGCGTGGTGCTGGATCCGTCCATGGTGGCCGCCCTGCGCGAGGCCGAGCAGGGGCTGACGGTCGCGCGCTGTGAGCCGGAACGGCACGGCTTGCTGGAGCCGATGCACGCCGCGGGATCGAACTTCTTCTGGATGTGGCCGGTCATGGCTTCGAACGAGCTGGCGGCCATACTGACCGTCGGCTACGCCGAGGCACCGCAAGCGGCCGCCCATATCGCCGACACCGGGCAGTTGTGCGCGCAGCGGCTCGCTCTGTCACTGTCCAACAATGCACGCGCGGAAAGGCTGTATCGCCAGGCGCACTTCGACCCCCTGACGCAGTTGCCGAATCGCCAGCTGTTCCGGGATCAACTGCAGCAGGAACTGGACCGGGCACGGCGCGAGGAGAGCAGGGGCGCGCTGCTGTACATCGATCTGGACCACTTCAAGCGTGTCAACGATTCACTGGGACACGAAGCCGGCGACAGACTGCTGGCCATAGTGGCCCAGCGGCTGCTTGGCTGCGTGAAGGAGGGGGATACCGTGGCCCGTCTGGGTGGTGACGAGTTCACGGTGATCCTGCGCAACGTTTCGGAAAAGCCGGTGGTCGCTGCCACTGCGGAGAGAATTGTCTCCGCCATGCGCCAACCAATGTGGCTTGGCGGACGGGATCACCACGTCCAGGCCAGTATCGGCATTACGCTGTTTCCCGAGGATGGCAGCGATCTGGATCAGCTCCTGCATCACGCGGACCTTGCCATGTACCGCGCCAAGGACCTGGGCCGCAGCGGCGCGGTGTTCTACAGCGCCACCATCGAGAGACGCAATGCACCGATCGTCGACAGCGGGCTGTATCGCGCGATCAGGCAGCGGGAGTTCGTGCTCTGTTACCAGCCGCAATACCGCTTTGACGACGGCACCCTGGCCGGCATGGAGGTGCTGCTGCGCTGGCATCGGCCGCACGAAGGCGTGGTGGCGCCGGCGGATTTCATCGCGGCGGCCGAAGAGAGCGGCATCATCGTCGACATCGGCGATTGGGTGATCGAGGCCGCGTGCGCGCAGATCGCGCAATGGCGCGAGGCCGGGGTTCAGGTGCCGCGGGTGGCGCTCAATCTGTCGGCGCAGCAGCTCCACAATCCGCATCTGGTGGAGGAGCTGTGCCGCCAGCTCGCCGACAAAGACCTTGCGCCCGACGCGATCGAATTCGAGATGAATGAGGCGGTGCTGGCGGATCCGTTGTGTGCGCCGACCGTCGAGGCGCTGTCCGGGCTGGGCGTGCGCCTGACGCTGGACGACTTCGGAACGGGCAGCACCGCGCTCGGCAACCTGCGGCGCTATCCGGTCAGCGCCGTCAAGATCGACCGCAGCTTCGTTGCGCAACTGACCGACAGTCCGTCTGCTGCCGCGCTTGCCGACACCATCATCGTGATGGCGCATTCGCAGTCCAAGCAGGTGATCGCCGAAGGCATCGAGACGCTCGAACAGCTTGAATACCTGCGCGAACGTGGCTGCGATCTGGCGCAGGGATTCTTTCTGGCGCGCCCGCTTTCCGCGTCGGACATGACCGAACTGCTGCTCGGCAATCACGACCGGCGCGGCCTGCTGCGTTTGCATAACGCAAGCTGACATAAGGGTTTCCCCGGCCCCCGGTTCTGTTTATGTCAGCTCGCGTGGAACCGCGTCGCAACCTGATGCGATGAGCTCGCCGACGTAACTTATCGCTTTGACGATGTACTTGACGAGGCGTTGCCGGCTGCCGACACTCTGACTCCGGACTGGTGACAAACGCAAACCCGTCGCAAGACGGGGACGCAAAGCCACAGGTCTCCGGAAGGACGTTCTTCCAGAGATGGCTGGGTTGCCCCCGGAAGCGCACGAGCTTCCACGGAGTTTCACTGTAATGACGACAGGCACTGCAAGTTCGCTGGGATCAGAGTCGACCGACGCGTCGTCACTGACCTTCGTCATCAACCTGTGCTCTTCGACATCGCCGATGGCGCTGGCCCATCCGAGCTCGCCGGAGTTGAAGCGCTACACCTTCTTCGTCAGCCGCCAGCGCGAAGAAGGCCGGGAGCGCTTCCGGTTGCACATGGGCTACTTCGCCTCGCAGGAGCAGGCCGAGGAGTTGCTCATCGCGGTGCGTGACGTGTATCCGGCTGCATGGGCCGGGCCCGCGCCCACGCAGGGCGTTGCGCGTCGTGGGCGGATATCCCCCGTGCAGCTGGCACCTACCGCGGCGCAGGCCGCAGGCTCGGCGAAAGCCGCCACGACACCGGTCGCGCCGCCTGCCGCGGCAAAGCAGGATGTGGCCGCAACGCCGCCGGCTCCTGCGGCTGCCGCGACGGCGCCAACGAAGCCCGGCCCCGCGCTCGAGCAGACCATGTCCGAGATGCGCAATGTGCTGGCGCAGCTGGGCGACGACAAGCCGGCGCCCGCGGCGCAGGGCGAGCCGACCACCGAGGCGCCGACGGTGGAGATGCCGCAGCAGATGCCGGCGCTGCCGCTGCCGCCCATCGAACTGCCCCGCCTGCAGCCTGTTTCCCAGCCGAAGCTCGCCACGCCGAAGGCCGAGGTGGCGAAGGTGGCTGCAGCAAAGCCCGTCGTCTCCGGGCCTGCTGCTGCCAGGCCTGCCGCTGCCAGGCCTGCTGCAGCGGCCTCCGAGCTGACGCCCGCCCAGGCGCTCAAGGTGCTGGAGGAGGCGCCGCCGCCGCTGCGTCTCGCCGATGGAAGGGCTGGAGAACGAGCCCGCAGTGCGCGTGCTGACGCCCGAGGACACGCAGACGCTCAGGGACATCAAGCTCGACAAGGCCAACAATGCGCCGCCGTCGTTTCGCGGTGCAGCTCATCTGGTCGGTCACGCCGATCGACGTGACGGCGTATGCCGCACCTGGCCATCTTCGATGCCTACACGCTGTACAACGTCGAGGGCAATCGCCAGGGCCGCAAGCTGGTACGGGCTGCGGCTGGGTTTCTTCAGTGATCCGAACTCGGCCACGCAGGTGGCGAACTACGTGCGCGGGGACTATCGCTCCGTGGCCGTGGTGCCGGTGTCGACCAGGGAAATGGACCGTGCACGCGGCGGCAGCCCGGTCTCCCCGGCGGACTCGGCCATCAACCCGCCGCTGAAGCCGAGTGAGCAGCTCTCCACCAACCGCGAGAAGATGGACGGGTTCGAACTGATGTCCGATGACCGTCCGGTGCCGCCGAAGCGCGACCTGGGCATGGCCAATGACCCGAAAGCGGCCGTGCGGGCAGCCGTGCGTGCCCGGGCCGACAAGATCCTGAACCCCGGACCGTCGTCGGGCGCACCGAAGCGCAATGGCGCGGCGGCCGCCCCGTCCGCCACCGGCGGCAGGGCAACCGGCAAGCGCGTCGTGGTGCGCAAGCGGCCCGAGGCAAAGGTCGATGGTGCGCCCGGCACTGCCTCCGTACTGGAGTCCACGCTGGACATCCTCGGCGCCTCCACGCTCACGCTGGACGAAGGCGGCGGCAAGGTGATCGACCGTGCGGCCGCGCGACGGCCCGCATCGGAGAGCAAGAAGCCCGCCAACGGCAAGTTCTCGAAGCTGCTCAGCCGCCTCAGCGGCGGTTGAGACAGCGCCCCCGAACAGGGCTACTTTCCGAACAGCTTGTCGAGGGCGGCGCGTGCCGCGTCGTCGGTCGCGCCTGGATTACCGCCCTTGAAGGCTCCGGCAACGGGCTTGTAGTGGTCGCAGAAGTTGGCGCGTTCCTTGTCGCGTACTTCCTCGACAGTGGGTTCGCGGCACTGCTGATAGGCGCGCGGATCGTACAGGCCACACTGCCTGCACACATGCAGGTCCGCGCCACATTCGCCGCAACGCTCGGTGCGCCCGAACGGCAGCGACAACGCGGCCAGCGAGGCTCCGCACTTCCAGCATTGAATGTCATGCGACATCACGTTGCTCCATGAAACGCGCCAGTTCCACGCCCGTGCGCGAACCGCGGCGCGCGATCACGCTGGCCGGTGTGCCCGCGGCGACGATACGCCCGCCCGCGGGCCCGGCCTCCGGCCCCAGGTCGATCACCCAGTCGGCCTGGGCGATCACATCCAGATTGTGCTCCACCACGAGCACGGTGTTGCCGGCGTCGGCCAGCCGGTGCAGCACGGCGATCAGCCTTGCCACATCGGCCATGTGCAGACCGACCGTCGGTTCGTCGAGGATGTAGAAGGCACCGCGCCGGGCGCCCTCGAGTGGCGGCCTGATGCGCGCGAGCTCGCTGACCAGTTTGATGCGCTGGGCCTCGCCGCCCGACAGCGTCGGGCTCTGCTGGCCAAGGGTCAGATAGCCCAGACCGACCTCCTGCAGCAGCGCCAGGGCGTGACGGATGGCATTGTGGCTGGCGAAGAACTCCACCGCCTCGTCGACGCTCATGGCGAGCACTTCGCCGATGGATTTGCCGCGCCAGCGCACGGCCAGGGTTTCCGGGTCGAATCGCTGGCCGCTGCATACGTCGCAGGGCACCTTCACATCCGGGAGAAAGTTCATTTCGACCGTGCGCATGCCCTGGCCGTCGCAGGCCGGGCAGCGGCCGCCGGCGGTGTTGAAGGAAAAGCGGCTGGCGGTCCAGCCGCGTATGCCCGCTTCAGTCGTGCCGGCGTACACGCGCCGGATCGCGTCCCAGAATCCGACATAGGTGGCCGGGCAGGAGCGCGGCGTCTTGCCGATGGGCGTCTGGTCCACTTCCAGCACGCGCTCGATGTGCTCGGCGCCGCGGATGGCCGTGCAGAACTGCGGCCTGGCAGCCTTGCCGCGCGCCGTCACGGCGCGCGCCAGATCGTGGCGCAATACGTCCAGCGCCAGCGTCGACTTGCCCGAGCCGGACACGCCGGTCAACGCGATGAGTCTGCCCAGTGGCAGCTCCACGTCCAGCTTCCTTAGGTTGTGCAAGGTGACGCCCTGCGCGCGCAGTGTCGGTGTGGCGCGCGCGCCGCGGCGCACCACCGGGCGGCGCGGCGTGAGGTCGTGGCGCATGGGTTCGCGCAGCCAGCGTCCGGTGACCGACTGCGGCACGCGCATGATCTCGGCCATCGTGCCCGCGGCCACCACATGGCCACCGCGCGTGCCCGCGCCGGGACCGAGATCCAGAACGTGATCGGCGCGGCGGATGGTTTCCTCGTCGTGTTCGACCACCACCAGCGTATTGCGTCCGCCGCCCAGGTTGTCCAGCGCATCGAGCAGCATGCGGTTGTCGCGCGGATGCAGGCCGATGGTGGGCTCGTCGAGCACATAGCACACGCCGCGCAGGTTGGAGCCGAGCTGCGCGGCCAGGCGCAGGCGCTGCGTCTCGCCGCCGGACAGCGTGGGGGCCGCACGGTCCAGCGCAAGGTAGCCCAGGCCCACACGTTCCAGGAACGCCAGCCGGCCGCGGATCTCCTTGATCACGTCGGTGGCGATGGCGGATTCGCGCGCATCGAGCTTGAGCTTGTCGAGGAAGCCGGCCAGTTCCGTGACCGCGCGGCCGGACAGCCCGGCGATGGACTGGCCACGGAATCGTACCGACAGTGCCAGGGGATTGAGCCGCGCGCCGTGGCAGTCCTGGCAGGGCGCATGGGTATCGCCCGGCTCCTGCCAGAAGGTTTCCTCGCCGCTTTGTTCGGCATCGAACTCCTCGAGCGCCTGACCCGTGCCGAAACAGCTCTCGCACCAGCCGCGCGAGCTGTTGTAGGCGAACAGCCGCGGATCCAGCTCGGCAAAGCCCTGCCCGCAGCCGGGGCAGGCGCGCTTGGAGGAGAAGGACTGCAGGCGCTCGCGCACCCGACTGCACCAGCAGCACGCCCTTGCCTGCCTCCAGGCCCCGCGTGACCAGCGCGCGCAGCTGGCCTTCGGCGCGCGGTGAAACCTTGATCTGACCCATCGGCAGTTCGATGTCGTGGGTCTTGTGCCGCGCCAGCTTCGGCCACTTGGCGGTCGGTACCAGCTTGCCGTCGACCCGCAATTCATCGTGGCCCTTCTTGCGCGCCCAGGCGGCCAGTTCGTTGTAGATGCCCTTGCGTCCGGCAACCAGCGGCGCGAACAGGCTCACTTCCCGCTGCCGGTAGCGTTTCATGATGCGCGCCGCGATGGCGTCGGGCGACAGTGGTTCGATGGGCAGGTCGCAGTCGGGACAGTGCTGCAGCCCCAGCTTCACGAACAGCAGGCGCAGGAAGGGATAGATCTCGGTCAGCGTGGCCACCGTGCTCTTGCGACCGCCGCGGCTGGTGCGCTGTTCGATGGCGATGGTCGGCGGAATGCCGCTGACCGCGTCGGCATCGGCGCGCGCCGCCGGTTGCACGAACTGGCGCGCATAGGCGTTCAGGGATTCCAGATAGCGCCGCTGTCCCTCGCCGAACACGATGTCGAAGGCCAGTGTCGACTTGCCCGAACCGGAAACACCGGTGACCACCGTCATCACGCCATGCGGCACGCGCGCGTCGATGTTCTTCAGGTTGTGCTCGCGCGCGCCGCGCACCTCGATCTGGCGCGGCGGTGGCGCGATCGGCGCGTGGCGGCGCTCGGCATCGCGCACCCGGCCGGCCGAGAGCACGTACTCGGCCAGTGCCGCGCCGGTGTGGCCGATGCGTTTGGCGCGGAATTCATTCGGCGGACCGCAGGCCACGATCCGGCCGCCGCCGTCGCCGCCCTCGGGCCCCATCTCGATCAGCCAGTCGGCGGCGCCGATCACGTCCAGATTGTGTTCGATCACCAGCAGGGAATGCCCGCGCGCGGTGAGCTGGCGCAAAGCGCGCATGAGCTGCGCGATGTCCTCGAAGTGCAGGCCCGTGGTGGGCTCATCGAAGATCAGCAACTGGCGCGTGGCACTGTCCGTATCGGCCAGATGGCCGGCCAGTTTCAGGCGCTGCGCCTCGCCGCCGGACAGCGTGGGCACCGGCTGGCCCAGGCGTACATAGGAAAGCCCCACCTCGGCCAGCGGCTTCAGCCGCGTCAGCACTTCGGCAGCGTCGGCGAAGAATGCCACGGCCTCGCTGACGGTCATGTCCAGCACCGCGGCGATATCCGCGCGCCGCCCGTCGGCGCCTTCGATGGTGAGCTCCAGGATCTCCTCGCGGTAGCGGCGGCCGTTGCACACCGGGCAGCGCAGATACACGTCCGCCAGCAACTGCATCTCCACATGCTCGAAGCCGTTGCCGCCGCACTCCGGGCAGCGTCCGTTGCCGGAGTTGAAGCTGAAGGTACCCGGCGTGTACTTGCGCAGGGCGGCCTCGGGCAGCTTCGCGAACAGGTTGCGGATGGGGTCGAAGGCGCCCACGAAGCTGGCCGGACAGGAGCGCGTGGTGCGGCCGATCGGCGACTGATCCACCAGTACCACGCTGCCCAGCCGGTCGTGGCCGGTGAGGCGCTGGTACTGGCCGGCAAGTTCGCTGGGTTTGCCGAACGCGCGCCGCAACGCGCGGATAGAGCAGTTCGGTGACCAGCGTGCTCTTGCCCGAACCCGACACTCCGGTCACGCACACCAGCTGGCCGAGCGGCACGGTGAGCGTGGCACCATGCACGTTGTGCAGCGAGGCGCCTTCCAGCACCAGTGCACCGGCCATGCTCGCGGTGACGCCATCGCCGCCGCCGGCACTGATGCGCCGGCGTCCCGACAGGTACGCACCGGTCAGCGAGCGATCCTGATCGAGCACGCCAGGCGGCGCGCCGTTGTAGAGAATCTCGCCGCCATGCTCGCCGGCACCCGGTCCCATGTCGATGAGCCGGTCGGCCTCGAACATGATCTGCGGATCGTGCTCGACCACCACCAGCGAGTTGCCGGCGTCGCGCAGCTTCTGCATCACGCCGATCACGCGACCCATGTCGCGCGGATGCAGCCCGATGGAAGGTTCATCCAGCACGAACAGCGTGTTCACCAGCGAGGTGCCCAGCGCGGTGGTCAGGTTGATGCGCTGCACCTCGCCGCCGGACAGGGTGCGCGACTGGCGGTCGAGCGTGAGATAGGACAGGCCCACCTCGCACAGGTAGCCCAGGCGGGCGCGGATCTCGGACAGGACCAGCGTGTCGGCGTCGGACAGCGGCGGGGGCAGGGTGAGTTCCTCGAAGAACGCGCGGCAGCGCGCCACCGGTAATTGCACCAGCTGCTGCATGTTGTACGGCCCGAGCCGCCACAGCAGGGATTCGGGCTTCAGCCGCGCGCCATGACAGGCGGGGCATTCGTTGTAGCTGCGGTAGCGCGACAACAGCACGCGCACGTGCATCTTGTAGGCCTTGCTCTCCAGCCAGTCGAAGTAGCCTTTGGCGCCGTACCAGTGGCGCCGGCCCTTCCTGCCATCGCCCTGGATCACCCAGTGCTGCTGCTCCGTGGTGAGCTCGTTCCACGGCACGTCCATGGGAATGCCCGCCGCGGGCGCGTGCCTTTCCATGTCGATCTGGCATTCCTTGCCGGTGGCGGTCTGCCACGGCTTGATCGCGCCTTCGCCGAGCGTCTTGCTCTTGTCGGGAATGACCAGGTCGTAGTCCACGCCGATGACCCGGCCAAAGCCGCGACAGGTGTCGCAGGCGCCCAGCGGCGAGTTGAACGAGAAGTGGCTGGGCAGCGGATCCTGGTAGGCGATGTCGCACTCGGCGCAGTGCAGGCCGGCGGAGTAGCGCCAGCTCGCGGCGGTGCCGCCGGCATCGTCCAGCGCGTGCACCACGATACGGCCGCGACCGCCCTTCAATGCCGCTTCCAGCGCTTCGCCGACCCGGCCCGCATCGGCGGCGCCCAGTCGCAGCCGATCCTGGATCACGGTGAGCCGCTCCAGATCCTTGCGGCCCGGCTCCTCCAGGATGCGCACGTAGCCCTGTGCTTCGAGCAGTGTGCGCAGTTCCTTCTCGGGCAGGTTCTTCGGTCGCGCGACTTCGAAACACACCAGCAGGCGCGGATCGCCGGCTGCCGTGGCGTGTTCATGCAATGAGGCCGTGATCGAGGCCGGCGTATCACGGCGCACCGGCTTGCCGCACTGGCGGCAGTGCAGTTGTGCCGCGCGTGCGAACAGCAGTTTCAGGTGGTCGTTGATCTCGGTCATCGTGCCGACCGTGGAGCGCGAGGTACGCACCGGATTGGTCTGGTCGATGGCAATCGCCGGCGGGATGTCCTCGACCCGGTCCACCTGCGGCCGGTCCATGCGGTCCAGGAACTGCCGCGCGTACGGCGAGAAGGTCTCCACGTAGCGGCGCTGGCCTTCCGCGTACAGCGTGTCGAAGGCCAGCGAGGACTTGCCCGATCCGGATACGCCGGTGATCACGATCAGTTCGTGCAGCGGCAGCTCGAGCGAGAGGTTCTTGAGGTTGTTCTGGCGCGCGCCGTGGATGCGGATGGCGGGGCGCTGGGTCTTGGGCATCGCGGCATTCTACCTGCGTCGGACTGTATATTCATACAGCCCGATGGGCTGTACGGCCCCCCCTGGCTGTGCGCCAGTGCCGATGAGACGAGAGGTGGCGCTACCTGCCGCCGAAGTCGCAACGGAAAGCCGGCCGCGGCCATGCATTCCTTCAGGCCGCGGCTTGTCGTACTTCTGCGCAGTGAGGCCCAGCCCCAGCGCGAACTCGGGAGTGAACCAGTAGTGCCCGCCGAAAGTGAAGCCGAAGATCGACTTCAGGTCGCCGACGTGGTGGTACTTCAAGGCAGCAGTCCAACCAAGCGCAACCGGATCGAACCTTGGGAATACAACAAGGCGCTGTACAAGAGGCGCAATGAGGTCGAGCGGTTGTTCCGCAGGCTCAAAGCTTCCGGCGTTTCTCCAGTCGCTTCATGAGTTCGATGTCTTGTTCAACGCCTTCGTCTACCTGGCTCTCATCGTCGAGGCTTTGAGGTGGCGTTGACAGACGCTAACATGCCTTGCACCTGCCACTGAACGCGAAGGGCATTGGCTGTATATGGACGAACTGCGGACTGCCGCCACAATCCTTTCGCCCACCCACTTCGTCGGCGCCGCGGCGCTGCTTGTCGTCGCGATCCTGGCCGCGGCCCTGCTGTCACGGCTGTTCAATGGCGCGATGCATCGCCTTCAGGAAGACGGCAAGAGGGCGCACCTGGACCAGATGAGCGTGCTGTTTGCTTCACAGCTGGGACGGTTGTTCATCTGGCTCGTCGTTCTCATGGTTTACGCCCACCTGGTTCCGTCACTCCATCGGCTCGGAACCGCCCTGCTGGCGAGCGTAAGCATCGTTTCAATCGTCGTTGGAATGGCTGCGCAAACCACTCTGGGCAATCTCATTGCCGGCGTCAGTCTGCTGCTGTATCGGCCGTTCAGCATCGGCGATCGCCTGCAGGTCAATACGCCAGCGGGCGTGGAGGTCGGCGCCGTCGAGAGCGTGACGCTCGGTTACACGATATTGCGTACCTTCGATAATCGCCGCATCGTCATGGGAAACTCGCTGATCGCCAGCCAGGTCATGATCAACCTGACGTCGGTTGATGCACGTGTCATGGCGGCAGTACCGATCAGCATCAGTTATTCCGCCGACATCGACCGCGCCCGCGCAGCGATACTTGATCTCGCCAGGGAACACGCCGCCGCGACGGACTTCGTCGATTGCCCGGTTACGAATCTGGGCGCATCGAGCGTGGATTTCACGCTTCGGGTGTGGTGTGCGGACTCCGGCGCTGCGTATCAGCTCAAGACCATGATGTTCGAGCAGATCAAGAAGCGCTTCGATGCAGAAGGCATCGAGATTCCATACGCATATTCGAATGTAATCCTCAGGCGCAAATGAGTCGCGTGGCATCGCTGCGATTGCGAAAGTCCGCTGCGCTGACCGGCTGCTGGCCAAGCTGGAAGCCATGAAGCGACTGGACCCGGTGGGCCGTGCTGGATTCACAGCGGTGGTGACCTACATTGCATTTGGCGCATTCCTGCTCACCGCAATCATCCTCATGGGCCATGAAATTGCGCATCATCTGCAGGCAATCGAGGCATGGATAGACCGTTTCGGCCCATGGGGCATCGTCGCATTCGCGCTGTTGTTTGTAGTGGCGACATCGCTGCTGTTGCCGGAAACGGCATTGTCGATCATGGCCGGAGTCCTGTTTGGGCTCGCCTGGGGTCTAGTGGCGGTGATCATCGGGAGCTTCCTGGCCGCTACCTTGCAATACGCCGTGTCGCGGCGACTATTGCGTGGCTGGATCGGACGTCGAATTGCCGCCAGAGCTTCACTTGCAGCCATTCAGCGGGCCGTTCTCCACCACGAATTCAAGCTGCAGGTGCTCCTGCGGCTCACTCCATTGAATCCCGCTACCACGAGCTACATGCTCGGCGCTGCGGCGGTTCGCTTTCGCGGCTTTCTGGTGGCCTGCCTGGCGCTCATTCCCACCATGTTTGCCGAGGTGTACTTCGGCTACGCCGGCAAGCACGTCGCGCACATCTCGGCAGGCCGCAGGACCGGTCTGGTGGCCCATGATCTGCTCGTGTTCGGCTGCCTCGCCGTCACCTCGGCGGTGGTGGTGCTCGTGGCGAGAATGGCGCACAAGGCGGTCATGCAGACCGTGGCCGAGACCGCGGCCAAGCCGATTGCCATCAGGAAATGAACCTCGGGACCGTCCTGACGGTCATCTCGCGCATTGGTTGATCAGCGTTGCCCTAGTTGACGTTGAGCTGCAGCAGCAGGACCAGCGCGCGATGGTGGAACGCCGGCAGACCCGCTTGGCTGCTGGCCGCGAAATTGGCGGCCTCGCCACGCAATTGCAGGCCCATGGAGGTTCCCGAATCCCCCAGCGGCCACTGGTAGCCCACTGACAGGGCCCCGCCCAGGGCGCTGAGGTTGCGGCACCGCGTGGAGCCGACGGAGCCGACCTGCAAGTCGCCAAACAGCACGACATTCCAGAAGGTCCCCCAACCGGTGTCGGAGTAGTAGTGGTCGTAGCACATGGTGGACAGCCCGGCCGAGGCCCGCAGCCGCCAGCCGGCATTGCCGGGACGCCATTCGCTCACGACAAACCAGTGCGCGAAATTGGGCGCGAAATCCGGGTCGTTCGGGGCGCAGTGGCTGGCTCCGCAGCCGCTGGTCGGCGC
Source organism: uncultured Gammaproteobacteria bacterium (assembly GCA_963812195.1). Classification (GTDB taxonomy): domain Bacteria; phylum Pseudomonadota; class Gammaproteobacteria; order Steroidobacterales; family Steroidobacteraceae; genus ZC4RG30. The sequence continues at coordinate 93,418 of CAWEUI010000011.1, forward strand.
AACCACGCCGATTTCGAAACCCAGGCCCCAGGTCGGCGTGAGGCGGTAGCCGAGGTCGAGGTTGGCGGCAAATCCGTCCCGCTTGGCCGAAGGCGCGGGCGCCGCAGACGTGATCGACCCGGTTCCCAGGCCCACGCCCAGCCACCAGCCGGCATCGGCCGGATCGTCGTAGGAGGCGTAGCCGGCCCGGTATTGCGCGTCGGCACATGGTGCCGCCAGCACGGCGCAGACCGGCAGCAGCCAGCGGAACATCGCGGCACGGCGTTGCGCCGCACTGGCCATTCGTGTCATGCGCCCTATAGTAGTCGTGCGCACCACAGGGAACAGGGCCCGGTAGACTGCCGTCCCGCCTTTGCGCTACTACCCGCATGCCTGCCATCGCCGCCACACCGCTGTTTGCCGCCGCCCCGCCGCGTTCGGGGGCGCCCTTCCTGCCGATGAGCGCGGCAGAGATGCGCCTGCTCGGCTGGGAGCAGTGCGACGTGATCATCGTTACCGGCGATGCCTACGTGGATCACCCCAGCTTCGGCATGGCCATCATCGGGCGCCTGCTGGAGGCGCAGGGTTTGCGTGTCGGCATCATCGCCCAGCCGGACTGGAAGAGCGCCGCCGCGTTCAAGGCGCTGGGCAAGCCGCGCCTGTTCTTCGGCGTGACCGCCGGCAACATGGATTCGATGGTCAACCGCTACACGTCGGACCGGCGCATCCGCAGCGACGACGCCTACACGCCGGGCGGCGCGGGCGGCAAACGTCCCGATCGTTCCGTCATCGTCTATGCACAGCGCCTGCGCGAGGCCTGGAAGGAGGTGCCGGTGGTGATCGGCGGCATCGAGGCGTCCCTGCGCCGCATCGCCCACTTCGACTACTGGTCGGAGAAGGTGCGCCGCTCGGTGCTGCTGGATGCCAAGGCGGACCTGCTGGTATACGGCAACGCCGAGCGGCAGGTGGTGGAACTGGCAAAGCGCATGGACGCCGGCGAGGCCATCGGCGAGATCCGCGACCTGCGCGGCACGGCCTTCGTGCGCGGGGCGCATGCGCGCGACTACATCGAGATCGACTCGCGCCACCTGGATGCGCCCGGTCCGTTGAACCCGCCCATCGACCCCTACGCGATGGAACCGGACGGCGCGCGCGGCGGCGTCGAACCCGCCGCCGGTCCCGACAAGGTGGTGCGCTTCGTGCGCCGCGTGAAGAATGCCGACCGCGCGAAGAGCGTGATCCGCATGCCCGACTACGAGCAGGTGCTGGGCGATCCGGTGCTGTACGCGCACGCCTCGCGGATCCTGCATCTGGAGGCCAACCCGCACAACGCGCGCGCGCTGGTGCAGCGCCACGGCGACGTGGACCTGTGGATCAACCCGCCGCCGATTCCGCTGGCCACGCCGGACATGGACGCGCTGTACGAGCTGCCCTACCGGCGCACGCCGCATCCGTCCTACGGCGATGCGCAGATTCCCGCCTACGAGATGATCCGCTTCTCCATCGCCATCCAGCGCGGCTGCTTCGGCGGCTGCAGCTTCTGCTCGATCACCGAGCACGAGGGCCGCATCATCCAGAACCGCAGCGAGGCCTCGGTGCTCAAGGAGATCGAGACCATCCGCGACACCGTGCCCGGATTCACCGGCGTGATCTCGGATCTGGGCGGACCCACCGCCAACATGTACCGGCTGGCCTGCAAGAGCCGTGAGATCGAGGCCGCCTGCCGACTGCCCTCGTGTGTCTACCCGAAGGTGTGCGAGAACCTGAACACCGACCACGCGCCGCTGATCGAGCTGTATCGCAAGGCGCGCACGCTGCCGGGCATCAAGAAGGTGCTGATCGGTTCCGGCGTGCGCTACGACCTGGCCATCGAATCGCCCGAGTACGTGAAGGAGCTGGCGCAGCACCATGTGGGCGGCTACCTGAAGATCGCGCCGGAGCACGTGCGCGAGGGTCCGCTGTCGAAGATGATGAAGCCGGGCATGGGTACCTACTACCGCTTCAAGGAGCTGTTCGACCGGTTCTCGAAGGAGGCGGGCAAGGAGCAGTACCTGATCCCGTACTTCATCGCCGCGCATCCGGGCACCACCGACGAGGACATGCTCGAGCTGGCGCTGTGGCTGAAGCGCAATGGTTTCCGCGCCGACCAGGTGCAGGCCTTCCTGCCCTCGCCCATGGCGTCGGCCACCGCGATGTACCACAGCGGCAAGAATCCGCTGCGCCGCGTGACGCGCGACAGCGAAGGCGTGCCGGTGGCCAAGGGACTGCGGCAGCGGCGCCTGCACAAGGCCTTCCTGCGCTATCACGACCCGAACAACTGGCCGCTGCTGCGCGAGGCATTGCGGCGCATGGGTCGCGGCAACCTCATCGGCAGCGGTCCGAACAAGCTGATCCCGGCCTATCAGCCGCGTGGCACCGGCAACGCCGGCGAGGGCCGGCGCAAGCCGGGCGGCCTGCGGACCACGCCGCTGCGTACCCAGCATACGGGACTGCCGCGTGTTCCGCGGCGCCCGGGCAAACCACGGGGAGGGCGCAAATGAACGGGCAGCGCTTCATTGCCATCGGGGCGGTGCTGGTGGCCATCGGCATCTGCATTGGCGCGCTGGGCGCCCACGCCCTGCGGGATGTGCTGAGCGCGCGCGAACTGGAAGCGCTGCACACGGCGGTCTACTACCAGATCTTCAATTCGCTGGCGCTGATGCTGCTGGGCGGCTGGATGCAGGCCGGCCGCGCCGGGCTGGGCTGGCCACTGCGGTTTCTGGCCGCCGGTGTCGTCCTGTTCAGCGGCAGCATCTATCTGATGCTGGCCGGGGCGCCGGCCCCGTTTGGTTTGCTCACGCCCGTGGGCGGGGTCTTGCTGATCGGAGCATGGCTGATGTTGGCGTGGAGATTCTTCAGGGATTCCTGAGCATGCGTGGATTGCCCCAGGTGGCGCTGCTGGCGGCCGTGCTGAGCTGCGCCGGCGTGCGCGCGGCCGAACCGCTGAGCACCTCCCAGCAGCATGTCGAGAAGGCCGGCAACATCGTGCGCATTGCCATTCCGGTGGCGGCGCTGGCCGCGACCTTCCTGCTCGAACCGCAACACCCGAACCCGGATCAACGCAAGTTCACCTCGCTGCTCATGGGCGGTTCGCCCCTGCACGATCTGGCCCTCGGGCTGGGCCGGGCGTGGGTCGTCACCGGTGGGCTGAAACTTGCGATACACGAGCAACGACCCAATGGCGGCAGTCATTCCTTTCCATCCGGGCATGCCGCCACGGCGTTCGCCGGCGCCGAGTTCATCCGCAAGGAATACGGCTGGGCATGGGGCACGCCGGCCTACCTGGCCGCCGGCTTCGTCGCCTGGTCGCGGGTGGATGCCAAGCAGCACTACACGCACGACGTACTGGCCGGTGCCGTGATCGGCGTGCTGGCCAACCATGATTTCTGGCGGTTCAACACCCCGGCCGGCCAGCTGGCGCTGGCACCGTCCCTGCTCCAAACGGGACATCACACGGTGCCCGGCCTGGCCTTCGCAATGAATTTGAGGTAGGCACTTCGCAGGCCGCCTGCCTGGCGGTAGTGTGCGCCATGGTCAGGCCCCCTCCCACACCCGCCTCCAGACGCAGGCGCTGGTTCGTCGCGATCGTGGCGATTCTGCTGGTGGGTGCGGCCTATGCCACCGACCGCGTGCTGCACAACGTTCCCTGGCACGAGGTGTTCGCGCACATTGCGGCCACGCCGACGCGCGCGCTGGTGCTGGCGTTGCTGCTTACCACGGGCAGCTACCTCGTCCTCACCCAGTTCGATGCCCTTGCGGTGCGCGCAATCGGCGCGCACGTGCATCTGCGCACGATATTGATGACCTCCTTCGCGGCGTTCGCCGTCGGTCACAACATCGGTTTCGCCGCGCTGTCCGGCGGCTCGATCCGGTTGCGCTGGTACAGCCGCGCCGGGTTGTCCGCGTGGCAGATCACGCAGCTGATCGCCTTCTGCAGCTTCACCTCGTTGCTTGGCGCGGCATTGCTGTGTGGCTTGTCGCTGACCGGCCGGCCGCATCTGGCCGGCAACGTGTTGCACATCGGCAGCTTCGGCGCGCTGGCCGTCGGTCTGTTGTTCATTGCCTTGGTGGTGGCCTACTGCCTGCTGGGCGTTCTGCGCCGCGAACCACTTGTGCTGGGGCGCCTGCGCGTACCCACACCGCAGCTGCCGATTGCGCTGGGGCAGGTGGCGGTTGGCAGCATCGACCTGATGCTCGCCGCGGGCGTGCTGTACGTGCTGCTGCCCGACACTGCCACGCACGGCTTTCTGGCGTTCCTGTCCGTGTATCTGCTGTCGGTGGCGGCGGGCCTGGCCAGCAGCCTGCCCGGCGGCATCGGCGTGTTCGAGACCGTGCTGTTGCTGCTGCTGCCGGACGGACCGACGGACGAGAAGCTGGCGGCCATGCTTGCCTATCGCGCGATCTACTACCTGCTGCCATTCGTGCTGGCATTGACATCGCTGGCGACGCGCGAGGCCTGGGTGGGACGCGCCGCGGTGGCGCGCAGCGTGGAGTGGGCGCGCGCCTGGCTGCGGCTGGCGGTGCCGCAACTGATCAGCGCCGCGGTGTTCACCGGCGGCGTGCTGCTGCTGTTTTCCGGTGCCACGCCGGCCGAGCATGCGCGTCTGCGACTGCTGCGCGGATTCGTGCCGCTGCCGCTGCTGGAGACTTCCCACCTGCTGGGCAGCGCGGTCGGTATCAGCCTGGTGTTGCTGGCGCAGGGATTGCAGCGACGCCTGGATGCCGCCTGGCATGTGACGATGTGGCTGCTGGCCATGGGTATCTTCGCCTCGCTGGTGAAGGGCCTGGACTATGAGGAAGCCCTGGCGCTCACCGGCGTGGCCGTGCTCATGCTGGCCTCCAGGGACCGTTTCCAGCGCAAGGCATCATTGCTGGAACAGCCGTTCTCCCCGGGCTGGACCATCGCCATGTTCGCGGCACTGCTGTCCTCGCTGGGACTGGCCTGGCTGTCCTACCGCAACGTGAACTTCACCGACCAGATGTGGTGGGAGTTCGCCTTCCGCGCCAATGCACCGCGCACCCTGCGTGCCGAAGTGCTCACCATCGTGATCACCGGCTTCGCCGCCGCCTGGATGCTGCTGCGGCCGGCGCGCCATCAGCCGCGCCTGCCCGACGCGGCAGCGCTGCAGCGCGCGCGGCAAATCGTGGAGGAATCCGGCGATACCACGTCGTGGCTGGCCATGCTCGGCGACAAGAACCTGCTGTTCTCCGATGACGGCAGGGGCTTCGTGATGTACCGCCCGGTGGGGCGCAACTGGATTGCGATGGGCGATCCGGTCGGTCCGCCCAAGGTGCGCCACGAAATGCTGTGGCGCTTTCGCGAGGCCTGCGACCGGTACGCGGCCCGGCCGGTGTTCTATCAGGTGGGCGTCGAAGACCTGCCGGCCTACATCGAGGCCGGTTTCGTGCTGTCGAAGATCGGCGAGGAGGCGCGCGTGCCACTGGCCGAATTCGACCTGGAGGGCGGCCGGCGCGCCGACCTGCGCCAGGACCTGGCGCCGCGTGCAGCGCCAGGAAGTGCAGTTCGAGGTGCTGTCGCGCGAGCAGACCGGGCGGCACATGCCGGAACTGCGTGCGGTGTCGGACGCCTGGCTCACGGGGCTGTCCACCGCGGAGAAGGGCTTTTCACTGGGGCGCTTCGAGGAGCGCTACATCGGCAATTTCCCGTGCGCGGTGGTCAGGCGCGACGGTGCCATCCTGGCATTCGCCAATGTATGGCAGGGCGCGGATCGCGGCGAACTGTCCGTGGACCTGATGCGCTACTACCCGAGCGCGCCCAAGGGCGCGATGGACTACCTGCTCATCGAATTGATGCTGTGGGGACGCGCGCAGGGTTTCGGCTGGTTCAACCTGGGCATGGCGCCGCTGGCCGGCCTTGCCGACCGCGAGTTCGCGCCGCTGTGGAATCGCGTCGGCGCATTCCTGTATCACCACGGCGAGCGCTTCTACAATTTCGAGGGACTGCGCGCCTACAAGGAGAAATTCCTGCCGGTATGGCGGCCGCGCTTCCTGGCCACTTCCGGACACCTGGGCCTGCCGCGCACCGTGATGGATGTGGCGGGGCTCATCGCGGGCAGCCCGCGGCGCATCGTGATGCACTGAAGGAAGGCCGCGCCGCGTGCGCATGACGGCTTCGTAATCCGCCGACCATGGTGGCTTACGGCAGGCGGCGCGAAGATGATCTGCATGGCTAGACGTTACCTGTGGCTGTCCTGCTGCTGTTGCCGTCCTTGCCCGCGTTGGCGCGTGAACCCCAGGTAATCAAGGCCGGTGGCCGCTTCGGGGACGTCACGGTGTACCGACCTGTGGGCGTGGCGAAGAGCGTGGTGCTGTTCGTTTCCGGCGACGGTGGCTGGCACCTGGGCGTGACCGGCATGGCGCAGCACCTCGCCGACGAAGGCGCCATCGTGGTCGGCATCGACGTGCGCCACTACCTCAAGGCACTCGGCGAGGCGAAGCAGTCCTGCGTGTCGCTGGCGGGAGATTTCGAGCTGCTGAGCCACGACCTGCAGAAGCAGCTGGGCCTGCAGCACTACCTGGAACCGCTGCTGGTGGGCTATTCCTCCGGGGCGACGCTGGTGTATGCGGCATTGGCACAGGCACCGGCCGGCACCTTTGCCGGTGCGATCAGCCTGGGCTTCTGTGCCGACCAGGACTTCCATCACAAGCCGCTGTGCGCGGGAAGCGGCCTGCACTACACGGTGAACAGGCGCGGTGATTTCGTGCTCAGGCCGCAGCCGAAGATCGAGGAGAAATGGGTGGCCTTCCAGGGCCAGATCGACCAGGTGTGCAACCCGGCCGCGGTCGATGCCTTCGTGGCGCAGATTCCTTCGGCGGCAGTGGAGCGACTGCCGCATGTTGGCCACGGCTTCGGTGTCGAACGAAACTGGCTGCCGCAGTTCCGTGCCGTCTACCACCGGCTGCAGCAGGATGCCGCGCCGCCCCCGCCACCGCCCGATGCACCGCCGTCGCTGGCTGGTCTGCCGCTGATCGAGTCACCGGTCGCCGCCGGTGCGGCGGCCGGCAGCTCCGATGCGTTTGCCATTCTCATTTCCGGTGACGGTGGCTGGGCGGGACTGGACCGCGACATGGCCAGGGCATTCGTGGCGCAGGGTGTTCCGGTGGTCGGCCTGGATTCGCTGCGCTACTTCTGGCACGGGCGCACCCCGGAGCAGACCGCGCGCGACCTGGCTGCGATGATCGAAAACTACCAGCGGCGCTGGAACCGGCCCGCCGTGCATCTGGTCGGCTATTCCTTCGGCGCGGATGTACTGCCGTTCCTGGTGAACCGGCTGCCGGCGGCGCTCGCCGCCGACGTGCGCAGCGTGACGCTGGTCGCGCCGTCGGAGTCGGCAACCTTCGAGATCCACATCTCCAACTGGCTGCCCGGCGTGACCACCCCCGGGCTGCCCACCAGGCCGGAAATCGCCCGCCTGCCACTGGCACCGCTGTGCATTCGTGGTGCCGGTGAAACCGACACCCCCTGCGCGGCGCTGCCGCAGGCCAGGTCCGTGGTAATAGGCAGCGGCCATCACCTGGGCGGTGACGCCGCGGGCATCGTCGGACGCATCCTGCGCACTCGCACCGCGGCGCCCTGTGCACGAAAGGAGCCTTGTGGATAGACTGACCACCATGCGTTTACTGTTGATCGAGGACGATGCCGAAGCGTCGCGATACCTCGCCAAAGGCCTGCAGGAGAGCGGTTATGCGGTGGACATCGCCGCGGATGGCCGCGACGGGTTGTTTCAGGCGAGCGAGGGCGGGTACGACCTGATCATCGCCGATCGCAACCTGCCCAGCATCGACGGCCTGACCATCGTGCAGATGCTGCGCAAGCAGGGCAAGAAGGTGCCCGTGCTCATCCTGTCCGCGCTCGGTTCGGTGGACGATCGCATCGATGGGCTGCGTGCCGGTGGCGACGACTACCTCACCAAGCCCTTTGCCTTCGGCGAGCTGCTGGCGCGCATCGAGGCGCTGCTGCGACGGGGCATGGGCGGAGCCGTCGTCACCCAGCTCAAGGTCGCCGACCTGGAGCTGGATCTGCTGGGGCGCACGGTCACGCGCGCCGGCAAGCGCATCGAGCTCACCGCCAAGGAATTCCAGCTGCTCGAATACCTGATGCGGCGCCAGGGACAGGTGGTAACGCGCACCATGCTGCTGGAGGGCGTGTGGGACCTGCATTTCGACCCGCAGACCAATGTCATCGACGTGCACATGAGTCGCCTGCGGGCGGCGGTGGACCGGGATTTCCCGAAGCCACTGATTCACACCGTGCGCGGCGCCGGATATGTTCTGCGGGAAGAGTCCTGAACGTCAGTGTGCTGACGGCATCTTCAGGAGCCGTCCCCCGCGATGAGTCCTGAAGCGCTCTACCGCTCGTCCACCGCGCGCCTTACGGTCACCTATGGCGTGGTCGTGCTGCTGCTGGTCGTGGTGTTGCAGGGCGCGGTATTCCTGGTCACGCGTGGCGCGCTGGAGAACGAAGTCAGCCGCGTTGTCACGTCCGAGCTCTACGACCTGGCGCACGACTACAACTCCGGTGGCCTGGGCGAGCTGGTGCACACGCTGCGCCTGCGCTCGGACAGCTGGGGCCGCACCGGCGCCATCTATCTGCTGACCGACGCCGCGCTGCGGCCGATCGCGGGCAACCTGCAGGCCTGGCCGCGCGAGATCGAACCGCTGGACAACAATGAGGTGAAGTTCCGCATCGCCACCGCGAGCGAGGAGAAGACCCATCCGGTCAGCGCGCACATCGTCAAGCTCAAGGGAGTCGGGTGGCTGCTGGTGGGTACGGATACCAGCGAGATGGAGCGCAGCCTGCGCCGTTTCGCCCTGGCAACCGTATGGGGCATCATCGCCATCACCGCGCTGATCGGACTGCTCGGCCGCTGGTATGCGACGCGCACCGCGCGGCGCGTGCGTGCTTTCTCCGCAACCTGCGATTCCATCGTCCACAGCGACCTGTCGCGTCGTCTGGACGTCGGCAACAGCGGCGACGAGTACGACCGGCTCAGCCGCACCGTCAACGAGATGCTGGAGCGCATCGAGCAGCAGGCGGTGCTGCTGCGCGCCGCATTCGGCAGCATTGCGCACGACCTGCGTACACCGTTGTACCGGCTGCGCGTGCGCCTGGAGGAAGCGCTGCTGCATGCGGACACCCCCGAGAGCCGCGAGCTGGTGGGGCCCGCGCTGGACGAACTGGACCGCGTGCAGCGCACGCTGGCCACCCTGCTGGAGATCGCGCGCGCCGAGGGCGGCAGCACGGTGGCCGGCAGCGAGCCGGTGGACCTCGGGCAGCTCGCGCAGGAGATGTTCGAGCTCTACCAGCCCGGCATGCAGGACAAGGGGCTGGAGTTCACGCTGGAGGCCGGGTCCGGTTTCTCGATGATGGGCAAGCGGCAGTTGCTGGCACAGCTCATCGCCAACCTGCTGGAAAACGCGATGAAGTACGTGCCGCAGGGGGGGAGGTGGCGATGTCCCTGCGCCCCGACAACGGCCACATTCTGCTCGCGGTAAGCGACAACGGGCCGGGCATTGACGCCGCGGATCGCGAGCGTGCCCAGGAGCCATTCGTCACATTGCAGCCCGGTACCGACAAACCTTCCAGCGGCCTGGGGTTGTCGCTGGTGAAGGCCATCGTGCGCCTGCATCGCGGTGAACTGCGGCTGGGCGACAATGCGCCCGGCCTGAAAGTGGAGTGTCGCTTCGAACGGGCCGCGCCATAGAGCGGCAAGACGCGGCCGCCCGGGCGGGCGGCCGCGCTGAAAGATGGCTCAGCCCGGGGGTTGCTGGCCCCACTGGTTGGCGGCGTGCGGAAAGTCCTCGGACTGCGGCCGCACCACGCAGAAGCGCTGGCCGGTAGGCGCCTCCATCACCACCCAGCTGTTCACCTTGCCGATGCGCTTCGCGCCCAGCGCTTCCAGGCGCGCGACCTCGGCCTCGATGTCGTCGCTTTCGATGTCCAGGTGAACGCGACTGGGATGCGTCACCTTCTGCACCTCCACATGCAGGCCGCCGGGCACGTTGTCGAGTTGACGGTAGACGTCACCGGTACTGTCGGCACGGACGGGCATGCCCAGCGCCCGGCTCCAGAACTGCGCGGCGCTGTCCACGTCGGCGCTCTGGCAGTCGATGATGAATCCGGCAAGGCGACTGCGGTGCATGGGCGGGACGATATCATGCGCACCGGATGCGCAAGGTCACTGCATTGCCCGTGGAAGAGGTGCTGCCGCAGCTGCTGGCGAGCCTGGGCAGCCAGGCCAATGCCGTGCTGGTGGCGCCGCCGGGGGCGGGCAAGAGCACGGTGGTGCCGCTGGCCCTGTTGCAGGAGCCCTGGGCGCGCGATCGTCGCATCCTGCTGCTCGAACCACGGCGGCTGGCCGCGCGCGCAGTGGCCGAGCGACTGGCGGCCAATCTAGGCGAGCGGGTTGGCGAGACGGTCGGCTACCGCATGCGACTCGATACCCGGGTTGGACCGCGTACGCGTCTGGAGGTGGTCACCGAAGGCATCCTGACGCGCATGCTGCAGCACGACCCGGCGCTGGAGGGCGTTGCGGCCGTACTGTTCGACGAGTTCCACGAACGCAGTCTCAACGCGGATCTGGGCCTGGTGCTGTGCCGCGAGGCGCAGGAGTCACTGGGCCTGCCGCTGAAGCTGCTGGTGATGTCGGCCACCATCGATGGCGCGGAAGTGGCCGCGCGACTGGGCGGGGCACCGGTCATCGAGGCCCGAGGCCGGGTGTTCCCGGTGGAGATCCGCTACCTCGGCAAGGGGCTGCCGGCGCTGCCCGTGCAGCGCACGCTGGACCCCCGCGCCATCGACGCGCTGGCCGCGCAGGTGCGCGGCGTGCTCGAGCTCACCGATGGCGATGTGCTGATGTTCCTGCCCGGCACCTCCGAGATCCTGCGCCTGCGCACGGCGATGGACGGGTCCGGCATTGCCGGGCTGGACGTGCACGCCTTGTACGGGGACATGAGCCTGGACGCGCAACATCGCGTGCTGGCGGCCGCACCGCCGGGCAGGCGCAAGCTCATCCTGGCCACCAACATCGCCGAGACCAGCCTGACCATCGAAGGCGTGCGCGTGGTCGTCGATGCCGGGCTGGCGCGACGCTCGTTGTTCGACCCGGGCACGGGCATGGAACGACTGGTCACGGTGCGCATCTCGCAGGCATCCGCGGCGCAGCGCGCCGGCCGTGCCGGTCGCACCGCGCCGGGCAGTGCCTGGCGCCTGTGGGGTGAGGGGGCCGCAGCTTCGCTGGCCGCCCGGACGCCGCCGGAGATTCTCACCTCGGATCTGGCGCCGCTGGCGCTGGAACTGGCGCAATGGGGTGCGCGCGATGTGACGGCGCTGTCGTGGCTGGATGCACCGCCGGCGGCGGCGCTGGCGCAGGCGCGCGACCTGCTGCAGCGGCTGGAGGCCATCGATGCAACGTTCGGCATCACCGACACCGGACGCGCGATGCTGGCCACCGGCTTGCACCCGCGACTGGCGCACATGCTGGTGCGCGCCCGCGGCACGCCGTTCGCGGCGCTGGCGGCGCGGCTGGCGGCGCTGCTCTCGGAGCGGGACCTGCTGCGCGCGGCGCGCGACCCGGATCTGCGTACCCGGCTCGAGGCGTTGCGCGGTGCCGCGCGCGGCGCCGATCCGGCCGCGCTGGCACGGGTGCGCGAACTGGCGCGGCGCCTCGGCGCAAGTGGTCACGCGGACGGAACCGACGACGGGCATGCCGGCGCGGTTCTGGCCTGGGCCTATCCGGATCGCATCGCGCAGCTGCGCGCCGGTTCGGGCGGCGCGGCCGGGCAACGCTATCTGCTGGCCAATGGCCGTGGCGCGGTGCTCGAGGGTGTGTCCACGCTGAGCGGCGTGCCGTACCTGGTGGCGCTGGAACTGGATGATGCCGAGGCCGCCGAGGCGCGCATCCGGCTGGCCGCGCCGGTTACGCGCGAGCAGATCGAAGCCTCGCTGGCCGCGTCCATCATCGAGCGGGTCGAAACCGACGCGGATGCCCGCAGCGGTGCGTTGCGCGCGCGGCGCATACGCCGCCTCGACGCATTGGTACTGGAGGAGCACCGCGCGGAGCTGGAACCGCAGATGGTGGTGAGCGCCATGCTGGATGCGGTGCGGCGCGGCGGGCTGGACCTGCTGCCGTGGGGCGAGGGCGGCGCTGCGCTGCGCGCGCGTCTGGCCTTCGTTACCGCCAATCGCGATGCCACGCGGCCCGACCTGCCCGCGTTCGACGACGCCACACTGCTCGCCGAGCTGCCGCAGTGGCTGGCCCCGTACCTGCACGATGTGACGCGGCTGGACCGGTTGCGTCCGGAACGGCTGCGCGAGGCGCTCATGTCACGGCTCACGCACGCGCAGCGCCGCCAGCTCGATGAGTTCGCGCCCACGCACGTGAGCGTGCCCACCGGCTCGCGCATCGCCATCGATTATCTGGACGACAACGCGCCGGCCATCGCGGTGCGCATGCAGGAGGTGTTCGGGCTGGCCGACACGCCGCGCATCGCCGGCGGGCGCGTGCCGGTCACGCTCAAACTGCTGTCACCGGCGCGTCGCCCGATGCAGATCACGCGCGACCTGGCCGGCTTCTGGAAGGGCAGCTACGCCGAGGTGCGCAAGGACATGCGCGGACGCTACCCGAAGCACTACTGGCCGGAGAATCCGCTCGAGGCCGAACCCCTGCGCGGCGTCAGGCCGCGCAAGGCCTGAGCATACGCGTCAGTCGGCGCCGCCGGGCACGCCCGGCCCTTCCGGTGGCCAACGCTGGAACAGCGGCAGGGCCTCGAACTCGCGCGACAGGCGCGCCAGCTGCGGATGGCGCGCCGCGGGCAGTTCATCGGCGATCAGCGCCTGCGCGCACTGCCACACGATGGCCGACCAGATCGTGGCATGGTCGAGGTCCGCGCCGGGCTGCGGGTCCTGCCCGCTGCCGGGGGTCAGTGCCTCGAGCGCCGCGAATGCGGCCGTGAACTGGCCGCGCACGCGGGCCAGCCACGGCACATGCTGCGCCGAGAGGGGTCGCAACTGCTTCTCGTAGACGAACTGCACGGTCTTGTCGATCGCCGCCGAGGCGTAAACGACCGTGCGGAACTGCTGCAGCCGCCGCCCGGCGTCGCGGCTCCACAACGGCGAACCGTCCGGAAAGCGCTCGGCTTCCACGTACTGCAGGATCAGCGCCGAGTCCATCAGCAGGCCGCCGTCGTCGCAGACCATGGTGGGGGCCTTGACCACCGGATTGATGTCCCGGAATTCATCGAAGCTGCTGAATACCGAAACCGCTTCGTGTTCGAACGGCACATCCAGGCTGTCGAGCGTGATCGCCACGCGTCGCACGTAGGGGGAATCGAGCATTCCAACCAGCTTCATATCCGCGTCTCCGATTCGGGTGTTCCGGTACACTGGCCGCCATGCTGTACGTGAAAGCCCTGCACCTGCTGTTCATCATCTCGTGGATGGCCGGAATCTTCTACCTGCCGCGCATCTTCGTGCACTACGTCGAGGGCAGGGCCGCCGGTGAGGACGTGCGTCGCCTGCAGATCATGGCACGCAAGTTGTATCACTTCACCAGCATGGTGGCGGTATTCGCGCTGGCCACCGGCATCTGGCTGATGGTGGGCTATGGCTTCCACGGCGGCTGGCTGCACGCCAAGCTCGCCATGGTGGTGCTGCTGATCGCCTACCACATCTCCACGCGGGTCTACATGAAGCGCATGCAGCGCGACGCGGCGCTGCCATCCTCGACCATGCTGCGCTGGTACAACGAGCTGCCGCTGGTCATTCTCGTCGCGATTCTCTACCTGGTGGTCGTCAAGCCCTTCTAGGGAGCCTTTCGCACAGGCGCATGTCAGACCCGCCGCGCAAGGAATTCATCTCGGCCGAATCGCTGCTGCGGGATTCCTTCCGGCTCGCCATGCAGATCGTGCGCGGCGGCTTCCGGCCCACGTTCCTGGTGGGCGTGTGGCGCGGCGGCGCGCCGGTCGGCATCGCCGTGCAGGAGGCGCTGGAATACCACGGCATCCAGTGCGACCACATCGCCATCCGCACGTCCGCCTATGCCGGCGCCGAGCAGGCACCCTCCGCCGTGCGCGTGCACGCCATCGACTACCTGGTATCGCGCCTGACCGTGGAGGACCAGCTGCTGCTGATCGACGACGTGTTCGATTCCGGGCGCAGCCTGGAGGCCGTGTTGCGGGAGCTGGCCCGCCGCTGCCGGCGCAACATGCCGAAGAACGTGCGCATCGCCACCGTCTACTGGAAGCCGGCCCGCAACCGCACGCAACTCACGCCCGACTTCCACGTGCGCGCCACCGACGACTGGCTGGTGTTTCCGCACGAGCTGCACGGGCTGTCGCGCGAGGAGATCCTCGCCAACAAGCCGGTGGACGAGGATTTCTTCAGCTCCTGAGCCGGCGCGCGCCGGTGCGCCAGACAATGATGCAGGCGATGCCGGCCAGCAGCGCGATCCACCAGCCGAGCAGTCCGTCGAAACTGCCCACCAGGAAGGACCAGTGGCCGGCGGGCCCGGGCGCGGACACCTTGCGGAACACCACGATCGTCGCGACGAAGCCGGCGTGCAGGCCGATGCAGCCGCCCAGATCGCCCCAGCGACGACGCACCAGCGCCAGCAACAACCCCACGCACCACAGCGCGGCGCAGGCATCCAGGATGGTCAGCGGATGCGCGAAGGCGTTGAAGAACTGCGCCAGCACGATGAAGCCGCTCCACCCGGTCACCTGATCGTACGGCACGCCCTTGAAGGGCATGCCCGCGGGATGTCCGAGAAAATGCACGGCGGCGTACAGCAGCGGTACCGCGAACAGCGCCCAGCGCGTGGCGCCGATGCGCTGCAATGCGCCCTGCATGGCGCCGCGAAAGAATGTCTCCTCGATCAATGCCACGATCAGGCCCGTGCCCAGGCCCTTCGCCAGCAGCGGCAGCCAGCCGGTCCATGCCGGCGGCAGCAGCGGCATTCCATGTGCGTACCCGCAACAGGAACAGCGGCACCAGAGCCAGCAGCATCAGCAGCATGCCGGCGGCGAGGCCGACACCCACGCGACGCACGAAGCGCGCGGCGGGGCCGGTGAAGCCCAGCGTCGCGCGACTGGCCAGTCCGTGTCGCCTGAGCAGCCAGATGGCCAGGATCACCACCACCAACATGGTCAGGCGCACGAATACGCGATGCAGCGGGAACACCGCGATGGGCGCCAGCGCGGCCTGCACCCAGGGGCCGGCAATGGCCGCCACGAGCGTGGCGGCGAGCAGGGCCGCGACGAAGGCGAGGATGATGGACAGCGGCGAGGCCGGCAGCGGCTTCACAGCGTGGCGGTCTTCGGTTGCGTCGCCGGTTGCGTCAGATAGCGGTCGAAGGCGAGCCCGATGCGGCGCAGGAACGCCCGGCCGGTTTCAGTCACCGAGATACGCGCGCCGTGCATCTCCACCAGCCCGTCGTCGCGCAGTGCTTGCAGCGCGGCGTCTGCCGCGCGCCACCAGTCGCTCGCGCGCTGCGCGGCATCGGGCTGCGCGGTGCCACCGGCAGAACAAGGTCCACAGCAGGGTGCGGATCTGCCGGTCCTCCCCGGACAACACGTGGCCGCGCTGCAACGGCAGTTCACCGGCAGCCAGGCGGGTTTCGTAACGCTGCAGGTTCTTCTCGTTCTGCGCGTACGCCAGCGCCGGCATCGCCGATGGCCGAGACGCCGAGGCCAAGCAATGCGTCGATGCGGCTCGCGGAAAAACCCATGAAGGTGCGCGACAGCTCGCCGGCTGCCAGCGCGGCCACCAGCGGATCGCCGGGCAATGCGTACTGGTCGATGCCGATCTCCACGTAGCCCAGCGCGCCCATGCGCTCGCGGCCAAGCTGGAACAGCGCATGGCGCTGCGCCGTGTCAGGCAGGTCCGCCTCGGTGTAGCGGCGCTGGCTGGGCTTGATCCAGGGCACATGCGCGTAGGGCAGGAAGGAGATGCGTTCCGGCCGCATGGCCGCGACCACATCGAAGGTGGTGGCCAGGCTGTCCACCGTCTGCAGGGGCAGGCCGTAGATGAGATCAATGCTGATGCTGGTGAAACCCAGTTCGCGGGCCGCGTCGACCAGCTCGTGCACCTGGGCCTCGGTCTGCACGCGATTGACGATCTCCAGCACGCGGGCGTCGAAATCCTGCACACCGACGCTGAGCCGGTTGAAGCGGTGCCGGCGCAGCACCGCGAGCTGTTCGCGCGTGGTGTTGCGCGGGTCCGCCTCCAGCGCGAAATCCGCATCCCCGGCGATGCGCGCATCGCGCAGCAGGCCATCCAGCAGCCGCTCCAGCTCGCCGGCCGGCAGATAGCTGGGCGAGCCACCGCCCAGATGCATCTCGCCCAGCGAGATGCTGCCCAGCGCCGCGCGGTACATCGCCGACTCCTTCAACACGCTGTCGACGTAGGGCGCGGCCAGCGCATGGTTGCGCACCAGGCGCATGTTGCAGCCGCAGAAGGTGCACAGCGACTGGCAGAACGGAATGTGCACGTACAGGCCGGCGCGCGATTGTTCGCGCGACAGCGCCGCGTCCAGCCATTGCAGCCAGTCCGCGGCCGGCGGCGCGGCGCCCCAGTGCGTCACCGTGGGATAGCTGGTGTAGCGCGGGCTCGGGCCGCCATGGCGGGCGAGCAGCGCCGGCGCCAGCGCTTTCATCCGAAGATCTCCCGCTGCAAGGTGACGAAGCGCCGCACGTTGGCTTCCGGAGTCCGCTGCAGCACGCCATGGCCCAGGCCGCAGATCCAGCCGCGGCGCATGGCGGCGGGCAATGCGTGGATGCGGGAGAACCAGCCGGTGAGCCGCTGCTCCAGTTCCGCGTAGGGCAGATGCAGCCACTCGGGGTCCACGTTGCCCTGTATGCACCAGTGCTCGGCCGTACTGGGCGAGCACTTCGGCCAGGTCGTGCCGCCAGTCGATGCCCAGGCACTGGAAGGGCAGGCCCTTGAGCTGATCCCAGTGCGCGGGACCGGTGCCGCGCGAGTAATACGTGACCGGAGTCGTCGGGTCGAGCGCGCGGAAGCGCGCCAGCAGCTCGGCCAGCACCGGCACCACATGCCGGCCGTAGCCGGCCGCGTCGATCTCACCGGCGGCGGTGTCGAACAGCGCGATGTTCTCGGCGCCGGCGCCGGACTGCAGCGCCATGTTGTGCGCCAGCAGGTCGAGCAGCTTCTCGTTGAATGCCTCGTACACGCCATTGGTCAGGCCACCCATGGCCTGCGGTGCCTTTTCGTGCGATCCGGCCGCCGCATAGACGTACAGCGTCCACGGTCCGCCGACGAAACCGATCAGCCCCTTGTCGGCGCGCAGGCGCGCGCGCGTGAGCCGGATGGCCTCGGCCTGGAAGTCCATGAACTGCGCGCGCCCGGCGCCACCGGTGAGCCGCCCGGCGTCGGCCGGGGTCTGCACGTGGAAGGCCAGCTTCGGGCCGGGGTCGTAGGTGAGCCCCATGCCCATGGCCTCCAGCGGAAACAGCAGGTCGGAGAACAGGATGGCCGCGTCGAAGTTGAACTCGTGCACCGGGCCCAGCGCCGTTTCGGCGGCCAGCAGCGGATCCTTGCACAGCGCGATGAAATCGTTGTGCCGCTTGAGCATCTGGTAGTGCGAGTGATAGCGGCCGGCCTGGCGCATCATCCACACCGGCGGGCGGCCGGTGTTGCGACGGTGCAGGGCGGCATTGAGCAAGGTCTCGGTCATCAGTTGTTTTCCAGTTGATAGCCCACGCCGCGGATGCTGCGGATGGTTGCCGGGTTGGCCGGATCGGGTTCCACCAGGCGGCGCAGGCGCAGGATGAAGTTGTCGACGGTGCGTTCGGTGGGGAATTCGTCCTGTGCCCAGGCGCGCGAGAGGATCTCGTCGCGGCTCACCGCGCGGCCGGCGCGTTCCAGCAGCAGTTTGAGCACCGCGCATTCCTTGTGCGTGAGGCGGTGCACCTTGCCGCCGCTCTCGGCGGTGAAGCGCTCGAAGTCCACGTTGGCGAGGCCAATGCGCACCGGTCCGCCGGTGCCGGGTGTGGCGATGTCGCCGGCCCGCTTGAGCATGTTGTGGATGCGCAGCACCAGTTCGCGCAATGCGAATGGCTTGGTCATGTAGTCGTCCGCGCCCAGTTCCAGCCCGCGAATGCGGTCCTCGGGCGAACCCCAGGCGGTCAGGAACAGCATCGCGGTGGCCGGGCTGACTTCGCGCAGGTGCCGGCCGACCGCGAATCCGTCGCCATCGGGCAGCCCGACGTCCAGCACCGCGGCGGCATAGTGCTGCCGCGCCAGTGCCTCGCGGGCCGCGGCGACGGTGGCCGCGTGCGTCACGCGGAAGCCTTCGGCGCTGAGCCGTTCGGTCAGTGTGGCGGCGACGTTGGCGTCGTCTTCAACCAGCAGCAGCGGAGTCGCGCTCATCGAACCGCCCGGATCAGCTGGCGGCCCTGAAGTGCAGGGTGACCACGAAGCCGCCTTCCGGCGCATTGGCGAACTCCACGTGCCCGCCCATGCGCTCCATCAGCACACGCACCAGGTACAGCCCCACGCCGGTGCCGCGCGAGGCATCGCCGCGCGCGAACATCCGGCCCAGCTTGGAGAAGTCTCCCCGGTGGCCGCGGCCGTCATCGCGGTAGCGCAGGTCCACACCTTCGGCGGTTCGAACCGCGGCAACCTGCAGGTGGATCGGGTCCCGATCACCATGTCGCAGTGAGTTCTCCACCAGATTGCGCAGGATGAGCTGCACCGCCGCGGTGTCGCCATGCACCGCGGGCAAGGACGGCTCCACGGTGAGCGTGAGCTGCGCACCTTCGCCCTCGGTGGCGACGATGGCGCGCAGCGCGCGGTCCAGCCACTGGTCGAACGGAATGGCCTGGTCGGCCAGCGCGCCGCCGCCTTCGATGCGCGCCAGTTCCAGCGTCTTGTCGATCTGCGATTCCAGCCGGTGCGTGTCCACCAGCAGCCGGTCGATCAGCTCCTGCGTGGGCTCGCCCGCGGCGATGGCCTCGGTCTGCAGCCGCACGCTGGTCAGTGGCGTGCGCAGTTCATGCGTCAGGGCGCCGAAGAACGCCTGCGTGCCGCGCGCGCGGCGGATGTCGCGCCGGTAGTACCAGAACAATGCCGCCGATACCGTCAGCAGCAGCAGCAGGAAGGTGCCGCCTTCCCAGAACACCATGCGATGCGTGACCGCCTGGTCGGCCAGCACCTCGGCCGCGGGCACGCCGGCCTTCTCCGACAGCTCGGCGATGCGTCCGGCCTGGTCGAGCAGGTGGTAGGCCCACCAGGCCACCAGCGCCAGGATCACCACCAGCCAGACGGCGGCAAGCACGGCCACGCGCCGCGATTGCCGCACGGGGCGGACGCTCAAGGCGCCTTTGCTGTCCATTTGCGCCACTCTTCTGCGGAAGGGAAGGCCCGGAAGTTTCGCACGCCGCTGGCCCGGATGTGCTCGGCGGTCTTGCCCGGACCGCTGGCATGCCAGGCGCCCGGACTGGCCAGATGCCGGCCGCGCTCGAACTGCGCCGTGCTGCTCCAGAAGATATGCGTGGCGGCGCCCAGCGCGGCGTCGTCCGGCAGGTCGCCTTCGCCCACGCGGTAGGTGGCGATCACGTTGGCGCCGGCCCAGCTGCCGGCCTGCCACGGTTGTTCGGCCGCGGCGTGGGTCAGCACATCCCAGTTGCCGGGCGAGGGCAGGCGCAGCAGCGGTTCGGCGATGAGCTGCGCCGCGGCTTCGGCACCCAGCCCTTCGCTGCATCCCTGCACCCACACCCCCTGCGCGGCCAGCGCGAACCAGCTCGTCGTCCCCGAGGTCCACACCCTGCGATTGGCAAGTGCCGGCGCGCCACCGGCCGGCAGCGCGCGCGAGTGCGCCACGAACACGGCATCGTGCGTGAGACGCGATGCGAGTGCCGTGCCATCGAGCAGCGGCGTGGCTTCGGCCTTGCGGGCACTGCTGCCATCCCAGGCCCGCACCGCTCCGCTGATCGTCGGCAGTGCCACTTCGGGCAGAAACCTGCGCATGCCGATGTCCCGGTCATCCGCGCTGCGGCCGGCGACGCGCAGTATGCCGCCCAGTTCCGGCAGCCAGGACAACGTGGCGCCGAAGCGCTGATGGCAGCCACCGCCATGCTCGGCCAGCAGTGCGCGCTCGATGGCGATCGCGCCACGCGTGGCCGGGTCTTCCAGCACCGCCAGCAGGGCGCGCGTAGCGGCATCATCGGCCCGGCATTCGATGGCCAGCGCGCCCTGGCCGGGTGCGCCAGGGGATTCAACGAGCGGCAGCACCATCAGGTTCAGCCCGTCCAGCAGTTCGGTGAGCAGCTTGTTGCCCTGACGCTCCGTGGCGGTGTCGGCGAACAGGCGCGACAGTCCGGCCATCGCCAGCACCACGCCGTCGAGGTGCCGCTCGCTGCCGCGCGGTTCGTGCAGCCGGCGCAGGCGGCTGTCCACATTGCCGCGCAGATTGGTCAGCGCCACCCTGCCGCGCGCCGCGTGCGGCAGCGCGCGCGCGAAGAAGCCGGGCAGCAGTTCGGCACGACGTGGTGACGACGTGCCGATGGCCAGGCTCGCGCCACCGGCCAGCCTGTCGGGTACGTCGCGCGCGAACAGGGCCAGGTCGCGCGGGTTGGCGCGCCGGGGCACGGCCGCCAGCACGAAATCCGGCGGCCGCTCCAGCGCCAGATCCTTCAGCGAGTGCACGGTGAAATCCACGCGCCCTGCGCGCAGCGCGATGTCCAGCTCGGCGGTGAAGAACTCCTTGCCCTCGATCTCGGCCAACGGCTTGTCGAGCACGCGGTCGCCGCGCGTTTCGATGCCGACCAGTTCCACCTGCAGGTCGGGATGAGCGGCGCGCAGGGCGGCGGCGACCTGGCTGCTCTGCACCCACGCCAGTGCGGAACGCCGCGTGCCCAGGCGCAGGGTCTTGTTCTTGCTCATTGGGACGCGATTCTAGTGGCTGAACGCGCCGAACACGGCCAGATCTTCCCAGCCGTGATTGGAACTGCCGGCGCGCGAACCGTCGGCATCGTCAAGGCGCGCCAGCTGCGCCTTGTCGCGGCAGGCGCGGCGTGCGCGCGCCAGCAGCAGTTCGCGCTGCGAGGCATGTGCTTCGCGCAGCCCGAACAGTTCGGTCAGCGTGGCCAGGTCGCGCACGCCTTCCCAGGCCGTACCGGCCGCACCATGCAGGCCCAGGTGCAGCACGCGGCCGGGCTGGCCATGCTGGCGCCACAAGGCCACGCGCTGCGCATCGCGCGCGGCATCGACGGGAATGCACAGCACCACGTCGTGGGCGCGGCGCCACGCCGCATCCTCGGCGGCGGCGGTGGACTCCAGCAGGTGCACGCGCCCGCGGGTCCGCGAGGCACGCTGGCGATCGAGCATGGCCGCCGCGCGTTCCGCACTGCGGTTCCACACCAGTACTTCACCGGTATCCAGGAAAGGCAGCACCGTTTCGGCAAGCTGGCCCGCGCCGACCAGCAGTGTCGGTCCGGTGAGCGTGCCGCCCAGCAGCCGTCGCGCCAGCGATCCGTAGGTGGCGCTGCCGAGGCTGACCACGCACTCGGTGCGGATCTCCTTGGTGTCCTGCAACAGCCGCTGTATCCAGGGCCGCAGCCGCTGCGCGCCGGGTGCCTCGGAGCTCTCGTAATCGCGCCATGCCTGTTTGAACTGCCCGAGGATCTCGGTCTCGCCGGCGATCTCGCTTTCCAGGCCGCAGGCCAGTTGCAGCAGGAAGCTGTAGGCGTCGGCACCAACGTGGCGTTCATAGCCGGCCGCGTCGGCCTGTTCGATGGTGGGCTGCGCGGCCGGTGGCTCCATGGCGATGCGCACCTCACGCAGGCAGGTGTCCAGCACGCAGCAGTCGGGCAGCAGCGTGGCGGGCGTACCTTCCGGCGCCCGGCGGTTGAGCACAACGAGGTTGGCCAGGGGCATGCCGGAAGCCTAGCCAGCCTGCCTGCCGGGTTTGTCACCGGGGCGTCACTGGAACAGTCCAGGGGGGCTCCCGCCCCGGAATCCCGCGGGATTCGTGATCCGGTACGCAGTCGCGCCGCGGGAGTCCTAGGGCGCCAGGCCTTCTTCCTTGCGGGCCTGCTGCACCGAGGGCCGCGCCCGGCAGCGCTCGTAGTAGGCGCTCAGTTTCGGGTAGCCGGAGATGTCCAGCCCGAGCCGGCCCAGCCAGCTCAGCGTCACGTACAGGTAGGCGTCGGCCACGGTGAAGTTCTCGCCCGTGAGATAGGGCTTGTCGCCCAGCGACTGTTCAACGAAGCCGTAGCGCTGCAACGCGGCCTCGCGCGCGGCCTTCTTCATCTCTTCAGTGCTGGTGGGCCGGAACAGCGCGGACAGCTGCTTGTGGATTTCACCATTGATGTAGCCCAGCCATTCCACCACGCGAAAGAAACCCAGCGTGCCGGCCTTGGGCGCCAGCCGCCCGGCCGGATCGAGCGAGGAGATGTAGCTCAGCACGCTCACGTTCTCGGTGAGCACGCTGCCGTCGTCCAGCTCCAGCGCGGGCACGTAACCCTTGGGGTTGATGCTGGTGAAGTCCTGCCCATCGGCGGTCTTCTTCGTGCCGCGTTCGATCTCGACGGCTTCGAACTTCACACCGGTTTCGATCAGGGATATGTACGACGCCAGTGAACAGGCGCCCTTCAGGCAATACAGTTTCATGGCGGCATCTTACAATGCGGCATGTCCGGCGCCACACCCGCGACCGCCGCTCCCAGTCCCTGGCTCACGCCCGTGGAACTGACTTTGCTTGGCGCCATCTGGGGCGCGTCCTTCATGTTCCAGCGCGTGGCCGCGCCGCAGTTCGGGGCGGTGCCGCTGGTGGAGCTGCGCCTGGCGCTGGGCGCGATTCCGTTGCTGCCTTTTCTGTGGCGCCAGCGCAGCCGGTTCCGTGGCGCGCTGTGGTGGAAGATCGCCGGCATCGGTGCCATCAATTCGGCCGTGCCGTTCGTGCTGTTCGCCTGGGCGACGGAGCGCGCGCCGGCCGGCATCGGCGCCATCACCAATGCCACCACCGCGATCTTCGCGCCGCTGCTTGCGCTGTTGATGTACGACGAGAAGATCCACAGGCTGCGTGCCATCGGACTGGTGGCGGGCTTCGTCGGTGTGGTGGTGCTGGCGGCGGGCAGGACGGCCGGAGTCAGCGTGTCCGGTGCGGTACTGGCCGGTACGATCGGCGGTTTCCTGTATGCGTTGGGCGCGGTGCTGGTGAAGCGCCATCTCGCCGGATTGCCGCCCCCGGCGCTCGCGGCCGCAACGCTGGGTTGTGGCGCCATCATGGTGGCGCCGCTCGCCGCGCTCACCTGGCCGGCACATGCGGTCGAAGCCAAGGCCTGGTGGAGCGCGGTGGCAGTCGGTGTGCTGTGCACCGGTATCGCCTACGCCATCTACTACAACACCCTGCATCGCATCGGCGCGCCGCGCACCACGACGATCACCTATCTGATCCCGGCCTTCGGTGTGATGTGGGCGTGGCTGGTGCTGGATGAACCGGTCACCCTCACCATGGCGATCGCCTGTGCGCTGATTCTCGGCGGCGTGGCATTGAGCCATCGCCGACCGGCCGGGGCGCTTCAGGCGTCGGCGTGACCTGAGGGCAGCGCAACCCGCCGCTCCGCCGGGCCCACCAGGTCCAGGAAGCGGTTGAACGTCGTCTCGGCCAGCGGCTGCATGGTGGCCATGGCCTGCATGGTTGCCGCGCGGATGTCGCGCTCGTCACGGCCGATGCCGGCGGCGGCCAGTTCCTCGCGATACGCCGGCATCCGCAGCCAGCGCTCGATCATCGGCCGGTCGGATTCCATGTGGAACTGGAAGCCATAGGCACCGGACCCGAAGCGGAAGGCCTGTTGCTCGCAGCTTTCGGTGCGGGCCAGTTGCGTGGCGCCGGCCGGCAGCTCGAAGGTGCACGAGTGCCACTGGAATACCGGTGCGCGTGTGCCCACGTGGCCCAGCACCGGATCGGCACGTCCCGCAGCCGTGGTGATGAGCTCGTACCAGCCGATTTCCGGTTGCGTGTGATGGGCTACCCGCGCGCCGAGCACATGGGCCAGCAGTTGCGCGCCAAGGCAGATGCCCAGCACCGGCTTGTCCTGGCGCAAGGCCGTCTCGATGACGCGCAGTTCGGTGACAAGGTGCGGGTGCCGGTGCATATCCGATACGTTCATCGGTCCGCCCAGCACGATCAGGCCCTGGTAGCGCTCGATATTGGGCCGGGCATCCGGATCGCGCTGGAAGTTGTGGAAGCGGATGCGGTGTCCGCGGGCGCGAATGCGCGCATGCAGGGTGCCGAGCGGTTCGGCGGCCACGTGCTGGAAGACCATGATGCGGGACATGTCGGATGCCACGATATTCAGGCGTGGTTCATGAGGCAATCTTCAGTTTGAGCGCCCATGGCGCAGTCATCATCGACGCCCATGCGCAAGCGCATCGCCCTGGCCGTGGTCGTGCTGCACGCTGTGGTGCTGTGGCTGCTGGTGCTGGTGAGTCGCGCGCGCGGCCCGGAACAGGCGCCGCCGGAGCCGCCGCAATTCGTCAGCGCGTGGATTCAGGCCTACGCGCCGCCCGCGCAAGCCACGCCGGCAGCGCCCTCGCCACAAGCCGCGGGTGTCCCGCGTACCGTCACGGCGCCGCGCAAGCCGGTCGCAACCACGCCGCCGGTTCCGCCGCTGCAGGCGCCGGCCCCGGTCGCGCCCGACGCGCCGACGGCAACACCGGCTGCACCCGCACCACCGGTGGACTGGAGCCAGCAGTCATTGCTCGCTGCCCAGCGTGCCGCGGCGGCGGCAGCGGCCGCCGGGCAACACGACACCTTCAGCCCGCCGCCCAAGGTCATTCCCGGGACCTGCAAGCCCAGGCAGGGGAGCATGGAGTGGAAGGGCGAAGAAGACCGTGCCGTCACCATGGACGGAATCTTTCCCGTCTTCCGCATGGGCAAGCGCTGCGTGATCGTGCTGGTCCTGCCGTACTGCGTGCTGAACAAGCTGCCGGAGGCCAATCAGCACCTGCTGGATGACATGAATGATCCGCAGCGCTCGCACTCCTCCGTGCCCGATCCCAACGTGTGCGACTGAGCACCTTCCGGTTCGTTGCAACCCCCGCCGCACGGGCGACAGGGTTGCGCGAACCCCGATGCGCCGTGGTAGCGGCCTGGCCCGTGACGCCCGATGGGTGGACACTATCGCCTGCGCATACCGCGCGGGGGATTTGCATGCTCGAGCTCTACTACTACGAAAACTCCATCTGCGCCGAACGCGTGCTGATGACACTCTCGGAGAAGAACATCACCGACTGGGTGCCGCACCACCTGAACCTGTTCGAGGGCGCGCACTTCTCGCCCGAATACCTCAAGCTCAATCCCAAGGGTGTGGTGCCGACGCTGGTGCACGACGGCGCGGTCATCCGCGAGTCGGCCATCATCTGCGACTACATCGACGATCTCTCGCCGACCGCGCCGCTGAAGCCGGCCGCCCCGGCGGCGCGGGCGCGCATGCGCGAATGGGTCAAGGACGGCGACGACTACGTGTTCGAAGCCGTGGGTTCGCTGAGCTTCTGCTCGGTGTTCCGCGCCCGCATGCTGCAGATGACGCCGGCGCAGCGCGCCGTGCACTGGGAGAAGCAGAAGGTGCTGGACCGCGCCCTGCGGCAGGTGTCCTGCGTGGAGCTCGGTCTGGACTCACCCTACGTGATCCGCGCCATCTCAACCTGGGACCGCAGCTGGAAGTACATCGAAGAGGCGCTGGCCGACGGGCGGCCATGGCTGATGGGCGAGCAGTTCACGCTGGCCGAGGTGTGCTACGCGCCGTTCATCGCGCGCATGGCGGGGTTGCAACTGGTGGACGTATGGCTTGACGGCCGGCCGAATGCGCGCGCCTGGTGGCAGCGGCTGCGCGAACGGCCCAGCTTCATCGCCGCCGATGTGGGGCCTTCGGCGGCCGAGAAGGAGGCCTATGCGCGCGAGGGCGGCAAGGTCGTGGCCGGCGTGGCCGAGCGGCTGCAGCGGATTCGCGCCGGGGAGGGCATGACGATGGCGCTGCAGGCATTGCGCGCCGGGCGCCCGTCCGCGCTCGAGGGCATTCCGTGAGGCATGTGCTGCTGGTGGGCAGTGTCGGGCTGCCCGAACGGGAAGAGGTCTTTCGGTTGCTGGCCGATCACATCGGCGGTTGCGCGCCGCGCTTCACCGACGGCGAAGTGCCGCCGCGCAACCGCTGGATGATGTGGCAGCGAGATGTGTTCGATCGCAGTCCGGACTTCGAGCTGGACAGCTCCACCGAGGTGCATTTCGGCGGCGAGCAGCGCGTGTTCGACCGCTTCCGGCTGCAGCCGGGCGCCGATCCCGGCGCATTGCGCCTGGGCGAGCTGGGTTATGCGCGCGAGGCGGTGAAGTCCTACCAGGTGTTTCGTCGCCTGCGTGAAGAGGGCGTCATCCCGCACGGCGTGCGTTTCCAGATGTCGCTGCCGTCCATGGTGGCGGTGTGTTCGCAGCACATCGCGCAACAGGACCAGGCGCGTGTCGAGCCCGCCTATGTGCAGGCACTGGGCGTGGAGATCGCGCGCATGCTCGAGCACATTCCGGCGCAGGACCTGGCCATCCAGTGGGACATCTGCCAGGAGGTGCTGGCCATCGAAGGCGCCTGGCAGGTGTACTACGAAGACCTGATGGGCGGCGCGATCGAGCGCATGGTGCGCCTGGCTGCGCTGGTGCCCCAACCCTGCGAGCTGGGCTTTCACCTGTGCTACGGCGATCCGGGACACAAGCACATCAAGGAACCGGCCAGTCTGGCCGTGTGCGTGGCGCTCGCCAACGGCGTGTGCGCCGGCGCGCGGCGGCCGGTGAACTGGATCCACATGCCCGTGCCGCGCGAGCGCAGCGATGCCGAATACGTCGCGCCGCTGCAGGGCCTGAAGCTGCAGGCTCAGACCGAGCTGTACCTGGGGCTGGTGCACCTGAGCGACGGCGTCGAAGGCGCCCAGGCACGCATCGCGGCTGCCCGGCAGTTCCGCCGGGAGTTCGGCGTCGCCACCGAATGCGGCTTCGGCCGCCGGCCGCCGGAGACGGTTCCCGACCTGCTGCACCTGCACGCCGAGGTGGCCGGGTTGCCGGATTGACGCCCCGACGCGCCGCTGCGCTTCCGTTCTACAATGTGCGCCTCCTCACAGCGACAGGCATGGAGGTTTGCGATGAAAGCAGTGGTTACTTCCCGCATGCTGAACCGTCGAACCGTGCTTGCCGCGGCGCTGAGCGCGGCAGTGCTGAGCGCGGCACCGGCGCAGTCGCCGCAAGGCAAACCGAAGATCGGCCTGATCGGCTCCGGCAATGTCGGCAGCAATCTCGGGCGCGTCTGGGCGCAGGCCGGCTACCAGGTGATGTTCTCTTCCAAGGATCTCGATGCCGACCGCAAGCTCGCGGCACAGATCGGCGCCAATGCCAGCGCCGGTACGCCGCAGCAGGCCGCGGCCTTCGGTGACGTGGTGGTGATGGCGGTGCCCTACGGCGCGTTGCCGGAGCTGGGCAAGTCGCTGGCCGGTGAGCTCAAGGGCAAGGTGGTCATCGACTGCAGCAATCCGTTCCCGCAGCGCGACGGCGCGATCGCCGATGAGGCGCGGGCGCAGGGCGCCGGCGTGGTGTCCGCGCGCCTGTTGCCGGGCGCCCGCATCGTGCGTGCCTTCAATGCCATCGGCGCGGCGCGCATGGGCGCGGTGCATGAGACGCCCGGGCGCGTGGGCATGCCCATGGCCGGCGACGACAAGCAGGCGATAGCGATCGCCACGCAGCTGGTGCGCGCCATCGGATTCGAGCCGGTGCTGGTCGGGGGCCTGAACATGGGCAAGTACCTGATGCCCGGCACGCCGCTGGCCGGCGAGCACACGCCGGACGAGATACGCAAGATCGCGGCGTCGCTGCCGCCTTGACGCGGACGGCGTCAGGCAGCGGCTACGCCGCGCCAATCCGGTCTAGAATGCCGGCCCTCACGGCGGGCCAGTAGCACAGCGGTTAGTGCAGGGGACTCATAATCCCTTGGTCGAAGGTTCGAATCCTTCCTGGCCCATTCACCTCGTCTCTTGATTCATGCGCCACCGCAGCAAGCGCCGTCGCGTTGTGCGATCGGTGCGTTGCGCGCAAATCCCGCCGATCACATGGGAAATGCCGTACGGCTGTTGCGGCTGACCCGATTGAAAATGCACAAGCCAGCGCGCTGCTCACGGTGATTGGGCACTCGTTGATGGTGTCGCGCGCGCGGCCGGTGGAAGCGCTGCGCTACGAGTGAAGGCCTTGCGCTCGGTAGTTGGGTTCCAGCCGCCGCAAGCCGGATCCATGACCCCGCGCTTGCGAAGGTGCCACGGGAGGCATATTGTCGGCCCTGTTCGAACAACGAAAACACTACGGGGGTAGTCATGGCAACCAGGCACGGCTTGGTCGAATATTTCGTTGGCAGGTCCTGGATGCGCAGCGTCGCGGCCGTTGCGGCCGGCATTGCGGGCTGGATGCTGATCCAACCAACGCTCGCGGCAGATGCCGCGAAAGACACCAAGGGCACGAAGGACACCACGCTGCAGGAGGTGGTCGTCACCGGCTCACGCGTGGCGCGTTCCACCTTCAACACGCCCAATCCGGTGACGGTCCTGGACGCCAAGGACATCGAGAATCTCGGCATCAACAACGTGGGCGAAGTGCTCGCGCAGGTGCCGCAGAACTCGAACTTCTTCGCGGCCAACAACGTCGGCCTGGGCAACTTCAATGTCGGAGCGCAGCTTGCCAACCTGCGCGGCCTGAATCCGTTCTTCGGCACGCGCACGTTGACGCTGGTCGATACCGAGCGGGTGGTGCCCACGGCAACGGGCGGCGGCGTGGACGTCACGCTGATCCCCTCGATGCTGGTCGCGCGCACCGAGGTGGTGACCGGCGGCGCCTCGGCGGTGTACGGCTCCGACGCGGTGGCCGGCGTGGTCAACATCATCCTCGACAAGAAGCTCAACGGGCTCAAGGCGCAGCTCGACTACGGCAAGACTTCGCAGGGTGATGGCGGGGACGCGCACTTCTCGATCGGCTATGGCGCCGAATCTCGGCGATCGCACGCACTTCATCGTCGGCGGGGAATACCAGGACACCAAGTCCATCGGCATCTGCTCCCAGGTGCGCAGCTGGTGCCGCGACGGCGCGGCGTTGTTCACCAACAGCCGGCTACTGCCGACCAATGGCCAGCCGCACTACATCATCGGGCCCAACGGCAACTACCCCAACCAGAGCCGCACCGGCGTGCTGACGCCCTGCGTGGCCTTCGTGGGCGTCTGCATCCAGGGGCCGCTGCCGCAATACATCTTCGATGCCACGGGCACGACGACGAGCATCTTCGATCCGGGCAAGTATGCCGACGGCGCCGGCGTGTTCGGATTCGGCCAGGGCTCCAGTGCCACCGATGTCGGTCCGTACGATGCCACCACCTTGAAGCCGGCCGTGAAGCGCTACACGACGCTGGCTCACGTGGACTTCACCATCAGCGACAGCCTGACCTCCTTCCTCGAGGCATCCTACGCGCGTAGCGAGGCGGTGAACCCGGTCGCCAACGGCGCGATCGGCCCGATCGCGCTGCAGGTTGGGCCTGGCGTCTTCGTGCCGCTGAGCAGCCGCATCATGCCCGACAACGCCTACCTGCCCGCGAACCTTGCGCCGGGCGGGGCCGATGCATTGCCGGCCGGCGGAGCCGTGCTGGGCTACAACATGAACGGCATCGCTCCGGCGCGCAATGAGACCAACAACAACACCGTGCGCGTGACCGGCGGCCTGAACGGCATGTTGTCCGGGAGCTGGAGTTGGGATGCCTACTTCGAGTACGGCGCAGAACAAGAACGACCAGCATCTGTACCACAACGTCGTGGGCACGTACCTGCAGCAGGCCCTGGATGCGGTGGTTGATCCGGGCACCGGCAACATCGTCTGCCGCGGCGTATTGAACAATGATCCTGCGGCGGCGGGTTGCTCACCGCTGAACCTGTTCGGCGCCAACAACGCGAGCACTGCCGGCATCGACTATGCCTTCCGGACGCTGGAGGAATACTCGACGCTCAAGCAGTACGTGCTGTCGGCCAATATCCACGGCAACCTGTCCGACCGGGCTTCGGCGCCGGCCCGATTGCAGGCGGCCTTCGGCCTGGAGGCACGCCGCGATACCGCCGATGTCACGCACGATCTGGCCAACCAGCCCTGGTACACGAGCTACTTCCTGAGCTACGGCCTGGACTACGCGGGCAAGATCTCGGTGCTGGAAGGCTACGGCGAAGTCAACGTGCCGGTGCTCAAGGACTTGCCGCTGGCCAAGTCCCTGGAACTGGATGGGGCCATTCCGCGAAACCAAGAACAAGAACAACGACCGACCGTTGGTGCCTCGACCTACGGCGAGTCGATCAGCCACAACATCCCGAGCTGGAAGCTCAGCGGCATCTGGGACCTGAACGACTGGTTCCGTGTTCGCGCCACGCGTTCGCGTGACGTGCGCGCGGCGGGGTTCCGCGAGCTGTACGAGTCCTACGCCGTAACGGCCGGCGGACCGTTCGGCACGATCACCAATCCGGTGAACAACCAGAGCCAGATCGTCACCGCGCTGACCGGCGGCAATATCGATCTGTCGCCGGAGAAGGCGGATACGACCACGGCCGGCTTCGTCATTTCGCCCAAGTCCGGAGCCGTTGAACGGCTTCCAGTTCTCCGCGGACTGGTACCGGATCGTGCTGAAGGATCCGATCACGGGCCCGCCGTTTGGCCTGGGCGTGCAGAACATCGTGAACCTGTGCTACGCAGGGGCAGCAGGCGTTCTGCGATCGCATCACGTTCGGTACGCCGGGCGATTTCAGCACGATCACCACCATCAACAACACGGCGGTGAACCTCGGCAAGTTCGAGACCCGCGGCGTGGACTTCGAGGCCAGCTACCGCCTGCCGCTGCAGGAAGTCGGCGATGGTCTGCCGGGCAACCTGAACTTCCGCCTGCTGACTTCCCTGCTCTACAACATGACCATCGACAACGGGCTCGGCTCGCCGCCGGTGAACTATGCCGGGCAGTCCGGGCCGACCGCGGCGTTCGGCGGGTTCAATACGTCGCCGCGCTGGCAGTCGAATTTCTTCACGACCTACAGCAACGGACCGTTCACGGCAACGCTGCAGGCTGCGCTGGATCGGGCCGGGCAGGTTCGAGTCGATTACTGCCGCCGGTGGCTATCCGGTGGATCCGGGCAGTTCGGGCTATTCGACCGCCAACCCGAACAGCATCAGCGACAACTCCGTGGCCTCTGCCACATACGTGAACCTGTCGGGTTCCTATGATCTGAGCAAGAAGCTGCAGGTGTTTGGGTCCGTGAACAATCTGTTCGACAAGGATCCGCCGGTGGCGCCGGGTGGCAATGGCTATCCCACCAACCCGGTGTACTTCGACACCTACGGCATGACCTGGAAGCTGGGAGTGCGCCTGAAGCTCTGATGTCGTAACGCGGGGAGCCGGATGTGGCCGCAGGCCATCCGGCTCCCCGCTACTTCACGCTGTAGCCCCGCCCGGCAAGGCAGGCGCTCAGTGCACGCAGATACCCTTCGCGCAGCGCCGCGGACCTGGCCGTTGCAACGGTCTTCGTCGCCCTGGTTGTGGCCCTGGTCGGGTCACCACCGGCCTGGTCCACCGCCCAGTCCCGGCACTGGCTGTGGTCCCTGGCCTGCTGGCTCTGGCTCTGTCCCTTGAGTGGATAGGCGAACACCCGCAGTGAGCTGTTGCGGTCCGGCGGGGCCATGGCCGGCTGCTCGTCCGGGGGCGGCGTCGTCACCTCGTAGCCGTCATCGTCCGGTTGCCATACGTAGTAATTGCCGTAGGCGTAGTAATACGGAACGTCGCCGAACCAGTACGTGGAAAAGGCGTCCGGCAGAACCGGCACCACCGAACCCGGTGGCAGGAACCAGCGCGGCGAGTCGTGGAAGAATCGCGCGTCGCCGTCGAGGAACCGGTCGTCGCCATCGAAGTGGTGGTCGTCATGGAATCCGTGATCGAACAGGCCTCGGTGGTCGCCGAAATCGTCGTGATCCCGATCGCCGTCATGGTCGCGGATGTGTATGGACGAGCCCTGCGGGTTCGTGCCGCGCGAATCATGTGCAATCGCCGCTCTGCCCGGCCACATGGCCGCCGCCGCGAACACGGCAAGCACTCCGAGCACCTTCGACCATCCTGGAGCGTGCATGGCCACTCTCCTGTCTGTCTCCTGTCTGTTTGGACGAGACTCGCAGGTGCCCGTTCATGAACATTCGATTAAGAGTGTCCGTGGACCCTCGCGGGAACCGCGCACGGACGCCTAGATCTGCTGAAAGATCTCCTTGAGCGAGGCCTCTTCCTCCTCGATCAGCTTCTCCAGCGCCAGTTCGATGGGTTCCGGCTTGCCCAACAGGTAGCCCTGGCCACGCTGCACGCCCATCGCCTGCAGCCGTCGCGCGGTGCTCTCGCTCTCCACGTATTCGGCCACGATCTCCAGGTCGAATTCGCGCGCCAGCTGGATGATGCCTTTCACGCCGGCTTCGGAACGGCTGTTGGTCATCATGTCGCGCACGAAACTGCCGTCGATCTTGATGCGGGTGACCGGCAAGGAGCGCAGGTAGGCCAGCGAATTGGCGCCGGTGCCGAAGTCGTCGATGGCGATGCCGCAGCCCACATCGCGCAGGCGGCGCATCGCCGCCGCCGCCCGGTCGAGATTGGTGAGCGCGGACTGCTCGGTGACCTCGATGATGACCAGACTGCCGGGAATGCGCAGCTCACGCAGCCGGGCGATGAAGTGGTCGATGAAGTCGTCGCTGGCCAGGGATTGCCCGGACACATTGATGGAAACCGTGCTCGAAAGGCGCGACAGCAGGCCGCGATGCGGTGCGGTCATCTGCAACGCGGCGTCCGCCACGTAGCGATCCAGGTCCTTGAGCAGCTGGAAGCGCTGCGCGGCGGCGATGAAATCTCCCGGCGGAATGATCTCGCCGAATTCGTCGCGCATGCGCACCAGCAGTTCGAAGCTCGGTGGCGCGCTGCGATCGGCCAGCAACCGGATCGGCTGCGCGAACAGCAGCAGCTGCCCGGTGCGCAATGCCTCGCGCAGGTCGGCCGCGGCCAGTACCTCGTCGTTGCGCCGTATCAACGTCGAACTGCCGGAATGATAGATCTCCACGCGCGAGCGGCCGCGGTCCTTGGCCAGCTTCAGCGCCGTGTCGGCATCGATGGCGTAGCGGTCGAACGGCTTGCTGGTATCGTCGATTTCCACCACGCCGATGGTCAGTGTCATCGGGGAGGGATCATCCGGCAGGCCCGGCTGGATGGCGGCGGTGGCGGTCTGCACGCCTGCCGCGACCTCGGCGGCCTGTCCGTCGTCCATGTCCGGCAGCACGATGGCGAACTGGTCGCCCATGGTGCGCGCCACCAGCGCGTTGGCCGGTACCAGCGGTGGCGCCAGCACACGCGCCAGCGACATGATGGCCGCATCGCCGGCGGCCATCCCGTGCAGCTGGTTGACGCTCTGCAGGCGGTCGATATCCAGCAGCAACAGGCTGGCGCGGGTGCACTTCAGGTGCGGCAGCGCGGCCTCCAGGCCGCCGCGATTGAACAGGCCGGTGCGCCGGTCCAGATCCACTTCCAGGCGGCGCGCCAGCGCCTGACCCAGGGTCAGGGCGGCCAGCATGTGCCAGCCACCGAACGGCGGACCGCCCAGCGGATTGGCAAGCACCAGCCAGGCGTTGTGACGGGCGCGGCCCACGAACAGCGGGACGACGAGCAGGCGGCAAGCAGCGGTGTGTTCGCGTCCCGGCGCCGGACCGTCGATGATCAACGGCCGGCGCAGTTTGCCGACAAGCGGTTTGACGCGGCTGCGCATGCGCCCGAGTTCGGCGCGCACTCCATCGTCCAGTTCATGATCGTTGCCGCGCACCGCGACCGTTATCTGCGAACGTGGTGCTCCCAGCCAGGCGAGTTCGACGCCCATGCGCTGGGCCACCGCCGCGACGGCCTTGTCGAGTCGCGCATCGTCGCGGAAGTCCAGGTCCAGCTCATTGGCCAGACGCAGCATCTTCAGGTCGTGCGCTTCAATGTGCTTGCCTGTCGCCGCCACGGATCGGACCAGGCATTCGAGTGCCGGTCGTACCCGTTCCGTGCAGGCCGCGGCATCGGTGCCGGGAGCCAGTTCAAGAACCGCGGTGCCGGTACTGCGTCCGCTCTTGCTCTTCAGCGGCAGAACCAGTTGGCCGTCCGATGCGGGGGGCACGGTGCCGGGCTCGAGAAAAGTCACTTCCAGAATGCCGGGGTCCAGGCTCTTGAGCAGCCTGCCATAGGGGCCGGCGAGGGCATCAAGTTGCAGCGTGGGGAACATGCTCGACCCTGACTATCCAGACCCGGATTCTAGGTGAGCAGATCCGGGTGCCACCGTGACGGCCGTCTCGGCGTAAGATGCGCAGCAAAGCAGGAGGCTGACTTGAATACCAGGACACGATGGATGTGTGTGCTGCTGATGCTGGCGGCCCCTTCTCTGGCACTGGCCGCGCTGAAGGTTCCCGGACCCGAACAGCTGCCGGCCGACACCTGGGTACTGCTCAACTGGCACGGTGTCGACAACGCCACCCGGGTGCGCAAGACCAATCCCGTGATGCAGTTGTGGGACGATCCGCAGTTCGCTGCCGCGCGCGAGCAGATCGCATCGAAGATCGCCGGCTCGCTGCAAGCGAACGCCTCACCGGAAGTAGCGCGCGCGGCGATGGATGACGTCCTTGCCGTTCTGGAAAACCCGCTGGTGATCGGCGTCGCCGGGGATCCCATGGCTCCCGGCAGGGGCACCGTGCACTTGTACGGGGTGCTCAACCGCAAGGGCAAGCAGGCCGAGTGGTCGCGCCTGCAGTCCGCCGACAAGGCGCGCGCGAACGCGCAGATCTCCACCTTCATGTTCCGCGATGTGCAGGTCACGAAGACCGTTACCACGAAGAAGCCGAAGACTGCTGCCGCACCGGATTCAAGTGTGCCGACCGGACCGCCACCGGCGCCGAAGGTAACCACCGCCTTCGAGGCCGTGCTTGGCGATTACGAACTGTTCGCGGATGACCGGACGGTAATGGAGGCGCTGATCACGCGGCTGCAGGATGGCAGGCGCCCGGACGACTCCCTGCTGAAGAATGCGGCATACCAGCGGGCCCAGCGCTTCCGCGCCAGGGATGCGCTGCTGGAAGTCTTCGTCAAGGTGCCGGATCTGTCCCGGGCACGGGTTCCGGCCACGCCGCAGATGAACATGTCGCTCGTGCTGCGCGAGTTGCACCTCGACCATGTGCAGGGGCTGTGGCTTTCGGCGGGCATGGAGCGCAGGCGGATGACGGTCCGCGCCGCCTTGCTTGGCGACACCTCGCCGGGCAGCGTGCTGGACATGATCGGCGGCAACGTGCGCGATTTCCAGACGCTGGCACTGGCGCCTGCCGATGCCTCCTTCGCTGCCTGGCGTATCGATCTGCCGGCGCTGTATGCGGTCGTCAGCAATGCATACAAGATGGGAATGTCGGGCAATCAGGGGGTCGCCATCAGCGCAATGCTCGACAGCATGGTGATGGCGCGTACCGGTCTGCGCATCACGGAGCTGTTGTCGCTGTTCGATGGCGAGCTCGGCATGGTGACCAACAGCGGGGATGCCGCCGCGTCCACCTCGTTCCCGGCGATGCTCATGATGCCGGTCAAGGGTGATCAGGTTCTGGCGGTGATGCGAAAGGTTGCCGGTCCGCTGCTCGCCAACGCGCAACAGGTCGCGGGCGCCACCATGGTGCAGATAGGGCCCGTGCAAATGCCGGCAGGCAGCGCTGCCCAGGGCGGCCAGGAGGCGCCAGGGCAACCGCTCGGCCCATTCTTCCTGAGCGTGTCATCGGACATGCTGATGTTCGGACCGGATCGCGCGCAGATCGAAGCGGCCCTGCGGCGCGGCGCGACACATGCATCGGCACCGGAAGGTTCGCTGGCCGCGGACAAGCAGTTTCGCGCGGTGCGCAGGTCGTTTCCGAGGGAATTGAACGGCATCTCCTACACGGATT
Source organism: uncultured Gammaproteobacteria bacterium (assembly GCA_963812195.1). GTDB lineage: Bacteria > Pseudomonadota > Gammaproteobacteria > Steroidobacterales > Steroidobacteraceae > ZC4RG30. The sequence continues at coordinate 129,480 of CAWEUI010000011.1, forward strand.
ACTCGCGCGTGAGCTGGGACAGGTATGTCCAGAGGCTGCACGACCAGCTGGCCGGTCAGCAGCAGGAGATGAAGGACCGTGCCGACAAGGCCGAGAAGGGTGACGACAAGACACCGCCAAACCCGCAGCTCGCGGCGCAGTTGCGCAAGTCGGCAGAACAGCTCGGCACCTTCGTTGCGGCATTCACTGATCTGCTGCCGCTTGCCGGCAAGCACCTGAAGATGTCGGCCGGCGCCAGCTGGAAGGCCAGTGACGGCGTGTTCTTCGACTCGTTCGTGGATTGAAGCGTAGTCGTGGTCGGCCTTGCGGCTACGGCTACGGCTACGGCTACGGCTACGGCTACGGCTGCAGGCTGATCTGCCGGCGTGCGATCAGCCACGCATCGCCGACGCGCTTGAGCTCATCGGTGGAGGTGCCCACGCCAAGCGCGATCAGGCCCTCCGGATCCTTGCCGATGCGCTGGTACGTCACCCAGTAGGCGGTGCGCTCGGCATGATCGGCCTGCGGGAACGTCACCCGGACGTTGGTCTCCATGTGGAACAGGATGCGTGGCGGCTGGCCCTTGTTCTGCATGTCCTTGCGGTAGGCGATCTCGTTGTCGATCACTTTGCGCATGGCGTCGCGGCCGGTGGTGAGCTTGCCGTCGATATCCAGCACGCCGTCCGGCGCGAACGTGCCGGCGTACAGGTCGCGGTCGAGATGGTCCAGACCCGTCAGGTAGCGGTGCATGGTGGCGTCGATGGCCTCGCGGTCCTGCATGCGCTGCACGGCCGCCGAACCGGCGCCGTCACCGGCCGTGCAGGCGGCGCCGGCCAGGCCCGCGGCCATCACCAGCGCCATGCCCAGTTGCCTGAAGTGATTGTTCATTTGGCGTCGTCTCCGAACTGGAAGATGTCCTCGGTCTGGGGCGCCTGCATGTCCTTTTCCCAGTACTCGCGCCAGTACTGCGCCCACGGGCGGCCGTACATGTCGGGCATCTCGAACGGAAACACATCGCCGGGAGACTTCGACGTCGGCTTGCCGTCGATGGGGAAGATTGTCTGCACGCAGCGGATGTACTGCTGTGGCGCGCCGCTGGCAAAACCGGAGATCTTCTGCAGATTGCGCACGATGCGTACCGGCTTCACCAGCGCCTCCGGGTCGTAGAAGATGGCCTCGTGGTTCAGGCCGATGAAGTTGCCCTCGGCGTCGCGGTTCGGCGTGTAGATCTCGATGGTCTGCATCTTGTTGGAGAACTCGAACAGGCCGTGCACCTTCCAGCCCTGGATGTTCGAGGTCCAGGTGATGAGCGCGTCGCCGTCCCAGAAGCCGATGGTCTCGCCATACCAGCGCGGCACGTCGGCGCCGAGGCGCGGCACGGCGCCGCTCATGTCGAACTCGCCGCCCGATGTGGACTTCGGTAATGAAGTTGTCGGCGCTGCCGACGCGGATCTGCACCAGATCGGGCGTCACCAGCACGGTGTGCGGCGTGCTGGTGACCGCCACCAGGTGCCAGCGGCGCATGAAACCCTCAGGCCAGCAGTAGGTGGCCGGCCACATCGGCGCGTTGTCGTGCCCCTCGTGATACAGCTCCTGCACCATGCGCGTCTGGTACTCGGGCGTGAGCAGCGACAGGAAGGTCGGCACCTGGTTCCACAGCGCGAACGAATACCAGTTCTCGGTGACGGCCGAAGGCCACTCGTAGCGGCCGGTCCATTCGCCGGGCACCGTGGCATAGGTGTGGTGCGTGGGGCCGCCGCGCCTGCGGGTTTCGGCCAGCAGCGCCTCGTAGTGTTCCTGCGCGGTGCGGTACGGATAGGGGCTGAGGATGCCGCTGACCGGAAAGTCCCGATCGCAGTATCCCCACGCGGAGGTGCGCGGCGGGTCGGAGCCGTTCACGGGCTCGATGCCGACTCCGGCACGGTTGGCGCCGCGCCCCGCGCCCCACTGCATTTCCACCGCGATCGGGCTGTTGCAGCGGAAGTAGCGCGGATCGGTCCACAGCGCGCGGTCCTTGTAGAAGTCCTTCGAGGTGAACAGGTCCACCGGCAGCGGCTTGACCCCCGGCGGCACATCGCCGTTGAAGGCGGCGCCGACCTGCACCGTGCGGGTGACCTTGCCATCCTTGCCATGCAGGGCGAGGCGGATCGGCCCGACGGCCAGCTTGGGGTCGAAGTCGTACAGCGCCGCCGGATCGTGGCCGCTGGAGGGCAGGGCGGGCGTTGCCGGACGGCCGCGCCCCACGCTGGCAAAGCCGATGTCCGGCATCTTCTGCGGCCAGACGGCAGGCACGATCAGCAATGCCAGCGCGGCGCCAACGCAGCGACTCATGGTGCGATTCATCGATGCCCCTCCCGGCAGCGGACCACCGGGGCATGATACGTGAGGCCGCCGCGGGCAGTCCCCGGCACATGAAGCCGGCCCGGGCGGTGCATGGCGTAGAATCCCCGGGTCGTTCCGGGGGGCAAGACATGGCACGCGTTGGATTCATCGGTATCGGCGTCATGGGCACGCCCATGGCCGCCAATCTGGTCCGCAAGGGCTTCGACGTCACCTTGTTCGATGCCACCGCGGGCCGCGCCGCGCAGGTGGCCGGCGAGCTGGGCTGCGCGGCGGCGCAATCCCTCGAGGGCCTCGGGGACAGCGAGTTCATCGTCACCATGCTGCCGGACGGCAAGGTGGTGCAGGAAGTGCTCACGCGCGCCGCGGGCCAGGCGCTGCTCAAGTCGCTCAAGCCCGGTTCGATCTGCATCGACATGAGTTCCTCCGAGCCGCTGCTGACGCGCGAGACCGGCGCGGTGCTGGCCGGGCAAGGCCTCACGCTGGTCGACGCGCCGGTGTCCGGCGCGCGCATGCGGGCCGAGTCCGGCACGCTGGCCATCATGATCGGCTGCGGCTCGGAAGAAGTCATGGAGAAGATCAGGCCGGTCCTGGCGGCGATGGGCAGCCAGTTGTTCGTGCTGGGCGGCCTGGGCAACGGCCATGCCATGAAGGCCATCAACAACATCATCGCCGGCGCCACCATGATCGCGGTGGCCGAAGGCCTGGCGCTGGGCGAGAAGTTCGGGCTCGAACCGGCGACCATGGTGGACGTGCTCAACGCCTCCACCGGACGCAGCTTCGTCACCGAACTGGTGGCCAAGGAGCATGTGATACCGAAGAAGTTCGCCACCGGCTTCGCGCTCGGCCTGATCACCAAGGACGTGCGCATCGCCGCGGACCTGGGCGAGCAGATCCAGCTCGACCTGCCGCTGTTCAGGTTGTCGCGCGAGCGCTTTGCGCTGGCGCGCGACATCGAAGGCGCCGGCGCCGACAGTTCCCGCGCCATCGCCGCGCTGGTCGCAGTGGCCACCACCCGACAGGAGAAGTGACATGGACAAGAAGCTGGAAGAGGCGGGCCTGGACCTGCGACGCAAGATGTTCGGCAAGGCCGGCGCGGAGGATGCGCTGAACAACGCCTCGCCGTTCCGGCGGCGCTTCGAGGAGATCGTCACCGAACAGTGCTTCGGCGAGGCGTGGAACACCGCGCCGCTGGACCACAAGACGCGCAGCATGCTGACCATCGCCATCCTGGCCACCCTGGGGCGCAGCCCGCAGCTGCGCTATCACGTGCAGGGCGCGCTGGCCAACGGCGTGAGCAAGGAGGAGATCCGCGAGACGCTGATGCAGGTATGGCTGTACGCGGGAATTCCCGCGGCCGCCGAGGGCTTCAACGTCGCCGGTGCCGTGCTGAAGGAGCAGGGGCTGGACTGACGCGCCAGCCCCCCGAGCCGGGCCGGTTACTTCTTCGGCGGCACCTGACCGGCGTTCTGGATCATCTCGATCTGGTTGCCGGCCGGGTCCACGGCCATGGCGATCATGATGCCGCTCTTGCCGAATTCGAAGGGCTCGCGCGCGAAGGTGCCGCCGGCGGCCTTCACGGCTGCCACCGTCGCCTTCATGTCGGTGACGTTCAGCACGATGTGCGGAATCTCGTCCTTCACGTCGTCCGAGGCGCGCGTCATGATCACGATGTCGGCGCCGCCCAGCCGCGCGCGATTGGCCTTGGCCGCCGCCACCGTCGCGCCGAAGTTCAGCATGATCTCCGGTCCGGTCTGGTTGGGGATGCGCTGCACCTCCTGCATGCCGAAGGCGGCCTCGTAGAACTTCGCCACGGCGGCGGGGTCCTTGGCGCCGACGCGCGCGCCATTGAGCGACACACCGGCGAACGCGGGAAGGGTCAGGGCCGCCAGTGCGGCGATCTTCAGCACGGTCTTCATGGTCTATCCCCCGGAATGTGAGTCTGGAGTCCGAATTGTGGCGTCAAGCTACTGGTTCCGGCGTTCCGGGACAAGCCGTACCGCGCCGATTGCCCCGGCGACGTGGATGGCCGTAGCCTGTGCGCTGCCGCCGGTCGGACCGGCGGTGGCAGGGACGCACGCGAGGGGGAATTCATGCGCGAACACCATCGCTTGCCGATGGCGCGGGCACTGGCAGGGATCGGCGCCGTGGTGTGCGCGCTGGGTTGGCCCGCCGGTGCCGTGGCTTCCGGCAGGGACCGGCAGGCGCAGATCGATCGCCTGGAAATCGGCGTTACCCGCGCCGAGGACATCAGCGCGCTGAAGAAACTGCAGCGGGCCTACGGCCATTACGCCGACCGCGGACTGTGGGACCAGTTGGCCGACCTGTTCGCCGACGACGCGGCCGCCAACTATCCCAGCGGCGGTTTCGACGGCAAGGCCAGCATCCGCGCCATGTTCGTGCAGAACCTCGGACAGGGCAAACAGGGTCTGGCCAACGGGCGCATCTACAACCACACCATCCTGCAGCCGGTGGTGGATCTGGCGCCGGACGGCGCCACCGCCACGGCACGCTGGCGCGTGCTGGGCATGCTGGGGCGCTTCGGCAGTTCGGCGCTGTGGGCCGACTCGCTGTACCGCTTCGACTATGAAAAGGTGAATGGAGCCTGGAGGATCAAGACACTCACCGCCTACGCCGGATCGGGCGGCAGCTATGCCGAGGGCTGGGTGCAGCCGGCGCCGCGCCCGCCCGGCGCGCTGGATCGCTCGCCGATCCGCTTCAATCTGGCGCACCCGGCCGATCGCGACTGGCGTGATCCATGCGAACAGGATGTTTCGGTTTGCGTGGTGCCGTTTCCCTATCCCAATCGCGGCGCAATCAAGCCACCGGAGAATCCCGCGGCGCTGATCACGCCGATGAAGTACCGCTCGCCGGCGGCGCGCGCCGCCGACCTGGTGGCGCGCACGCGGCGCCTGGCCGATGAGCAGGCGCTGCTGAACCTGCAGGACAAATACGGCTACTACGTCGACCGCGGCATGTGGCGCGAGGCCGCCGACCTGTTCGCGCCGAACGGCACGCGCGAGGAAGGCCAGCAGGGCGTGTACCTGGGACGCGCGCACATCCGCCGCGCGCTGGCGCTCTCCGCGCCCGCGGCATTGCGCCCGGACGCGCTCAACGAACACCTGCAGCTCGAGCCCATCATCGACGTGGCGGACGATGGCAAGACGGCCAGCGGCCGCGTCTTCGAGCTGGCATTCGTCGGCGGCGGCGGCAGGCCCGCGCGCATCGTGCAGAGCGTGGCCGAGAATCGCTACACGAAGCGCGGCGACGTGTGGATGATCCAGGCCATGCACGTCTACACGATTCTCGCCACCGACTACGACCAGGGTTGGGCGAAGAGCGCCTTGCCGCCGCAATGGGCGAGCAAGGACTTTCCGCCTGATGCGCCGCCCACGGTGAAGTACGAAACCTATCCGCAGGTGTTCACGCCGCCGCTGCACGCCGGCTTCGACAGCGCGAGCCGGCCGTCGCGCGCTAAATTGCGCGCCGCGGCGTCCATGCCGTCGCGGCGCGATCTCACCGCAGCGCGAAGATCGGCTGCAGCGGGTGATGGACTGGAACCAGATCGAGAACCTGCAGGATGCCTATGGCTACTACGTCGAGAAGGCCATGTGGAGCGACCTGGCGCAGCTGTTCACCGCCGACGGGGTGCTGGCGATCGACGATGCCGAGTTTGCCGGGCGCGATGCCATTCTCGCGCTGCTCAAGGCCATGGGACCGGAAGGCCCGGCCGAGGGCGCGCTGAACAGCCAGCTGCAATTGCAGCCGGTGATCGATGTCGCCGCGGATGGCAGGACCGCGAAGATCCGCGGGCGGCTGCTGCAACTTGCCCGGGACGGAAAAGGCCGGCCGATCTGGGGCGGCGCCATCTACGAGAACGAACTGGTCAAGGAGGACGGCATCTGGAGGTTCCAGCGATTGCACCTGTACAGGAGTTACCAGTTCCTCTACAAGAGCGGGTGGACCGCGACGGACGGCACGGCACATCTGTGGCAGTCACGATTCACGCAGCCGTTTCATTACGCAAGTCCGGACGCTGGCAAACGGCATTGAAGGGTGGCAGGCCACGATGAGAAGGGGGGCGCGATGAAGTTCAATTCGCAGTGGATCAGGCTGGTCGTCATGGCGGGCGCGCTCGCACTGGCCGGTTGCGCGCAGCAGGCCGCGGCACTGCCCGCGGCACCCGCGCAGACGCCGCCCGACCCGTATGTCGGCAAGACCTTCGAGCTGACGCCCGCGGTCATCGCGATGCGCTGGCAGCTGCTCAATCCGGACGTGGAGAGCTTCGCCTTCCGCGAGACCGACCGGGTCTTCGAATCGCGCGCGGTGCCGCGCAGCGGGGCGGTGTGGGAGCTGGCCAGCCAGGACGGCTTCACCATGCCGCAGGACACCAGCGGCGGGCACAGCTACGACTATTCCCAGTACGCCGAACGCACCTATACCAACGCGATGCTGGTCATCCGCCACGGCAAGATCGTGTTCGAGGATTATCGCAACCGTTCCAACGACATGACGCGGTTCCTGTCCATGTCGATGGCCAAGACGATCACCTCGATGCTCGTCGGCATAGCGCTCAACGAAGGCAAGCTCGCCTCGCTCGACGATCCGGCGATGAAGTACGTGCCGGAGCTGAAGGGCACGGGCTACGACGGCGTGACGATCCGCCAGATCCTGCAGATGCGCTCGGGCATCGACTACCAGGAGCGCTACGACTTCGGCGCGCATCCGAGCTTCGCCGGCAAGCTCCACGAACAGGCGATCGTGCTGAACAAGATGCGCTTTGCGGCCGGCGCGCTCGAGGTCAAGCCCAGGGATCCGCCCGGGTCGAAGTTCAACTATTCCACGCTCAATACCATGGTGCTCGGCTGGGTGCTCGAGAATGCCACCGGCGAGAAACTGGAGACTTACACGCGCGACAAATTGTGGGGTCCGCTGGGCGCGCAGGCGGACGCGTTCTGGATGGCCGATGGCCCGCCGGGCCAGGGTCGCGCCTTGAACGGCATGGGCTTCAACGCGACGCTGCGCGATTACGGTCGGCTTGGCCTGCTGCTGCTCGGCAAGGGCAAGCGCGGCGAAACCCAGATCGTGCCGGCGGACTGGATCAACCAGGCGACCACGATGCTGCCGACCGGTTTGACGCTGAACACCGGCGGGTTTCCGGGCTACGGCTTCCAGATCTGGCAGGTGGATGACGAGCCCGGCGCATTTGCCGCGGTCGGCCTTGCCGGGCAGTACATCTATGTCAGCCCGGCAACCGACACGGTGATCGTCAAGCTCAGCTATTACCCGCCGGCGGCGCCGCCGACGGTGGAGGCCGAGGCCGTGGCGTATTTCAAGGCGATTGCGCACGCGCCATAGGCACGAGCGCGGCGCGATCTGCCCTCTCCGCGCCGCGCTGCCGCGGCCGGGTGCTACTTGTAGGCGACGACCGCGGCGCTGCCGCCGGTCAGCGGGATGACTTCGAACCGCTTGAACCCGACCTTGCGGCACCAGCCCTCGAAGTCGGCCGCCGAGTAATCGAAGCCGTCGCCGGTTTCGATCAGCATGTTCAGCGACATCATCAGTCCGAGCACGCCTTCGCGCCGCGCGTCGTCGATCAGCCGCTCGATGACGATGAACGCCCCGCCTTCGGGTAATGCGGCGTAGGCCTTCTCGATCAGCATCTGCTTGATCTTCAGGTTCCAGTCGTGCAGCACCATGCCCATGGTGATGACGTCGGCTTTGGGCAGCGGGCCGGTGAGGAAGTCGATGGCGGCGGTCTTGACGCGATCGGCCAGCCCCTCGCGCGCGATGCGGCGCTTCGCGATGGGTTCGACCACGGACAGATCCGCCGAGATGCAGCTCATGTGCGGATGGGCACGCGCCACCGTCATGGCCAGGATGCCGTCCGCGCCACCCGCATCGCACAGCGTCTTGTAGCGCGAGAAATCGAACTTCTGCGCCAGCATCATGAAGTTGCCGGTCGAGGCGCCGCTCATGGCGGCCATGAACTGCTCGAGGCGGGCCGGATCGGCGTACAGCTCCGCGAACAGCGACTTGCCGGTGCGCTTGGCTTCGTTCTGCACCAGGCCGGTCTTCAGGCCTTCTCGCAGATCGCCCCAGAACGGGTAGAGACGGTCGTGCGCCATTTCCACGATGCCGCCGATCCAGGCCGGGCTGGTCCGGTCGAGGAACATCGCGGTCTCAGCCGTATTGCGGTAAACGGCGTCCGCGCCGTCACCGTCGCGCTCCAGGAATTTCAGCGCCACCAGCGCATCGAAGAAGTCCGGACTGGCACGCGGCGCCAGTTCCAGCGCGGTGCGCAACTGTTCGGCGGTCATGCCGCCTTTGCCGAGCCTGGTGAACAGGTCCAGGCTGACCGCGGTCTGCAAGGTGCGCGACGGCATGAAGCCCGTTGCTGTCTGGAGGATGCGCTCGGGCGTCAGTGGGGGCATGGGGTGCGCCACTTGCTGTTGGTTGGTTGGGGTCAGCGATAGTGCATCATGCCCGAGAGCCCGTACACGAAATTCGCGAACCATTGCGAATGTGTAACCGGATAGTGCAGCGCCTGCTGCACCAGGATCCAGCCAACGCCCAGCAGGGTGTAGCCGCTGATGCGGCGCGTGCTGCGCCACTCCTGGATCAGGATGGCCAGCGCCATCGCGTCCAGCGTCGTGTACATGGCCGCGATCGGAAAGTCCTTGAGTCCCAGCGGCACCATGTAGAAGCGATGGATGCCCGGCGGCAGGACGGGCAGCATGGCCAGCAGGATCATGCGGCGGTGGATTTCCGGGCGGCGCGTGTTGCGTATGGCCAGCGTGAACATCAGGCCGAAGCCGGTCACGGCCATGATGCCCAGGTACACGCCGTTGTAGAGGTTCGTGGTCGGATGTTCGCGGCTGTGGGCCGCGCCGAGCAATTGCGTGATCAGGCCCATGAACATGATGGCCGTGGCCAGCGCGATGCCGAAGGTGCCGACGCTGCGGTGCAGGGCCACGTTGCGGGTGCCGACCAGAACCGGTTGCACGATCAGCAGGATCATCCAGCTGAAGAACACGATGCCGTGCAGGTGCACCACCGGCGGCGCGGTCGGAAAACTGCCCGTGGCCAGCGGGTACAGGTAGGTCATGCCGAAGCCACCGAACACGAACGTGGCCATCACCAGGATCATCCAGAAGTAGAACGATGGCCGGAAGGCGCGGGCATGTACCCCGGATTTGCCCATCGCGCTGGAAGGTGTGGCCATGATCGCGACTCCCCCGTGTGTTGGTGGTCAATGCTGCCTGCGGATCACCACGGCAGCAAGCCGGGATTGGTGCCTCGTGACCATACGCGGGGGCAGGAATCCCCGGAGCATTGATTTTGCGTGGCGCTGTAATAGAAGGGGTCATAGAATCAAAGGCAAAACAAGACAGGCCAGGCTTGCCTTCATCCCGAGCCGCCTCGGTACCGGAGATCCCTCATGGCACTGATAAAATGCCCGGAGTGCAACAACGACGTGTCGGACAAGGCCGCGTCCTGTCCGAAGTGCGGCGCACCCGTGACGACGCCAGGTCCGGCCATCGCGCCAGCACAGGCTTCGATCACGGCGCAAGGCGGCACGCTCTGTCCGTTCTGCAAGCGGCCGGTGGAGCCTGCGGCGATCAGTTGTTCCTGTGGCGCCGAATACGGGTACTACAACTCGTCCAGGGACAAGATGTACTCCGACGCGGAGTTCGCCAGTACTGTCCAGAACCACGAAGCGGTTCATGGCGACGACGGGACTGTTGCTGGTAATCCTGGTGCTGGTCATCATGGCGCTGGGCAGGTCCCATTTCGGCGTGACGGCAATCCTGGTGATTGCGGCAATCTTCGTCGCACCCTTCGCATTCATGTCGTTGTTTGCGGTCTTGAACGTGGGCTCGATGAGGTCCAGCGGCAAGAGATGGTGGAAGAGGCGGTTGGGATGAGTTTCCCGCTTCGCGATCCAGAACCGCAAAGGCCCGTGACTTACCGGTAGATCTTCAGGTTGTAGTACGCGGCCTCGATATTGGGCATGCGCGTGCAGATCTACTGGATGGTGGCCACGCAGGCTACCAGGCGCGATTGACCTCGAGCTGCAGCGCCACCATCTTGCCGACTTGCAGGCGCTCGGCCTTGCGCACCTGTGCCTTCACCGGCAACAGGTAGCTGTCATCCCGCTTCGACGGAAATATCGACGTGTTCCAGGTGGAGCCGCCGATGGTGGCCTGTACGCGTAGCGAGCCGAATCCGCGGCGAACCGGGCCGGCGTCGACCAGGCGGATTTCCTGCGCGAGCTTGCGCGGCAGCTTGATGAAATGCCAGGTGACCTTGCTGCCCGGGTAGCGCCAAAGCTTCGCACGCGTGCGGTAGCAGGACTTCAAGCACTGCCTACCGCACGATGTACGACTTGAGCAGCGCCTTGGGCATGCCCCCGTAGCTGGTGATCTCACGGTGCTGCATCAGCCACTTGCCGTCCTGTTTGGCCAGGGTGGTGTGCTCGCGGCCGAATTCGTTGACCCGCGGTGCGCCGACCACCGAATCTGCCTCCAGGCTGCTCCAGACCAGGTCCACCGTAGCGGTGTCACCTTGCACTTCCACCCTGAAGTTGGAGATCGGCAATTCCAGCTTGCCGCGCGGCGGTGCCTGCGGATCGCGCTTCGGCGCTTGCGCATCCGGGCCGCCGCTGCTCTGAACGTACATCGCGGTGATGGCGTCGCTGCCCTTGGCCACCATGCCGTTTACGTCCAGGACGCCATCCGGGGTGTAGTACTTCGCGAAGTTCTGGTCGTCGCCACCGAAGTTGGCGTAGTAGGCCGCGTAGAAATCCTCGATGGCGGCGCGATCGAGCAGTGCCTGCACTTGCGGCGAAACAGCGGCCACGTTGGTCACCTTGGTGCACCCGGTGATGCCAAGGGCAAGGAAAGTTGTCAGCATGCAGGTCAGCCCGCGCAGAGGCAGGGATGCGGTGGAGCGTGGCATTGTGTGTCCCCGGCTGTGATTTGAGTTGTGGCGACCAGTATCGCGCCGTTGAATGCGCAGATCTATCTGCTTGTCGCTCACGCCTGCGTACTGCCGGGAATCTGGAGCGGTTCACGCACTACGTGGATGGGCGTGATCGGAGGCGCGCTGGTTCATGAGCGGGCTTCTTCTTGCCCGCGGGGCCCAGGGTTATGCCTGACCAGTTTGCCCACGCGCACGCCGAGCAGGCGGATGCGGCGCGACAGGTCCACGCGCTTCAGGTTCAGGCCGGCCTGGCGGCGGATGGTCGGGCGTCGGCGGTGGGCTCATCGATGGTGGCATCGCGCGTCACGGTGCTTGAAGTCCTCGAAGCGCAGCTTGATGCCGATGGTGCGGCCGGCGTAGCCCTTGCGCGCCAGGTCCGCGGCCACGTTCTTCGCACAGCCGCGTGAAGATGGCGCCCAGCTCGGCGCGATCGCGCACCGCGTGCAGGTCGCGCTCGAAGGTGGTCTCGCGGCTGATGCTCACCGGCTCGCTCTCGGTGACCACCGGCGCGCTCGTCGCGGCCCCAGCTGGCCTCGTGCAGCCACGCGCCGTAGCTGCTGCCGAAGTGCTGCGATCAGCCAGCTCGCGGTCGCGCGCGGCGATGTCGCCGACGGTGTGGATGCCCAAGCGCTGCAGCTTCTCGTCGCTGCGCGGGCCGATGCCGTTCACCTTGCGGCAGGGCAGCGGCCAGATGCGCGCTGGCCAGGTCGTCCATGGTGAGACGCTGATGCCGTTGGGCTTGTCGAATTCGCTGGCGAGCTTGGCCAGCAGCTTGTTCGGCGCGACGCCGATCGAGCAGGTCAGGCCGGTGGCCTCGAGGATGCGCTGCTGGATGTGCCGCGCCAGCGCGCGGCCGCCGTCATCCTGCGCTGCCGGGCACGTCGGTGAGGTCGATGTACACCTCGTCGATGCCGCTGTCCTCGCATCACCGGCGCGATGTCGGTGACGTGCGCTTGAACAGCCGCGAGATAGCGGCGTACCTCGTCGAAATCCACCGGCAGCAGGATGGCATCCGGGCACAGGTGCGCCGGCCTTCATCAGGCCCATGGCCGAGCCCACGCCAAACTGGCGCGCGCCGCATAGGTGGCGGTGGTGGCAACGCCGCGGCCGGCGTAGCCGGCACAGGCGCGGAAAGGACTCGACCGGGATCTGCGCCGGCGGCATGCCGCGAACTGCCAGCAGATCGTCTTCCCGGCGCCGGCGCGCCGCCGATCACCACCGGCAGGCCCTTGAGCTGCGGGTAGCGCAGCAGCTCCACCGACGCGAAGAAGGCGTCCATGTCGAGGTGGGCGATCAGGCGGGGAGTCGTCATCCGGTTGCCGTGGTCGGGTAACGGGCCCTACGACAGCCGCTCGATGATCACCGCGCCCGTCACCCGCAGTGCGATGCGGCCGCGTCCGATGCGCTCGACCTGCAACGGCGCTTGCCGCTCCGCCAGCCGCCGCCGCAACAGCAGCAGGCGCGTCTCCAGGTTGTCCTTGATGTCCGGCAGGCCGAGCTCCGGAGCCAGGCGCAGTTCGCGATTGGTGAACTCGCTGCGTCCTTCCCGCAGCGCGTGCTCGGCCAGGAACAGCAGCAGCCGTCCCGGCACACCCTTGATCACATACTCGTTGTTGATGAATACGCTGTCGTCGGAGGCGTGGTGCGCGAGCCGGCAGGGCAGTCCCTGCGTCGGGTGGCTGCTCGTCCGTGCGGGCGCCGCCGGCTCCACGGTGCCGTGCTCGAGCAGCTGCATCGCCGCGGCGAGCTGTCCGGCAACCAGCACCAACGCGGCTTCGTCGCGGCGGGTGTAGGCGTAGCGGGCGCGGCTCTCGGAGAAGAGCACGCCCTGCACACGGCCGCCGGTGACCAGCGGCACGGCGATCTGGCTCATGGCGTCGTCAAGTGCCGGCAGCGGGATCTCGGCGCCGGGGATCGGCACCGGCGTCGTCGCGGATCGCGGCGGCGAAGCGCCGCACGCGGCTCAGATCGCTGGTCTTGAGCAGGTGCTTCTCGCGCGCGGCGAGGCCGGCCAATCCCTCGCCCAGCGGCAGCTCGGCGCCGATGCCGGAGCTGCCATAGCCGCGGCTGCCCAACGCCACCAGCCGGCCACGCCCGGCATCGTTGACCAGCAGCAGCAGGCGCTCGTAGCCGAATTCGTCGCGCAATCCGTCCAGCGCGGTGTCGACCAGCGCGTCGATCTCGGTCGCCTCCGCGAGGCGGCCGGTCAGTTGTGTTGCCGACTCCAGATGATCCGGCCCGTCCTGTGCCCCGGCGGCCTGCTCGCCGTCCACTGCCGGCAGGCGCCGGGCATCGTCCACGTGATAGATGTCCACTGCGCGCAGTTTCATCACGTCGGACATGCCCACCTGCGCGCTGGAGGCACGCAGTTGGGTGGCTACGGCATGGAACACCGCGCCGGATTCGCGCGATTCGACGAAGCTGATGTCCAGGCGGTACTGCGTGCCGTCGCGCGCATCGACCACCAGCAGGGCCGCATGCGGGTTCTCGCGGATGTTGCGCGCGGTCTTGGAGAAGAACTGGTTCGACAGCGCCACGTGCTCGGCATCGACCTGCACCACGTGCGACAGATAGGAGATGTTCGGCGCGCCGTCGGCGCCGCAGGTCGCCACGATGGACGGGATCACGCCTTCGAAGCAGGCCTCCATCTCGCGCAGTGCGATGCGGTTCATGGCCGGGCCTGCACGGCGCGTCCGGCGCGCGGCCCCGGGGTCTGTTCGAATACCTCGGCCACGGCGATCCGGGCGACCAGCGGATCCCGATCGGTCAGCCAGGGCTCCATGAGCTGCGGCACCAGGCCCAGCGCGGCCAGCGCCTGGCGGATCTGCACGCCGTAGTCGGCGGAGACGCGCAGGTGCCCGGCCGTCGGTGTCACCAGTGTGGCGTTGCCCTTGAGCTGGAACGCCGCGTAGTCACGCGGCCGCGCGAAGGTGACGGCGATCGCGCCATTGGTGGCGATGTTGTGCGCCGTGCCCGGCCACAGCCATCTGGAAAACAGCAGATCGACACTGTCCGAGCGCGCATCGACGATGGCGCCGTTGCCCCGCCCGATCTCCGGACGGTGGTCCGCGTCGTGGCTGCCGATGATGATCATCACCGGGCTGGCCAGGAAGTCGGCCAGTGTCTGCTCGAGGCGCATCCCGGCAGTCTATCGGCGAAGTTAGGAAAGGTTTAGGAAACGTCGCGCCGCGCCGCCGCTAGGCTGCGCCCATACCACTTCCGGAGACCTGCCATGAATGCTCCCGTCATCCGCCATCCAGACGATCACGTGGCGATCATCGGCGCCGGCCCCGCCGGACTGGCCGGCGCGCGCTGGCTGCAGCAGCATGGACTCACGCCGGTGCTGATCGAAGCCGCGGCGCGGCCCGGCGGGCAGTGGAACCAGGGCGACGGGCACAGCGCCATCTGGCAGCGGCATGCGCACCAACACCAGCCGGTTGCTGACCATGTTTTCGGACCTGCCGTATCCGGCCGGCACACCCGTCTATCCGCGCCACGATCAGGTGCTGGACTATCTGCAGCGCTACGCGGACAAGTTCGGCATCGATCGGCGGGTCAGGCTGCGGACCCGGGTCGAGTCGCTGGCGCGCGCCGGCGAGGGCTGGCAGCTCACGCTGCGCGATCCGGCCGGCGCGATGACGCGCGAGGTTTTCGCGCGTGTGATTATCGCCACGGGGCGGCAGGCCAGCGCGTTGCTGCCGCCGCTGGAGGGCGCCGCGCAGTTCGACGGTGAGCTCGGAGTGCGGCATGCCGCAGCCTATCATCGCGCCGAGGAGTACCGCGGCCGCGATGTCATCGTCGGCGGGTGTTCGATCAGCGCGCTGGAGATCGCTTCGGAACTGGCACTGAGCGGCGCGCGATCGGTCACGGTGGCCAGCCGGCGCATGCGCTACGTGCTGCCGAAGATGATCGCCGGCAAGCCGACGGACCACGTGCTGTTCACCCGCGCGGCGGGGCTGGCTGCCGAACAGCTGCCGGTCGAGGCGCTGCGCGCCGGATTGAAGGATGCCCTGTTGCGCGCCGGCGCCGACCCGTCGCCGTATGGCGCGCCGGCGGCGCACGCGGATCCGTTCGTTGCCGGCGTGACGCAATCACAGCAGTTCCTGCCGCTGGTTGCGGAAGGGCGCATTCAAGTGCGGCCGTGGATCACGCGCCTGCAGGGCCGCACCGTCCATTTTGCCGATGGCAGTCAGCAGGAGGCGGACGGCGTATTGCTGGGTACCGGCTATCGCCTGCACCTGCCGTTCCTGTCGGCCGCCATCGCCACCACGCTGGATCTGGATGAGCAGCACATCGACCTGTACGAGCACACATTCCATCCCGCGCTGCCCGGCCTTGCCTTCCTGGGAATGTACGACCAGACCGGTCCGCTGCTGCCGGTACTGGAGCTGCAGGCGCGCTGGATCGCCTATGTGATGGCGGGCGTACTCGCCGCGCCGACGCAGACGGCGCTGCAGGAGGGCGTCGATCGTTACCGGGCGGGTCGTGGTGGACCGCAGAACGTGATGATGCATGCGATGGCGCTGCGCTTCGCGCGTCTGGCGGGCGTCGAACCAGATCCGGCGCGCTGGCCGGCGCTCACGGAGCTGCTGAATGATGGGCCGCTGTCGGCGGTGTCGTTCCGCCTGCAGGGGCCGGATGCACTGGCCGACGCGCCGTCGCGGATGCAAGCCGACGCGCGAACCATTGCCGGGGAGCCCGACGCGTCGGCGACTGGAGCATTGCACGCGGCCTGAAGCGCGGGCATAGAACGCGCGACTGTTCTTGTCGAGCGGGGAGGCTTGGCGCAACATCGGCGCATGAATGCAGGTCAGCAGCCGGCACTTTCGCCTGGCACGCGCTTGCGCCAGGCCGTGCAGCAGGAGCGCCCGCTGCAGGTCGTCGGCGCCATCAATGCCTACGTGGCGCGGCTGGCCGAGGCCACCGGCTTCCGGGCCATCTATCTTTCCGGTGGCGGTGTGGCCGCCAACTCGCTGGGCCTGCCGGACCTGGGCATCACCGGGCTGGAGGACGTGCTGATCGACATCCGCCGCATCACGGATGCCTGCGCGCTGCCGTTGCTGGTCGATGCGGATACCGGCTGGGGCGGCGCCTTCAATATCGCGCGCACCGTGCGCTCGATGAGCAAGGCCGGCGCGGCGGGCCTGCACATCGAGGACCAGGTCCAGAACAAGCGCTGCGGCCACCGTCCCGGCAAGGAGATCGTGTCGCGCGAGGAGATGGTGGACCGGATCAAGGCCGCAGTGGATGCGCGCACCGATCCGCAATTCGTCATCATGGCGCGCACCGATGCCCTGGCCGGCGAGGGTCTGGAAGCGGCGATCGAGCGCGCGGTGGCCTGTGTCGAGGCCGGCGCGGACATGGTCTTCCCGGAGGCGGTGACCGACATCGCCATGTACCGGCGCTTCAAGGAGGCCGTGCGTGTGCCGGTGCTGGCCAACATCACCGAGTTCGGCAAGACGCCGCTGTATACCCGCGAGGAACTGGGCGCGGCCGGCGTGGACATCGTGCTGCATTGCTGCTCGGCCTACCGGGCCATGAATGCCGCGGCGCTGCAGACCTTCGAGATCATCCGGCGCACCGGCTCGCAGCGCGATGCATTGCCGCTGATGCAGACGCGCGATGATCTGTACCGGTATCTGGACTATCACGCCTACGAGAAGAAGCTGGACGAGCTGTTCTCTTCCGGCAAGGGCAAGTAGGGGCGGTCAGCTGATGAACGATGCGAGTGCCACGGCGCGCAAGCCGAAGAAATCCGTTGCCCTGTCGGGCGTGGTGGCGGGCAATACCGCCCTGTGCACGGTGGGCCAGACCGGCAACGACCTGCACTACCGCGGCTACGACATCCTGGAGATCGCCGAGGAGTGCGCCTACGAGGAGATCGCGCATCTGCTCATCCATGGCAGGTTGCCGAACCGCGCGGAGCTGACGGCCTACCGGGCCCGGCTGCGCGAGCTGCGCGGCCTGCCGGAGGCGGTGCGCGAGGTGCTGGAGAAGCTGCCGGCCACCACGCATCCAATGGACGTGATGCGCAGCGGCGTGTCGGTGCTGGGCTGCGTGCTGCCGGAGGCGGATGCGCACACCGCGGTCGGTGCCCGCGAAATCGCCGACCGGCTCATCGCCTCGCTGGGCTCGATGCTGTGCTACTGGTTCCACTACAGCCGCTCGGGCCGCCGCATCGAGCTCGCCACCGGCGATGATTCCATCGCCGCGCACTTCCTGCACCTGCTGCACGGCAAGGCCGCCAGTGCCGCCCATGTGCGCGCCATGCACACTTCGCTGAACCTGTACGCCGAGCACGAGTTCAACGCCTCCACGTTCACCGCGCGGGTGATCGCCGGCACCGGCTCGGACATGTATTCGTGCATCACCGGCGCCATCGGCGCACTTGCGCGGCCCGAAGCACGGCGGCGCCAACGAGGTGGCGCTGGAGATCCAGCAGCGCTATGCCACGCCGGAGCAGGCCGAGGCCGACATCCGCAACCGGATCGCCGCGCGCGAGGTCATCATCGGCTTCGGCCATCCGGTCTACACCGTGGCCGATCCGCGCAACGTGATCATCCGCCGGGTCGCCAAGGCGCTGGCGGATGCGCAGCACGATCACAGGCTGTACGCGGTGGCCGAGCGCGTCGAGAACGTGATGTGGGACATCAAGCGCATGTTCCCGAACCTGGACTGGTACAGCGCCGTGAGCTACAGCCTGATGGGCGTGCCGGCGGCGATGTTCACGCCACTGTTCGTGATCGCGCGCACCGCCGGCTGGGCGGCGCATGTGATCGAGCAGCGCGAGGACGGCAAGATCATCCGGCCATCGGCCAACTACACCGGGCCGGAAGACCGGCCGTTCGTGCCGCTGGCGCAGCGGGCCTGAAGGCGAACGTGTCCAGTCACGACGCCCGCTCGGCGACGCGCCCGGCTCCGGATGCCTTGATGGTGGACATCGCGCGCTACGCGCGCGACCAGCGGATCGACAGCGCGCTGGCCTACGAGACCGCGCATCACTGCCTGATGGACAGCATCGCCTGCTCGCTGATGGCGCTGGCCTATCCGGCCTGCCGGCGGGTGCTGGGGCCGGTGGTGCCGGGCGCCACCCTGCCCGACAGCGCGCGCATCCCGGGTTGCCAGTGGGAACTGGAGCCGGTGCAGGCGGCGTTCAACATCGGCGCCATGGTGCGCTGGCTGGACTTCAACGACACCTGGCTGGCCGCGGAGTGGGGCCACCCCTCGGACAATCTCGGCGCCATCCTGGCCGTGGCCGACTGGTGTTCGCGCGGCCGGCGCGAAAGCCGGCGCGACGCCGCTCACGGTGCGCGACGTGCTCACCGCGATGATCAAGGCGCACGAGATCCAGGGCGTGCTGGCGCTGGAGAATTCCTTCAACCGCGTGGGGCTGGACCATGTGCTGCTGGTGCGCGTGGCCTCGACCGCCGTCAGCACGGCGATGCTGGGCGGCTCGGCCAGCCAGGTCATCGACGCCGTCTCCAACGCCTGGATCGACGGCGGCGCGCTGCGCACGTATCGCCACGCGCCCAACACCGGCTCGCGCAAGAGCTGGGCCGCGGGCGATGCCACGGCGCGCGCCGTGCGCCTGGCCCTGCTGAGCCTGGCCGGCGAGATGGGCTATCCGTCCGCGCTCAGCGCGCCGCGCTGGGGCTTCCAGGACGTGCTGTTCAAGGGCCAGGCCTTGCAGCTGGCGCGGCCGCTGGGCAGCTACGTGATGGAGAACGTGCTGTTCAAGATCAGCTATCCGGCCGAGTTCCATGCGCAGACCGCCGTCGAGTGCGCGATGCGGCTGCACCCGGAAGTGCACGACCGGCTCGATGAAGTCGACGAAGTCGCTGATCGAAACGCAGGAGCCCGGCGTGCGCATCATCGACAAGACCGGGCCGCTGGCCAACCCGGCCGACCGCGACCACTGCATCCAGTACATGGTGCCATCCCGCTGATCTTCGGCCGGCTCACGGCCGCGGACTACGAGGACGACGTCGCCGGCGATCCGCGCGTCGATGCACTGCGTGCACGCATGCGCGTGGTGGAGAACCCGCAGTTCACGCGCGACTACTTCGACGCCGGACAAGCGCTCCATCGGCAACGCCAT
Organism: uncultured Gammaproteobacteria bacterium; assembly: GCA_963812195.1. GTDB lineage: Bacteria > Pseudomonadota > Gammaproteobacteria > Steroidobacterales > Steroidobacteraceae > ZC4RG30. The sequence goes on from CAWEUI010000011.1 coordinate 148,882, forward strand.
GCAGGTGCGTTTCCGCGACGGCTCGGCCACCGAACGCATCCAGGTGGACTATCCCGTCGGGCCACCGGCTGCGCCGCGCCGAGGGCATCGCGCTGCTGCGGGCCAAGTTCGAAGCGGCCGTGCGCGCGCACTATCCGGCCCGCCAGGCCGAAGGGTTGCTGGCGCTGTTTGCGGACGCGGCGGCGTTGCAGGCCATGCCCGCGGCGGAACTGATGGGAAGACTGGCGTTGTAACAGTCGGTGCCTGGGAACAGGCGAGGGGGTTGGCATGGCGATGATTACCCGCCGCGAGGCATTGCAGCTGACCAGCGTGGCCACGGCCGTGGCCATGGCCGAACTTCCCGGACAGGTATTCGCGCAGGCGCCCACTTTCCCCAAGGGCGCGGTCATCCGCACCTTGTTCAAGGACTACGCGCCCGCGGAGCTGGCCGGCGGCGTCACGCTGTTCCACGAGCATCTGTCGCTGGGCAAGGACTTCAACGACCGGTTCCGCGCGGCCTCGCTGGCCACGCTGGCCGCACAGGGTGCGTCGCCCTCGCAGCAGCCGGCCGGGCCGCCGCCACCGCCGCCCGGTCCGGACCCGATGGGCAGCGTGCAACTCATGGCCCGGGAATTGCGCAACACGCGGCGCGACGGCGTGGCCTGCATCGTCGATGCCGGCCTGGAAGGCACCGGCATGGATCTGGATTTCATCCGCGCCGCGTCGAAGCAGGCGGACTTCCCGGTGGTCAAGGGCGCGGGTTTCTACACCCAGCCGTTCTACCCGAAGCAGGTCCTGACCATGAGCGAGGAGCAGATCGCGCGCGCCATCCTCAAGCAGGTGGATGACTATCCGGCCGGCGCATTGGGCGAGATCGGCTCCTGGGACGAGATCACCGCCACCGAACGCCGGGTGTTCCGCGCGGTGGGCAAGGTGCACCAGGCCACCAACCTGCCGGTGTTCACGCACACCGGCATTCCGGGCAAGTCCGCGCTCGAGCAGCTGGACATCCTCGAGGATGCCGGCGTGGATCCGCGCCGCGTCTGCATCGGGCATCTGGGCAATCTCGTCGATCCGGACGTCTACGTGCACAAGACCATCTGCCGCCGCGGCGCGTACGTGGGCTTCGACCGGCAGGGCAGCGGCCGGGACGCGCCGGTGATCCCGATGGTCAAGGCATTGCTGGATGCGGGGTTCGAGAAGAACCTGCTGTTCTCCGGCGATGCCTCGCGCGGCTACGGGCGGGTGGTCACCTCGTTCCTGCCGCAGCTGAAGGCCGCAGGCATCAGCGAAGACGTCCTGCATCGAATCACGGTGGACAATCCGCGGCGGTTCCTGGCTTTCGTGCCCAGGCGGGTGCGCAAGGGCTGAGCCTCAACGCTCCCGGTAATACATCTTCATCGCCACCGGCGCGAACACGGCGGTAACGAGCGCCGACGCCACCAGCACCCACAGCACATCCTTGAACATCACATTGCCGTGCATCAGCCCGCGCGATGCGGTGGTCAGGTGCGTCACCGGATTCCACGCCACGATGGTCTGCATGAACCCGGCATGGTCTTCGGGTCCACGAAGATGTTGCTGATGAAGGTCAGCGGGAACAGCAGCAGCATGCTGGTGGTCATCACCGACTCGGGTGTCTTCACCAGCATGCCCACGATGATCCACATCCAGCTCACCGACGACACGAACACCAGCATCAGCGCAATGGCGGCGATGACGCCTAGTGCGCCGCCGGCGGGGCGGAATCCGAGGATCAATCCGACGATGATGACCACGGTGGCGGCCAGCGCATAGCGCGACAGGTCGCCCACCAGCGCGCCGACCACCGGCGCGGGCTGCCAGATGGGCAGGGACTTGAAGCGGTCGAACAGGCCCTTCTCGATGTCCGAGTTCAGGCTCACGCCCGTGTAGACCGTCAGGAACACCATGGTCTGCACCACGATGCCGGGCACCAGCCACTGCACGTACGCATGCGTGGAGCCGGTGAGCGCCCCGCCGAACAGGTAGGTGAACATGATGGTGGTCATGATGGGGAACACCAGCACGTCGAAGAGCTGGAACGGCACGTGCTTGATCTTCAGCATGGCGCGCCAGGCCAGCGTCAGCACGGCCGCGAAGCTGTTGACGCGCGCGGGGCGGCTCCTGCCGATCAGCGCCGAGTGCAGGTTGGCCGCTCATGAGGCGGGCCGCGCGCCGGCTTCTTCGGCCGGCTTGCCGGTAAGGGCCAGGAACACATCGTCCAGGCTGGGCTGCGCCAGCGCGAACTCGGCGATGTCGATGCCGCTGGCGGCCAGCTGCGCCAGCGCCTGCGGCACCCGCTCCTCGCGCGCTACCTTGGCCCCGATCTGCTCCGGCTCGCTGCCGTGATGCGCCTCGCCCAGCACGTTGCGCAGGATCACTTCGGCCGCGTCGCGCTGGCCGGCGTCGGCCAGCGTCAGGTGCAGCGCGCGGCCGCCCACCAATGCCTTCAGCTCCTTGCTGGTGCCTTCGGCGATCACCTTGCCGTGGTCGATCACCGCCATGCGCCCGGCCAGCCGGTCGGCTTCCTCCATGTACTGCGTGGTCAGCAGCACGGTGGTGCCCTCGGCGGCGATGGCGCGCACGATGTCCCACACCTGGTTGCGGCTGCGCGGGTCCAGGCCGGTGGTGGGCTCGTCCAGGAACAGCAGCTCGCTGGTGACGATGAGGCTGGCCGCGATGTCCAGCCGGCGCCGCATGCCGCCGGAGTAGGTGCGCACCTGGCGGTTGGCAGCATCAAGCAGCTCGAAGCCGGCCAGCAACTGCGCCGCGCGTTCGCGGGCGCCGCGCCATGGCAGGCCCAGCAGCCGCGCGAACAGCACCAGGTTCTCCGTGCCCGTCAGGTCTTCGTCCACCGAAGCGAACTGCCCGGTCACGCCCACCCGCGCGCGCACCTCGGCGGCCTCGCCGACCAGATCGTGGCCGAGCACGCGCGCCGAACCCCCGTCGGGCTTGATCAGCGTGGTGAGCATGCGGATGGTGGTGGTCTTGCCGGCGCCGTTGGGGCCCAGCAGGCCGTATACACAGCCGCGCGCCACGGCCAGGTCGATGCCGTCGACGGCTCGCGTAGCGCCGAAACGCTTGGCCAGACCACTGGTTTCAATGGCGAATGTCATGCCGGACCCCCGTGCGCGGCCCGCAATACTAAACTGCGAGGCAGTCGGTTACGAACCTCGAGGAGCACGTCAGGTGGAGCGAAGATTTACGCGTCGGGACTTGTTGCGGGCCGGAGCGGCGATGCCCGCGGTTGCCGCAGGGCTGGTTGGTACGGCGACGGCGGCCGAAATGCCGCTGGTGACCACCGCTGATCCGGTCGCCAAGGCCATGTTGTACGTGGAGGATGCCGCCAAGGCCAAGGGCGCCAAGCCCGGCAACCATTGCGGGGACTGCGCGCTGTACATGGGCAAGGCCGGTGACAAGACCGGCCCGTGCAGCCTGTTCGTCGGCAAGCGGGTTTACGCGGCGGGTTGGTGCATGGCGTGGGCCGCGAAGCCCAAGTAACGCCAAGGCAGATGTAGTGGCGCGGATACGCGCCCTCAGGCGCGCACGTCGAGCAGGCTGCTGACCATCTCGTCGGCGGTGCGGATCATGCGCGCCGCCGCCCTGGTGTAGAGCACCTGCTGCTTGGCATCGACCAGCGCGGCCAGGGTGTCGGGCGTGGTCACGTCGTTCGAATTGGCGACTACGTTGGCGTCTTTGTTCAGCCGGCTCACCGAACGCTTGATCGCGCCGGTCGCGATCTGTGCCGCGCCGGAAGTGATGGCGGAGACGTCGCTCATGGGGCCCAAGCTTGGGGACAAACGCGCCGGATTTCCGTGATCCGGCGCGCCCGGCAGGTGACATACACCCGCCGAGATGACATTAATCCGTGTAGGTCAGCCCCGGTTCCACCGGCCCCAGGAACTTGGTGGCGAATACGGCATGCTGCGTGCCGGTGAGGTTGGGCCGCATCTCGCGCTTGAGCGTGTCCCACACTTCATCGTACTCGCCCTGCACCTGCGTGCTCATCGTGTTGGTAACCACCGTGAGCTTGCGATTGGCACGCAGACGCGTGATGAAATCCAGGATCACCGGGATGTATTCCGCGCTCAGCGGATACAGGCTGATCTCGACAGATATGAGCTGGCTCACTTGACGGGCTTCTCCTCCGGCGTCTTGTTGACGGGCTTGTGCTTGCCGCTCTTCGGCGGCGGCCCACTCTTCACCAGGCTCCTGAGATGGCAGCTGCCCATGTGCTCATGCGGCACGACGATCTCACTGTAGCGATCGAGCTGGTTCAACGTGGTGTTCTTGATGCCGATCGACATGGCGAAATCCAGACCGATACAGGGCGCGAACATCTCGCCGTAGTACCACTGCTTGTGGGCATCCTGGAACCAGATGCCATTCTGGCCATCGGCCTGCCAGTTCTGGATGGACGAGCGCATGTTGATGAACGGAATCGATGCCTGGGGCTTGGCGAGGTCAGTTGGTTTGGCTTCCTTGGCCGCCTCGCTGGCGCCCGCCTGTGCCAGTACCGTCAGGGCCGCGATGCCCATGATCGTGAATGCGCGTTTCATAAACCCCTCCTAACTATAGGTTTCCAATGGTTCTATGGTCGCGCGGCGAACCTGTACGGCAGCTGACTGCGGCATTACAACACTTCAATGCTGCCGTGCAGTGTAGCTAGTGCAGGCCAGCGTCTGATACTAGTATGGATCACCCGTATTCCCACGGGTTCAACTAGCATGCGGCCATGAAGCAATTCGATTCCGTTGCGGTGGGCCGGCGCTGGCGGGTCTTCATGGACGAGGCCGCCAGTTACGTGCAGCACGCCGCCCGCAAGAGCGCCGACAGCGAGGAAACCGATTGCGCCCGGCGGCTCGTGCGCGTGCCGCGCGCCTGGCGGCGCTGGGAGATGGAGCTGGGCACGGCCCTGCGCCCGGTTGCCAACTATCGCTCCCGCCTGATGCAGGTCAGGACCTTGCGGGAGGCCAATATCTCCTGGGTGCATCGCGCCGCGCCATTCCGCTACCTGCGTGACCAGGGCATGCGCGGTGAGGGTCGGCGGCGGCTGATCACCGCGCTGCACGGGCAGTCCGACAATTACGCGCGCGCCATGGTCGCCGAACACGACGCATTCGTGCGCAGCGTCTGCAACAATGCCTGCTCGGGTCACCTCGGCGAATCCATGCTCGGCGATACGCTGTATCGCGAGTCGATGCAGCGGTACCAGACGCTATACATGGAGTACTTCCAGGTCTATGGCGCGCTGACCTGTGATGCGCGCAGTGCCGGCAAGCCGCCCCCGGGGGATCTGCTGCCGCTGCTGAAGAAGCAGCTCGCCGAACTGCGCAAGGCCATCCTCGACTACCCCAGGGCAGTGGACTGGCTGCAGCGCGAATCGGATATCCGCAAGCCCACCGGCGACACGCAGTATCTCGCGTGGCTGCACATCAATTCCCTTGATTGACTTTCCACCGCCGGGATCCGTAGCCTAGCCGGCGTCGAAGGTGACCTTCCACGGAGACGTGGAAGGTTGAAACGGGAAGCCGGTGCGTGCCCTTCAAGGGCGCAATGCCGGCACTGCCCCCGCAACGGTAGTTGGGTTTTGTTCGCTGGCGCTTGAACCACTGGGGCAACCCGGGAAGGAATGCCAGTTCGAACGTGCCGCCGGCCCCACAGGGTCCGCGCGGTTACGAATCCATGAGTCCGGAGACCGGCCTTCGCATGGGAGCCGTCGTTTCAACTCATGGGCCGTGCGGGGACGCACGGTGAAGGAGTCCATGCCATGCGCCATCCTCTGGCCGGCCCGTTGGGCCTTGCTGCCGTCTTTGCCTGTGCGCCGCTTTGCGCGGCCGACCTCTCGGAGGTCATCGTCACCGCCAACCGTCTGCCCGAGCCACTGGACCAGGCACTGTCGGCCACCACCGTGATCACGCGTGACGACATCGAAACGCGCCAGGCGCGTTCGCTGGAGGATGTGCTCGATGGCGTGGATGGCCTGTCGATCAGCAACAGTGGTGGTCCGGGCAAGCTCACCTCGTTCTTCGTGCGCGGCACCGACGCCGACCAGCTGCTGGTGCTGGTGGACGGCGTGCGCATCGGTTCGGCGACGGCCGGCACGGCGGCATTGCAGAACCTGCCGGTGGAGCAGATCGACCGCATCGAGTTCGTGCGCGGTCCGCGCTCCAGCCTGTACGGCGCCGACGCCATCGGTGGCGTGTTGCAGGTGTTCACCCGCCGTGGAGGCGGCAACTGGCAGCCCGAGTTCAGTGCCAGCGGTGGCAGTTTCGACACCCGCCAGGTGCAGGCCCACCTGGGGGGCGGCGATGAACACGCGTGGCTGCAGCTGCAGACTGGCTGGCAGGACACCGCGGGGATCAACGCCTGCAATGGCAGCAGCGTGCTGTTCCAGGGTTGCTTCGCCGAACAGCCGGATCGCGACGGGTACCGCTACAAGTCGGTCAGCTTCAGCGCCGGCGGGCAGCCCGCGGCGGGCACCGTGCTGGATGCCAGCCTGCTGCGCGCGACCAGCCGGGTCGAGTACGACGGCACGTACACCAACAACAGCCACCTGCTGCAGCAGGTGGCCGGCGCCAGTCTCCAGCAGCGACTGGGCGGCCACGGTTCGCTGGCGCTGCGCATCGGCCGTGCCTGGGACCGTTCCGACGACTACCTGGACACGCGCTTCCAGGGTCGCTTCGCCACACGCCGTGACAGCGCCAGCCTGCAGTGGAACGTGACCCCCGTTGCGGGGCAGACGCTGGTGCTGGGTGCCGATTTCCTGCGTGACCACGTGGATGGTTCCACCGCATACCTGGTGGACTCACGCGACAACACCGGCGTGTACACCCAGTACATCGCGAACGTTGCGCGCTGGCGCTTCGAGGGGAGCCTGCGTGACGACGACAACCAGCAGTTCGGCCGCCACGCCACCGGCGACGCGGCCGTCGGGTTCAGGGTGAGTCCGGCATTGCAGCTGCTGGCGCAGTACGGCACGGGCTTCAAGGCGCCGACCTTCAACGATCTGTACTACCCGCCGGATCCGTACTTCGGCCCGTCCAGCAATCCGGCGCTGCGGCCGGAACGCTCGCGCAGCCTGGAGCTGGCCGCGCGCGGCCGAGTGGCGACGGCGAGCTGGCGCGTTTCGCTGTTCCGCACGAGCATCCGCGACCTGATCGCGCTGGACGACAACTACCTGCCTGCCAACATCGACGCGGCACGCATTCGCGGACTGGAGGCCTCGGCATCGCTGCCGTGGCGCGACTGGCGGCTGACGGCCGGGTTCACCTTGCAGGATCCGCAGGATCGCGGCAGCGGCGCCAATCGTGGCAATCTGCTGACGCGCCGGCCGCGCACCGCGGGACACCTGGACGTGCAGCGTCGCATCGGGCGCCTGGCGCTGGGTGCGCGCTGGGTTGCCGAGGGGGCCCGCTATGACGATGCCGCGAACACGCGGCGCCTCGGCGGTTACGGCACGCTGGACCTGCGCGCCGAGGCCCGCCTGAATGCGAGCTGGCGCGTGCAGCTGCGCGCCGCGAACGTTTTCGACAAGCGCTACGAGACCATCGCCTGGTACAACCAGCCGGGTCGCGCCGTCTACCTCACCCTGCGCTATGCAGGCGGCAGGTGAGGGCTGCCGGGTGGTCTGCTTCACGCCGCGGTACGCGGCAGCTCCAGGGTGAACATCGTGCCGCGCCCCGGCGTCGAGGTGACGTGAAAGGCGTAGCCGCGCTCCGCCGCCAGCCGTGAGGCGATCGCCAGCCCCAGGCCGCTGCCTTCGGTGTCGGCCGCGCCGGCCCCGCGTTCCCCGGCCTGCATGAGGCGCGCGAGCTCCGCGCGCGTCATGCCGGGCCCGGTATCCGCGACGACGATGACGATGCGATCGCCGCGGCGCCGGCAGCCGACCAGCACCTTGCCGGCCTGCGTGTATTTCACGGCATTGGCGACCAGGTTGCTCACGATGCGCATCGCGGCCATGGCGTCCGCGGTAACGGACGCCGTGCCGCTGCGGACACGCAAGCGCAGCCCCTTGGCTTCGGCCTCGTCGCGGAACATCAGATCGATGTTGCGCAGTAGCAGGCTGGTCGACAGGGTTTCGGCTGCCGGCTGGGCGTCGTCGGCCCGTGAATGATCCGGTGCTGGCGAGGCGCCGCCCGCGCCGGCCCTGCCCGGCGCGGAGGTGTATTGCGCGGCGAGCTGGTCGAGGTATTGGATGCTGTTGCTGAAGCGCTCGAGCACCTCCGGTGCCAGCGCCGCATCGCCGGCCAGTCGCGCCACCGCGGAGCGCAGCGCCAGCAATGGCTGCCGGATGTCGTGGCTGGCCGTGGCCAGCTGCCGCGCGTGCCGCTCGGATGCCAGCAGGGCGGCGTGCCGCTCGCGCCGCATCGTCATCATGCGTTCGGCGAGCCCGAGCGTGAGCAGCACGCAGGCAAACGCAAAGCTGCCCCGGAACAGGAACGTGAACCAGGGCGGACCGGAGAACTGCCCGGTGGCCTCCAGCGTACGCAGGGCCGCCGCCACCATGGCGGGCGAGAAGGCCACCAGCACGAACCACGCGGCGCGTTGTCCGGCAATGCAGCCACGCACCGTCACCGCCAGCAGCAGCGCCACCGCGCCCAGCAACGTGAAGTTGCCAAGCTGCGCGGTCCACGAGGCTGCGGTAACGATCGAGGCGAGCGCATCCACGCCCAGTGCCGCGCTACACAGCAGCAACGCCAGGTTGAGCCGCGGTTGCCTGCGCGCCAGGCCCAGGTACATGCGCAGGAATTCGATGCTGGCGACCGTGCCGAGCGAGGCGGCCACGCGCGCGGCCTGCAGATTGGGGTACAGGGCGTCGCCGACAGCGGGCAGGTAGCGCACTTCGCCGCCGATCAGCACGAAGTGCGCCACCTGGCACAACACCATCACCGCGAAATACAGGTAACTGCGCTCGCCGAGACCCAGCCCGAAGCCCAGCGCCAGCACGCCGCAGACCAGCATCACCGTCAGCAGCGCGGTGCGGGCCTGCGTGTGCCGGGTGTCCCGGCGCAGCGCCTCGGACTGGCTTTCCAGGCCGACGCGCAGCGGCGCGATGCCGCGCGCGTCGATCCTCAGGTAGACGGATTCACCGGGCGCGATGCCGTCGGGCAGGGGCAGGGCGAGTCCGCGCGTGGCGTAGCGCTGCTGTGCCTGCTCACCGTAGGTGGCATAGCGTTCGGGTCGGGTGGCGCCGTGGCGCCATAGCTGCACCCGCGCCAGGAAGACGTCCGACAGCTCCAGGCGTGGCTGGGTGGTGGCGTCCAGACGCACCCTGGAGGTGATGCGCCACCAGGTGCCCGGCGCGGCGGCCAGCGGAATCGCCTCGCCCCTGTGGGGCTCGAACCGGGCGTCCAGTGCGCCGGAGGCGATGTCGGCGGGTGGCACGTCGGGCGCCGTCAGCATGGACAGCGTGACGGTCGGCACCGTCGTGCAGCCCGTCGTGCCCAGCACCAGCAGCAGCGCCGCCAGGCGCAGTACCGATCCGCGATGCGGGCGCATATGCCGGGATTCCAGCTACCGCGAAGCGCCGCTCAGCCCGAACCCGACAGCACGCGCCCCAGTGGCAGGTGGGAGGGCGTGTCCGTGAGCTGCAGCGGCGTGATCAGCTTCGGGTTGGGGTGAGGCACCGGCACCCCGTTGCCGTCCGGCGGCGGCTCGATACCGAACCTGTCACGCGCCTTGCCGATGGCATCGTGCAATTGCCGGTCCGTGTACTGGGGAACCCGTGACTCCGGCGTGTCCGCGCTGCCCGCATAGGGGGCGAAGCGATCCCGGAAATGCGGGAACGGAATCAGCGCGTGCATGACTTCAACGAAGAACTCCGGCCAGTCGATGTCCGGGAACGGCCAGTGTGTTGCCTCGCTGGTGACGATGACCGGAGCCAGCCGGCCGCGGGGCGTGACGTCGCATTCAGCGAGACTGCGATAGACCACTTCCGAGCACATCTGCCGCTTGTCGTCGTTCTTCACGACGTAATCGAGCGCCACGTAGATCACCAGCCGCGCGTAGGTGTCCTGGGGAATCTTGCCGCGCATCGCGGTAACGATGCCGATGGTGGCGAGGATGTCGAGCGGATACGCCTTGCCGAGCAGCGAATCCGCCTTGCGAAGCACCGACGCCCGATCGGCGTCGGTGAGCGCCTCACCCTGCGCCGTGAGCGGGCGGAACGCGTCGATGAAGAAGTAGTTGCCGGTGTCGCGGCAGCGCTGTGACAGCGAACGGCGCCGCACGCCGGCCGGTGCCGCCTCGATCAGCTCGTCGCGGTCGGCGACGATCGCCGCGTGGCTGTACAGCGAGTCCGAGCACCACGCGATGAGCTTGGAGATTTCGCCATGGCCCAGCATCAGCAGCACATCGCCGGTCTGGAGCACGATGTCGCCATTTGCCTCCGGCGCGGATGGGACCACGGCAACCCTCCATGAGTGACACAATTGCGTGGCACTATGCCCGAGCCACCGCGCGAAAGCGATCACGGTCGCGCGGCAATTGAGGCGATCACCCTATGGTCCTGGTGGGCCGTGGCGGCCATTGTGTGCGTGTGCCGAAGAAAGAAAGGGAGAAGCCGTGAAGATACGAGGATTGTGGATGCTGGCCGCCGCGTCGCTGTGGGTGCTGCTGGCGAATGCGGCGCTGGCCGCGCCGGTCGAACGCAGTGCCGACCTGAATTTCAGCACGCGCGGGCAGAGCCTGTTCAGCGATTCCGGCACGGCGACGCACACGCAGAGCCTGCAATTCGACGTGCTCAAGTCCAACGAACCACTGCTTACCCGCGGGCGCATCGTCAACACCAAGGTGCCGTTGTCCGTATCGACGTTGCAGGCCATCTGGCAGAAGGCCATGGATACCTGCACGGGGTACAAGTACAAGATCGTGGCCGCCGGCGCCACCATCGCCACGATCAGCCCGTCGGCGACGGAATGCATGAACGGTGAGATCCGCCGCAACTACTGCATCGCGCCGCCCTCGCTGGGCTGGAGCGCGTGCCTGGACATCGGCAGCAACCGACAGACCTACGTGAAGGACCTGGGACCGGGAATCGGGCCCAAGCCCACACAACCCACGAGTCTGCCCTACGATTTCGGTGCCATCGTGAAGATGAACTCCGACGTCCGGGTCGGGTTCAAGGGCAGCTACAGTTACGACCTGGGCAGCGTGGACGTGGACTACGCGGCGAAGGCGACCCTGCATTTCGACAAGGACACCGCGCAGCCCGGAGATGAGGTCACGGTCACGACCTCGTACACGGACGGCACGCCATATGTGATGAGCTCGCGCTACCCGTCCTTCGAACTCGCGCTGGACATGTACGCCTATGCCCGCATGTCCCTCGACGCCGAGTATGCGGGTGTAAACCAGTCCAACGGCGACCAGGTGCACACGACGCGCACGCTGTATTCGATCGACACCCGCAACAACCCGGACGCCGTCGACGGCGTCGTGCCCTTCAGCAACGGCAGTGAGCGCCTGTTCGGCGTGCGGCTGGATTCCACCGGCCTGACGACGACCATTCTCGGCAGCCAGAACCACGTGGATGCGCGCTACGAGTATGAGCTCACTTTTCCGTTCGGTTCGCCGGACAAGCCGGGCAAGAAGGCGCCCAGGTACAAGCTGCCGGTGTCGTTCTCACTGGCGGATTTCGCCTTCACGGTGCCGCGGCTGGACACGCCCGCGCCGGCGGACTTCAACTGCGGCATCTGCGCGCCGGCCCGGAATGAAATCATCGACGGCGCCCTCACCAACACCACGCCGGTGGGCGCGCGCCAGTTGCTCGGCGGCATCACCGATGGCAACGGCATCGTGCTGCCGCTGGTGAACGACGGCGCCGAAGACGTCGATCTGGCGCGCGTCGATCTGGATCTGGATGTCATCACGGCCGCGGCCGATGCGCCGCTCGGTGTGATCGTCTCGGACCCGGCCGGCCTGCTCGATGCCGAGCTGAACCTGCTCGACTTCGACCTGGCCACGTTCCTCAGCGCCGACCAGAAGCTGACCTTCACGCCGAACCTGGAAGTGGAATTGCGCTTCAGCCAGCCGACCGAGGTGCGCACGCCGGGCCAGACCGACTTCGTGGAAGTGGATTCGTGCATCGTGAAGCTGGGCGATACGGTGGTGTTCAAGCAACCGGCCACCGCGGTGACGGTGACGCCGGTGTTCACGCTGCGCGACAACGCATTCGCCAACGTCACGCGGCTCATGATGAACAATGCCCTGCAGGAGACCCTGGGGCAGGTCAAGCTCGGTGGCGCCGTGGGCGACGCGCTGCAGTCGGTGCTGGGCGATGATCCGAACTTCGCGCTGCTGCAGATCACCCCGACGCTGTACGACCCGCAGCCGGTGTGGAGCACCGACGCCACGCCCTGGGCGCTGGATGGCTTCGTCGACCAGAGCGCGCCGGCGGTGACCATCAACCTGCCGTCTACGGGCAGTGGTGGCTCGGGTGGCGGCAGTGGCGCGGGCGGGTCCTCCTCGGGTGGCGGTGGTTCGTTCGATGTGGCGACGCTGCTCGGTCTGGCCGGCCTGCTCGGCATGCTGCAGTGGTCGCGGCGCCGGCGCGCGGCGCGCGGCCCGGGTGCCTGAGGTACCATCCGGGCGCGTTGCCCTCGCCGGCACGCAAAGTGTCCAGCAGGGATGACGGCCCGTGACGATGCCCCAGCGCTGCAAGGTACTCATTGCCGACGATCACGCGCTCGTGCGCAACGGCGTGCGGCCGCTGCTCGAGTCGATCCCGGGTGTCGAGGTCGTCGGCGAGGCCAACAACGGCATCACCGCAATCGCCCTCACCAAGAAGCACAAGCCCGACGTACTCGTCCTCGACATCAGCATGCCGCTGGCCGGTGGCACCGCGGTGCTGGGCGAGGTGCGCCGGTTCAGCCCCCATACCCGCATCGCCGTGCTCACCGGCATCGACAGCGCGCGCAGGCTCGCGCAGATGCAGGCCGGCGGCGCGGAGGTGATCCTGCTCAAGTCGTGCGAGCCCCAGGAGCTGTTGCAGGGCTTTCGGGCGGCCATCGCCGGCTTGCCGTTCGTCGCCACCGGCGCGCGCTCGCCGCTGGCTTCCCGGGATGCATTCGCGGACCTGACCAGGCGCGAGCAGCAGATTCTCAGCCTGGCGGCCCGGGGCAACACCAATGCCGAGATCGCGGCACTGCTGAGCATCAGCGGCAAGACCGTGGACAATCACCGCACCAACCTGATGCGCAAGCTCGACGTGCACTCGGCGGCGGAACTGGCCGCCCTGGCCATACGCGAGGGCTTCGCCGACTGATCCGGCCGCTTCAGCGCCTGGTGCGCGGTTTGATCTGCAATTCCCTGCGGTGATAGTCGATCACGAGCTGGTCGACCAGTCCGATGACGTCCATGCCGATCACCATCGCCGGTTCCCTGGTGAACCCCCAGCGCTGGAAGATGTGCAGATCGGCGAAGGTGACATGCGCATGCTGCACGGACAGCGGTCCGAGCCGGATGTTCGGCAGCACCTTGCCGGTACCGGTCTGCCAGTCGCCGGTCGCGCCCTGCACGCGGTCCTCGCTGTTCGTATCGCCGCGGCTGCGGTGCTTGAGCAGCGCCTTCTGCAATGCCAGGTTGCCGACCGTGGCCTGGGCGCCGGTGTCGAAGATGGCGCGTACCGTGACACTGCCGACTTGCGCCCGGACGATCAGCAGGTTCAGCTTGTCGGGCAGAAAGCGGATCGTGCCAAAGCCGCGCGCCGCGCTGTGGTTCTTCGAGCGCGTGATGCTGATGATGTCGTGGCGGAAGTCCATGAAGATGCGGTGGTCCTCCATGCCGGCGGTGCCGAGCAGACCCTGGGCGCCACCGAACACGTCGGCGACAACCGGCATGGAATCCGGCTGCAGCAGCAGATCGCCGACCTGCAGGAAGTCCGGCGAAATTGCCGGTTCCACCGAACTGCCGGTGGCGCCGTGGACCATCACGCGTGAGTAGCGCTCCGGTGGCAGGGCGAGCGCCGTGGCGGTGGCCGTCGTGACAGCCGAATGTTGCGCACCGGTATCCAGCACCAGCCGGAACGGACCCTTGCCGTCGATCATCACCGGCACCCACACGCGTCCGATGCTGTCGCGCGTGGTCGGTGCCACGTAGCGCGGTACGGGTGCCCTGACGACGACCTCCTGCAACTCGTCGTCGGGCGTCGGAACCTGGGCGGTAGCGGCCGCGCCCAGCAGCGCCAGTACCAGTGCCGGTACGTTCATTCCCATCCCCCCGCGCCGGTGAGGCGCGATCGCAGCGGCAGGCCCTACCAGATCAGGTCATCGGGAACGACGTAGTCCTTGTACGGGTCGTCGGCTGCAGGCGCCGCCGCGGGCTTGTTCAGATGCAGCAGTGCCTTCTCGACACGCGCGCCCACCTGCTCGCCGATGGCGGCCGGTACGAAGGCGAAGCGCCCCTCGCAGCGCACGATGGCCAGTTCGCCGGCAACCAGGCGCGCGCGCAGCTCGGGGGTCACCGCCACGCGGTGGATCTCCGTGCCGTGCTGGAAATTGTAGAAGTCCTCGGTCTCCACCCGCGCGATCTGGTGCGCAGCCACGAGCTGCCTGATCTCGGCGTAACGGGCGCGCCGCTCAAGCTTTGCCTGCTTGCGCCGGTTCAGTTCGGCGTCGCGCGCGGCCTTTTCGGCGGCCGCCTTCTGGGCCGCGATTTCCTGGCGGGAGGGCCCCTGCGGCTTGCGCCGTCCGCGCGGCGCGGCAAACTGCGCCCGGCGCTGCTGCGCCTCGGCCTTCTGCACCTGCTGTTCGTCCACCAGGCCGGCTTTCAGTAGTTGTTCGCGCAGTGAAAGGCTCATGGAGGGCATTCTAGCGTTCTGGAACCGGGGCGCGCTGGAGTACGATTGGCACAAAGGAGAACTGACCATGCAGCGATTTACCGTGATTTCAGCGATTGCCCTGCTCGTACTTGCGCCGGCAGCCTTTGCGGTGCCGGATGCCGACGGCAACGTCACCTCCACGCCGCCGCCGGACCTGTCGCAGGACGCGGTGATGAAGGCGCGCATCAGCTACAACATCGGCTTCCAGGATTTTCAGAAGACGAAGGAGCTGGAGCTGGCGGGCGCCTCGCTCACCGGCGCCAAGGCGCGCGAGAACGAGAAGGCCGTGATGGCGGGCTTCGCCGCCGAGCGCGAGCGCTTCCGCAGTGCCGCGGCCACCGACCCCAGCCTGAAGGAAGCCTGGAACATGCTCGGCTACACCAGCCGCCGGCTGGGCGACTACGACGAGTCCCTGATGGCCTACGACAAGGCCCTGAAGCTGCAGCCCGATTACCCCGAGGCCATCGAGTACCGCGCCGAACTGTTCGTGCTCACCGGACGCTTCGCGGACGCCAAGGCGGCCTACGCCTCGTTGCTGAAGTCCTCGCCCTCCTATGCGGGCACGCTCAAGGCGTCGATGCAGGACTTCATCAAGAGCAAGCAGACGGTGCCGGCGGTCAGCCCGGCTGATCGCGCGGAATTCGCCAGCTGGGTCGCCTCGCTATAGCAGTTGTTCGGCCGCCTGCGTGCCCGAGGCCCAGGCGCCGTGCAACGTGCCGTAGTGGCGCACCGAGCAGGCTTCGCCGGCGAACCGCAGGCGCGCTGAAACGCGGGTGCCCAGCACTTCACGGCTGCCCGCGTGGCCCGGCCGCGCCGCCGAGTACGAACCCCGCGACCACGGGTCGCCACCCCAGGCGGTGCTGAGCGCGGGGCCGAGTTCATTGAGGACCTCCGCGCCGAAGACATGGCGCAGTTCCTCGCGTGCGAAATCGGCCAGTTCGCCGCGCTCTTCCAGCTCCCGCGACAGCTCGCCGCCCAGAAAGGCCATCAGCAGCGGCTGGTCGGCCACGTTGGCGGTCCAGCTGCAGGTGCGCGAAGTCTGTGCAGAACCGATGAAGTGGCGCGTGCCGCCACTGGCGAAGCGCCCCTCGCGGATCCGGAAGAACACCTTGTTGGCGACGCCCAGCGGCAGGTTCTCGCAGGCCTGCTGCATTTCAGGCGGCAGTGCCGGTGTAAAGCCGATGGCGCCGCGCGCCAGCACCGTGGGCGGTACGGTGACGATGGCGCTCGCCGCCTCGACACGTCCGGATGTGGTTTCGATGCGCACCGTGTCGCCGCCCCAGTCGATGGCCGACACCTGTGCGCCCAGCCGGATCGGCAGGTCCCGGGCCGCGGCGGCAACCACCGCGCCCAGCCCCTCGCGCACGGCCCAGTCGTGTTCGGAGTCCGCGTAGCGGCAGAAATCCACCGTCGAGGCCTGGCTGCTCTCCACGCCCACCGCCCAGGTCATCACCGCATCGAAGCGTGCGCGGAAGTCATCCTGCGGCAGCACGTCGGACACGGCCACGTCCCGCCCGGCTTCGGCCGCCGCTTCGATCAGCCGCTGGTAGCGCTCATAGCCGGCGATCACGGCAGCCTGCTCCGGCCCGGAGGGCGCCTGGCTGCCGACGTGCGCGCTCGGACCCCAGCCCGGTTCGCGCCGGATCACCGTGAAGCCGAAGCGTTCGGCGAGCCCGGTCCAGGCGTTGGCATTGGCGAAATGCAGCCAGGCCGCGCCCATGTCGGCCGGCACGCCCAGCGACTGGTCGACCACGGCGCGTCCGCCGACGCGCTGGCGGGCTTCCAGCAACACGATGCGCCGACCGGCTGCAACCAGGCGCCGCCCCGCCGCGATGCCGGCCGCGCCCGCCCCGACGATGGCCACATCCAACACACTCATATGCGCGCCAGTCTACATTGCTAACATCGCAGTCCATGAGCGGACTGGAACAACTGCTGTCCAACAACCGGCGATGGGCAGGCGATGCGACGCGGCGCGACCCGCAGTTCTTCTCGCGGCTGGTGGCGCAGCAGGCGCCGCGCTACCTGTGGATCGGCTGCGCCGACAGCCGCGTGCCCGCCAACGAAATCACCGGCCTGGCACCGGGCGAGATGTTCGTGCATCGCAATGTCGCGAACCTGGTCGTGCACACCGACCTGAACTGTCTGTCGGTGATCCAGTTCGCGGTGGAAGTGCTGCGCGTCCAGGACATCATCGTCACCGGCCATTACGGCTGCGGCGGCATTGCCGCGGCGCTGGGTTCGGCCTCGCTCGGCCTGATCGACAACTGGCTGCGCCACGTGCAGGACGTCCGAGACCGGCACCCGGAGAAACTCGCCGCGGCCGGCCAGGCGGCGGCGGACCGGCTGTGCGAACTGAACGTGCTGGAACAGGCCGTGAACGTGTGCCGCACCACGATCGTCAAGGACGCCTGGAATCGCGGCCAGCAGGTGGCCGTGCACGGGCTCATCTATTCCGTGGCCGACGGCCTGCTGAAGGATCTGAACTTCCGCGCCAGCGGCGATTCGGACAGCGGCGAGGTGTTCGAAGCGGCCGTCGCGGGGCTGGCGCCGCCGCGCTAGTGCGCCGGATCGGCGGCGCCGGTCGCGGGCGCCTTGTCTTGCGGGTGGCCGCTCTTGCGACGCAGCCAGTCGCGCACCCGATGCTCCAGGCCGTCCATCAGCGTGTACAGCACCGGCACCACGAACAGCGACAGCGCGGTGGAGGCGATCAGGCCGCCGATGACCGCCGCGCCCATCGGCGCACGGAAGCTGTTGCCACCGTGCAGGTTGATCGTGATCGGGATCATGCCGGCGATCATGGCGATGGTGGTCATCACGATCGGGCGGGCGCGCTTGCCGCAGGCGTCCTTGATCGCGTCGTGACGCGACAGGCCGTGCTCGCGCCGCGCCATCACGATGTACTCGACCAGCAGGATGGAGTTCTTGGTCACGATGCCCATCAGCGTCAGCAGGCCGATCAGTGCCGGCAGGGAAATCTCCATGCGGAACAGGAACAGCATCACGATGGCGCCGCCGGCCGAGGGCGGCAACGCCGACAGGATGGTCACCGGCTGGACCACGTCGTGGAACAGCAGCACCAGCAATGCGTAGATGCAGAAGACGCCGATGACCATGGCCAGGCCGAAACCCTGGAACACCTCGCTCATGAGCTGCGATTCGCCGGTCTCCACGGTATGCACGCCCGCCGGCAGGTTCTGCATGGCCGGCAGCGCCTTGATCTTGTCGTTGGCATCGCCCAGCGGCATGACGCCGCGGTCGGCGTAGATGGTGATGTTGCGGCTGCGGTCGTAGCGGTTGATCTGGGATGGTCCGGCGCCGAAGCTGACATTCGCGACATTCTCCAGTGGCACCGGGCCACGCGCGGAGGGCACGGGCAGCAGCCGGATCTGGTCGATGTTGGAACGCGCCTTGTCGGCAAGCCGCACGCGGATGGGAATCTGCCGGTCCGGCAGGTTCATCTTGGAAAGATTCAGCGTGATGTCGCCGCTGGTGGCGATACGCGTGGCCTGGCTGATCGCCGCGGTGGTGACGCCCAGCTCGGCGGCACGCGCGGGCAGCGGGCGGATCTCCAGTTCCGGCTGCAGCAGGCTGGCGCTGGTAGTCACATTGGTCAGCCCGGGGACCTGCCGCAGCTCGCGCACCACGTTGGACGCCGCGCTCGCCAGCTTGTTCGAGTCGTCACCGGTCAGGGTGATCTGCACCGGCCCGCCGCCCGGGCCGCCGCTGTTGCCGCCCTGGATACGCACGCCGGGGATCTTGCGCAGGTCCGCGGTCATCAGCTGCTGCAGATCCTGTTGCGAGCGCTCGCGATCGGAGCGGTCGGTGAGCGCCACGAAGGTGTTGGCGCTGCGCGGCGTGATGCTCACGGTGACGTGCTTGACCTCCGGATAGGTCTTGAGCCGCCGCAGGATGTCGCTGGCCACATCGCGCGAATCATCCATCGTGGAACCCGGCGGCAGGCTCACGTTCAGATTCACCAGCCCGAAATCCTGTGCCGGCTGGAAGCCTCTTGGCAGGACAAGGGCGAGCGCGAAGGCACCGGCCATCAGTATCGTGGCGGCCGCCACGGTGGTCTTGCGGTGGGCCAGCACCCAGTCCACCTTGGCCAGATACCACAGCTTGAAGGGGCCGGGATGTTCCAGCTCCATTTCCGGCCTCATCAGCCGCGAGGCCATCAGCGGCGTGAGCGTTCGCGCCACCAGCAGCGAGAACAGCACCGCCACGGTGGCCGTGAACGCGAACGGCTTGAAGAACTCGCCCGGGATGCCGCCCATGAAGGCCACCGGGATGAACACCGCGCACAACGTCAGCGAAGTGGCGACCACCGCCAGACCGATTTCGATGGCGGCGTCGGTGGCTGCCTGCATGGGCGGTTTGCCCATGCGCAAGTGGCGCACGTTGTTCTCGA
The DNA here is from genome assembly GCA_963812195.1 of uncultured Gammaproteobacteria bacterium. Taxonomy (GTDB): domain Bacteria; phylum Pseudomonadota; class Gammaproteobacteria; order Steroidobacterales; family Steroidobacteraceae; genus ZC4RG30. Next base: position 168,114 of record CAWEUI010000011.1, read on the forward strand.
TCTCGACGATGGCGTCGTCCACCAGCATGCCGATGACCAGCGACAACGCCAGCATGGTCAGCGTGTTCATCGAGAAGCCGAACACATACAGCGCCCAGAAGCTGGGGATCACCGACAGCGGCAACGCCGCGGCGGAAATCAGCGTGGCGCGCATGTTGCGCAGGAAGAGCCACACCACGGCGATGGCCAGCAGGGCGCCCTCGACCAGCATGGTCATGGAATCGCGAAACTGCGTGCGGATCTCCCGGTCGGAGACCGCGTTGATCTCGCTGATCTTGATCTCCGGGTACCTTGCCTGCAGTTCCTTGACCGCCTTGCGCGCGCCGTCGGCGACCTTGACCGCGCCCTCGCCCCAGGCGCGGAACACGCGGAAGCCGATCACCGGCTGGCCGTCCAGGCGCACTTCCTGGCGTACCTCGGCGGCCTGGTCGCGCACGGTGGAGATCGCGTCGAGCCGCACGCTGCGGCCGTCGCTCAGCGAGATCGGCAGGGCCTCCAGCTGCTGAATTGTGCTGATCGTGCCCAGGGTGCGCACGCTCTGTTCCTGCGCGCCGATGCGGGTCTCGCCGCCGGGCAGTTCCACCTGGGTGCTGACCAGCTGGCGCGACACGTCGCCGGCGGTCACGCCCAGCGCGGCCATGCGATCCGGATCCAGGTTGACGCGGACCTCGCGATCCACGCCCCCGATGCGGCTGACCTGGCCGACGCCGTCCACCCCGGACAGTGCGCGGATCACGTTCAGGTCGACGAACCAGGACAGCTCGGTGTCGGAGAGCTTGTCGGACGCCACCGCGAAGGTCAGCACCGGATCACCGGCAGTGGTGGCCCGCGAAACCACCGGCTCGGTGGCATCCTGCGGCAGGTCCGGACGGATGCGCGAGATGGCATCGCGCACGTCGTCCATGGCCTGGGACAGGTCGGTGCCGAACTGGAACTCGATGTTGGTCTGCGAGTTGCCCTGCGTGACCGTGGAGGTGATGTGCTGGATGCCCACGATGTTGGCGACCGCATCCTCGACCTTGCGCGTGACCTCGGTCTCCATCTGCGAGGGCGGCGTGCCGGCATAGCTGACGGATACGCCAACGTACGGAAAGGCGATGTCCGGCTGGTTCTGCACGGCCAGCCGCGGAAAGCTGATGAGCCCGCCCACCACCAGCGCGAGGAACATCATGATCACCGGAACCGGGTTGCGGATGGACCAGGTGACGAAGTTCACGGTGCCACCTCGACGCAGCGGCGCCCCGGGCAAACAGGCAGGTTCACAGGCTGTCCTGCGCGGTGCGGGCCACGCGCTCGGCGGCCACATCATTGGCGATGTTCACGATGTCCCCGTCCTTCAGGAACCCGGCGCCCTTGACCGCCACGACCTCGCCGGCCGCCAGGCCGTCGGAGATCTCCATTTCATCGCCGTACACGCCGGCCTGCGTGACGCGGCGGCGCTCGACCGAGTTCTTGCCCTTGAGCACGAACACGTAGCTGTAGCCGTCCTGCACCACGACGCTGGCCACGGGCACCAGCAGTCCGGGGCCGGTGCCGGCCTCGATCTTGCCGCGCGCGAACATGCCGGGCCGCGCGTCACCGCCGGTGATGTCCACGTACACCAGGCCGGTGCGGTTGCTGGTCTGCACGGTTGGTGCGACGGTGCGCACGCGGCCCTTGAGTATGGCACCGTCCACCGCGGTGACTTCCGCGGCCTGTCCGACCTTGATGCGTTGCAGCTGCGCCTCGGGTACTTCGGCGCGCCACTCCACGCGATCCTTGCGCAGCATGCGCAGCATTTCCGCGCCGGTCTGCGCGATCTGGCCGACGCTGACAGAGCGCGAGGTGATCGTGCCCCAGTCCGGCGCCGTGACTGTGCCGTAGCGCAGGCGCAGCTCGGCGGTGGTCACGTCCGACCGGGCGGTATCCACACGGGCCTTGGCGGCCACATCGTCGGCCTTGAGTTGATCCAGGTTCGCCATCGACAGCGCGCCGGAAACGGACACCGATTCACCACGGCGCAGGGCCGCGGCGGCGTTCACTTCCGCCGCCTGCGCGCTGCGCAATGCCGCGCGCTTGGATTCCAGGTCCGCCTGCAGCAGGTCGGTGGACAGCCGCACCAGTGGCTGGCCCTTCTTCACATGCGAGCCCACGTCCACCAGCACCTCGGCCACGCGGTAACCGCCGACTTCCGGGCTGATGATGATTTCCTGCCAGGGGTAGATGGAACCCGTGGCCGGCACGGTGCGCACCAGTTGCCGGTCTGCCACGCGGGTGGTGGTGATGGTCAGCGCCGCACTTTCGTTGGCCTTGGTCCTGGAGGCGCTTGCGCCGCCGCTGTCCGACTGCCCGGATTTACCCCAGCCGCAACCGGCCAGCAGGGCCATCAGCAGCAGAATGGGGAGGGAGGCGTAGCGGGGCGGGCGGGGGCGCATGGGTAGGTCCGGGAGTAAAGGCGGATATTAAGGGGCGGACCTGATATCTTGTGCCATATCAGGTGGCTGATAGAATATCAGGTGCCTTATTTATGGCAAGGTGCAAACGCAGTACATCCATGGTCCAGACCACTCACCCGGACGATCGTTCGCCGCCAGAGCAGATCGGGTACCTGCTGAAGCGCCTCATGCATCAATTCCGGCATCAGGTCGAAGAACGTCTGCGACGCAGTACCGATGTTTCCTTCGCGCATCTGGTAGTGCTGGACCAGCTCCAGCAGGAGCCGGGCATTGCCGGTGCCCGCCTGGCGCGGCGGCTGCTGGTCACGGCGCAAACCATGACGGGCCTGCTGCGGCGCCTGGAGGCCGACGGGGCGATAGAGCGCCGGCCCGACCCGCACAATCGCCGTGCCGACCGCTGGTATCTGCTGCCGGCGGGTCTGGAACGACTGAACTCGGCGCGTGGCGCAGGCGCCCCGGTCATGGCAAAGATGTTGTCGCAATTGTCCCCACAGGAAGTGACAGAGCTGCAGGGTTATCTGGAGCGCTGCGTGGAAGGGCTCGAATCGCCTGATCCGTCACACGTCGAAACCGGTATGGACGCCGTGCAGGACTCCGGAGTACTGCGTTCGGTCTCATGAGTGCCACGCTCGCTGGCCTCTTCATTCATCCCGTCAAATCCGCCGCCGGCATGGCCTGTGGCAGTGCGCGGCTCGGGCCGTATGGCCTGGAGCACGACCGCGAGTGGCTGGTCGTGGACCAGAACGGGCGCTTCGTCACGCAGCGCGAGGAAGCACGGCTGGCATTGCTGGCCACCGCGATCGACGACGGCGCGCTGCGGCTGGCCAATCCACAAGGGCCCGGTCCGTCACTGGATCTGCAGCACGAGGGCGCGGTGCGCGAGGTGCAGGTGTGGCGTTCGGTGTGCGCGGCATTCGATGCCGGCGACGAGGTCGCGCAATTCCTTTCCGGCTGGCTCGGCCGGCCCCTGCGGCTGGTGCGTTTCGATCGGCGCCGCGCGCGACTGGCCAACCACGACTGGACCGGCGGCCGCGATGTGCCCACGCTGTTCCCCGATGGCTATCCGTTGCTGGTGCTGTCGGAAGCCTCCATCGCGGATCTGTCACAGCGGGTAGGGCGCAGCCTGCCGGTGCAGCGCTTCCGTCCCAACCTGCTGCTGGGTGGCGTCGCGCCCTATGCCGAGGATCAGTTCGCTGCCATCCAGATGGGTGCTGCGCGCATCCAGCTCACCAAGGCATGCACGCGCTGCGTGATCACCACCGTGGATCCGGCTCGCGGCGAACGCGATGGCGAGGAGCCGCTGCGCACCCTGAAGAAGTACCGGCACGACGCCGCGCTGCGCGGCGCGGTTTTCGGCCGCAATGCCTACGTGCTGGAGGGCGAGGGCACTGTGCTCACGTCCGGCATGCCGGTTGCAGTGGCCGCTGCCCGCACCGCGGGCTGACGCCCGAGCAGTACGCGCAGCGCGGCGATCAACGCCACCGGCTGGCTGACCGGCAGATGGTGGTGCGCGCCGGGAATGCCGGTGACCGAGCACACGTTGGGCAGGCAGGTCGCGAGCAGCGCGGCCCTTGCCGGTGTCACCACCTTGCTCTCTTCCCCGTAGACGAAGTCCACCGCGGTGGGCAGCCCGGCCAGTGCGGCGCGATCATCCACCGCCGGGCCCGTGCCGCCGGGTTGCATGAACACGCGCGTGACGTTCTCGTCGAACTTCCAGGTCCACCCCGCCGCTTCCTCGCGCACCGAATTGGCTGCCAGGTGGCGCATTGCCGCCGCCGGTGCCGGTTCGATCGGCTTGAGCACGAAGCGGGCCAGTGCCTGGGCCGCTTCCGGGTAACGCTTCTTGGGCCGCCATTGCTCGTCGAAACCGCGTACCGGATCCTCCGGGCTGCCCAGGCGCGAATCCACCACGATGGCTCGTTCGAACAGATCCGGGCGCGCCTTGCAGGCGTACAGCAGCGCCCGTCCGCCGAAGCTGTGGCCGATGCCGATGCAGCGCTTGAGCCCCAGCGCCCCGAGCAGATCGACGATCTCGCCGTGGAACTGCGCATAGCTGTAGCTCTCGCGCTGGTCGCTGTCGCCCATGCCGGCGAAGTCCGGGGCGATCACGCGGTACTGGCTGGCCAGCCACGGGGCGACCAGATCCCACCAGTGCGCATGCCCCAGATATCCATGCAGCAGCAACAGCACCGGCGCGCCGGGCGGGCCGGCCCACTCCAGATAGTGCAGATGCAGGTCACCGACCAGGATCCGGCGCGACGTGCCGGGCCGTGCGAGCGATTGCTCGACGAAGGTGGCGAAGTTCTCGACGAGCGGGTCGGTCACGGGGGCTCTCGTTGACATGGCGCGGTGGTCTCTAGTTTAGTGCGTGCGATGCAGCACCGTGCCCTGATTCGTGGCCTGTGGTTCTGGGTTCCCGTGATCCTCGCGATGACATGGGTGGCCCGATGCGCACATGCCGCCGACGCCGAGCTGGTGCCCACGCCACGTGCCACGCCGTTGCCGGTCAGCGCCACCAACCTGCCTTTCCTTGCCGCCGCGCGTGCCGCACAGCCGGTGGCGCTGGATGCGCTCGGGTATGCCGAGAGCGAGTACGTGGTCAACGGGCTGGCCAACATCTACGACTGGACCACCAGCGAGGGCGCCACCCGGCTCAGCGTGAACGCCACCGCCGTGCCCTATGCCACGCGCATCCTGGTGCGCCAGCCCGCCGATGCGCGCAAGTTCAGCGGTGTCGTCATCGTCGAGCTGCTCGACAGCGAGGGCAGGTACGACAGCGCACCGCTGTGGGGCCTGTCCTGGCAGCAGTTCACGCGCCGCGGCGATGCGTGGGTGGGGATCACCGTGAGTCCGGCAGCCATCGCGGCTCTGCGCAAATTCGATTCGGTGCGTTACAGCAAGCTGGGTTTCAACTACCGGCAGCCCGCGGATTGCCGTGTGGAAGTGCCCGATCCGCTTGCCAGCCCGCCCGATACCGAGAGCGGCCTGGCCTGGGATGCGATCGCACAGATCGGTGCGCTGCTGCGCAGTGGCAGCAAGGAGAACCCGTTGCTGGATCTGCACCCGCGCAGCGTGGTCGCGGCCGGGTACGGCCAGGCCGGCGCCTACATCATCACCTATGCCAACGCGCTCCACGCCGCGTTGCGCCTGGGTGATGGCGCGCCCATCTTCAACGGCTATCTCAGTGCCGCGGGCGCGCAGATGTCGGTGCCGATCAATCATTGCGTGCCGCCGTTGCCGGTGGATGATCCGCGTCGCGGCGCGTTGCCGCGCGATGTGCCCTTCGTGACGGTGATGACCGAATCGGATTTCAACCTGGCACCGTCGCTGCGCCGCGCGGACAGCGACGCACCGGAGGATGTGTTTCGCCTGTACGAGATTCCGGGCGCCGCGCATGCCGGCCCATTCCCCGCCGGCATGCCGACGGCCACGGATCAGCTGATCGCCGGCGTGGCGCCGCCGGCCGGGGAGCTGTGCGCGGATGCGCCGGGGGACTATCCGGGTGGGCTGGCTTTCGATGCGATCTGGGAGCAGTACATCCAGTTCCTGGATGGCGGCAGCCCCATGGTGAGCCTGTCGCGCATCGAAACGCTGGCCGACGGTGGGCCGCGCCATGACGAGCTGGGCAATGCCAGCGGCGGCTGGCGGCTGCCGCAGATCGAGGTGCCCCTGGCCGTGTATTCGGGGCGCAGCCTGCCGCGCAATGCAAGCGCTCGCGCCGCGGCGGTGTGTGCGATGACAGGTTCCCGGCAGCCGTTCGATGCCGCGCGGCTCAAGAGCCTGTATGGGGACCGCAAGCAGTACCTGCACCGCTTCCGTGCAGCGGTGGATCTCGCCGTGCAGGAGCGGCGGCTGGCGCCCGAGGATGGCGCGACACTCGACAAATTGCGCGTGCAGGACCTGCCCCGGTTCTGATAACCCCGCCTGAGCGCGGGGCCCGCGCCGCTGGTTGGCGACTCCTCATTGCATGGTGCAGAATCGCCGGACCAAAACCCCGGGGGCTTACGACAATGAAGAAGAACGTGCTGCGCGCGCTGAGCGTGGCGGGATTGCTGTCGCTGGGCGCCGTCGGCGCCGTACCGGCTGCTGCGCCGGGCGCCGCTCCGGAATGCAATCGCGCCTGTCTGGAAGGCTTCGTCGAGAAGTATTTCGACGCCGTCGTTGCCGACGACCCGAAGCTGGTCCCGATTTCTCCCAACGTGAAGTTCACGGAGGACGGGCAGCGCCTGCTCATCGGCGACGGCCTGTGGAACACCGCCAAGGCCAAGGGCAAATACCGCCTGTTCGTCACCGACGTGCCCGCGCAGGAGGTGGCGGTGCTGGCCACCATCCAGGAGGATCACCGCGATCCGGACAAATTCAACGGCTCACTGATCGCCCTGCGCCTGCGTGTCCACGACGGCCAGATCACCGAGATCGAGCAGTTCCTGGTGCGGCCGGACGCGAGCAACAACAACCGCACCTACGAGACCGTCGACAACATGGCGGTCAATCCGCTGTATCTGACGGCGGTGCCGCAGAACGAGCGCCTGTCGCGCGCCGCGCTGATCGCCGATGGCAACAAGTATTTCAGCGGCATGCAGCGCAACGACGGCAAGGGCGATTACAACTTCACCGACGACTGCGTGCGCCACGAGAACGGCGGCCAGTCCACCATGGTGCCGCTGAAGCCCGGCCAGAAGATGCCCGACCCGAAGACGGCGGCGATGTATTCGGCCAACTGGACCTGCAAGCAGCAGTTCCAGTCCGGCCTGCTGCACTTCGTGAACCGCATCCGCGACCGGCGTTTCGTGGCCGTGGACCAGGAGCGCGGCATCGTGTTCGCGTTCGGCTTCTTCGACCACTCCGGCGGACAGACGCGCCACTTCACCCTGCCTGACGGCCGCAAGGTCGTGGCCGGCCCGGTGCAGCCCTACACCTGGGAGATCGCCGAGATGTTCAAGATCGACAAGGGCAATATCCGCAAGATCGATGCCTTCCTGCAGCGTGTGCCGTACGGCATGAACTCCGGCTGGAGCACCTGGGAGCAGGGCATGAGCGACCACGCCCGCGACGTCACGATGGAAGCGGCTACCGGCATCTTCTAGAGGCAGCAGACAGGTTTTCCGGGGGGAAGCGTCGATGGACAAGAACAAGAAGCGGTGGAGACCGGGGCTTGCCGCGCTGCTTGCCGGAGCAGTCGCGGCCTGCTTCGCCGTGGCGGCGCAGAGTGCGCCGCTGGATCGCGCGCAGCTCATGCACCTTGCTGATGATTATCTGGCGTCGCTGGTGGCGCACGATCCGGCCAGACTGCCACTGGCCCCGGGCGTGAAGGTGGTCGAGAACGCCAAGCGCATCCAGCCCGGCGAAGGACTCTGGAAGACGATCTCCGGCGGACCGAATCCGGATTTCAGGATCCTGGTGCCCGATGTGTATTCGCAGGAAGTCGGCGGCATGGCGATGATGCAGCTGGGCGGCAAGCCGGCGCAGGTCGGCTTCCGCCTGAAGGTCAAGGACGGCAAGGTGACCGAGGCCGAGCAGATGGTCGCCATGCCACGCGAAGCCACCATGCCGAACCTGACCAAAGTGCGGCCCGCGTTTGCCCTGCCCGTGCCTTACGACTACGCCGATTCGCGCGGCCGCCTGATCCACATCGCGAAGTCCTACTACGACGCGCTGGACAACAACAACGGCCACCTGGCGCCGTTCGCGGCGGACTGCGAGCGCCATGAGAACGGCATGCGCACGGCACCGACCGGCGGCCCGTCGCTGACCGGTCCGGCCATTCCCGGGCAGCCGCCGCGGCCGGCCACGCTGCTGGGCATGCAGGACTGCACCACGCAGATGGATTCCGGGACTTTCCTCTACATCACCCGCATCGACGACCGGCGCGTGGAAATCGCCGATCCGGATACCGGCCTGGCGCTGGGCTTCTCGCATTTCCGCCACGCGATGAAGCAGAAGGAATATCCGATCGTCAACGATCCGGACCGCACCAGCACCACGATCAGCTTCGGCAACGGCGGCTTCGATCTGCCGGCCATGCACATCTTCAAGATCTGGGGCGGCCAGATCCACGACATCGAGGCCATGGGTTTCATGGCGCCCTACAACTCGCCCACGGGCTGGGAGTAAGCGATGAACAGACTGCGGCTCAATGTGTGGCTGGTTGCGGCGCTGGCCGTGGTGGCCGGAGCCACGCAGGCGGCGGACATGTCCGGCAAGCTCGATCGCGACGGTCTGCTGAAACTGGCCGACAACTACTTTGCCGCGCTGGTCGCGCATGATCCGGGCAGGATGCCCTTCGCCGCCAACGTCAGGTTCGTGGAGAACCTGAAGCGCACCAGGGTCGGCGACGGACTGGTGTGGAAGACGGCGTCGAGCGTGCCCACCACCTTCAAGCTGGTGATCCCGGATCCGTACTCGCAGGAAGTCGGCGGCATCGTGGTGCTGGGCAATGGCAAGGATCCCACCGAGCTCGGCTTCCGGCTGAAGCTGGACAACGGCAGGATCGTCGAGGCCGAGCACCTGGTGCAGGGAGCGCGTGGTGGCGGCCCGCTCAACGCCGGGCTGCAGAAGGTGCGCGCGCCCATGCTGCTCAAGGTGCCCTACGAGTACGCGGATTCGCGCGGGCGGCTGCTCCACATCGCCGCCTCCTACTACGATGCGCTGGACAACAACAACGGCTATCTGGCGCCGTTCGCGGCGGACTGCGAGCGCCATGAGAACGGCATGCGCACCGCGCCGAACGGCGGGCCTTCGCTGAGCAGCGGCACGGGTGGCCCGCCGAACGCGGCCGGGCATCCGCAGCCGGTGCGGCTGATTGGCATGCAGGACTGCACCTCGCAGATCCAGTCCGGCACGTTCCAGTACATCACCACCATCCAGGATCGCCGGGTGGAGATTGCCGACCCGGTAACCGGGCTGGCCATGGGCTTCTCGCACTTCCACCATGCCTTCACCCAGCACACGTTCAAGATCTACGGCGACCCGGACCGCGACTCGGTCACCATGGATTACAAGCCGTTCGACATGCCCGCGCTGCATGTCTTCAAGATCTGGGGCGGCCAGATCCACGAAATCGAAGCCGTCGGCGTGCTGGGCGTGCCCTACAACTCGCCGACCGGCTGGGAGAAGTGAGCGTGGAGCGGGCGGAGCGCTGCTAGAGCGAGACCCGCCCGCGCAGCACCTCCCACCACATCCGCCAGTCCCCTATCAGACTCCACAGGGGATGGCGGAACGTGGCCGGGCGGTTGTGCTCGAAAAAGAAGTGGCCGATCCACGCCAGGCCGTAGGCCTGTACGAACGCCACCAGTATCCACCAGCCGTTGCCGGTCACGATCGCCAGCGCCACGCACACCAGCGCCAGACTGGTGCCGATGAAATGCAGCCGCCGCGACACGCGGTTGGCGTGTTCGGCCAGGTAGCAAGGGTAGAAATCGCGGAAGGTGCGCGGTGCGGATGGATTGCTCCCCATGCCGCGCCGCGCGCCTGCTTACTTGGCCGCCTGCGCCTGCCTGGCCTGATCCAGCCAGTAGGCGCGGATGTCCTCCACGTCCTGCTTGGAGAGCCACTGCGAGAAGTTGGCCATGCCGCGCTGACGGCGCGCGCCGCCGTGCACCACATCCTCGAAGGCCTCCTGCGTGTACAGCGTCGGCGTGCGCGTCAGGTCCGGTGTGTAGATGCCGCCGACATGGCAGGACAGGCACCACTGTGAGACCAGCTCGCCGCCGTGCTTCACGTTGCCGCTCGAGGCCTGCACCTTGCTCAGGTCCAGCTGCGGCAGCGGCTGGAACGGCGGGAAGTCCGGTGCCTTGACCGTGCCGCCCAGCTTGTACACGTACACGCGGTTCGGCTCGCGCGGGAAGCGCCCGCCGATCATGGCGTTGGCACCGCCGTAGCCCACCGTTACCGCGATGTACTGTTCGCCGTCGATTTCATAGGTGGCGGGGCCTGCCATCACCGCGGCCGCGGTCTTGTCGGTCCACAGCTTCTCGCCGGTCTTCGCGTCATAGGCATTGAAGGTCTCGTCGGCACCGCCGAACACCAGGCCGCTGGCGGTGGCGACCACGCCGCCGTTCCATTGCGTGTCCTGCGGCACCACCCAGCGCGGCTTGCGGGCGATCGGGTCCCAGGCCATCAGGAATCCGCCCGGCGGCGGCAGATCGGCGATCGCCTTCTCACCGGCCGGCGAGAGCTTGGCGGGCGGCGGAGCCGGCCGTGGCTGCGTGAAGCCGCCGAGCGGACCCTGCGCCAGGTTCCAGCGGCCCTGCACGAACTTCCAGTGCGGATCGTTCTGGTAGCTGAAGGAATCGCGGTGCACCGGGATGTACACCAGGCCCGTCTGCGGGTTGTACGCCCAGGGCTGCCAGATGTGGCCGCCGTTGGGTCCGACCGACAGTTCCACCGCCTTGTTGTCGTTGTGGCCGTAGCGCGCGCGCGGGTTGTCCACCGGCTTGCCGTCGGCATCGACCTTCTCCGACCAGTTCACGCCGGCGTACTTGTCGGCCGACAGCAGTTTGCCGGTGGCCGCATCCAGCACGTAGAAGAAGCCGTTCTTCGGCGCCTGCATCACCACGTGATGCTTCGTGCCGTCGATCATCAGGTCGGCGGTCATGATCGGCTGCGTGGCGGTGTAGTCCCAGCTGTCGCCGGGCGTGGTCTGGTAGTGCCAGACGTATTCGCCGGTGTCCGGCTTCACCGCGACGATGGACGACAGGAACAGGTTGTCGCCCCTTGGCATCCGAGCGCGCCTTGTAGCTCCACGGCGAACCGTTGCCGGTGCCGATATAGAGGAGATCCGTGACCGGGTCGTAGACGATGGCATCCCAGACGGTGCCGCCGCCGCCGGTCTGCTTCCAGCCACGTCGCCGAACCAGGTCTTGGCGGCGAAATCGGCCATGGGCTTGTCGGAGGGCGCGTTGTCCGGCTCGCCTTTTGGATTGGGCGTGACGAAGAAGCGCCAGTCCAGCTTGCCGGTCTCGGCGTCGTAGGCCGACACGTAGCCGCGCACGCCCAGCTCCGCGCCGCCGTTGCCGATGAACACCTTGCCCTTGGCCACGCGCGGCGCGCCGGTGATCGTGTAGGGCCAGTCCTGGTCGGTGGTCTGCACCGACCAGACTTCCTTGCCGGTGCCGGCATCCAGCGCGATCAGGCGCCCGTCGAGCGCGCCGACGTATACCTTGCCCTTCCACACCGCCACGCCGCGATTGACCACGTCGCAGCAGGCATCACGGCCGACCTGTCCGTCCACCTTGGGGTCGTAGAACCACTTCAGCGCGCCGCTCTTCGCATCGAACGCCGCCACTTTCGACCAGCTGGTGGACACGTACATCGTGCCGTCGACGATGACCGGCGTGGCCTCCATGCCGCGATCGGTGTTGGCGTCGAACTGGTAGTACCAGGCCAGGCCCAGCGTCTTGACGTTGTCGCGGTTGATCTGCGTCAGCGGACTGAAGCGCTGCTCGGAGTAGGTGCGGCCGGTGGTGAGCCATTCGGCGTTGTTGTCGGCGGCCTCGATCCGCGCCGCGTCGACCTGCCCGGGTGGGGGAGGCGGTGGTTTCTTCGAGCAGGCCGGCAGCAGTCCCAGGGTAACGGCCGCCAGTGGCAGCACGAGCAGGCGAGTCATGCGCATAAATCCCCCGTCGCGCCGGATGTCGCGCCGGCGCCTTGTGTCGGCGTACGATGCCGCGATTCCGCTGCGCTGTCCATCGCCCAGGAGGGGCGTTGCCCGGACGCGGCGCCGTTCAGGGAGGACACCGATGCGCTCACCCGCCAGGGCCTGGTTGCCGGGACTCGCGATCACATTGCTGACGCTGGCAGCCTGCCAGCGTCAGCCCGCACATCTGGATGCCGCGTCGGCGGATGCGTGGGCGAAGCTCATCGTCGGTCACACCAGCGGCGTGGTGCCGCGCCACAGCGAGATCCGCGTGCTGTTTGCCAACGACGTGGCGCTTGCCACGGGCAACAACCAGACGCGCGCGCTGCGCATCGAGCCGGCGGTGGACGGACAGATCCTGCTGCGTGGTCCGCGCGAGCTGGCACTGGTGCCCAAGGGCGATCTGGAGCCGGGCAGGCAATACAAGGTGACGCTGGTCGCCGCGGGGCTCACGGGCGTGCCGGGCGGCATCACGCCGTACAGCTTCACCTTCCGCGTGCAGACGCCCCAGTTCGATCTCGCGCTGGACGATCTGGCCTCGGACCCGGCCGATGACCAGCTGATGATCCAGCGCGGCACGGTGACCACCGCCGATGCCGAGGCGCCGGCGCGGATCGAGAAGATGTTGCATACCGGCTGGCTCGGCAAGTCGCTGCCGGTTGTCTGGACGCATTCCGGAGATGGCCGCGAACACGGCTTCACGCTGCAGGGCGTGGAGCGCCAGGCAGCGGCCGCGAAACTGCAGATCGAGCTCGACGGCAAGGCCATCGGCGCCGATCGCGACGCAGAGCGCACGGTCACCGTGCCGCCCAGCGGCAGCTTTGCCGTGGTCAACGCGCGGGCCCTGGAGCAGGACGGCCGCAAGCAGCTGCAGGTGAGCTTCTCGGATCGTCTCGATGCGTCACAGGACCTCAAGGGGCTGGTGCGGCTTTCGGCCGGCAAGTTCACCACGCGCATCGACGACAACCGGCTGCTCGTCTATCCCGGCGATGACGCGAGCGGCGACATCACGCTGACGCTTGAACCCGGCATCCGCAACGCAGGCGGCGACAGACTGACGCAGGAGTCCAGCTGGACGCTGACGCTGACCAGCCAGAAGCCGCAGGTGCGCTTCGTCGGCAGCGGCGTGATCCTGCCGGACGCGAAGCAGATGACCGTGCCGTTCGAGGCGGTGGGCGCGCGTTCGGTGCAGGTGATTGCCACCCGCGTGTTCCCGGAGAACATCCCGCAGTTCCTGCAGGTGAACCAGTTGAGCGGTGACGCGCAGATCGGCCGCGTCGGCCGCTACCTGTGGCGCAGGACGCTCACGCTTACCGCACCACGCACCGGGCGCTGGCAGCGCTACGAGGTGGACGTCACCGAGCTGATGCACAAGTACCCGGGTTCGCTGATCCAGCTCATCCTGCAGCTCACACCGGCGGACTCGGCGTACTCGTGTCCGGGTGGGTCCGACACGCGCGCCGTGCCGCAAGAGGAGCTGGTCGATCAGGAGGACGCCGAGCACGAGACGCGCTCGCCGTGGCAGTACTACAGCCAGTACTTCGGCGTGCCCGGTGACGATACGGACGGCGACGCCCGTTCGCCCTGGCAACAGCGCAATGATCCGTGCCGCAGGGCCTACTACTTCACCGGCTACAACCGCAATGTCATCGCCCAGCGCAACCTGCTTGCCTCCAACATCGGACTGCTGGCCAAGGCCGACGCCCACGGCAAGCTGCTGGTCAGCGTCACCAATCTGGCCACCGCGCAGCCGCTGGGCGGCGTGACGCTGCAGCTGCGCAATTTCCAGAACCAGCTGCTGGGCTCGGCCAGCAGCGACAGCGACGGCATGGCCACGCTCACGCCGTCCGGCACGCCGTTCCTGCTGGTGGCGAAGAACGGCGGGCAACTGGGCTATCTGCGGCTCAACGCCGCCGGTGCCTTGCCGGTGAGCCAGTTCGACGTGGGCGGCGACAAGCTGGAGAAGGGACTCAAGGGCACGATCTACGGCGAGCGCGGCGTATGGCGTCCCGGTGATCCGCTGGGGCTCACGTTCGTGGTCTACGATCGCGAGGGCACCCTGCCGGCCGACCATCCGGCCACGCTCGAACTGCTCGATCCGCGCGGCCGCGTCACGCAGACGCTGGTGAACACGCAGCCGCTCGACGGCTTCTACCGCTTCGATGCGCGCACCGCGGCGGATGCGCCCACCGGCAACTGGACGGCGCGGGTAAGTCTGGGTGGCGCGACCTTCACACGCACGTTGAAGATCGAAACGGTCATGCCCAACCGGCTCAAGATAGAGCTGGACATGGGGCAGCCCATGCTGGGCGCGGGCCAGCCACTGCGCGGCAAGCTTTCCTCGCAGTGGCTGTCGGGGGCTACCGCGGACGGGCTGCATGCCGATGTGAGCCTGCGCCTGAGCCCCATGCAGACCCGCTTCAAGGGTTACGAGGGGTTTGCATTCGACGATCCGGCGCGCGCGTATCGGGCCGAACCACAACAGATCTTCGCCGGCGATCTGGATGCCGACGGCGAAGTGCGTTTCGAAAAGCCGCTGGATACCGGCCGTACCGCGCCGGGCATGCTCAACGCCGCGTTCACCTCGCGCGTGTTCGAACGCGGCGGCGCCTTCAGCATCCAGTACGACTCGCGTCCCTATGCACCCTATCGGCGCTTCGTGGGTCTGAAGCTGCCTGACGGCGGCAAGCACGATACCTTGCCGGTGGACAAGGACCAGATCGTGGAGCTGGCCAGCCTCAGCGCGCAGGGCACGGCGGCGCCCAACGTCCGGCTCAGCGTGAAGCTGTACAAGGTGGACTGGCGCTGGTGGTGGGACCGCGGCGCCGACAACTCACTGGCATCGTTCGTGGCGCGCGAGGCCAGCACGCGCGTGCGCGAAGGCAGCGTCGTGACCGACGCCAATGGACGTGCCGAATGGACGTTCCGGCTGCCCGAGGCCCAGTGGGGCCGCTATCTGCTGCGGGTCTGCGACGAGGACGGCGGGCACTGTGCCGGCACCGTGTTCTACGCCGACTGGCCGTACTGGGAAGGCGAAGGCCGTGACCTGCAGGGTCCGGCCGCGACCATGCTCGATCTGACCGCCGACAAGGACAGCTACCAGGTCGGTGACACCGCCACCATTCAATTGCCGGAAAGCGCGCAGGGCCGCGCGCTGGTCACGGTGGAGAACGGCAGCACCATTCTCGATGCGCGCTGGATCACCCCGCAGGCCGGCAATGCGCGCATCAGCGTGCCGGTCACCGCGGCGATGGCGCCCAATGCCTACGTGGCAGTGACGCTGATCCAGCCGCATGCGGGCAAGCAGAACGACCGGCCGATCCGCCTGTACGGCGTGATTCCGCTGCTGGTCAATGATCCGGCCACCTCGCTCAAGCCGGTGCTGCAGGCCGCCGATGAATGGCGCCCGGACAGCGAAGTCTCGGTGAAGGTCAGCGAGGCCGGTGGCAAGCCCATGACCTACACGCTGGCCGTGGTCGATGAGGGGCTGCTGTCGCTCACCAATTTCCACACGCCAAACCTGCATGAGCAATTCTTCCGCCGCGAGGCGCTGGGGGTGCGCACCTGGGATCTGTTCGACCAGGTCAGTGGCGCCTACGGCGCGGCACTGGAGCGATTGCTGGCGCTGGGCGGCTCGGACTCCGCCGCGGCCAATGCCGCCAACAAGCAGCAGTCGCGTTTCCCGCCCGTGGCGCAACTGCTCGGACCTTTCCACCTGGACGCCGGCAAGACCGAGCAGCGCAAGATCAGGCTGCCGCGCTACGTCGGTGCGGTGCGCGTCATGGTGGTGGCCGGTACCACGGCCACCAGGCCGGCCGCCTACGGTTCGACGGAGAAATCCGTGTACGTGCGCCAGCCGCTGATGATCCTGCCGACCCTGCCGCGCGTGGTCGGTCCCGGCGAAGAGATCAGCGTGCCGGTGTCGGTGTTCGCGATGCAGGATTCCGTGCGTGACGTGCGCCTCACCATCTCGCCCGACAGCATGTTCGAGGTGGTCGGCGACGCCAGCACGGCGCTGTCCTTCGAGCGCACCGGCGAGAAGATCGGCATGCTGAAGCTGCGCGTGGCGCAGCGCCTGGGCACCGGCACGGTGCGCTTCGCGGCGGTCAGCGGCAAGGAGCGCGCCGCGGACGAGATCCACATCGAAGTGCGCAGCCCCAACCCGCCTACGACGCGCTTCACCTCGCACCTGCTGCAACCCGGCGAGACCTGGACCGACGCCATCCGTCCGCATGGCCTGCCCGGCACCAACCGGGTGACGCTGGAGGTATCGCGCATCCCGCCGATCAATCTGGAGAAGCGGCTGGACTACCTCATCGACTATCCGCACGGCTGCCTGGAGCAGACCACCTCGGCGGTATTCCCGCAGCTGTTCCTCGGGTCGCTGGTGAAGCTGGACGACGATCAGCAGCGCCGTGTCGAGGCCAATGTGCGCGCCGGGATCGAGCGCCTGCGCAGCTTCCAGCTCGGCAACGGCGCCTTCAGTTACTGGCCGGGCGGCAGCTACGAGGCGGCCGGCTACGGCCAGTGGTCGGCGATCTACGCCAGTCATTTCCTGATCGAGGCCGAGAAGCAGGGCTACACGCTGCCGGCTGCATTGCGCGGCGGCATGATCGGCTTCCTGCGCAGCACGGCGCAGGGCTGGCGCCCTGTGAACAGCGCCGCGCTGCTGCAGGCCTACCGCCTGTATGTGCTGGCACGCGCCGGACAGCCGGAGGTCGGGGCCATGAACCGGCTGCGCGAGCAGGCTCTGGACGGCGTGACCCGCTGGGTGCTGGCCGCGGCCTATCAGCAATCCGGCCTGGCCGACGCCGCGCGCGCCCTGGCCACCGCGGATCCGCTGGCGGCGCGCGATTACCAGCCGGGTGATTTCACCTTTGGCAGCGCCCTGCGCGATCACGCACTGGTGCTGCAGTCGATGGTGATCCTGGGCCGGCTCGACCAGAGCGAGGCGCTGGTGCGCGAGATCTCCCGGGCCCTTTCCAGCGACAGCTGGTACTCCACGCAGGAGACCGCCTACTCGCTGCTGGCGCTGGCGCAGCTCTCCGGTGCGCGTTCGGAGGGCGGCTTCTCCTTCACGCAGACGCTGGGCGGCAAGACCAGCAACGTGAATTCCACCGCGACACTGCACAGCGCCGCGCTGGCGGTGCCGGATGCCGGCGCGGATCTGACCCTGCGCAACACCTCGCAGGGCATCACCTTCGCCACTGTCACCGTGCGCGGCACGCCGCCGCCCGAGCTGGAGCAGGCCAGTGCCAACGGGCTGGAGCTGCACGTCGGTTACACGGATCTGGACGGCAACCCGGTGGCCCTGGACCAGGTACCCCAGGGCACGGATGTGGCGGTGGACATCACCGTGCACAACGCCACGCGCCTGCCGGTGCGCAATATCGCGCTGACGCAGATCGTGCCTTCCGGCTGGGAGATCCACAACGAGCGCCTCAACGACGAGAGCGCGGCAACGGGCGAGCGCGACGCCACCTACCGCTACCAGCAGTACCGGAACCAGCAGACGGCGCGCGCCGATTACGTGGACATCCGCGATGATCGCGTGCTGCAGTACTTCGCGCTGGATCCCGGCGGCACCATCCACTTCCACACCCAGGTGAATGCGGCCTACCGCGGCCGCTTCTACCTGCCCGCCATCGTCGCCGAGGCGATGTACGACGCCACCATGCATGCAAGCAGTGCCGGCCGCTGGACAGAAGTGGTGGCGCAGTAAGGCGGTTCGTGTCGCCGCGGCCGCGCTGGCCGTCGGCGGCATCGCCTTCTGGTGGATGCTGCCGCGTCCGCTGTTCAGCGAACCGCTGTCGGCGGTGCTGCTGGCGCGCGACGGCACGCTGCTCGGCGCGCGCATCGCCGAGGATGGCCAGTGGCGCTTTCCGGAACTGGATGCCGTGCCCGCGCGCTTCGTGCGCGCACTGGTGAGCTACGAGGACAAGCGCTTCTTCCGGCACCCGGGCATCGACCCGCTGGCCGTGGCCCGGGCGCTGCGCAGCAACTGGCGCGCCGGGCACGTGGTCAGCGGCGCCTCGACGCTGACCATGCAGCTGGCGCGGCTGGTCATGCAGCAGGATGGCGGCGGCTACCGCCGCGGCCTGCTGGACAAGGCCTGGCAGGCGTTGCTGGCGCTGCGGCTGGAATGCAGCTATTCCAAGCAGGAGATTCTCGCGCTGTACGTGAGCCACGCGCCGTTCGGCGGCAACGTGGTGGGGCTGGACGCGGCAGCCTGGCGCTACTTCGGTCGCGCGCCGGCACAGCTTTCCTGGGCCGAGGCCGCGACACTGGCGGTGCTGCCGAACGCGCCGGGGCTGATCACGCCGGGGCGCGCGCGCCGTCTGCTGCAGGCGCGGCGCGACGCACTGCTGCGCAAGCTGGCCGCGCAGGGTGTGCTGGGCGCACTGGATCTGCAGCTGGCGCTGGCCGAGCCGCTGGTGGGCGCGCCGCAGGCGCTGCCCAACGACGCGCCGCATCTGCTGGAAACGCTGCGCGCGCGCTACCCGGGCCGGCACCGCTTCGACACCACGCTGGATGCGCAGTTGCAGCGCGCCGCCAGCCAGGTGGTTGCCGCGCACGCCGCCACCTTGCTCAGATCCGGCATCGGCAACGCCGCCGCGCTCATCGTTGACAACCGCAGCTTCCAGGTGCTGGCCTACGTGGGCAACGCCGGCTGGGGTGTGCAGGGCGAGCGGGCGTTGGCGGTGGACATCGTGCAGCGGCCGCGCAGCACCGGCAGCATCCTCAAGCCATTCCTGTATGCGGCCATGCTCGACAGCGGCCAGTTGCTGCCGCGCATGCTGGTGCCCGACGTGCCGACGCAGATCCGCGGCTTCGCGCCGCAGAACTACGATCACAAGTATCGCGGCGCGGTGCCGGCTGACGAGGCGCTGGCGCACTCGCTGAACGTGCCGGCCGTGCGCCTGCTGCGCCAGTTCGGCTATCCGCGCTTCCACGAGCTGTTGCAGCGGCTGGACTTCTCCACGATCACGCAGCCACCGGATCACTATGGCCTGACGCTGATACTCGGCGGCGCGGAAGTCACGCTGTGGGACGTGACCACGGCGTACGCCAATCTCGCCGACGGCGCGCGCGCGGCGACCGGCCAACCGGGGCCGCGCTTCGAACGCAGGTTGCGCTGGCTGCGCGATGCCGGGCACTCCCGCGCGGCGGACGCCACCGGCACGCCGCGACCATTGTCGATCGGTGCCGCGTGGCTCACGCAGCAGGCATTGCTCGAAGTCGTGCGGCCCGCCGAAGAGGCCGGCTGGAAGCAGTACGCCGACAGCCGCAAGATCGCCTGGAAGACCGGCACGAGCTGGGGGTTGCGTGATGCCTGGGCGGTGGGCAGCAGTACGGCCTATACGGTCGGCGTGTGGGTGGGTAATGCCAATGGCGTCGGCGTGCCCGGGCTCACGGGCAGCACAGCCGCCGCGCCGCTGCTGTTCGCATTGCATGACAAATTGCCACGCAGCGACTGGTACGTGCCGCCGCTGGGCGCATTGAAGACCGTGCAAACCTGCGCGGACGACGGCTATCTGGCCAGCGATCTGTGCCAGGCGCGCGACACGCTGGTGCCGGCCGGGGCGCACTTCGATCGCCAGACGCCCTATCACCGTCTGGTGCATCTGGATGCGCATGCCGACCTGCGCGTCAACGAGGGCTGCGAACCGGTGGCACAGATGCGCCACCGCTCCTGGTTCGTGCTGCCGCCGACCATGGAGTACTACTTCCGCGAACAGGGCGGTGGCTACCGGCCGTTGCCGCCGTGGCGCGCGGGCTGCCGCGATCCGCAGGAGGGCGGCCGCGCGGTGATGGATTTCCTGTATCCGGACGCGGGCGGGACGAATATACGTGCCCGTGGAGCTGGATGGCCGTCGCGGCCGCGCGGTGCTGGAAGTCGTGCACCGCGATCCCGATGCCGTGTTGTACTGGCACCTGGATGACGATTACATCGGTCGTACCGAACTGCGGCACCAGCTCGCCATCGACCTGCCGCCAGGCCCGCACCGGGTCACGGTGGTTGATGGCCAGGGGCACAGTCTGTCACGCAATTTCGTGGTGCTGGCGCGCGGCAACGACGCGGCCGGCGGGGAGAAGCAATGAACAGCGATACCAGCACGGGCATGTTTGCCTACCTCTGTCTCGGCACCAGCGACATGGCGCGTTCCACGCGTTTCTACGACGCGGTGCTGGCCACGCTTGGCCACGCGCGGTGTCAGACACCCGGTGAGGATGACGGGGACGAGTGGGCCGGCTGGGGACTGTACGAGGACATGGGTCGCGTGCAGCAGGCGTTGTGGGTGTGCAGGCCCTTCGATGGCAACCCTCCCGTGCCCGGCAATGGCGCCATGGTCGGATTGCGCGCCACCAGCTGGGCCGCGGTGCGCGCATTCCATGCGGCCGCGCTGGCCAATGGCGGCACATCGGAGGGCGCACCCGGTCTGCGCCCGCAGTACAACCCGGATTTCTACGCCGCCTACGTGCGCGATCCGGACGGCAACAAGCTGGCGGCGGTGTGCCGGGGGTTCATCGCGGAGCCATAGTGATCCGCTACCCGGCTCCATGTCTGAATCGTCGGCGCCCGCCTGGCGCAAACCGGGTTCTATCTCTTCCCGCCGCCGAACATCCTGGCAAAGAATCCCGGCTTCTTCGCCGGCCTCACCGGCTGCGTGATGCGCGGCTTGGGTGGCGGCCCCTTGGGCTTTTCCGGCATCGCGCGGCGGCCCACCGGCGTGCGGCTGTTGTACGGATCGAAGCTCTGGCGGTTGCCGGCCAGCGGATCCTTTTCGCGACCGCCACCGAATGTCGGGAGCTTGCCCGGGCTGGTGGACTGGTCGGTATCCCGCGCCTTGGCGTCTCCCGGCTTCTCGTCATCGTCGAGAATGCGCAGGTGCGAGATGTCCAGCTTCTTGAGCAGCCGCGAGGTGGATTCGATGGCATGCTTGCCGGAGTCGATGGCCCACTGCCATACGGCCCGGCCGCCCGGATCGTGGCGGACCCGGCCGGTGGGCTTTTCGAGCTTGCTCTTGGCAGAGTCGGGCACCTTGCCTGGCCTTTGTGGACCGATCCCGGGGCTCATTATAGATGTCCTGCATCCAAACGACGGGCCGGCGGCATCCTTACCTGTGAAGCCGGCCACGTTTGGCGGCAAGAATCGAGGTTCAGCGACTCATGAATGTCTTTCCGTGGCTGGGGTTCATCTTCTGGTTCGGCCTGTTCGCCTGGTTCGCCATCGCCTCCTGGATGCGCTATTTGCGCGAACAGGAACGCCAGAAGACCCTGCGGGCCTTCGCCGAGCGCGGCACCACGCTGGATCAGGCGACCATGGAGAAGTTCTTTCCAGGCTTGACCGTGCAGGCGCATATCCAGCCGTCGCCGCAGGCTGTCGCACGGGGCCTGGTCATCGGTGGCATCGTCGCGCTGTTCACCGGCATCGGCCTGCTGATCGGCGCCCAGCTCATTGCCCACATCGAACCGGACGCGCTGTATGGCATGTCGACCGGCGGCATCATTGCCGGCTGTGTGGGCCTGGGCCTGATTACCGCCGCCTGGGCGCTGCGCCGCATGCACCAGCGGGATCAGCAGCGCACCGCCGAAGCGGGTGACCAGCTTCGGTGACCGGCGTCCGGTCTGGCGCGGCGCTGTCCTCGGCCGCCGAGGCCGTGGTGGTGACGCTGGCGGCCGGCGGTGATGACCTGGCATTCACCGAACTGGTGCGGCGTCGCCAGGGGTGGTTGCGTTCGCTGCTGCGGCGTCTCACGCGCGAACCGGCGCTGGCCGACGACCTGGCGCAGCAGGCGCTGCTCGCTGCCTGGCAGAAATTGCCGCAATTGCGCGCGCCGGCGGCCTTCGCAGGCTGGCTGCGCAGCCTGGCGGTGAACCTGTGGCTGCAGGATCGGCGTGCGCAACGCGAAGTCGCGCTCGAGGACACGGCCGCGGCGCTGGCTACGCGGGCGGCGCCGCGCACGGATCCATCGACGGCGATCGACCTGGACCGGTTGCTGGCCACGCTCAAGCCCGCCGAGCGGCTCGGGGTGGTGCTGTGCCATGCCGAGGGCATGAGTCACGCCGAAATCAGCGCGCTGACCGGCTGGCCACTGGGTACGGTAAAGTCACATATCGCCCGCGGTGCGGCGCGCTTGCGCGATTGCCTGGGCGAGGAGGCCACATGACCGACAAACCGGACGCAGCGCTCAAGCGCCTGTTCGCGCACACGCCGCAGGTCGGCGCCGACGAGGCGTTCGTCGGCTCGATCGCGCTGCGGGTTGCCGCGCGCCGCAGCGCACGTCGCGCGCGCCGTGTGGTCTTGCTGGCGGTGCTGCCGGTTGTCGCGTTCTGCCTTGCCATCGTGCTGGCGCCGCTGGCGCCGGTCGTTTCCCTCGCGGATGCGGGTCGGGTGCTGCTCGGCTTGCCGGGCGATGTGGGCGCGGCAGCCCAGAGCGCCGGCCACCTGCCGGGCGCCCTTTACCTGGGTCTCGCGCTGGCCGGCATCATCGTGCCCCTGGCCGGTGCGGCGTGGTGGTCGCGGCGCGCCTGATGCGCGGCGGCAGGCCTGCCTGGCTGCTGGCCGCTGTCCTTCTGGCCGGGTGCGCGCTGCATTCCATCGTGGCCACGCCGGCGGCTGGGCCGCTGGTTACCGACGGCGTCGTGCATGAGCTGCCGCTGCCACATCCGGGCAGCGGCCCCACCACCATCTCGGTGGCGGCGGATGGATCGCTGTGGTTCACGGAAGGCAGCGGCAATCGCATCGGCCACATGCAACCCGACGGCAGTGGCTACCAGGGCTTCGCGTTACCGCATCCGGACAGCTCGCCGCGCATCATCGCGCAGGGCGCCGACGGCAACATGTGGTTCTCCGAGCACAGTGGCAATCGCATGGGGCGCATCACGCCGGACGGCGCCATCGCCGAATTCGACATCCCCACGCCGGCCTCGCAGCCACGGGCCATTGCGCTGGGCGCGGACGGCAACATCTGGTTCGGCGAGTTCGCCGGCGGCAAGGTCGGTCGCATCACCCCGCAGGGCGTGATCAGCGAGTTCACGCTGCCCACACCGCACAGCGGTCCGCGTGCGCTGGCCGCCGGGCCCGACGGCAATATCTGGGTGTCCGAATACCGCGCCGGCAGGATCGCGCGCGTCACGCCGGCGGGCGCGATCACCGAATTCGCATTGCCGCGGCCCAACAGCGGGCCTGGTGACATCACCGCCGGCGCGGACGGCGCCATGTGGTTCGTGGAACTGTCCGGTGGCATGGACGGTGTGCAGACCAATGGCGGGCACGTCGGCCGCATTGCGATGGACGGCACGGTCAGCGAGTTCGAGCTGCCCGTGAAGGCGCCTTCGCCGATCAACATCGCGGTGGGACCGGATCGCAATGTCTGGTTCACGCAGGGCGCCAGCCTGGGCCGCGTGAGCGCGCGCGGCGAGATCACGATGTTCGCGTTGGGCAATGGCGCGCGCGGGATCGGACTTTCGGCCGGCAGCGATCGCCAGCCGCCCGCGCGGCTGGTCGACCGGCTCTACGTGGCCGACGGCGCGGGCAACGGCATCGCGTACCTGCAGTTCACGCCGGCACGCGTCCCTTGATGGCGTTGGCGCGCGATTCGTAGACGATGCGGCCCTGCGCATCCGGCGCCAGGCGCTCGCGCAGCCGCTGCTGAAGCCGGGCCAGATCCGCGGCCGACAGCTCGCGCAGTGATGCGCTGACGCTGGGTCCGCCGGTAACCGTCGTCCAGTAATCGTCGAAGTCCGTGAACGTGCGCTGCACCGTAAACACTCTCGATGCGATGTCCGAGAGTTCCGCGCCCTGCCACAGACCCTGCATCACATCCGGCCGCGAGGCATCGCGGCTGGGTGGCTCTGGTGTGGCAAAGCCCATGTCGATGAGCTCTTCACGCACATGGCGGTACGGGAAGCCGCCCTCCATGTCCCAACCGTAGGCGCTCACCAGTCCGCCGGGCGCCACCACGCGCGTCATCTCCTGCACGCCCACGGCCGGCTCCGGCACGAAGAAGATCACCAGCGGCATGACCGCGGCATCGAAACTGTTCGCAGCATAGGGCAGCTCCATGGCGCTGCCCTCCCGCAAGCGCGCCCCCTGCAACACGTCGACCGTGCGCGCGAACTCCAGCATGCGCCCCGAAGGATCGATGCCGTCCAGCGAGGCGCACTGGCAGCGCTCGGCGAGCATCCGGGTGAATGCGCCATTGCCGCAACCCACATCCAGCCACCGCAGGTGCGGCGCCGGTGCCAGCCAGTCCAGAAATGCCGTGCCGACCAACCGGCTCCACACGCCCATGTAGCGCTCGTAGCCGGCGCCGTTGTCGAAGCGGATCTGCGGTTTGTTGTCACTCATTGCCTTGCTCCGCGATGCTTGTCGACCCACCAGGCCCAGATCACCAGCAGCCACTGCGACTGGCCCACCCAGGCGATGGCGTTCGCATTCGGTGGCGGACTGCCGAACAGATTGCTGGCGTAAACGGCCAGCAGGAACACCACCAGCGTCCACAGGCCCCAGCTGCCGCGCCGGTCGCGCGCCGCCGTGCAGCGCGCGTACAGGATCACGCCGAGCACGAACAACGGCACCTCGATCGCGAGCGTCAGCGGCAGCGAGTTCCAGGCGCCCAGACCCACCAGCATGTGCCCGCCCGGCAGGATCGGCAGGTCGGGGCGATGGACGATGAGGTCAAGCACCCAGTGACTGGGCACCAGCAGTGCCACGATGAGCGCGTCGCGGCGCTGCCGGCGCAACGCGAAATGCGCACCGCCCAGCAGCACTCCCCAGCCGAGCGCGGCGAGCAGGCTGTGGGACACCGGGTAATGCTCGAACAGCAGCGGCGTGACGGCCGTGGCCCCCGGCTGGATGCGCACCGTTTCGACGCCGAGCAGCAGCAACGTCGGCCACAGCAGGTCGAGGAACTGCGCGGCGAGAAACAGCGTGCCCAGCGAGACACGCGGGGCCGCCCGCTTGGCGCCGAACCCGACTCCGAAGTGACCGATGAACATGGCCGCACATTCTGCCCGCACTGCCCGGGCAGCGCGAGGGCGGGGTGCCTACAGCAGCCGGGTCAGCGAGGGCGCAAGCTGCGACAGTGCCGCGCGCAATGCCGTGTCGTCGCGGCCGAAGGAGAAGTCCGCGAATTCGAACCCGGGTCCGACCGTGGCGCCGACGTAGGCGAACTCGTCGCTGGCCTCGGCAGCCTGCCAGGCTCCGGCCGGCACCACGTGGCGGCGCTGCGAGATGCCCAGGTCGATGCTCTGGACTCCGGAGAAATCCGCCGGCATCACGTGCAGGCGCAGCGGCCCGCCTTCCAGCAGGTGCCAGGCTTCATCCGAACGCACGCGATGCCACGCGGAGAACTCGCCGCGCGCCAGCAGGAAATCGATGGTGGTCAGCGCGCTGCGCTCGCCGCGCGGCGTCTGGACGCGGTCCGTGGAGCGGAACACTTCCGCATAGTGGCCGCCTTCGGGATGGGGCCTCAGCCCCAGGGCTTCGATCAGTTCGGCGGCGCGGCGGTTCACTTCCCGCCCTGTCCGCCGAGCGCATGCAACACACTGCGCACCATCGCGGTCTGCCGGTCCAGCATCTGCCGGTACTTGTCCAGTTGCACGGGCGTGAGCTCGGCCGAGGCGGCGTCCACCAGTCGTTTGTTGTTCTCGGTGGCCTGTTGCAACTGCCGCTCCAGCAAGTCCTGCCTGCTGGCGCCCTGCGGCGGTGGCGTATTGCGCTGTTCCTCGGCGATGCGCTTCTGTTCGGCCGCCAGCGCGGCGATCAGGGACTTGCTCTGGGACTGCACTCAGGTTGTCGCCGCTCGAACCCAGCACGCTCTGCAGGCTGCTCACCTGCTGCCGGGCGGCCAGGGTCCCCTGGTAGTCCTGCCATTTCGGTACTTGTCGCCCAGCATGGCCTGCACTTCGGCTTCGTTGGCCTTCTGCTTCTCCGCCAACTTGCGTTGCGCCTCCTGCGCGGCGGCCGGGTCCTTGTTGCCGGCCAGCAGGTCCATCGAATCGGCGGCCAGGTCGACCTGCTGGCTGGCCAGCAGATCAAACAGCTTGTCCTGCTGGTCGGGCGTGAGGCCCAATTCCTTGGCGAGGTCCGGATAGCGCGCGGGCAACGTCATGCGCAATTGCGCGCGCGTCATGTCGCGGCCTTCCTTGCTGGAGATGAGTTCCTTCACGCCGGCTGCCAGCGCGCTCGTGGGTTGTGCCGGGGTGGCCGGCTTTGCCGGCGCCGGTGCCGTTGTAGCCGGGGTATTGGCTGCAAGGGCGGGTGGGGGTTGATCGCCGGGCGCGGGTGTCGGGCTTGCGGCGGGCGCGGCGGCCGCGGTTTTGCGCGCGGCATCCATGACGTCGAGCTGCGCCTGCAGGTCGGCGCTGTGCGCCCGCTCGTCGTTCAGCTGCTGCCACAGATACAGTGTGCCGACGCCCAGAGCTGCCGCGATTACCACCAGGGCGGCTACCACATGTTTCATGCAACTCTCCCTGCAATAGTTGCTTGGTGCGCGATGCAGACCCTCATTGTGCCGGCTTGGCCGGCTCGGTGGAACGCGGGGTTGTCGCTCCCGCAAGCGTACGCGTTATCGCCAGCTGTCGATCCAGCATGTGCTTGTAGCTGTCCAGTTGCTGCGGCGTGAGATAGGCGGACGCGGTGTCGGCCAGCCGGCGGTTGCTGTCCTCGGCGCGCTGCACCCTTTGCTGGCTGAAATCCTGCGGACTGGCGGCCAGCGAGTTGAGCTCATCCTGCCTTATCCGGCCCTGTTCGGCGGCGAGCGCCGCGATGAGGGGCTTGGCCTGCGCATCACCGAGTGCATCGTCGGTGGAACCGAGTACCGCCTGCAGTTGCTTGACCTGCCGACGCTCGGGCAGTGCCTGATTGTAGGCCTGCCATGCGGGGTACTTGTCGCCCAGCAGTGTTTGCAGTTCGGCATCGTTGGCCTCGCGCATCTGCTTTTCCTTGCGAGCCATTTCCATCCCGGCCACGGCAGGGGTGGCCCCGTTCCTGCTGGCTTCGAGCACGGACCGCATGGTGTACGCACGGTCGGACTGCTGCCGGGCGAGCATGTCGAACAGCTTATCGACCTGCGCGGGCGAGAGATTCAGTTCCCGGGCGAGATCCGGATACTGGGTCGGCAGGAGCATGCGCATGTTGGCGCGGTTCATCGCCCGGCCCTCCGGGCTGTCCATCTGTGCTCTGATGGCGGCCAGCGCCGCTTGTGTCTGTGGGTTTGATTCTCGTGGCAGTGCCGGTTGGGGCTGATCGTTGCCAGGTCGCGGCTTGCCTGAGGCGGTCTGCGGCAGGGGTGCCACCGGCGCGGTCGGGGTCGCGATTTGCGTCTGCAATTGCGCTTGCGCCGCCTGCAGGGCGCTCAGCTGCGTCAGCAGGTTCGCATTCTGTTCACGCTCATCGCGCAACTGTCGCCACTGATACGCGGCGAGCACACCGGTAAAAAGCAATGCGGCCGACAGGGCCGCCACTGGCGTCTTCATCGGAACCTCCTTGTTCGACAAATATGCGCGGAGCGGATCCTCAGGCCTTGACTGCCTCCACCACACTGACCGCCGAAGCCGTCGGCACGATGCGCGTCATCCGAAAGCCGTTGGCGGCGAGCAGTTCCTTGTACTGCGCGGGCGTGCGTTCCTGTCCACCCGGGCCCAGCAGCATCATCATGTCCAGCAATTTGCCGGGGTGCGGCTCGTCGCCTTCGGGCAGCACCATTTCCACGATCAGCACCTTGCCGTCCGGCTTCATCGCCTTGCGGCAGTTGGCGAGGATCTGGCCGCATTCCCGCTCGTCCCAGTCATGGATAATGTGGGACATCAGGTAGGCATCATGTCCGGCCGGCACGCTGTCGAAGAAGCTGCCGGATTCGATGGTCACGCGGTCGGCGACACCGAGGCGTTCGAGCAGCGGCGGCGCGTCCGTCACCACGTGCGGCAGGTCGTACAGCACGCCCTTGAGCTGCGGGAATTTCGCCAGCACATGGCCGAGCATGTTGCCGGAGGCGCCGCCCACGTCCACCAGCGTGCCGATGCCGGAGAAATCGTATGCCGCGGCCACCGCCGGCGGCTCGGCGCCGTGGATGCCGACCATGGTTTCGCTGAACGTCTCGGCCATGCCGGGCGTCTTCTGGATAAGCTCGAACAGGCCCATGCCGTGGTGCTTCTCCAGCGCGGACTCGCCGGTGCGCAGCGAGTAGTCGATGTTCTGCCACGCCGGGTGACCAGGTTGCCGATCAGCGAGATGATGGTCGAGCGCGCCGCGCCCGGGGCGCCGGACTTCAGTGCCGCGCCCATTTCCGTGAGCCGGTACTTGCCCTGCGCGTCCCGCGTCACCAGGCCGAGCCCGGTCAGCGAGCGCATGAAGCGGCGGAATGTGGGCTGGTGCATGCCGTATTGCGCGCACAGTTCATCGGCAGTGCGTGGCGTGTCGCCGAACTTGTCGGCCAGGCCCATCTCGGCCACCTGGCGCAGCAGCTGGCTGGCCCAGTTGCCCCAGATCAGCTCGAACAGTCGTGCCGCGACCGGCGGTGCTTCAGGATTCCTGTCTTGCTTGTCGCTCACGAGCCTTCCCCCACCAATCGATGCCCTGATGCGAAAAGACCCGCCGTTTGGCGGGTCTTTTCGGGCTTCTAGTCCTCGACCAGGAAACTGCGCAGTTGCTCACTGCGGCTCGGGTGCCGCAGTTTGCGCAGCGCCTTGGCCTCTATCTGGCGGATGCGCTCGCGCGTGACGTCGAACTGCTTGCCGACCTCTTCCAGGGTGTGGTCGGTGTTCATGTCGATGCCGAAGCGCATGCGCAGCACCTTGGCCTCGCGCGGCGTGAGCTGCGAGAGCACGGCGTGCGTGGTCTCGCGCAGGCTCTCCGTGGTGGCCTGGTCGATGGGCGAGGTCACCGAGGTGTCCTCGATGAAATCGCCCAGGTGCGAATCCTCGTCGTCGCCGATCGGGCGTCTCCATCGAGATCGGCTCCTTGGCGATCTTCAGCACCTTGCGCACCTTGTCCTCGGGCATCTCCATGCGCACGGCCAGCTCTTCGGGCGTCGGCTCGCGGCCCATCTCCTGCAGCATCTGCCGCGAGATGCGGTTCAGCTTGTTGATGGTCTCGATCATGTGCACCGGAATGCGGATGGTGCGCGCCTGGTCGGCGATCGAGCGCGTGATGGCCTGGCGGATCCACCACGTGGCGTAGGTGGAGAACTTGTAGCCGCGGCGGTACTCGAACTTGTCCACCGCCTTCATCAGGCCGATGTTGCCCTCCTGGATCAGGTCCAGGAACTGCAGGCCGCGGTTGGTGTACTTCTTGGCGATGGAGATCACCAGGCGCAGGTTGGCCTCGACCATCTCCTTCTTGGCGCGGCGTGCCTTGGCCTCGCCGATCGACATATCGCGGTTGATCTCCTTGATGTCGTTGATCGACAGGCTGACAGGTGACCTCCAGGTCCGCCAGCTTCTTCTGGCGCTTGAGGATCTCCTCTTCCAGCCGAGCCAGCGCGGCGGAATACTTCTTCGCGCCCTTGATGTGCTTGCCGAGCCACTTCAGGTTGGTCTCGTTGCGCGGGAAGGTGGTGACGAACTCCTTGCGCGGCATGCCGGCATCGCGCACGCACATCACCATGATTTCCTTCTCGAGCTGGCGGATCTGGCCGATGTGCTCGCGCAACTGCCAGATCAGCGCCTCGAACATGCGCGGCGCGAGCTTCAGCTCCATGAACTCGCCGGCGGCCTTCGCGCGCGACTTCTGGCGTCTTGGGCTCCTGCGCGCCGAGCTTGGCCAGATTGGCCAGCGCGGTGCTTGTGCAGCTTGGCCAGCTGCGTGAAACGGCGCGCGGCCTCTTCCGGATCGGGGCCGGTATCGACGGTTTCCTCGCTGTCGTCGCTGCTGTCGTCGTCGCTGTCGTCGTCGTCGGATTCCTTCTGCGCGGACTCCACCGGCTGCTGCTTGGTCGGGTTCTGCGGCTGCGCGATCACGTCCGGCGCATTCGGATCGATGAAGCCGACGATGAGTTCGATCAGGCGGCCCTGGCCGCCCTTGACCTGCTCATAGGCGGTGAGCAGGAACTCGATGGTGGCCGGGTAGGTAGCCAGCGCGGCGCGCACGGCATCCAGGCCTTCCTCGATGCGCTTGGCGATGCTGATCTCGCCCTCGCGGGTGAGCAGCTCCACCGTGCCCATCTCGCGCATGTACATGCGCACCGGGTCGGTGGTGCGGCCGAGTTCGGCATCCAGCGCGGCCAGCGCGGCGGCGGCCTCCTCGGCGGCCTCTTCGTCGGCGGGCTGGCTGTTCTCGGTGGCGAGCAACGGCTCGGCAGTCCGGCGCCTTCTCGTACACCGGGATTCCCATGTCGTTGATCATGTTGACGATGTCTTCGATCTGCTCGGGATCGACGATCTCGCTCGGCAGGTGATCGTTCACCTGCGAGTACGTCAGGAAGCTCTGTTCCTTGCCCAGCGCGATCAGCAGCTTCAACTGCGACTGACGCTCCTCGGGCATCACCGGTGCGCGGCGTTCGACCGCGGTGAGCGCCTCGGCCTCGGCCGGCGTCAGGGCTTCGCCGCGCCGCTTCTTGCGGCCGGGCCTGCCCTTCACGGCGGCGGGGGCGGCTGCCGCCACTTCTGCCTTGGCCGGCCTGGCGGGTTTGGTTGCCGGCTTCGCGGCCGCGGCCTGCCTGGCAGCTGTCGCCTTGCGGGCGGCTGCGCCTTGTTTGGTGGTCGGCTTCGTGGCCTGCTTGGCGGCCGCGCGCGACTTGCCCCTGGCGGCAACCCGGGACGACTTCGCGGCCGTGCCGGCGTGCGTCCTGGCAGCGGCCTTCTTCGGCGCGCCTGCCTTGGCGGCGGGCTTGCGGGACTTGGCGGCGGCTTTGCTGGCGGACTTCTTGGCGTGTTTCGTAGTGGCTTTGTGCACGGTGGACTTTCTGGCGGAAACGGACTTGCGCGGTTTGCGGGTGGACGCCATGAGCTCTCCAGCTTGTGGATGGGGTCGCTTTAGCGGATCGCGGATTCTAGCGGCGTGGCCGGCATCCTGCCACGCGAGTTGAGCAAAATATGCCCGCTTTGCCCGGGAAAGTGGCCTTTGGCACGATCCTTTCCAAAAGCCTGCAAAACAAGGCCCGCGAACGCGGGATGGGGCGGGGGCAATCTTGCCCGGTTAGACCAATTCCGCCGGCAGATAGTTCACCCGCGACGGGTCAGCCGCAGCAGCTCGTTCAGGCGTTGGGTTTCCGGCTGCGAGAGGGTCCGCACCTTGGCCTGTTCATGCAGCACCTCCAGTTCGGCCTGCAGCGGCACCAGGGCCAGGTGGCGCACGATGCTGACCAGCTCACCGACCAGCATCTGGGCATCCTCCAGCACCAGCGGCTCCATGGCCAGCCGGTCCAGCCGCGCGCCGATGGGGGTGTCGCGCCACCGCTCCAGCAGCTGGGCGGTGGTGGCCGCGGGGCGCTCGTGCAGGGCGTCGAGCAGCTCGCGCAGCACGTCGACGCCCTTGTCGGCGATCTCGTCGAGCCGGCTGCGGTCCTGGGCGCTGATGTGCGCCGCCGTGCCCGGGGCGTGCAGCAGGATCTTCACCGCCTGGCGCAGCTGGCCGGACCGGCCGGCGCTGATGGCGGTGCGCTGCCTCGTCGCCGGATTCTCCGCCATCGGCCGCTGTGCGCCGGCGGGCGCGCTCATCGGGCCGACAATGCTCAGGAAGCGCTCCGCGTTCACGCCGATGGCCTCGGCCAGCCGGTCCAGCAGCAGCTCGCGGTAGGGTCCGGCCGGCACGCGTTCCAGCAGTGGCCGCGCCTCGGCCACGAAGCGCGCCTTGCCGTCGGCATGGGTCACGTCGATGGCGGCGGTGAGGTGCGCCACCAGGTATTCAGACAGCGGCAGGGCACCGCCAAAGCGCTCCTCGAAGGCGGCCTTGCCCTCCTTGCCCACCAGCGAGTCCGGGTCCTCGCCCTCGGGCAGGAACAGGAACTTCAGTTCGCGGCCGGCCTGTGCCTCGGACAGCGCATTGTTCAGCGCGCGCCAGGCCGCGGCGCGGCCGGCCTTGTCGCCGTCGAAGCAGAAGATGATCTCGCGCACCAGGCGGAACGCGCGCTTCAGGTGCTCCGGCGTGGTCGAGGTGCCCAGCGTGGCCACCGCGTAACCCACGCCGGCCTGGTGCAGCCGCACCACGTCCATGTAGCCCTCGACCACGATCAGTCGGGTGAGCGGTGCGCGATCCTGGCGCACTTCATATAGCCCATACAGTTCGCGCCCCTTGTGGAACAGCGCGGTCTCGGGGGAGTTCAGGTATTTGGGTTCACCGGCATCCAGCACGCGCCCGCCGAAGCCGATCACCCGGCCGCGCTGGTCGCGGATGGGGAACATCAGCCGGTCACGGAAGTAATCGTAGTGGCCCTCGCCCTTGTCCTTGTCGCGCTCGCGGATCAGGCCCAGCTCGAGCAGCTTGGCGCGCGAGGCCTCGCTGGCGCCGAAGCGCTTGAGCACCTCGTTCCAGCTGTCCGGCGCATAGCCGATGGCGAATCTGGTGGCGATGTCGCGCGTCAGGCCGCGCTTCTTCGCGTAGTCGCGCGCCGTATCGCTGGCATCGAGCTGCTCCTGGTAGAAGGTGGCGACCTTGGTCATCAGTGAGTAGAGATCCTCGCTGACCGACGGTGTGTCGGGCCGTTCGCCGCCCTCGCGCGGCACCTCCAGGCCCAGCCGCTGCGCCAGGTCCTCCACCGCCTCCACGAAGCTCAGGCGGTCGTAGTTCATCAGGAACGACACCACCGTGCCGTGCGCCCCGCAGCCGAAGCAGTGATAGAACTGTTTGGCCGGGCTGACCCAGAACGACGGCGTTTTTTCGTTGTGGAACGGGCAGTTGGCGCGGTACTCGCGCCCGGCGCGCTTGAGCGGCACGCGCGCGTTGATGACCTCCACGATGTCGGCGCGGCCGATCAGATCGTCGATGAAGGCTTGGGGAATGCGGCCGGCCATGGGATGGGCAAGGGTAGCAGGTCCCCCCAATTTCCAAGCTGGCGTCGGACTCCCGCGGCCGCTTTGTCGCTACCCCTTGCAGGAAGCTCATATCAGCAACCTGTCCGCAGGGATGGAAGGAAGAATCATGACAAAGTGGATCGCGCGTGGCGCCCTGGCGTCGTTCATGGCCGTGGCCCTGGTGGCCTGTGGCGGGGGTGGATCCGGTGGCGGCACCGCTGGTGGTGGCGGCAGCACCGGCACGGGTGGCGGCGGCGGCGGCGGCGGTGGCGGCGGCGGCGGCGGTGGAGGCGGCGGCGGAGTCGCCGTGCTGCCCTCCAATGCCACGCCCATCAACTACGACACCTCCCAGGTCGGCCTGAACCAGACCGACGAGAAGGTGGTGGCCGAGTCCGCGCCCACGTTGTCGGATCCCCAGGACGTGGAATACCCCTACGATCCGGAGAACCCGGACCAGAACACCAACCCGACCACGGTGCGCATGCGCAGCCAGTGCACGACGCGCACCTACGACATCACCAGCAATCCGGAAAAGGTGGCGCTGTACGGCGCCGACGGCAACGTGAGTTACCCGGGCGCGCTGCTGCGTGGTGACGAGTTCCGCGCCGGCACATTGCGCAAGCTTGGCGTGAAGCCCGAGGACCGCGCCCCGGTGACCTTCGTCATCAACAACGTGTACTCCCAGTCCGGCGACTCCTCCGGCACGGTCGACAACCCGGATCTGCAGCCGGTGCAGGACGCGGTCAAGGCGCGCATCCTGGCCGCCTTCAACGACAACATCCCCATCGGCGACAGCGTGGCCTACACGCATGAGGAGACCTCCAATATCGACCGCTTCATGCTGAAGTCCAAGATCTCGGCCCGCTATGGCGGCGTGAGCGGGGCGCTGGGTACCAAGGTCAGCAAGAAGAATTCCGAGCGCAGCATCGTGGTGAACCTGGTGCAGAAGCTGTTCGACGTCGAGATCCAGCAGCCGCCGACCCAGGATGACTGGTTCAAGAGCAGCTTCTTCGACAGCGGCCTGCAGCCGTTGCTGGATTCGGGGGAAATCTCGGCGAGCAATCCGCCGGTGTATGTGTCGCGCGTGACCTACGGGCGCGTGCTGACGTTCACGATGACCTCCACCGCCACCCGCTCGGACCTGGAGGCCATGTTGAAGGCGTCGGTGAAGACGCTGGTGGCCGGTGGCAGCCTGCAGCTCGATGCCAAGTCGACCAGCGTGAACAACACCAAGTCCGTGACGGTCACGCAGATCGGCGGCAACGGTGCCGCGGCCATCACCGCGGCCGAGAGCGGTGATTGGGGCGCGTTCTTCAAGGACCAGCTGCAGCTCACCGCCGCGGTGCCGATCCAGGTCGAGTACCGCAATCTGTACGACAACAGCCCGGCCGGCGTCACCGAGAGCACGGAAGTGAACGAGGAAGTCTGCACGCCGCAGATCGTCGTCCCCGGTCCCTTCGACTTCGCACTCAAGCAGACCCACGAGCGCCCGGCCGAGATCACCTCCGGCATCCAGCAGATGGCCAAAGGCGACTTCAACGGTGACGGCATCGACGACATCGTCTGGAACGAGCTCATCGGCAACACCAACCGTCTGTACGTGGGCTACGGCAACAAGGACGGACGCCTGCGGATCGACGACAAGGCCTGCGGCGGCAAGTTCTGCGACCTGTCCGATCCGAACGTTCCATGGGGCCAGTACAAGCTCTACGTCGGCAACTTCGACGGCGACGCCGGCGGCAAGGCGGACCTGATGTGGCTGCGTGCCAGTCCGTCATTCGACACCGTCGACGTCCGCGTGCTGACGGCCAGCACCGCTGATGGCGCGGAGGGCTTCGGCACGACGGTGCAGGACCAGAGCTTCCCGATCGACGCGGCCGGCCGGGCCGGCATGCGCGATACGCCGCTGATCACCGATCTGAACAACGACGGGCGCGACGACGTGATGCTGTGGTTCGTGCGCCGCGTGGGCGCGCAGAACCGGATCTACGAGCGGATACTGCGCAGCAGCGCCGCGCAACCGGAGGTGGCGCTCACCATGCAGGCGGAGGCGCAGATCGGCGCCTTCACGGACTACTACAACACCAACCCGGCCACGGCGCGCTTCTATCTGGCCGCGCGTGACATCGACAGCGATGGCTGGAAGGACATGCTGGTGGGCTTCCTCGGGCAGGATCTGTCCTCGACGACGCCGGTCGACCAGCGGGCCGGCACCGCGCAGTACATCAATGGCCGCGCGACCGACAACGTGACCTTCAGCCAGGGCGCCACGTTCATCCATTCGGCGGGGCCGGGTTGGCGCTACTACCGGCCACTGGTCGGCGACTTCGACGGCGACGGCGACACCGACCTGAGCTGGATCAACGTCTCCGGTCCCACCTCGAGCATCGGTACCTTGCATCAGGCGGCCTTCGACCTGCCAAGCCTGAAGTTCGAGCAGCTCACGTCGCAGAACTGGCGGGCCGGGGAGAGCGAGGTGTTCGCCAATGCACCGCGGATACTCAATGGCGTGGGCTACATGGTCGTCGCGGAAACCAACGGGGATGCGGCGGCGGACGTGATCGCCACCAAGTACATGAATGCTCCCGGAGAGCCCAACTCGGTCAACGGCGTGGCGGTGCTGAAGGGAGTCGGGGGCGGCAACCCCATGTTCAATGTGTTCACTCCGCCCCAGGTGCACCCGGTCAACCAGGACTGGCAGAACTACACCTTCGTGCTGTCGGGTGACTTCAATGGAGACGGGCTTACCGACCTTATGTGGAATAACGCCGCCAAGGACAACAACGTGTTCTTCGCCTTCGCCAAGCGGGAAGTCGATCAAAGCGGCAACTGAGGGGGTGCGCCGGCCCATGCCGGCGCCCTTCTGGTCTGGGCCGGCAGCAGCAGGTATCGTTGTTGCCGGCCATGACCGGCGAGACGGAATTCACCAACTGGTTGATAGGTTGGCAGCACGGAGACGCGGCGGCCCGGGATGCGCTGGTCCCGCATTTGTACGAGGAGCTGCGGCGGCTGGCCCGCCGGGCCATGTCCTCCGAGTCGCCGGGCCACACGCTGCAGACCACGGCGCTGGTTCACGAGGCCTATCTGCGCCTGGTGCAGGCGCCGCTGGAGTTCTCCGGCCGGCAGCACTTCTGCGCGCTGGCGGCGCGCATGATGCGCCGGATCCTGGTGGACCACGCGCGCTCGCGCGACCGGCTCAAGCGCGGCGGCGGTCAGATGCAGGTGAGCCTCACCGAGGCCGAGGGCATCCCGGTCGATCAGGGCGCCGACATCCTGATCCTCGACGAGGCGCTGGATCGCCTGGCGGGAAAGGACGAGCGCATGGCACAGGCAGTGGAGCTGGTTTACTTCGGTGGACTGTCCTATGAGCAGACCGCGGCGGAGCTGGGCATCTCGCGTTCCACGCTCGGCGATGATCTCAAGTTCGCGCGCGCCTGGCTGCGCTCCGAGATGACGCCGGAATAGCAGCGCGATGGCCCAGGCCAACTGGCAGGCGCTCAAGGAGCATTTCAGTGCCGCGCTGACGCTGGAGGGCGAGCAGCTGCAACGCTACCTGCGCGGCATCGAGGCCCGCGACCCGGACACCGCCTCGGAGCTGATGAAGCTGCTGGCGGCCAATTCCACCATCGGCGCGACCCTGACCGGCGCCGTCTCGGGCGCCGCGGCCTGCCTGCAGGCGGCCGAGCGCGAGGCGCTGATCGGCACGCATGTGGGCTCGTGGGTGGTGGAATCGCACCTGGCGCGCGGCGGCATGGGCGACGTGTACATCGCTCGCCGCGCCGACGGCGCGTTCGAACAGCGCGTGGCCGTGAAGTTCATCGGCAGCGCCGCGCTGGGTGGCGCCGCCGCGCAGCGCTTCGCCTTCGAGCAGCGCATCCTGGCCAGGCTCAACCATCCCAACATTGCCCGCATCCTGGACGTGGGCACGACGCCGGAGGGCCAGCCGTTCCTGGTGATGGAATTCGTCGACGGCGTGCCCATCGACGAGTACTGCCTGGAGCATCGGCTCTCGCTGCGCCAGCGCATCGAATTGTTCACCGGTGTGTGTGACGCGGTGGCCTTCGCGCACAGCAACCTCGTGGTGCATCGTGACGTGAAGCCGGCCAACGTGCTGGTGGAGGCCGGCGGCAGAGTGAAGCTGCTGGACTTCGGCGTCGCCAAACTGCTGGAGGAACAGGACGGCGCGGCGCGGCGCCCGAGCGCACATTGCAGGCGATGACCCCGGACTACGCCAGCCCCGAACAGGTGCTGGGTGGCCCGGTGACCACCCGTTCGGACGTGTACTCGCTGGGCGTGCTGCTGTACCAGCTGGTCACCGGGCTGCGTCCGTATGCCACGCGCGGCTTGCGCCCCAGCCAGATCGAGAAGCTGGTGTGTGACGACGAGGTGGCCGCGCCCAGCCGGCGTCTCGCCGCGGCCGGCAAGCACGCGCTGGCGCGGCTGTTGCGCGGCGATGTCGATCGCATCGTGCTGAAGGCGCTGGCCAAGGATCCGGATGCGCGCTATGCCAGCGTGCAGCAGTTCGCCGAGGACATTCGCCGGCACCTGCAGGGATTTGCGGTGGAGGCGCGCGGCCGCTCCTGGCTGTACCTGGCCGGCAAATTCACCCGGCGCCATGCAACCGGCGTGGCGCTGGGCGCCATCGTGCTCATCGGCGGCGTGGCCTTCGGCATCTATCACAGCATGGCGCTGACCCGCGAACGGGACATCGCGGCCGGGCAGGCCGCACGCGCGCAGGCCGTGTCGCGCTTCCTTACCCAGGTGTTCTCGGCGTCCAATCCGGACGTCGCGCGGGGCAAGACGCCCACGGCCAAGCAGCTGCTGGATGCCGGCGCGGCACGCATCGACTCGGACCTGGGCGGCACGCCGGCCTTGCGCGCCACGCTGTCCAACACCATCGGTGATGCCTACGAGAGTCTCGGGCTGTACGAGGAGGCATTGCGCCTGTACCGCAAGGGCCTGCAGTTGCATCAGGCCAATGGCGGCACGGCGGACGAGATCGCCAATGACCTGCGCAACGTCAGCGGCGTGCTGTACGAACTGGACGACACCACGCAGTCGCTGAGCACGGCGCACCAGGCGCTGAGGATCCTGCGCGATGCGCATCCGGGCGATCATCAGGACGTGGCGGTGGCGCTGAACGACTACGGGCACGCGCTGTACGCCCAGGGGGACTACGCCGGCGCCATCGAGGCCTACCGCCAGGGGCTGGACATGCTGCAGCGGCTCGACGATGCCGATGCGGCGATCGTGGCGGACGTGCAGCACGACCTGGGCCAGTCCATGATGATGAACGGCGACATCCGCGGCGCCGAGCCGGTGTTGCGCGATGCGGTGCGCGGCGCGCTGGCCGCGCACGGCGAGATGAACTCCTCGGTGTCCACCTTCCTGCAGTCGCTGGCTTCCGTGCTGGGCCAGGAAGGCAGGAACGCCGAGGCACGCGATCTGCTCGAGCGCGCGATCCACATCGACGAGACCATCGAGCCGGACCACCCGGACATTGCCGACAACCTGATCGCGCTGGGCATGGTGCAGGCGCAGATGGGAGACCTGCAGCAGGCCGAAGCGGTGATGCGCAGGAGCGTGGCGCACGCGCGCCGCACGCGCGGCGAGCAGAACGAGGCCACGGCCTACGATGAGCTGCAGCTGGCCAATCTGCTGACCGCGCGCGGCAAGTACCGCGAGGCCGGCACGCTCTACGACAAGTCGCTGGCCACCTATCGCAAAGTGCTGGGCCCGGACAACCCGTACCTGGCTTCGGTACTGCTGGGCTATGCCGCAATGGAGAATCTCACCGGCAAGCCGAACCAGGCACTGGTGAAGGCGCGCGAGGCCCGGCGCATCATCGACGCCCAGTTGCCGCCCGGGCACTGGATCGGCGCCAGCGCCGACAGCGTGATGGGCGAAGCGCTGTTGCTGCAGGGCCGGCTGCAGGAAGCCGGACCATTGCTGCAGAACTCATACCCGGTACTGGCGCAGGCCAAGCCGGGCAATCGCGCGACGCTGGCGGCATTGCGGCGACTGGTGGACTATTACGCAAAGACCGGCGACCAGGCGGCACGCCGGCGTTACGCGGACATGCTCGCCGCCGCGCAGCCAGGAGCAAGACAATGAATCCGGAACGGGAACTGTACCGCCGCCTGCACTGGCGCCTGGTTCCCTACCTGCTGCTGCTGTACATCATCGCCTGGTTCGACCGGGTCAATATCAGCATCGCGGCACTGCAGATGAACAAGGACCTGGGCCTGAGCGCCGAGGTCTACGGGCTTGGCGCCGGCATCTTCTTCATCGGCTATGCGCTGTGCGAGGTGCCCAGCAACCTGATCCTGGCGCGCGTCGGCGCGCGGCGCTGGATCGCACGCATCATGGTGACCTGGGGGTTGATCTCGGCGGCCATGATGTTCGCCCGGGGCGAATGGAGCTTCTATGCGCTGCGTTTCGCGCTCGGTGTGGCCGAAGCGGGCTTCCTGCCCGGCATCATCTATTACCTCAGCCAGTGGTTCCCCAAGTCCGAACGCGCCAGCGCGGTGTCCTGGTTCATGCTCGGCATTCCATTGTCCGCGGTGTTCGGCAACCCGATATCCAGCTCACTGCTGCAGCTCGACGGCATGCTGGGCCTGCGCGGCTGGCAGTGGCTGTTCGTGCTGGAGGGACTGCCGGCGGTGCTGCTGGGTGTGCTTACCTGGTTCTTGCTGCCGGACACACCGCGCGAGGTGCGCTGGCTCACCGACGGGCAGAAGCAGATGCTGCAGGCGCGCCTGGCCGCCGAGCAGCAGGCCACGGCGCAGCGCCACGTCAACAGCGCCAGCCTGCGCACCGCATTGCTGCATCCCACGGTGTGGCTGATGTGCTTCGTGATGTTCTGCTGCCAGACCGGCAGCTATGGCCTGCACCTGTGGATCCCGCAGATCGTCAAGGGCATCTCCCACCAGAGCAACCTGCTGGTCGGCTTCATCACGGCCATTCCGTACATCGGTGCGACCATCGCCATGGTGTGGGTGGGCCGCAGTTCGGATCGCAGCGGCGAGCGCTTCTGGCACGTGGCCGTGCCCAGCCTGATCGGCGCGGCGGGCTTCGTGGCCAGTGCCTTCCTGCTCTCGCCGGTGCCCGGCATGATCGCGCTGACCATCGCGGCCATGGGCGATCTGTGCACGCGCGGACCGTATTGGGCACTGCCGTCGCGCTTCCTGTCCGGCAGCGCGCTGGCGGCCGGCATCGCGCTGATCAACACGGTGGGATCGCTGGGCGGTTTCGTCGGCCCGACGATGGTGGGCTATGTGAAGGAAGTCACCGGCGGCTTCGCCGGAGGCCTGATCTTCCTGGCGAGCCTGCTGGTGCTGGCTGCGGTGGGTACGCTGGTGTTGCGCCGCTCGGCATTGCTGGCCGGTGGCGACTGAGGATTACTTGCGGCCGCGGCGACCGAGTCCGTAGCCCACTGCGACCAGCAGGCCGATCACGATCACGAATACCAGCAGCTTGCCCATGGCAGCCGCTCAGGCGGCCTGGCCGAGCCGCGCCTTCACGCGCGCGCTGACCTTGGCCATGTCGGCGCGGCCGGCGGCGGCGCCCTTCACATGGGCGACGACCTTGCCCATGTCCTTGATCGACGCGGCGCCGGTGGCGCTGATCGCGCTGGCGATCAGGGCATCGATCTCGCTGTCTGAAAGCTGTGCCGGCTGGTAGGCGGTGAGCACCGCCAGTTCGGCGTTTTCCTTGGCCACCAGGTCCTCGCGCCCGGCGCTGTGGAACTGCGCGACGGATTCCTTGCGCTGCTTGACCATCTTCTCGATGGCGCCGAGCACCTGCACATCGTCCAGCACGATGCGCTCGTCGACTTCCTTCTGCTTGATGGCCGCCAGGATCAGGCGGATCGTGGCGAGGCGCTCCTTGTCACCGGAACGCATCGCGGACTTCATGTCCTCGGTGATGCGCTCTTTCAGGGACATGGATGGGCTCAGTAGGGGCGGGCGGCGCGCGCGTCGCCGGGACGCGGATTGCTGCGCTTGGCGTGGCGCTTCACCGCCGCGGCCTTCTTGCGCTTACGCTCCTGCGTGGGCTTCTCGTAGAATTCGCGCCGACGCAGCTCCGCCAGGACGCCCGCCTTTTCACAGGCGCGCTTGAAACGGCGCAGGGCCACGTCGAAATACTCATTCTCACGAACTCGCACGCTGGGCATAGGACCACTCAACCCTTTGTTTGGAGGGGAAAAGGCGCGCGATTCTAAAGGGCTTGTCCCCGGGTGTCCAATGCGGATTCTTGGAATCGAATCCTCCTGCGACGAGAGCGCCGCCGCGGTGTACGACGAGGCGGCCGGGCTGCTCTCGCACGAGCTGTTCAGCCAGGTGGACGTGCACCGCCTGTACGGCGGCGTGGTGCCCGAACTGGCCTCCCGGGACCATGTCCAGCGGCTACTTCCCCTTGTTCGTCAAGCACTTGCGAATGCCGAAACCCGCGCGGACCAGCTGGCGGGCGTGGCCTACACGGCCGGTCCGGGGCTGGTGGGCGCGCTGCTGACCGGTGCGGCGCTGGGCCACAGCCTGGCCTACGCGCTGGGCGTGCCGGCGGTGCCGGTGCATCACCTGGAGGGGCACCTGCTGGCGCCGCTGCTGGAGGACCGGGCGCCGCCCTTCCCGCATCTGGCGCTGCTGGTCTCCGGCGGGCACACCATGCTGATCCATGTGCATGCCTTCGGCCGCTACGAGCTGCTGGGCGAGACCCGCGACGATGCGGCCGGCGAGGCCTTCGACAAGTCGGCCAAGTTGCTGGGCCTGCCTTATCCGGGCGGGCCGGAGCTGGCGCGGCTGGCCGAAACCGGTCGCCCCGGCGCGTTCGAGTTTCCGCGGCCCATGCTGGAACGCGAGGGTTTCGAGTTCAGTTTCTCCGGGCTGAAGACCGCGGTGATGCTGGCGGTGCGCCGGCAGGAGCCGGATG
Organism: uncultured Gammaproteobacteria bacterium; assembly: GCA_963812195.1. Taxonomy (GTDB): domain Bacteria; phylum Pseudomonadota; class Gammaproteobacteria; order Steroidobacterales; family Steroidobacteraceae; genus ZC4RG30. The sequence continues at coordinate 210,075 of CAWEUI010000011.1, forward strand.
CGCGGCGGCGCGCCGACATCGCGCGCGGGGTGCAGGATGCCATCGTGGATACGCTGGTGGGCAAGACCGCGCGCGCGCTGGATGCCACGCACCTGAAGCATCTGGTCGTGGCCGGCGGCGTCAGCGCCAACCTGGCGCTGCGCCACGCGCTGTCGGCCGCGGCGCGCCGGCGCCATGCGCAAATCTACTTTCCGCGCCTGGAGTACTGCACGGATAATGCCGCCATGATCGCGGTGGCCGGCATGGCGCGCCTGAAGCACGGCGGCGCCGCCGCGGACCTTGCGATCCAGGCGCGCGCGCAGTGGCCGCTCACGGCGCTGGCCGCGCCGCTATAGAAGAAGGGAAGGGCATGTCCAGACAGTCCGGCGACGTGGTGTTTCTGCGCGGTCTCACCATGGAGACCACCATCGGCTTCATCGAGTGGGAGCGCCACGTGAAGCAGACCGTGGTGCTGGACCTGGAAATCCCGGTGGATTGCGCCAGGGCCGCAACCACCGACACGGTCGACAACACGGTCGATTACAAGGCCATCGCCAAGCGCTGCATCGATTTCGTCACCGGCGCCGAGTTCCACCTGGTGGAAACCCTGGCGCACCAGCTGGCCATGACGCTGCTGGCCGAGTTCGACATCGCCTGGGTGCGGCTGTCGCTGAACAAGCCCGGTGCCATCCGCGGCTCGCGCGACGTGGGCGTGGCCATCGAGCGCCACCGCAAGTGATACCGGTTCGCCCATGACACTGGCCTACGTGTCGGGGGGCAGCAATCTCGATGCCCAGCCGAACCTGCTGCGCGCCGCGCATGAGTTGAAGCTGGCCTTCCCGGGCACCCGTTTCTCGCGCGTGTACCGCAATGCCGCCATCGGCTTCGAGGGGCCGGAATTCCTGAACTTCGTGGCCGAACTGCCGGTGGACGTCGAACCCGGCGCGCTCAAGGCCGAGCTGGAACGCATCGAAGGGCTGTGCGGCCGGCCGCGCTACGCGCCCAGGTGGGCGCCGCGCACCATGGACCTGGACATCCTGCTGTTCGGCGATGCCGTGCTGGAGCTGCCCGGTCTGGTGGTGCCGCGACCGCAGCTCACCCAGTGGGCGTTCATGCTCGGGCCGCTGGCCGAACTGGCCCCCGATGCCATCCATCCCACGGCGGGCCGCACGGTCGGCGCACTGTGGGCGGGTTTCGACCAGGGCGCGCATCCGCTGGTGCCGGTGCCGCTGGAGCTGGCCGACGCCTAGCCGACAGGTAGATGGCCGGGCAATAGTTGGTCCGGTAAACTCACCACCCCGTCCGGGCAGGATTTCCTGCTGCCCGCACAACTCGAACAACCAGGGGCGCGGGGGCCAGAACAAGTGAACGAAGTAATGCCGAACGGTGCGGATACGGCGTGGCTGTTGACGGCCACCGGACTGGTCCTGTTCATGACGTTGCCGGGGCTGGCGCTGTTCTACAGCGGCCTGGTGCGCGGCAAGAATTCACTGTCCATCCTGGTGCAGTGCTTCGCCATCACCGCGCTGGTGTCGGTGCTGTGGTTCGCGGTGGGCTACAGCCTGGCGTTCCGCGACGGCGGCAGCGCCAATGCATTGATCGGCGGACTGGACCGCACCCTGTTCGGTGGCCTGCAGCGCGGCAGCCTGCGCGGCACCATTCCCGAAACCCTGTTCGCCATGTTCCAGATGACCTTCGCCATCATCACCCCGGCGCTGGTCATCGGCGGCTACGCCGAGCGCATCCGCTTCAGCGCCGTGCTGTGGTTCAGCGGGCTGTGGCTGCTGCTGGTGTACGTGCCGGTGGCGCACTGGGTGTGGGGCGGCGGCTGGCTCGAGCAGCGCGGCGTGATGGACTTCGCCGGCGGCATCGTGGTGCACGTCAACGCGGGCACGGCCGCGCTGGTGTGCGCGCTGGTGCTGGGCCGCCGCCGCGGCTTTCCGCATGTGCCGATGCCGCCGCACAGCCTGCCGCTGGCCGCCTGCGGCGCGGGCATGTTGTGGGTGGGCTGGTTCGGCTTCAACGGCGGCAGCGCACTGGCCGCCAACGGCACCGCCACCATGGCGGTGCTGACCACGCACCTGGGCGCATCGGCCGGCGCCTTCGCGTGGATGCTGATGGAGTGGCAGCGCTACGGCAAACCCAGCCTGCTGGGCGTGATCACCGGCATGGTGGCGGGTCTGGGCACCATCACGCCGGCTTCGGGCTTCGTCGGCCCCGGCGGCGCATTGCTGATCGGTTTCGTCGCCGGGCTGGTGTGCTTCGAGAGCACGCAGCTGTTGAAGCGTCGCCTGCACCTGGATGATTCGCTGGACGTGTCGCCGGTGCACGGCGTGGGCGGTGTGGTCGGCACCTTGCTCACCGGCGTATTCGCCGCGGCCGCGCTCGGCGGCAGCGGCTTCACATTGCAGAAGAGCATTGGCGCGCAGCTCGGCGTGCAGGCGCTGGGTATCCTGGCCACGATGCTCTGGTGCGGGCTGATCACCTGGGGGCTGCTGAAGATCCTCGATGCCACGCTTGGTCTGCGTGTCAGCGAAGACCAGGAGTCCGAAGGTCTGGACCTGGCCCAGCACGGCGAGCGCGGTTACAACCTCTAGAGGGTCGCGCTTGCCCGCTCCAGCACGGTGGCCGGCGGATTGACGCCGGCCGCAGGGTCATTGCTCAACGCTGGCGGTGCTGCAGCGTTGCAGGGCCGGATCTGGCGGGTCTGAACGGCCTGCCGGTCAGTGCCATCACCATCAGCGACCAGTAGCACACGCCAATCACCACGCGACTGGACAGCGGGAAGGTGGGGTTGGGCGATATGAAGCCCTCGATCAGACCGGCGCCGACCAGCAACAGCGCGCACAGCAGCACCAGCGGCGCCATGGCGTGCATGCAGCGCTGGAAGGATTCGCGGCGCGTGGGATGGGTGGGCCGGATCAGTGACTCTCCGAGCGCCGCGCCAATGGCCCCGGCAATGCAGATGACGGACAGCTCGACCATGCCGTGCGCGACGATGAACTCGAACAGCCGGCCGGCCAGTCCGTGCTGATGGGTGAACGCGAAAGCGCCGCCCAACATGAGCCCGTTGGTGAAGATGATGTAGAAGGTTCCGATTCCGAAGAAGAACCCGGCGCAGATCGCGAACACGCTCACGGCGATGTTGTTGGAGAAGATGCGCACGGAGAGCAGCGAGGACGGCGCAACGTTCAGGATGTCGTCCGTCCACAGCTTGCCTTTCTCCACGCTCTGGATCATGTGGTCGCTGGCGATCAGGCTGACCAGCTCCGGGAACGTGCTGATGAGCCACCATCCGGCCGCGGCACTCATTACGAACAGCGCGACGATCCACGCGATGCGCTGGCGCAGCCCGCTCACCGTGCGCGGGATGTCCGTGCGCAGCATGTCCAGCAGCGCGGCGCGGCCGCCGTGCGGCTTGCGGCGGATCAGTTCGTGCAGCTGCAGGTACAGGCTCTGCAGACTGGCGGTCACCCGCGTGCCGGGTAGCAGGCGCCGCGCGCTGGCCAGATCGCGCGCCAGGCTCCGATAGCCCTCCACCGAGTGCAGCGCTTCGTCGACCGAGACATTGCGTCGCCGCCGCAAGTCGGCGATCCGGTCGGCCAGTCCGGTCCATGCGGCGACGCGGGAGGAAATCCAGGTGCGCGCCGCATCCATCAGCGCGTGGCTCCACCGCCGCCGAGCGCCACCAGACGTTTGCGCAGGTCATCGTCGGACATCCCGGCCAGCGACGCCTGCGGTTCCGCGCCGATTCGTTGCAGCAGCTCGCGGGCAATGGCGACGCGACTGTCCACTTCCATTCCCCGCCACCGTTCGAGCAACTGGTCGATCAGATCCTGGGCGTTGGGATCCAGGCCGGTCGCGGCAGCGCGATTGCCCAATCGCGCGATGCCCTTGTCGGCGCCGGGTTCGTTCCTGATCAGCAGTGTGCCCGCCGCCATATCGCCGATGCGCAGGTGCTGCGCACTGACAAACGTGCATATCAAGCCGACCAGGTAGAACAGCGGCAGGGAGTCGATCAGGCGGAATGCATTGCGGATCAGCACGGCCCCGGCGCCCGGCGGTCCGCCATCGCGGGTCACGATGCGCACGCCGGCCATGCGCTTGCCCGGTGACTGGCCACGCAGCAGCAGTTCCACGACCGGGTGGTACAGCAGATAGATGGCAAAGGGCGGTCCGGCGATCAGCGTCGCAGTCCAGGGTCCGTTGCCAGCTTCTATCCGCGGGGCGCCGTTGACGGTCAGCATGGCCGCAAAGAGCCAGGCGAGCGCGAGCAGGATCCGGATGTGCCAGTCGATGAGGAAGGCATATGCCCGGCTGCCCGTAGCGGCGATCTGCAGCGACAGGTCCACACCCGTCATGCCCTGTACGGTGAATTCATCCCTGACCATCGTTCGCCAATCCTACATGAGGATTTCGGGGGGCACGCCGCCGGTTCGCGGGGCAACGGCGACAATCCGATTCTGCTAAATTGGCTCGCGCAATCGCTGGTGCAGAGCTGCCGGCCACAACAAGAAAGCCTCTCGACACAACGGCCCAAGTCCTGGAGGGATCCATGTCTTTAATGCCCACTGCGCCGAGTTCCATCGGTGGCGTACTCGACAGCGCCTTCCGCCTGTACGGCAAGAGTCTGTTCCCCTGCATGCCCATCACGATCGTGGCGGTGCTGCTGACTGTCGTGCCGGCCATCATCATTACCCACACCATGCAGTTGCAGGCGGCCCGCAATCCGCAGGCAGTGCTGGAGATGGTGAGATCGCCCCGCATCTGGCTCGTATACCTGGCCATCATCGCCGTCGGGTGCGTGACCTATGGCGCATTGTTCGCCCGCATCGATGCGATCGCCCGCGGCGAGCCCATGTCGACCGGCGGTGCGTTCGCCATAGGCCTGAAGCGTGCACCGTTCGCCCTCGTGGTGAGCGTGTTGTTCGCGGTGATGGTCGGGATAGGCTCCATCCTGTTTATCGTTCCGGGCATCTACCTGTGGGGCCTGTTCCAGCTCGCGTTCGTGGTGGTGATCGTGGAGCGCGCGGGCATTCTCGGATCGCTCAGCACGAGCGCCAGGCTCGTCACAGGCAACTGGTGGCGCTCGAACGTCATCGTGTTCGTGTCCTTCGTCATCTTGTTCGTGCTGCTCTTCGTGATCACCTTCGTCGCCGCTCTCGTCGCGGGCATCTTCGGTGCGGCCGCGGGCGCGGCCGCCAACCCCGCGGGGGTCGTGTCAACCTTCCAGCTCATCCAGCAGATCGTCTCGGCCGTCATGAACCTGTTCATCATGTCGTTCCTGCCGAGCGTGCTGCTGGCCGTCTACCACGATCTGAAGCTGCGCAAGGAAGGCGGTGACCTGGCGGCCCGTGTGGGTGAGCTGAACCCCGCGGGTTGATGTCCGCGCTGCGGCACCTGACGTTCGCGCTTGCCGCATGGCTGCTGTGCGGCCACGCCTGTGCCGCCGCGCTGGATACGCTGGATGGCTGTGCCGCGCAGGCGCCGACGCAGGCGAAGGGGATCGAGGCGCTGCAGGCGGCGTGCCCCGGCCTGGAGTCCGCGCTGCGCGAGCTGGGCTTCGTCGCCATGCTGCCCGATGACTGGCGTAGCACGCTGACCCGGCACGGCCTGGCCGACCTGGATGAGCTTGCCCATCACTATGCCGCTACGCCGGCACGGACGCGGCCCGATCCCGGCGCGATGCACGGCGTGCTGGATCAGCTGGCGCAGGAGCAGGTGCACCCGCCCCGGTCCTGGTGGAGTGCCTTCACCGACTGGCTGCGCGGCTGGCTGGGCAGTCACGATGCGGATTCGTCCTCGTGGTTCAATCGTCTGCTGAACCACATCTCCGCATCCGCCAGTTTGATCAAGGCAGTGACTTACGTGCTGCTGTTTGTCACGGTGGCCGCGGCCCTCGCCTTCATCTTCAATGAGTTGGGCATCGCTGGAGTGCTGTCGCCGCGCGCACGGGCCGACGGCCAGAGCGGTACGGCCGCACTGCCCAGGCGCGAGCCCGGGGCGCAGGGCGCGGTCAACCTGGACGACGTCGCGCCGCGGGATCGGCCGCGCCTGCTGCTGCGTTTGCTGGTGGCGCGGCTGCTGGCCAACGGGCAGCTGCGCGCGGACCGCAGCCTCACGCATCGGGAGCTGGTGCGGGACAGCGCGTTCGACGATGCCGAAAGTCGTGCGCGGTTCGCGCGCGTGACGGAACTGGCCGAGCAGGTGCTGTACGGATCCGGCGAGGCCGCCTCGCCACAGGCCGGCGCCGTCATAGCCGACGGCCGCGACCTGCTGCGCCAATTGCAGCCGCGCGAGGCCGGCCCCGCGTGAAGGAGCGACTCGTCACACTGGGACTGGCACTGGGTGCCTTTGCGGTGTTCTATGCCCTGTTCGTTCCCAAACCCGGCGTGAACGCCGACCGCGTGGCCCTGCCTGTCAGTACGGAGGTGCGGGACGCGGGCTACCAGGCCATGTGGCGCTGGCTGGGTACGCAGGGCATAGCGGCGGTGTCATTCCGGGATCGGTATTCCGGTCTGGCCCGCCGCGGCAACAACGATACCGGCAATCTGCTGATCGCCACGGTGCCGCAACAGGTGCCCGTGCGCGCCAACGAGCTGCCGGCCCTGCAGGCGTGGGTGCGTCGCGGCAACACGCTGCTGGTGCTGGCCGCCCTGGACGACACGCCGCGCTGGGCCGTGCTGTCCGGCGCGGATCAGTTGACCGCGCTGACGGGAATGACCGGCATCAGGTTCTCGGTGATCACTTCCGGGAAGGCCGGAAACGAGGCGGCGCCGGGCGTGAGTCGCGCTGCCTCCGTGCGCCAGGCATTGCAGAGGCTCGTCGAGAAGCAGAGCAGCCAGATCGTCGCGCGCGGATCGCATCCGTTGCTGGCCGGGGTCGGATCCGTGCTCGCGCAGTCCGGGCTTCCGGCTTCGCACTGGCGCGCGCGCAGCGCGGATGACGCGCCGCTGCTGGCGCTGGCCGAGCGCACCGACCGCGCGGCCGGCAACAGTGCCGCCGAGCCGGCCGTGTGGCTGCGACGCGATGGACAGGGCCAGATCCTGGTGCTCGGCTTCGCCAGCCCGCTGAGCAATGCGCTCATCGGCCAGCAGGACAATGCGCGCCTGTTCGCCAACATCGTGGCGTGGTCCGTGGCGCCGCACGGTGTCGTGTTGTTCGACGATGCCCATCAGGGCCTGGTCGACTACTACGACGCCAGGGCCTTCTTCGGGGATCCGCGCCTGCATCGCAGCCTGTTGTGGCTGTGTGCGCTGTGGCTGCTGTTCGTGCTGGGCTGGCAGCGCCTGCGACCACAAGTCGACGCCTGGAGTCCGATGGACGTGACCACCTTCATCAAGGTGACCGGTGGCTTCATCGCCGGCAAGGTGCAGGTCAATGCGGTGGGCCAGCGCCTGCTGCGCAACTTCTTCAACCGCATCCGGCAGCGCCTTGCCCTGCCGCAAAACGGTGAACCGGTGTGGGAATGGCTGTCGGCACAGGCCAGCATTCCGGCGCACGACCTGCAGGAGCTGCGGCATCTGCACGAACTTGCGCAGTCCAGGCAGCGGGTCGATCTGATCCGCATTCAGAACAGTTTGACCAGAATGGCGGGAAATCTCCTATGAACTCAGCCCTGCAATCCCTCGAACAGCGCCTGCAAACCGGATTGGGACCCATCGTCTTCGGCATGGAGCCGATCATCCGTGCGCTGACCGTGGCCGTGGTGGCGCGCGGACACGTGCTGCTGCAGGGCCCGCCGGGTCTGGGCAAGACGTTGCTGAGCAAGTCCCTCGCGGCGGCACTGGGCGGCGCGTTCAAGCGCGTCCAGGGCACGGCCGACCTGATGCCGTCGGACATCATCGGTGTGCACGTCTACGAGAACGTGAAGAGCGAGTTCGTGTTCCGGCCGGGTCCGATCTTCGCCGACGTGCTGCTGGCCGATGAGATCAACCGCGCCGGGCCCAAGACCCAGTCGGCCTTGCTGGAGGCCATGGAGGAGCGTCAGGTCAGCGCCGACGGACGGCAGTATTCACTGCCGGCGGACTTCCTGGTGATCGCCACGCAGAACCCGCGCGACTTCGAGGGTACCTACCCGTTGCCGGAGTCGCAGCTCGACCGCTTCATGCTGCGCATCGATCTGCGCTATCCGTCGCGCGAGCACGAGCAGCAGGTGCTGCAGCAGTACGGCAGGATGGTTGCCACCGGGCTGCCGGCCATCGAGCCGGTGCCCGGCGATGCGCTGGCGGCCGCCCGCGCGCAGGTGGACGCGGTGCATGTGGCACCGGAGCTGTCCGGCTACGTGATCGACCTGGCCGGTGCCTCGCGGCAGCACGCGCACGTGGCGCTGGGCCTGTCCACGCGCGGCGCGCTGGCGTTGCTGCGTACCGCGCGCATTCACGCGGCTTTGAGCGGCGCGCAGTTCGTGACTCCCGACGACGTGAAGGCAATGGCGCCGCTGGTCATGCCGCATCGTCTGGTGCCGACTCCGGAAGCGCTGCTGGAAGGCGTGAGTGAGTCCGACGTGGTGCAGCGCCTGCTGGAGCTGGTGCCGGTGCCCAAATGAACCTGCAGCGCCGGGCCATGCTGCTCGCCGTGCTCACTGCGCTGATCGCGGTGCTCGGCGACTGGAGCGGCAGCGCGACACTGGCGATGCTGTGGCGGGTGCCGGCCGGCCTGCTGCTGCTGGGCCTGGCGTACGAGTCGCTGGTCGTGCGTCGCGCGCGCGTGGCGCTGGTGATGGATGCCGCCGCACCCTGGTATCTGGGACGGGCCAATCAGGTGCGCATGTATTTCGAACAGCATCTGCGGCGCGCCGTGGCGATCGAGTGCGCGCCGGCCGGGCCGGCGCCATTCAATCTGGATTTCAGTGTCCGCAGGCTGCACGTGCCGGCGGCGGAGCGCGCCATGCTGGGAGTCGAGGTGACGCCGCGCCGCCTGGGAAGCTTTCGCTGGCCCGCGCAGCGCATTCGCGTGACCGGCCCCCTGGGCCTGGCGTCCTGGTCGCGTCGGCTGGACGTCGATTGGGAGGCGCGCGTCGCGCCGGACCTGCTGCGCAGCGCGCACGGGTCAGGCGGGTTGGGCGCGGTCGGCCACCGGGTCAGCACGCAGCGCGGCTCGGGAGCCGAGCTGCTGCAACTGCGCCGCTATGAGCCCGGCGACCCACCACGCTTCATCGACTGGAAGGCCAGCGCCCGCACGCAGCGTCTGATCAGCCGCGACTTTACCGAGGACCAGCATCTGGAAGTGGTCGTGGTGCTCGATGCCGGACGATCCAGCGGCTTGCGCGCCGGTGCGCTGGACCGCTTCGGTTACTACGTCAATGCGGCCGCGCGCCTGGCGCAGTACGTGGTGACCCGGGATGATCTGATCGGGCTGGTGGTCTACTCCGATCAGCCGCTGCTGGCATTGCCGCCGGCGCGAGGCAAGCATGCGGTCATGCGCCTGCGCCGCGCGCTGGCGGGACTGCAGGTTACCGGCAGCGAATCCAATCCCGTGCAGGCCGCGATGCGCGTGCGCTCGCTGGTGCGTCAGCGCAGCCTGGTGGTACTGCTGACGGACCTGGACGATGCCGATGTCGCCAGTCAGCTGCTGGCCGCGGTGCGCCTGCTGTTGCCCAAGCACCTGCCTTTCATCGCGGGCCTGTCCAGCGTGGCCGCGCAAGAGCTGGGCAGGGCACCTGCCCGGCACTGGCGCGATCCGTTCGAGGCACTGGCGGCGCAGGAGTACTGCACCGGGCTCGAGCGCAAGGCACAGGCGCTGCGCGTGCTGGGTGCTCCGGCGCTGGTGGCACGTCCCGAACAGCTGGAAGATGCCATTCTGGAAGCCTACGGAAATTTCCGCCAACGGCGGCGCATCTGAAGCGGCAAGTGGCGACTGAGGGCTGCGGCACGGCAGGTCTGCCGCCTGATCCGTTGCTTCAGGTATTGGCGCTGCGCCCGCCGTCCACCGCCAGGATCTGGCCGGTGACGTAGGGCGCCTCGGCCGCGAAGAACAGTGCCGCGCGGGCGATGTCCTCGGGCGAGCCGCGCCGCTTGAGCAGGGTCTTGTCGATGATGGCCTGCTTCATCTGCTCGGTGAGCCCGTGCTCGGGGAACTCCACGGGCCCGGGCGCGATGCCGTTGACGCGCACTTCGGGGGCCAGTTCGCGCGCCAGCGACTGCGTGAGCATGATCAGCCCGGCCTTGGCCGGGCTGTACGCCACGTGATGGCGCAGCGGCCGCATGCCGTGGATGTCCACCATGTTCAGGATGAGCCCGTTGCGCGCCTTCAGGTGCGGGGCCGCGGCCTGCGACAGGAACAGGGGCGCGCGCAGGTTGGTGCCCATCAGATCGTCCCAGTCCTTCTCGGTGATCTGGCCCACCGGCGTGGCGTAGAACGTGGAGGCATTGTTGATGAGGATGTCCAGGTGCCCGAAGCGCGCCACGGTGGCCTCCACCAGCGGCTCGAGCATCTTCAGGTTGAGCAGGTCGCCGCCCAGCGTGGCCACCGAGCCCGCACGTGCGGCCTCCAGTTCGGCGGCCAGTGCCTGCGCGTCATTCACCGAGCGGTGGTAGTGCAATGCGATGGTGGCGCCGGCCGCATGCAGTTTGCGCGCGATGGCAGCGCCCACGCGCCGCGCCGCGCCGGTGATCAGGACTACCTTGTCCGAGAGGCTCTGTTCCACAATGCGAGCTTATGACGATACCGGCCGCGACGCACGAATCCACACATGCCGCGCGCGTGCTGGCACACATCCGCGAACGCATCACGGCGGCCGGCGGCTGGCTGCCCTTCGATGCGTACATGCAGATGGCGCTGTATGAACCCGGCCTGGGTTACTACAGCGCCGGCAGCCACAAGCTGGGCGCGGGCGGGGATTTCACCACCGCGCCGGAACTCTCGGTGCTGTTCGGCGCCTGCCTGGCGCGCCACGTGCAGCAGGTGCTGGCGGTGCTCGGCGGCGGCGATGTGCTGGAGATCGGCGCCGGCAGCGGCCGGCTGGCGCGCGATGTGCTGCTGGCGCTGGATGCGGCCGGTGCCCTGCCCGCGCGCTATCGCATTCTTGAAGTGAGCGCCGATCTGCGCGAGCGGCAGCGCGCGCTGCTGGCCGCTCTGCCGCCGCCGCTGGCAGCACGCGTGCAATGGCTGGATGCACCGCCGGCCGAACCCTGGCAGGGGGCCTTGCTGGCCAATGAAGTGCTGGATGCCCTGCCGGTGGAATGCTTCGCCTGGCGCGACGGCGAGGTGTTCGAGCGGGGCGTCGCGCTGCAGGGCGAGGGCCTGTGCTGGCAGGAGCGCCCCGCGCCGGACGCGTTGCGCGCGGAGGTGCAGCGCCTGCGTGGCGACGCGGCCGCCGACTGGCCCGCGGGATTTCACTCGGAGCTGTGCCTGCGCACCGCGCCGTGGCTGGCCGAGGTGACGCGCGCGCTGTCACGCGGCGTGGCGCTGTTCATCGATTACGGCCTGCCGCGCCGGGATTTCTACCATCCGCAGCGTTGCAGCGGCACCCTGCGCGCGCACCACCGGCAGCGCGCGCTGGATGATCCGTTCGCGCATCCGGGCATGGCCGACCTGACCGCCTGGGTGGACTTCACGCGCGTGGCCGAAGCCGCGGACGCGGCGCAACTGGACGTGCTGGGCTTCGCCACGCAGGCGGCGCTGCTGCTGGGTCTGGGAATCGAAGCCGATGTGGCGGCCGCGCCGGATGAACGCACGCGCGTGGCGCGCGCCGGCGAGGCGCGGCGGCTGCTGATGCCCGAGGAAATGGGCGAGCACTTCAAGGCCATCGCGCTGGGGCGTGGCTTTGCGGCGCCGCTGCCGGCGTTCGCGGTGCAGGACCTGCGCGCCCGGTTGTGAATCGCCCGCGCCGGGCTATGCTCTGCGCCATTCGCCGCGGTGGCACCACCCCTGGAGTGCAACATGACTCGCACGATTCGTTGTGTCGGCTGGGCGCTGGCGTTGTGCGCGCTGGCGGGTACGGCGTGGTCGGCCGATGGCGGGTTCGATTTCCGCGAAGGCCGGCAGTACGCGGCGCTGCCGGTGGCGCAGCCCACGCAGGTGGCGCCGGGCAAGGTGGAGGTCACCGAAATCTTCTCCTACGGTTGCCCGGCCTGTTACAAGTTCCAGCCGATGCTGCTGCAGCTGCAGAAGGCGCTGCCGGCCAATGCCGAGCTGGTGTTCGTGCATGCCTCGTGGAACAAGGCCGAGTCCTGGCCCATGTTCCAGCGCGCCTTCGTCACCGCGCAGGTGCTGGGGATCGCGCGGCAGTCGCACCAGGCGATGTTCGACGCCGTCTGGGGCAACAATGCGCCGCTGGCCGTCGTGGATCCGCGCACCCAGCGCCTGAACTCGCCCCAGCCCACCATCGAAGACGTGGCGCGCTTTCTGGCCGGCCGCCACGCGTGCACCGAGGAGCAGTTCGTCAACGCGTCCAAGTCCTTCGCGGTGGATACGCGCATGCGCCAGTTCGACACGCTGATCAAGGCTTACATGGTGCCGAGCACGCCCTGCCTGGTGGTGGGCGGGCGCTACCGGATCGATCTGACCATGCTCAGCTCGCAGGCCGAGCTCGATGCACTGGTGCGCTTCCTGGTGCACAAGGCCGCGGCCTGAGCGCGCGTGGTGTGCTGACGTTGATCGTATTGCCGTGAAGCTCTCCATCCTCGATCTGGCCCATGTACCGCTGGGCATGGAAGTGCCCGAAGCGCTGCGCAACACCATTGATTTCGCGCAGCAGGTCGAGCAGCTGGGCTACGAGCGCATCTGGTATGCCGAGCACCACAACATGCCCGGCATCGCCAGCGCCGCGACCTCGGTGCTGATCGGCCGGGTGGCCGCGGCCACGCAGCGCATCCGCGTCGGCGCGGGCGGCATCATGCTGCCCAATCACTCGCCGCTGGTGATCGCCGAGCAGTTCGGCACGCTGGAGGCGCTGTTCCCGGGTCGCATCGATCTGGGGCTGGGGCGCGCGCCCGGCACCGACGGGCTGACCTGGCGCGCGTTGCGCCGTGATCCGCGCGCGGCGGAGCGCTTTCCCGACGACGTGCAGGAACTGCAGGCCCTGCTGGGGCCGGTGGAGCCGGGCCAGCGCATCCGCGCGGTGCCCGGCGCCGCATCGCACGTGCCGCTGTGGATCCTGGGCTCCAGCCTGTTCGGCGCGCAGCTGGCCGCGAAGCTGGGACTGCCCTATGCGTTCGCCTCGCACTTCGCCCCGGCCGCACTGGATGACGCGCTGGCCATCTACCGCGAGCGCTTCGAGCCGTCGACGCAGCAGGCCAGGCCCCATGCCATGCCCGCGATCAACGTGGTCTGCGCGCCCACCGATGCCGAGGCACGGCACCTGTTCACCTCATTGCAGAACGTGGTGATCGGGCTGGTCACCGGAAGGCCGGGGCGGCTGGCGCCACCCGTGGAGCACATCGAGCCGCTGCCGCCCCCTGTTCAGCAGCACGTGGAGGGCTTCCTGGCCTGCTCGCTGGTGGGTTCGCCGGACACCGTGCGGGCGGGTATGGAGGCGTTCACGAAGTCAACCCGTGCCGATGAAGTGATAGTTGCCTGTGCCATCTACGACCCCGCGGCGAGAATTCGTTCCTGCAAGCTGCTGGCCGAGGCCTGCCTGTCGCTATAATCCGCGCCACTTGATCGTTCTCTTGGACAGGGATGTGTCTTGGGAGCAGTACGAACTGATCTTCGGTTTTCGTCGGGGCTAGCCGCTGCGGCGCGCGTGGTCGGGCGCGGCGTGGCCCGGCCGGCCGAAGCCGATCCGGTTTCCGAAGCGGCGTTCCTGCGCGGTGCGGCCGCGCGCATCGACCAGGAGCTGTTCCGCAGGCGTTTCGGCAACTGGCGCGTGCTGCTGGGTGGCAAGACCATCCTCGCCTGGACCATCGCGGCCATGTACCGCCATCTGGATCCGACGGTGGCCACGCTGCGCTGGGCATGGCTGCAGACGCTGGCGTTCGCGCTGGTGGCCGGCCTGTGTGTGGCCTACGAACGCATCGGCCCGCGGGATCCGGGCTCTGCGGCCCAGCGCCGCTGGATGCATGGCTGGTTCGCCACGGCGGCCGTGGCCAGCGCCACCGCCGGTTCACTGCCCTGGTTCCTGCCGGCGGCCAATGCCGGCGCGCAGCTGTCCGCCGCCGCGCTGGTCTCCATCCTGATGATCGCCTTCGTGGTCTCGCGCGCCAGCCGCGTGCTCATCCTGGTTGCCGTGGGCGCCTATGCGCTGTCGCTGTCCGCGGCGCTGGCATGGCATGCCCACGCGCTGTGGGCCGTGCCGCTGTGCCTGACCTACACCGCGATGCTGCTGGGCATGGGGCTGATGGTGAACGACTCCCTGCGCCGGGCCATTGGCGGGCAGCTTTATGCGCGTCACCTGCAGGCCGAGATGCGCCAGTCCCACCAGCACCAGCTGGAAGTGCGCCAGCGCGAAGCCGCGCTCAATGAGCGGGCGCGCATGATGTCGGACCTGCACGATGGTTTCGGGGCGCAGCTCATCGGCGCGCTGCGGCAGCTGGAGAGCGGGCGGATGCAGGTGCCCGGCGCGGCGCAGGCCCTGCGCGAGTGCATCGACGATCTGCGGCTCACCGTGGATGCACACGAGCCGGCGGCGCGCAGCCTGGCCACACTGCTGGGCATGCTGCGCTATCGCATGCAGCCGCGCGTCGATGCCACCGGGTTGCATTTGCTCTGGCAGGTCAACGACCTGCCGGAAACGGCCACGCTGCCGGCCGCGCAGTCGCTGGACCTGTTGCGCATCCTGCAGCAGGGCATCTGCAATGTGCTGCAGCACGCGGATGCCCGGCAGATCCGCATCGTCGTGCGCCATGAGCCGCATTGGCTCGAGTTCGCGGTGGAAGACGACGGACGCGGCATGGCTGCGGCGTCGGCGCCGCGGCGCGGCCGCGGCATCACCAACATGCAGCGTCGCGCCGCGCGCCTCGGCGCCGAGCTGTTGTTCGAATCACGCGCGGGTGGCGGTACGGCCCTGCGTTTGCGGCTGCAGTGGCCGTCGGAGGAAGTAGTGGCATGAAGGCACGAGTGGTGGTGGTGGAAGACGATCCGGTGCAGCGCGCCGCGCTGGTGCAGGCCCTGGCCGACGCGCCGGACCTGGAGCTGGTCGGCGAGGCGGGCGATCTGAACGGCGGCCGGCAGTTGCTGATGCGCCAGCCGGACGTGCTGCTGGTGGATCTGGGGCTGCCCGATGGGCGCGGCATCGATCTGATCAGCGAAGCGGCGCAGCGCCAGCCGGGCATGGAGATCATGGTGGTGACCGTGTTCGGTGATGAGCCATCGGTGATGCAGTCCATCGCCGCCGGTGCCACCGGCTACCTGCTCAAGGACCTGCCCGCGCCCGCCATCGTCGGGCATATCCGCGAGCTGGTGGCCGGCGGCAGTCCCATCAGCCCGCTGATCGCGCGCCAGGTGCTCAACCGTCTGCCGCGCGAGCAGCTGCAGTCCTCGCAGCAGGGTGCGACACCTTCGCTGTCCGAGCAGGAGACGCGCGTGCTGAGCATGGCCGCCACGGGCCTGTCCTACGAGGAGATCGCGGTGCAGATGGGTATCTCGCGCCACTCGGTGCAGACCTACGTGAAGCGCGCCTACCGCAAGCTGCACGTGCATACCAAGGTGCAGGCATTGTCCGAGGCGCGCCGCCTGCGGTTGTTGCCGGGTTAGATCGCCGGCCGTTCGCCCGGCCCGAACATCGCGCCGCCGCGGCACAAGGCGAGGGCGGTCGCACCGCGCGGTGCGACCGCCCTGCCGTTACCCCCGCCAGAATGCAGGTCGTTACTTGAGGTCGAAGCGGTCCAGGTTCATCACCCGCGCCCAGGCCGCCACGAAGTCCGTGACGAACTTCTTCTTCGCGTCCGAGCTGGCGTAGACCTCGGCCTGGGAGCGCAGCACCGAGTTCGAGCCGAAAACCAGGTCCACGCGCGTGGCGGTCCACTTCACCGCGCCGCTCTTGCGGTCGTGGCCTTCGTAGCCGTCGCCGGCCGGCTTCCACTCCGTGCCCATGTCCAGCAGGTTGGTGAAGAAGTCGTTGGTCAGCGTCTCGCTCTTCTTCGTGAACACGCCGTGCTTGCTGCCGCCGACGTTGGCGCCCAGCACGCGCAGGCCGCCCACCAGCACCGTCATCTCCGGCACGGTCAGCGTCAGCAGCTGGGCCTTGTCGATGAGCAGCTGCTCGGCGGGGATCTTCACGCCGTGCTTCACGTAGTTGCGGAAACCGTCGGCGATCGGCTCCAGGTGCCCCACCGAATCGATGTCGGTCTGCTCCTGCGAGGCATCACCGCGGCCCGGTGAGAACGGCACCTTCACGTTGACGCCGGCCTTGCGCGCCGCCTTCTCGATGCCGGCCGCGCCGCCGAGCACGATCAGGTCGGCGATGCGACACCTTCCTGCCCTTGCTCTTGCCGTTGAAGTCCGCCTGGATGCCTTCGATGACCTTCAGCACCTTGTCCAGCGCGGCCGGCTGGTTCACTTCCCAGTCCTTCATCGGGGCCAGGCGGATGCGCGCGCCATTGGCGCCGCCGCGCTTGTCGCCGCCGCGGAACGTGGAGGCCGAAGCCCAGGCCGTGCCCACCAGCTGCGAGACGCTGAGCTTCGCGGCGAGCTGCTTCTTCAGCGCCGCGATCTCCTTGTCGCCGATGGCCTTGCCCGGCCCCTTGGGGATCGGGTCCTGCCAGTCGAACTCTTCCTTGGGCACCTCGGGGCCCAGGTAGCGCGCGCGCGGCCCCATGTCGCGGTGCGTGAGCTTGAACCAGGCCTTGGCGAAGGCGTCGTAGAACTCTTCCGGGTTCTTCAGGAAGTGCCGCGAGATCTTCTCGTACTCCGGGTCGAAGCGCAGCGTCAGGTCCGTGGTGAGCATGGTGGGTTTGCGCATCTTCGACGGATCGTGCGGATCCGGGATGTTGGCCGGCGCGTTCCTGGCCACCCACTGGATGGCGCCGGCCGGGCTGCGCTCCTGCTCCCACTCGTACTTGAACAGGTTCTCGAAGAAGTCGTTGCTCCACTTGACGGGCGTGGTGGTCCACACCACCTCCAGGCCCGAGGTGATGGCATCGCCACCCTTGCCGGTGCCGTAGGTGCTGGCCCAGCCCATGCCCTGCTGTTCCAGCGGCGCATCTTCCGGATCGGGCCCCACGTTGCTGGCCGGACCGGCGCCGTGTGTCTTGCCCAGCGTGTGGCCGCCGGCGATCAACGCCACGGTCTCGTAATCATTCATGGCCATGCGGCCGAAGGTGTCGCGGATGTCCTTGGCGGCGGACTTCGGATCGCCGTTCTGGTTGGGGCCTTCCGGGTTCACGTAGATCAGGCCCATCTGCACCGCGGCCAGCGGGTTTTCCAGATCGCGCACGCCCGAGTAGCGATCCTCGGCGCCCAGCCAGGTCTTCTCCGCGCCCCAGTACACGTCCTGGTCCGGTTCCCACACGTCCTCGCGCCCGGCGGCGAAGCCCAGCGTCTTGAAGCCCATGGACTCCAGCGCCACGTTGCCGGCCAGGATGATCAGGTCGGCCCAGGAAATGGACTGGCCATACTTCTGCTTCACCGGCCACAGCAGCCGGCGCGCCTTGTCCAGGCTGACGTTGTCCGGCCAGCTGTTCAGCGGCGCGAAGCGCTGCTGCCCGCGGCCACCGCCACCGCGGCCGTCACCCACGCGATAGGTGCCGGCGCTGTGCCAGGCCATGCGGATCATCAGGCCGCCGTAGTGGCCCCAGTCGGCCGGCCACCAGTCCTTGGAGTCCGTCAGCGTCTTGCGCACATCGCGCTTCAGGGCCTTGTAGTCGAGCTTCCTGAACGCCTTGGCGTAATTGAAATTGGGGTCGAGGGGATTGGACCGGTTCGAGTGCTGCGTCAGCAGGTCCAGTCGCAACCGGTTCGGCCACCAGTCGGCATTGGTGGTGCCGCCCCCGGCGGCGTGATTGACTGGGCACTTGGATTCAGTGGACATCGTGTCGTCTCCAGTTCGCGTTTGCTAGTTGAACCGCCCCGTTGCGGTATGTGAGCGGCCACGCTACGCCCCGCCCATGGCTGCGACAAGTCAACTGAACCGATGGTTCTGATAGATGACGACTATTCTTCCTGCAGGTCGGCGCGTGCCGCCGCGAGCGCGGCCAGGCGCTTCTTGCGCAGGCTCGCGGCGATGGCAGTGCCGCTGAGGCCGGCACGCTCGGCCTCCGAGAGCTGCACCGCAGAAGCAATTGCCCGGGCAGCTTCCAGGTGCTCACGCTGCGGATAGGGTTGATGGGCAAGCCCGGTGCGCCCCTGCGCATCGCACTGGCAGGCCAGCAGCATTTCGCTGAAACGTTCCGGGCGGCGCAAGGCATCGCAGGCCTCGAGCAGTTTCAGCACGGTTTCGTTGCGCAGCTGCCGCGCGCGATGCACGTTGGTGTGCTCCTTCGCGGTCATGCGCGCCAGCTCGCGGAAGGCCGCCGGCACTTTCAGGCGCGCGCACAGCGCATCGACCAGCGGCAGGCTGCGCGACTCGTGCATCACGTGGCGCGGCCATTGCTCGCGCGGCGTTGTGCCCTTGCCCAGATCATGCGTGAGCACGGCAAAGCGCACGCTCACCGGTGCCTGCAGTTCGGCGGCGCGCTGCAGGCACAGCAGGATGTGCAGGCCGGTGTCCACTTCCGGATGCCACTGGGCCGGTTGCGGCACGCCGAACAGCCGGTCCACCTCCGGGAAGATCACCGCCAGCGCGCCGCATTCGCGCAGCACCTGGAAGAACACATCCGGGCGCGGTTCACCCAGCGCGCGTTCGGTTTCCTGCCAGACGCGTTCGGGCACCAGCGCGTCCACCTCGCCGGCCGTGACCATCTGCCGCATCAGCTCACGCGTGCTCTCGTGCACCGTGAAGCCCAGCGCGGCGAAGCGCGCGGCAAAGCGCGCGACGCGCAGCACGCGCACCGGGTCCTCGCTGAAGGCCGGCGACACATGCCGCAGCACGCGCGCGGCCAGATCGGCCTGCCCGCCGCAGGGATCGATCAGCGTGCCGTCCCCGGCCTGCGCCATGGCGTTGATGGTCAGGTCCCGGCGCAGCAGGTCCTCCTCCAGCGTGATGTCCGGCGAGAACTCGGTGACGAAGCCGCGATAGCCCGGGCCGGTCTTGCGCTCGCGCCGCGCCAGCGCGTATTCGAAGTGCGTCTCGGGATGCAGGAACACCGGAAAGTCGCGGCCCACCGGCCGGTAGCCGGCGCGCGTGAGTTCCTCGGCGCTGCCGCCGACCACCACGTAGTCTTTCTCCCTTGCCTCGCGCCCCAGCAGCGCGTCCCGGACCGCGCCGCCGACCAGATAGACTTTCATCCCGCGATGGTACTCAAGAACCTGTATCGCCTGTCGCTGGCCGGTGTGCTGCTGGCGGTGTCCGGCTGTGGCATCACCTACCTGGCGCAGGCCACGCATGGACAGCTGGCCGTGCTCGCGGCCCGCCAGCCCATCGACGAGGTCATTGCCCGGGACTCCACGCCGGATGCGTTGAAGCTGGAACTGCGGCGCGCCCGCCGCATCCGCCAGTTTGCTTCACAGGAACTGGGCCTGCCGGACAACGCCGCGTACCGCACCTACGCTGACATCGGCCGGCCCTACGTGGTGTGGAACGTGGTGGCCACGCCGGAGTTCTCGGTGACGCCATTGCAATGGTGCTTTCCGGTGGCCGGCTGCGTCGCGTACCGCGGCTACTTCAAGGAGGCCGCGGCGCGGCGCTTCGCGGCTTCGCTCAGGCACCAGGGCGACGATGTGCTGGTGGGCGGCGTGCCCGCCTATTCCACGCTGGGCCACTTCGCCGACCCGCTGCTCAGTACCGTTGCCGGTTATTCCGAGCTGGACCTGGCGGCGCTGATCTTCCACGAGCTGGCGCACCAGAAGGCCTACCTGCCCGGCGACACCTCCTATAACGAGGCCTTCGCCACGGCCGTGGAGGACGCCGGGGTGGCGCGTTACGCCGCGCGCTACCTGGATGCGGCGGCGCTGGCCGACTGGCAGCGCCGGCAGCAACTGCGCGCGCAGGTGGTCGCGCTGTTCGGCGCGGCGCGCGAGGATCTGAAGCGGCTGTATCGCACGCGCCTGGCGCCGGTGGCCATGCGCGCGCGCAAGGCGCAGCGACTGGCGCGGCTCGCCACGGACGTCCGCGCGCTGGAACAGCGCTCGGGGTTATCCAGCGGGTTCGGCGGCTGGATCGCCGCAGGCCTGAACAACGCGTATCTCGCCTCGGTGGCCACCTACTACGACCAGGTGCCGCACTTCACGCGGATTCTGCAGCAGACCTGCGGTGGCTACTTTCCCTGCCTGTACGTGAAGGTGCGCCAGGAGATCACCGGGCGCGAAGCGCAGGAGAAAGGGCCAAAGAAAAAGCCCCGCCCTGAAGACAGGGCGGGGCAGGCAAGCTCCTAAGTATTGGGGGGTCTTAAGAGCGTAATCAGTTGATGGTGGTTTCCACCTTCACGCGCTTGGCGGGGATCACCGGCTGCTTGGGGATCGATACCTCCAGCACACCGTGGGTGAAGCTCGCCTTGATCGCATCGGCCTGCACGTTCTCGGGCAGGGCGAAGCGGCGGGTGAAGCTGCCGGCCACGCGCTCCAGGCGCTCGTAGCCCTGCTCCTGCTCGCGCTTCTCGATCTTGCGCTCGCCGCGCAGGGTCAGGATGCCCTTCTCGGCGGTGACCTCGATGTCGTCGGGCTTCACGCCCGGCAGGTCGGCCTGCACCACGAAGCGCTCCTTCTCCTCGCGCACGTCGACGGCGGGGATGAAAGCCACTTCGGTGGACGCCGGCGTGCCGACGAAACCGTCAAAATCGCGGCTCAGGCGGTTCAGCAGCCCCCAGGGCTCGCGGATCGCAATGCTCATGTGAATGTCTCCTTGCCAGGAATGAACCTATGGCGCAGGAGATGGGGGAGGCCGGAAGCCTTTCAAGGCTCCCGGCAGAAGATTTTCACGGGCCCAGGCCCAGGTTGCGGCGCAAAAACGCGTCGGACTTGCGCAGCATGTCGGCGCGCGCGCCGCTGTCGAGCAGGCTGTGCTCCAGCCCCGGGTACACCACCAGCTCGCTGGACTTGCCGGCCGCGCGCAGCCGCTCGTCCATGCGGCGCGACTGGTCGATGTCCACGGTCACGTCCTCGTCGCCCTGGAACATCAGCACGGGGGCCTTGAAGGCCCCGACGTTGTCGGCGGGCGAGCCTGCGGTGATATGCGGCCCGTCGCCGACGTAGTCCTCCACCACGTAGCCGCTGGTAAAGTGCTGGGCGTCATCCTTCAACAGTGCGAGGTCGGTGACGGGCGCCACGGCCACCACGGCCTTGAACAGATCCGGCGCCAGCACATTGGCCTGCAGCGCCGCGTAGCCACCGTAGGACCAGCCGAAGATGGCGAGTTTGGCCGGATCGGCCATGCCCTGCTTGACCAGCCAGCGCCCGCCATCGCAGACATCACCGATCGCGGTCTTCCAGCTCTTGAAGCCGTTGTCGACGAACCATTGATCGCCATAGCCGGAAGAACCGCGGAAGTTCGGCTGCAGCACCGCGAAGCCACGCTGCGCAAAGAACTGCGCCAGCCAGTCGAAGCCCCACTCATCGCGCGCGGCGGGGCCGCCATGCGGCATCACCAGCGCCGGCAGACCCTTGGCGTCGCTCACGCCCGGCGGCAATGTCAGATAAGCGGGTATCTCGTGCCGTCGGCGGCCGGGTAGGTAATGGCGTGGACCGGCGAGAGCCTGGTATGCGCCAGCGAGGGGCGCCACGCGGAGATGCCGCCAGGTGCTGATGGGCGCGGTCGTAGACGTACAGGCGGCCGGGGTCGACATCGCTGCCGGCCCATACCAGCAGCGTCTGTTCGTCGGCGCTGGCGCTGACGAAGCGGATCAGCGGCAACCCGGGCAGGGCCTTGCCCAGCCCCGCGGCGATCTTCTGGTAGTCCGGGTCGAAGTACTTCACATGGCGGCGGTCAGTGGTCCAGGTCACGCCGATGACCCGGCCGTTACGCCCGATGCGCACCACACCATCCACGTCCACCCGCGGCGAGGCGAACACCAGCGTGCTGGTGGCGGCATCGTCCAGCGTGACGCGGTACAGGGCCTTGCGTCCTTTCAGCGGCTGCAACACGTAGGCGACATTGCTGGTGGGGTCGATCGCCAGCGGTGATATGCCGGTGTTGTCGGCGTCGTTCTTGCCCAGCTGCTTCCAGTGCGGTCATCCGGGGTGCGGTAGAAAAGGAGCTCGGTACGCCCTCAGCATGCCGTCGAGCTACTTGGCCACGGGCCATCATGCGCACGTTGCCGCGGCCGTCCAGACATAGTCCCCGACGTCCGGCTTCGGGCCCTCGACGGTGGCGGCCTTGCCGGTGCGCGTATCCACCAGCTCGACGCCGAGGCCTTCGTCCGGCGCGCCATGCTGCGTGTTGCGGCGGATCCGGGAGGTGGGTGCGCGCCATCAGCACCTTGCCGTCCACGCCGTTGCGCCAGTCGATCACCTGGCCGTCGTACTGGCGGAACATGGCCTGGTTCCTGGTGTCGCGTCTGGCCGAGCTGATGGCTCGGTGCCGTCGGCGTTGACCGCGACAGTGCGCGGGGCCGGCACCAGTCGGCCATCCAGCGTGACGATGCCGTACATCGAGCACACCACCCGATCCGGCGCCGACCACTGGCAGCTCGGTGAGGCTCATCGGCTGGCCGTCGGCGTGGCCGACGGGAGTGATCTTGCCGTGGTTCGGGCCGGCCAGGTCGAGCACGAACGCGGCCGTGGTGGTGCCCTGCCGGGCCCCACGGCCACCAGGCGCTGGCCGTCGGCGGACAGGGCGGCCGAATAGAAGAAGGGCAGCGTGCCGAACGCCTCGGCCGCATCGGTCTGCGGCTGGTCGGCGGGGACGGCGGCGGTACACAAGGCGAGCAGCCCGAAGCGCGGCGGCAATTCTTTTCATTGTTATTCCCTCCCTGGAAGCCCAAGCGTACCGCGCCTGAGGGGCTCGCGGATCGGCCGGGCTGTGGACAACCCTGTGGAGAGCCTGTGTACCGCCGACCACAATAGGTTGATTTCCGTCCCCTTCGCCCGGATATCCTCAAATTCCTATTGCAAAAATTTTTCAGTCGGGTGAATCTCGCAACATATTGATATTACGACGATTTATAGGGCGTTACTGACAAAGGCAAGTAGCTTGACGGTGCATATTGTCTTATCTACGCTCCCCCTCCGGGCACAACATCTTGTGTCCGGGGAGCTTCTTTCAAAAAAATCTTGTGCAGCGAGGGTCTCGGCGGTCCATGAATAGCGTCGTGAAGATCGATCCCAAATACGTCGACAGCATTCCGTTCCAGGAAGCCTCCCTGGATA
>CAWEUI010000012.1:0-13247 GCA_963812195.1 uncultured Gammaproteobacteria bacterium
GTCCCGGCGAGATCTCCCTGGCCCGGGCCGCCAGCTCCCAGCCGTTCATGCCGCCAGGCATGACGATGTCCGAGAACAGCAACTCCTGTCCGCCGCCTCCGCCAGCCGCGTCAGCGCGTCGCGCCCGTCGACCGCCGCGATGACGCGATAGCCGAGGCTTCGAGCGTCGACACCGCGTAGGAGCGCACGAAGGGGTCGTCCTCGGCGACCAGCACGGTGACGCCGGCAGCCAGCGGCGGCTCTTCGATCGACGGCATCGTATGCCTCGGCCGCCTGGACCGGCACGCTCGACCATCGGCAGGTAGAGGCGCACCGTCGTGCCGAGCCCGGGCTCGCTGTAGATCGTGACGTGGCCGTTGGACTGCTTGACGAAGCCGTAGACCATGGAGAGGCCCAGGCCGCTGCCCTTGCCGACGTCCTTGGTGGTGAAGAACGGCTCGAACACGTGCTCGAATACCTCGGCCGGCATGCCCTCGCCATCGTCGGTGACCCAGATCATGCACGTAGTTGCCCGGCGCGACCTCCGGATGCGGGTCGTGATAACGCTCGTCCAGGGGCAGATTGCCGGTGCGAATGCCAATGAGCCGCCGTCGGACATGGCGTCCTGGGCGTTGATTGCGAGGTTGAGCATCGCCGATTCGAGCTGCGCCGGATCGGCGAAGGCCGCCCACGACCATCGTCGAGATGCGTGCGGATCTCGATGTCCTCGCGCAACGTACGCTGCAGCAGCCGCTCCACGATCGATGAGCTCGCATTGCAGTCGATCTCCACCGGCTGCAGCGTCTGGCGCCGGCTGAAAGCCAGCAGGCGGTGCGTCAGCTCGGCGCCGCGTTCGCCCGCGGTGAAGATCGCGTCGGCCGAGCGCTTGAGATCGGGGCGCGCCTTCAGCGTGTCGGCGAGCGTCTCGGCATTGCCGAGGATGACGGTCAGGAGATTGTTGAAGTCGTGCGCGATGCCGCCCGAAAGCTGGCCGACGGTTTCCATCTTCTGCGCCTGGACGAGCTGCTCCTCGGTGCGCTTGCGCTCGGTCAAGATCGTGGATGATGCCGACGAAGAAACCCTCGCTCGCCCTCCTTCGCTTCGCCGACGGACAGATCCATCGGGAAGGTCGCAGCCGTCCTTGCGCTGGCCCATCACCTCGCGCCCGATGCCGATGATCTTGCGCACCCCGCTGGTGCGGTAGTTGTGCAGATAGCCGTCGTGCTCGGCACGAAATGGCGCCGGCATGAGCATCTTCACGTTGGCACCGATCACTTCAGCCGACTGGTACCCGAACAGGCGTTCGCAGGCGGGATTGAACATCAGGATCGATCCCGCGGAATCAATGACGATCACGCCGTCGACCGCGGTTTCCACCAGCGCGCGGAAGCGAATGTCCTCGTGCACGATCCGGGTGCCGGGCGGACTTGGTTTCATCCTGTCCTTCATTCAACCCGCGTCCCTGCTGCGGGCAGCCTGTGGTCGAGCGCCTGCTGAATGATGTTCAGCAACTGGTTGGGGGTGAAGGGCTTTTCGATGAAGTTGTCGGCGACACCGCCCGCTCCGCAGACATTGCGGATGTCCGTTCCCACCGAATCACCGGACATCAGGATGATTGCGACCTGTGGAGCCCGCGCACGCACTTCGCGCGCCACCTGGTCGCCGCGCATGCCGGGCATCTGCCAGTCGATGATGACGACTTGTGGTTCCGCGGCAAGCGATTCTTCCAGCGCCTCCCTGCCGTTGCGGGCCCGGGAAACCTGGTGCCCGCGATCCGTAAGGCCGAATATCAGAGCTTCGGCAAGCATGTCGTTATCGTCAACGACAAGGATACGCATCTGCGTGCTCCACGGACCACCGGCTCATCCGCCCGTGAACAGTGTAAGCGCTGCCACCGCAATTCCATTTGCTGTGTGTCCGCAACTCGCCTCCGTGAACCAGAAGGTCAATGCATTCTACCGCTGATTGTTGCCATGCACATAGCCCCCCCCGTGCGTGGCCTCGGCAATTGGCGGAAGGGGTGGGATTCGAACCCACGGTGGGCGTGAACCCACGCCAGTTTTCAAGACTGGTGCCTTAAACCGCTCGGCCACCCTTCCGTACGGGCGATTCTAAACGAACAGGCCGCCGGACCCTTGCGGCGCCGGCGGCCTTTCGAATCAACGATGGCGGGCGTCGCGCTCAGGCGCCGCCGCTGTACCCGCCCTGGAAGGTCGAGTAGACCTTCTCCGTGGTGGTGATGAACTCCAGCAGCGCCGGCCTGCCTTCCTTCGTGGCCTTGATGCCGCGCTTGAGCGCATTGACGATATCACCCGGTTCGGTGACGCGCTCGCCATAGCCGCCCAGCGCCTTGGCAAACTCGCTGTAGTTGCCCGAGATGTCCGTGGAGCTGGAAGCGCTCCTTCGATGACTTCATCAGATGGAATTCCATGGCCATCGAGAAGTTGTTGAACAGGATGGACAGAATGGGAATGTTGCAGCGGACGCAGGTCTCGAAGTCCATGCCGGTCATGCCGATGGCCGCATCGCCCCAGAAGTTCACGCACAGTTTCTTCGGATTGGCGAGCTTGGCGCCCATGGCCAGCGCCAGCCCATATCCCAGGTGCGTGGTCTTGCCCCAGCCGATGTAGGTGAGCGGCGCCTGCGTGCTCCAGAACGGCGAGAGCTCGTCGCGCGGGCTGCCGGCATCGTGGGTGACGATGGTGTTCTTCACGTCGGTCAGGTGCAGGAAGTCCCAGATCACCCGGTACGGCGACATGGGCTTGTCGTTGCTGGTCAGGTACGGCTTCCACTTCTTCCACCACGGCGCGTTGTAGCGCTTGATACGCGCCGCCACCTTCGGCGTGAGGCCGCGCGGCTTCTTCAGCCGGTCCTTGAGCGCCTCATGCAGCATGCCCAGGGCCAGCTTCGAATCCCCGACCAGCGCGGTATCGGCCGGAATGTTCTTGTCGATGTCCAGCGGTTCGGTGGTGTTGTGGATGAAGCGCTTCTTCGCCGTCGGGAACTTGATGCCGAAACTGGTGGCGCTGAACGAGGCGCCGGCGCCGAACACCACGTCGGACTCCTCGACGTAGGCGGCCACCGCGCGCGGCATGGCCACACCGCCCGAACCCAGCGCCAGCGGATGGGTTTCATCGAAGGAGCTCTTGCCCTCCAGGCTGGTGGTGACCGGCGCCTCGAGCAGCTCGGCCACCTTCTTCAGTTCCGGCCAGGCCTTGGCGTAATGCACGCCCTGCCCCGCGTAGATCAGCGGCATCTTGGCCTTGACCAGCGTGGCGGCAGCCTCGTCGATGGCCTGCGGATCCGGTGCGCTCTTCGCGCGCCGGGCCGGCTTGTAGTCGATCTTTCCCGGCACTTCCAGCGCCCACACGTCGTGCGGAATCTCCAGCATCACCGGTCCGGGGCGGCCGTTACGCGCGAAGCTGAAGGCGCGGCGCAGCGCCGGCACGATCTGCTCTGGCACGGTGACGGTCTCCACGTGCTTGGTCACGTGCTGGAAGTTCAGCGAACAGTTGAAGTTCGGCTTCACGAAGAGGTTGTGGCGCGGATAGCCGCCCGGAATCACCACCAGCGGCACGGCCTCGCTGTAGGCCTGCGCGATCGCGCCGAAGGCATTCTCGATGCCGGGCCCGAGCTGGCAGCAGAACACGCCGACCTTCTCGCCCGAGCTCATGCGCGAGAGGCAGTCGGCCATGTGCACGCCGACGCGCTCCTGGCGCACGACGAGCGGGCGGATATTCGCCTCGGCCGCCGATTCCGTGAGCGGGTTCAGGGGGTAGGTGAGCAGCACCTCCACGCCTTCGCGCTTGAGGATCTCTGCGGTGACTTGGGCGACATTCATGAACGACTACCTGCGCGACTGGTTAAAGCCGCGCATAAATACCCGTTCCGGCCCGCGAATACAAATCCGCGCCGGAAGCTGCCCGGCGCAGCAATCCGCGGCTACGCCTTCGATGGCGAATTCGGCGTAATTGCCCGAGATGTCGGTGGAGTGGTACTTCTCGCGCGAGCACGCCATCGCGTCATCCTCCGTGTGCATCCCGAATTAGTTGAACAGGATGGACATGCTGGAGATCCTGTTGCGCACGGCGGCCCTTTCGGTGAGCGGATTGAGCGGATAGGCCGGCAGATACTCGACCCCTTCGCGCTTCATGACCTGAGCGACGACCTGTCCGACGTTCATGGCCCCCCGATTTTCATGTGGCCGTCCGGTGTCATAAATACCCCTTCCGCCTCCGAACCACAATCTGCGACACTCCGCTTGCGCTTTACCGGCGGGGGGAGAACAACAACATGTACTCGAGAATCGTCGCTGCGGTCCTGGCAGTGGTCGGTGCGATTGCAATGGCAGGCATTGCGCTGTACCGCAACGAACCCATCAACTCGCTGTGGATCGTCACGGCCGCGGTGTGCCTGTATGTGCTGGGCTACCGCTTCTACGCCAAGTGGATCGAGACACGGGTCTACGTCATCGACCGGACCCGCGCCACCCCCGCCGAGCGGCTCAACAACGGGCGTGACTTCGTCCCCACGCAGCGCTGGGTCCTGTTCGGGCATCACTTCGCCGCCATCGCCGGCGCCGGTCCGTTGGTGGGCCCGACGCTGGCCATGCAGTTCGGGTACCTGCCGGGCACCCTGTGGCTGATCGTCGGCGCGGTGCTGGGCGGCTGCGTGCAGGACATGACGGTGCTGTTCATCTCCACCCGGCGCAACGGCCGCAGCCTGGGCCAGATCGCGCGCGACGAGCTGGGCGCCATCGGCGGCAGCGCCGCCATGATCGGCACGCTGATGATCGTGATCATCGTCATCGCGGTGCTGGGCCTGGTGGTGGTCAATGCGATGAAGCACAGCCCCTGGGCCACCTTCACCGTTTTCATGACCATCCCGATCGCACTGCTGGTGGGCATGTACATGCGCATCTGGCGTCCGGGCAAGGTGCTGGAGGGCTCGATCATCGGCCTGGCGCTGCTGATCCTGGCGGTGGTGGCCGGCGGCTGGGTGGCCAACGATGCGGCCTGGGGCGCGCGCTTCGACCTGTCCGGCGAGAAGCTCGCCTGGTTCGTGATCGCCTACGGCTGGATCGCGGCGGTGCTGCCGGTGTGGGTGCTGCTGGCGCCGCGCGATTACATCTCCACGTTCCTGAAGATCGCCGTGGTGGTGCTGCTGGTGGGCACGGTGGTGCTCACCGCGCCGCAGATCAAGATGCCCGCGCTGACCCGCTTCGCCGACGGCACCGGCCCGCTGTTCGCGGGCAAGATCTTCCCGTTCGTGTTCATCACCATCGCCTGCGGCGCGCTGTCGGGCTTTCACGCGCTGGTATCCAGCGGCACCACGCCCAAGATGGTCTCCAACGAGGGTGATATCCGGCTGGCCGGTTACGGCAGCATGGCCATCGAATCGCTGGTGGGCATCATGGCGGTGATCGCGGCCACCCTGCTCGATCCGGGCGTGTTCTTTGCCATCAACAGCGGGGCCGGCGTGGTCGGCACCGCGGCGGCGGACGCGGTGAAGACCATCTCCGACTGGGGTTTTCCGGTCACGGTCGATCAGATGCAGAACCTCGCCAAAGAGGTCGGGGAAAGCACGCTGTTCGCGCGCACCGGTGGTGCGCCCTCGCTGGCACTGGGCATGGCCAGCATCTTCAGCAGTGTTTCGGCCGCGGCCTGCTGGCCATCTGGTATCACTTCGCCATCATGTTCGAGGCCATTTTCATCCTGACCACGGTGGACGCCGGCACCCGCGCCTGCCGCTTCCTGGTGCAGGACGCGCTCGGGCAGGTCTGGAAGCCGGTGGGCCGCACCTCCTGGTATCCCTCGGTGCTGTTCACCAGTTCGCTGGTGGTGGCGGCATGGGGCTATTTCCTGTACGTGGGCGTGGTCGACCCCAACGGCGGCATCCACATCCTGTGGCCGCTGTTCGGCATCGCCAACCAGATGCTGGCGGCCATCGCGCTGTCGGTGTGCACCGGCGTACTGGTGAAAGGCGGCAAGCTGCGCTACGCATGGGTCACCGCGCTGCCGCTGGCCTGGATCAGCCTGGTGACCACCGTGGCGGCCTGGCAGAAGATCTTCAGCGCCGATCTGGGCTTCTTCTCCGCGGCGAGCAAGCTGGCCGCGCAGCAGGCGGCGGGCACACTGGGCGCGGACCAGGCGGCCGTGGCGTCGACGCTGATCTTCAACCAGCGGCTCGATGGCTGGCTGGCGGCGCTGTTCCTGGTGCTGATGTGGGTCGTGATCGCCGAAATGGTGCGTGTCTGCTACCGCCACGTGAAGGGCAAACCGGTGCCGGCAAGCTCCGAGGAGCCGCGCGTGGCAACGCGGCTCGACGCAGTGCCCGCATCAGGCGCACACTGAGGGCCATGGCGACGGCCACTGACAGATCGGTGCGGCAGTTCCTGTCCTCGGGACTGTCGCTGCTGCGCGGCGTGACCGGCGATGACGCCTACGAGAAATATCTGGCGCACATGCAGCGCAACGCGCCCCAGGAGACGCCGATGAGCGCGCGCGAGTTCTACAAGGCGCAGCTGGAGCGCAAATGGAGCTGCATCAACGGCTGCTGCTGAGCGCAGCGCTGCTGACCCTCGCCACCGCAGCGGCGGCCGGCGATTTCAATCAACTCTCGCACCTTGCCGCCCGCGGCGCACGGGTCAGTGCCCTGGTGTGGGACCTGGACAGCGACAAGACGCTGGCCGGGCTGTCGCCGACGCAGCGGCTCACGCCCGCCTCAGTGAGCAAGATCCTGGTTGCCGCCGCGGCGCTGGACACCTGGCCGCCCGACAAGACCTTCGCCACGCAACTGCGCAGCGCCACCGCGCCCGAGGCTGGCGTGGTGCACGGCGACCTGATCCTGCGCAGCGACGGCGATGCCACGCTGGACGAGACCACGCTGTGGGCGCTGGCGGCGCAACTGCGCTCCCAGGGCATCAAGCACATCACCGGCCGGGTGCTGGTCGAACGTGCGCCATTCGGCGAGCTGGACTGCGACACCATCGATCGCTGCAATGGCATGCGCCGCAGCCGCCGCGCCTACAACGCGGCGCCCAGCGCCATCGGCATCAACTACGGCAGCTGGTGCATCATGGTGCGCGCCCCGGCCGGCGCCACCCGCGCCACAGTCCAGGGCTGCGCCAGCGGCGAGCTGCCGATCCCGCTCACGGGCACCGTGCAGGTGGCCGCACGCGGTCCGGCGCTGAACATCGAGCGCAGCACCGATGCACACGGCGATCGCATCCACGTCAGTGGCAGCATCGCGCCCGGCGAGGAGCGCATGGTGCACCGGGCCATGTCCGATCCGGCTGCCGGCGCCGGTCTGGTGCTGCGTTCCATCCTGCGACAGACCGGCGTCAGAGTGGACGGTGGCGTGGAAACCACCGTCAGCGCGGGCAATCCCGCTCGGCTGCTGGCCAAAGTCGATGGTCTGCTGTTGCAGGAGCAGATCGGCCGCATGATGCGCTGGTCCAACAACTACATCGCCGACGTGCTGACCATGGGTATCGCCCTGCAACGCGACGGCAAGGCCCCTGCCTCACTGGCCGCGGCCGCACAGCAACTCACCGCACTGGCCGGCAAGGGCGCACTCATGGCCAGCGGCAGCGGACTCACGCCCTCGAACCGCCTGTCCGCGCAGGACCTGGTGGAGGTGCTGCGCCATGAGTATCGCGATGCCCGCCGCTTCCCGGCTTTCTACGGCGCCCTGGAAGTGCCGCGCGATGCCGCATTCGACTACCTGAAGCAAGGTGATGACGACTGGCTCGACCGCGTTGCGCTGAAGACCGGCTCGCTGAGCCAGCCGGTGTCGGTAAGCGCCATTGCCGGCTACATGCGCCGGAAGAACGGCGGCTTCATGGCCTTCGCGGTCATCGTCAACGGCAGCGCCAGGCAGCCGCAGATTGCCCGCGCGGACGCGCTGGCCGCCTCACGTGAGGATCTGCAAGCGCTGCTGGCGCGCTATTGAGCCTGCTCAGGCGCCGATGCGATCGGCGCCGAAGTACGGGCGCAGCGCCGCCGGGATGGTGATCGAACCATCGGCATTCTGGAAATTCTCCAGCACCGCCACCAGCGCGCGACCCACCGCCACGCCCGAGCCGTTGAGGGTGTGCAGCGGCTCGGGTTTGCCGGTACCCGGATTGCGCCAGCGGGCCAGCATGCGGCGCGCCTGGAAGTCACCGAAATTGCTGCACGAGGAGATTTCCCGGTAGCGCTGCTGGGCCGGCAGCCAGACCTCCAGGTCGTAGGTCTTGCTGCTGCCGAAGCCGATATCCCCGGCACACAGCACGACGGTGCGGTAAGGCAGCTCGAGCTTGCGCAGCACCGCTTCGGCATGCGCGGTGAGTTCCTCGTGCGCGGCTACTGACTTGTCCGGTTCGACGATCTGCACGATCTCCACCTTGTCGAACTGGTGCTGGCGGATCATGCCGCGCGTGTCCTTGCCGGCCGCGCCGGCCTCCGCCCGGAAGCAAGGCGTGTGCGCCACCAGCTTCAGGGGCAGCTCCTGCGCGTCGAGGATCTGCTCGCGCACCAGGTTGGTGAGCGGCACCTCGGCGGTGGGTATCAGGTAGTAGCCGTGCTCGCCACGCACGGCAAACAGCTCCTCTTCGAACTTGGGCAACTGGCCGGTACCGCGAAACGCCGCCGGTGAAGCCATGTACGGCACATACACTTCGGTATACCCGTGCTCGCGCGTGTGCAGGTCGAGCATGAACTGCGCCAGGGCCCGGTGCAGGCGCGCCACATCCTTGCGCAGGACCACGAAGCGCGCCCCGGCAATGCGCGCCGCCGCCTCGAAATCCATGCCACGATCCAGCGCCTCTCCCAGCGCGACATGGTCCTTCGGCTGCGAAATCGAATTCGCGCGGCGTGCCCCAGCGGCGCACTTCCACGTTGGCATTCTCGTCAGCGCCGTCCGGCACGCTGTCCTGCAGCAGGTTCGGCAGTTCCAGCGCCAGCGTATCCAGCTGCTGCTGCACGGCGTTGATCGCGGCTTCCGCGGAACCCAGCTCGGCGGAGAGTTTCTCGCCCTGCGCGATCAGCGGCGCGACGTCCTCGCCCCTGCCCTTTGCCATGCCCACCTTCTTCGCATGGGCATTGCGTTCGGCGCGCAGCCGGTCGGCTTCGATCTGCGCGCTCTTGCGCCGTTCGTCCAGTTGCGTGAAGGCCTGCACGTCGAGCCGGAAGCCGCGCCGCGCCAGATTGGCCGCGACTTCGGCCGGAGCGCCGCGCAGCAGTTTGGGATCGATCACTTGGTATTCCTGTCGGTGTTCTTGGCGGTGTCGTCCTGCGTGCGGCGCCGCTGCATCGCCTCGGCGATGCGGATCTCGAAGCCACGCTGGACCGGGAAATAATAGCGCCGGTCGGGCATTTCGTCGGGCAGATAGCGCTCGCCTGCAGCGTAGGCATCGGCTTCGTCGTGCGCGTAGCGGTAGCCGGAGCCATGTCCCAGCTCCTTCATCAGCCGCGTCGGCGCGTTGCGAAAGCGTGCCGGCACGTCCAGCGTACCGTACTTCTCCACATCCTCACGCGCGGCGCCGAAGGCCGTGTAGACGGCATTGCTCTTGGGCGCCACCGCCAGAAACACCACGCACTGGGCCAGCGCCAGTTCTCCTTCGGGACTGCCGAGCCGCTCGTAGGCTTCCCAGGCCTCCAGCGCCAGTGGCAGCGCGCGCGGGTCAGCCAGCGCGATGTCCTCCACCGCCATGCGCGTGATGCGCCGGGCCAGATAGGCCGGGTCGCATCCGCCATCCAGCATGCGCGCCAGCCAGTACAGGGCGGCATCCGGATCCGAGCCGCGCACCGCCTTGTGCAGTGCCGAGATCTGGTCGTAGAACTGATCCCCGCCCTTGTCGAAGCGGCGCCGCGTACCCGCGGCAAGCTCGGCCAGCTGCTGCTCGTCGATGCGCCCGTCGACGGCCAGATCCGCCAGCGTCTCGAGCATGCCCAATGCCCGACGCGCATCGCCATCGGCCGCTGCGGCCAGCGCCTGAAGCGCGCTGTCGCTGATGACCAGGTCGCGCCCGCCCAGACCTCGCTCGCGATCACTCAGCGCGCGCTTGAGCACGTCGATGATGTCCGGCGCGCCAAGCGGCTTGAGCACGTACACCCGCGCCCGCGATTGCAGGGCGCCAATCACCTCGAAGGACGGGTTCTCGGTGGTGGCGCCGATGAACACGATGGTGCCGTCCTCGACGAAGGGCAGGAACAGATCCTGCTGTGCCTTGTTGAAGCGATGCACCTCGTCCAGGAACAGCACGGTATCGCGCCCCGCCGCGCGCGCCTGCCTGGCAAGATCCACTGCGTTGCGGATGTCCTTGACGCCGGCCATCACGGCGGACAGGGCCAGGAACTGCGCATCCATGGCGGCGGCGAACAATCGCGCCAGTGTGGTCTTGCCCGTGCCCGGAGGACCCCACAGGATCATCGAATGCAACTGCCCGCGATCCAGCGCCGCGCGCAGCGCGCGCCCCGGTGCGAGCAGATGTCGCTGGCCGACGAACTCCTCCACCTTGCGCGGACGCATGCGGTCGGCCAGTGGCCGCAACGGCTCGCTCACACGCCGACCTTCTGAACCTGCGCCTCGAACCAGCGTACACACCGCCCCAGCGGCGTGAGCACCAGCGCGATACCCAGCACCGCGCCCACCGCGTCGGCGACCACATCGCCCCACTCCGCGTCGCGCCCATCGCCGAGCGCGCCCTGTGCCAGTTCGATGCATCCGCCGAACGCCACGACCGCCAGGCCCACCCACAGCAGATTGCGCCGCGTCATGATGCTGCCGAACCAGAACGCCACTGAACCAAAGGCGATGGCGTGTTCGGCCTTGTCCCATACATCGATCTTCGGCAGGTCCTTCGGCGGCAGCAGGCACACCACCGTGATCACCAGCACCATCAGCACCCCGAGTGCCAGCCAGGAACGCCGGAACCGCAGTTCCGGCTGCACCACCGGCTTCACGGCTGCACCGGCTTGCCGATCAGATCCACGCCTGCTGGCAACTGGAATTCGGTGACCGCCGGATCGACGGGCACGTTGCGATGCACGTCGGAGAAACGCAGCGTGGAGCGCTGCCCGAGTTTGTCCACGATCACCAGGCGCAACAGCTCCTTGCCGCGAAATCCAAACAGCGCCTCGCGGAAGTCCGACGCTGCATCCTTGGGCCGCACCTTCACCCACTCGCAGGCCCTCGCGCCGCCCGTCGGCCTGCACATCGAAGGCAGCGCGCAGATCCGCCCCACCGGCCAGCAGCATGGCCGGCGACTGCGGCGGTGCATCGGCCAGCGGTTTGACGGTTGCCTGATCCAGGTCCCGGTCCAGGAACCACAGATTGCGGCCGTCGGCGACGAGCAGCTGCGCCGCGTCGCTGGCCCCATCGGGCGTGGATTCCCAGCGGAACTTGCCCGGCCGCACGATCACCAGCCTGCCATTTCCGCCAGGCATGGACTTGCCGTCCGCGTCCACCACCTGCTGCTGGAAATCCGCGGTCCAGGTCGACAGACCGGACAGGTACGCATCCAGCGCCGTGCCCTGGTCGGCCGGCGCTGGCCCGGCAACCGCCGCGACCAGCAGCCCCAGCATGGCGCGGCGCAGGCTATTCATCGCCCGCCCCGGCCGGCACCAGCACTTCGCGCGCACCATTGGGCTGCAGCGGACCGACCACGCCGGCTGCCTCCATGGCCTCCAGCAGGCGTGCCGAGCGGTTGTAGCCGATCTTCAGCCGCCGCTGCACGTAGGAAATCGATGGCTTGCGCTCCGTGATGACGATCTTCACGGCTTCGTCGTACAGCGCATCCTGCTCCGCGTCGCCGGCGGTACCACCGACGCCGGTATCGCCGTCGGCGCTGAACCCCGGGATCGGCTGCGACGGCCCCGACAGGACCTCCTCGAGGTAGTCGGGCGCCTCGCTGCTCTTCAGCGCATTGACCACCCGATGCACCTCCTCGTCGGAGACGAACGCACCGTGCACGCGATTGGGCACGGACGTGCCCGGCGGCAGGTAGAGCATGTCGCCGTGACCCAGCAGTGATTCGGCCCCGCCCTGATCCAGGATGGTGCGTGAATCCACTTTCGCCGAAACCTGGAAGGCGATGCGGGTGGGAATGTTGGCCTTGATCAGGCCGGTGATCACATCCACCGACGGGCGCTGCGTGGCCAGGATCAGGTGGATTCCGGAGGCGCGCGCCTTCTGCGCCAGCCGCGCGATGAGCTCCTCGACCTTCTTGCCGACGATCATCATCAGGTCGGCCAGCTCGTCGATGATCACGACGATGTACGGCAGCGGCTGCAGATCCGGGATCGTGCTCTGGTCGAAGGTCGGGTCGGTGGACGCGTGCTGCATCATCACCGGATCCTTGATCGGCTTGCCGGCCTCAAGGGCATCCTTCACCTTGCGGTTGAAGCCGGCAATGTTGCGCACGCCCAGCGCCGCCATCAACTGGTAGCGCCGCTCCATCTCCGCCACCGACCAGCGCAGTGCATTGGCCGCCTGCTTCATGTCGGTGACCACCGGGGCGAGCAGATGCGGGATCCCCTCGTACACCGACAGCTCCAGCATCTTGGGGTCGATCATGATCAGGCGCACGTGCTCGGCCGTGCTCTTGTACAGCAGCGAGAGCACCATGGCATTGATGCCCACCGACTTGCCCGAGCCGGTGGTGCCGGCGATCAGCAGGTGCGGCATGCGGCCCAGGTCGGCCACCACCGGATTGCCGCCGATGTCCTTGCCCAGTGCCAGCGTCAGGGGCGAGTGCACATCCTCGTAGGAGCGCGACTTGATGATCTCGCCCAGCGTGACCGTTTCGCGCTTCTCGTTGGGAATCTCCAGGCCCATCACCGATTTGCCGGGGATCACTTCGACCACGCGCACCGAAATCGCCGACAGCGCCCGCGCCAGATCCTTGGCCAGGCCGGAGATCTGGCTGGCCTTGGTTCCCGGCGCCGGCTGCAGCTCGAAGCGCGTGACCACCGGCCCCGGATGCACCGCGACGACTTCGACCTCCACGCCGAAATCCCGCAGCTTGATCTCCACCAGGCGCGACATGGCATCCAGCGCCTCGGTCGAATACGCGGCCACCCGCTCGGGCGCGTCATCCAGCAATTGCATGGACGGCAGCTCGCCCGCCTTGGGCGGATCGAACAGCGTGGTCTGGCGCTCGCGCTGCGCACGCTCGCTCTTTTCCACCTTCGGTGCCGGTTTCTCGATGACCGGCATGACCCGCGGCACCGGGCTCTTCTTCTGCTCGAGCCTGGCCACGTCCTTGCGTTCGCGCTTGCGCTCCT
>CAWEUI010000013.1:0-492236 GCA_963812195.1 uncultured Gammaproteobacteria bacterium
CGGCGGATTCCGGGATGTTGGTGCGCGCCATCAGCACCTTGCCATCCTCGCCATTGCGCCAGTCGATCACCTGGCCATCGAACTGGCGGACCCGGGTCTGGTTCCCGGTATCGCGCTGCCCGAGCTGGATGGGGTTGCTGCCGTCGGCGTTGACCGCGATCAGGCGCGTGGCCGGCACCAGCTCGGCATCCAGGTGCACGATGCCGTACATCGAACACACCACCCGATCCGCGGCCGACC
The DNA here is from genome assembly GCA_963812195.1 of uncultured Gammaproteobacteria bacterium. Lineage (GTDB taxonomy): Bacteria > Pseudomonadota > Gammaproteobacteria > Steroidobacterales > Steroidobacteraceae > ZC4RG30. The sequence goes on from CAWEUI010000013.1 coordinate 241, forward strand.
ACTGGCAGTCGGTGAGGCTCATCGGCTGGCCGTCGGCGTGGCCGACGGGAGTGATCTTGCCGTGGTTCGGGCCGGCCAGGTCGAGCACGAACGCGGCCGTGGTGGTGCCCTTGCCGGGCCCCACGGCCACCAGGCGCTGGCCGTCCGCGGACAGGCGGCCGAATAGAAGAAGGGCAGCGTGCCAAACGCCTCGGCCGCATCGGTCTGCGGCTGGTCGGCGGGGACGGCGGCGGTACACAGGCGAGCAGCCCGAACGCGCGGCAATTCTTTTCATTGTTATTCCCTCCCTGGAAGCCCAAGCGTACCGCGCCTGAGGGGCCTGCGGATCGGCCGGGCTGTGGACAACCCTGTGGAGAGCCTGTGTACGGGGGACCACAATAGGTTCATTTCCGTCCCCTTCGCCCGGATATCCTCAAATTCCCTATTGCAAAAATTTTTCAGTCGGGTGAATCGCGCAACATATTGATATTAGGATATTTATAGGGCGTTACTGACAAAGGCAAGTAGCTTAACGGTGCATATTGTCTTATCTACGCTTTCCCTCCGGACACAACATCTTGTGTCCGGGGAGCTTCTTTCAAAAAAATCTTGTGCAGCGAGGGTCTCGGCGGTCCATGAATAGCGTCGTGAAGATCGATCCCAAATACGTCGACAGCATTCCGTTCCAGGAAGCCTCCCTGGATATCTGGAGACAAGAAGTACCGGCTCACCTCCAAGGACGGCAAGGCCATCGACAAAACGATGGACGACACCTACCAGCGCGTCGCGCGGGCGCTGGCCGAGGTCGAGAAACGCCGAGGCGCGCGAGCAGTGGAACGAGCGTTCCTGTGGGCGCTGCGCAAGGGCGCCATTCCGGCCGGGCGCATCACCTCCAACGCCGGGGCCTGGGAGCACAAGCCCGCCACCTCCACCATCAACTGCACGGTGTCGGGCACGATCCACGACTCCATGGACGACATCCTGCAGAAGGTGCACGAGGCGGGCCTGACGCTGAAGGCCGGCTGCGGCATCGGCTACGAATTCTCCACGCTGCGCCCGCGCGGCGCCTACGTCTCCGGCGCCGGCGCCTACACCTCCGGGCCGCTGTCGTTCATGGATATCTACGACAAGATGTGCTTCACCGTGTCCTCGGCCGGCGGCCGCCGCGGCGCGCAGATGGGCACCTTCGACGTCGGCCATCCGGACGTCATGGACTTCATCCGCGCCAAGCGCGAGAACGGCCGGCTGCGCCAGTTCAACCTGTCGCTGCTGATCACCGACGAGTTCATGCAGGCGGTGCGCGAGAACACGCGACTGGCAGCTGGCCTTCCCGGTGACGCGAGAAGGAGTTCGAGGGCACGCGCCTGGAGCTGCAGGATCCGGCCAGGTTCGTCTGGCGCGAGTGGCCCGACCAAGGACGGCTACATCGTCAACGACGAGGGCCTGGTGGCCTGCAAGGTCTACAAGACCGTGCCGGCGCGGCGCATGTGGGACGTCATCATGACCTCCACCTACGACTTCGCCGAGCCCGGGTTCATCCTGATCGACCGGGTCAACGAGATGAACAACAACTGGTGGTGCGAGAACATCCGCGCCACCAATCCCTGCGGCGAACAGCCGCTGCCGCCCTACGGCTCCTGCCTGCTCGGCTCGGTGAACCTCACCCGCTTCGTGCGTCGACCCGTTCACCGACGATGCGCGCTTCGACTGGGACGAATACCGCGAAGTGGTGCGCGTGTTCACCCGCATGCTGGACAACGTGGTGGAGATCAACGGCCTGCCGCTGGCCGGCCAGCGCGACGAGATCCTGCGCAAGCGCCGCCACGGCATGGGCTTTCTGGGCCTGGGCTCCACCTTCACCATGCTGGGCATGAAGTACGGCAGTCGCCGAATCGGTGGAGTTCACCGAGGACGTGTCGCGCGAGATGGCCGTGGCCGGCTGGCAGGCCGGCCTGGACCTGGCGCGCGAGAAGGGCCCCGCGCCGATCATGAGCGAGGAGTTCGAGGTCACCGCCGAGATGCTGCGCAAGCGGCCGGAGATGAAAGACGGATGGCTGGAAGATCGGCGACCGAATCCCGGGACGTGTGCTGCATGCGCGTTACAGCCGGTATATGCAGCGCGTCGCCGCCGTGGCGCCGGAGCTGGTCAACGACCTGGCCGAGGTCGGCGCGCGCTTCACGCACCACACCTCGATCGCGCCTACGGGGACCATCTCCCTGTCGCTTGCCAACAATGCAAGCAATGGCATCGAGCCGTCCTTCGCGCACCACTACTTCCGTAACGTGATTCGCGAGGGGCGCAAGACGAAGGAGAAGGTGGACGTGTTCTCGTTCGAGCTGCTCGCGTACCGGGAGATCGTCAACCCCGACGCCATGCCCAGCACCGACGACGAGGCCAAGAAGCTGCCCGAGTACTTCACCACCGCGGACGACGTGACCCCCGAGCAGCACGTGGACATCCAGGCCGCGGCGCAGGTGTGGGTGGATTCCTCCATCTCCAAGACCGCCAACGTGCCCACGGACTATCCCTACGAGAAGTTCAAGGACATCTACCTCTACGCCCACGAGAAGGGCCTGAAGGGTTGCACCACCTTCCGCTTCAACCCCGAGGCGTTCCAGGGCGTGCTGGTGAAGGAAGAGGACCTGAAGAACACCAAGTACGTGTTCACGCTGGAGGACGGCAGCGAGGTCGAGGTGGCCGGCGACGAGGAGATCGAATACGACGGCGAGAAGCACTCCGCCGCCAACCTGTTCGATGCGCTGAAGGAAGGCTACTACGGCAAGTTCCAGACGAACTCGTCAGAGACCCATTGAGATGCACGCCATGAAGATCGACAAGAAGATCGTCAAGTACCGGGTGAAGAAGCCCGAAGAGAAGGCCGTCGAGGAAGGCGCCGCCGGCGCGCCGGCCCTGAAGGCGGTGAAGAGCAGCGCCAAGGTCGTGCGCTTGACCGAGGAGATGCAGCGTCCCGAGATGCTCGATCGGCTCCACCTACAAGATCAAGACGCCGGTGTCCGACCACGCCATGTACGTCACGATCAACGACATCGTGATCAACGAGGGCAACGAGCACGAGCAGCGCCGCCCGTTCGAGGTGTTCATCAACTCCAAGAACCTGGACCACTTCCAGTGGATCGTGGCGCTCACGCGCATGATCTCGGCCGTGTTCCGCAAGGGCGGCGACGTCACGTTCCTGGTCGAGGAGCTCAAGGCCGTGTTCGACCCGCGCGGCGGCTACTGGCAGCCGGGCGGGCGCTTCATGCCTTCCATCATCGCCGAGCTCGGCTATGTGATCGAAAAGCACCTGCAGTTCATCGGGCTGCTGCGCCCGGCGGGGCTGGACGAGCACCAGAAGAAGCTGGTGGCCGACAAGCGGGCCGAGTATGAGGAGCGGACGAAGCAGACGGATGCGTTCTCCAAGAGTCACTTCCCGGAAGGGGCGCAGTTGTGCGGGAAGTGCAGCACTGCGGCGGTGGTGAAGCTGGATGGGTGCATGACGTGCTTGAATTGCGGGGATTCGAAGTGCGGGTGAGTGATTTCTCACCCTTGCCTTGCGCTGCAGAGCTCAAAGGTGTCATGAAGCCCATGCTTTGCGAGGCACAGTCCAATTGATGGATCAAGAAGCACAGTCAACGAACGGTACTTGAACGAGAACTGTCAGCCGAGTCCGAAAGTTAATGCGCAAGTCTAGCGACCCGCCTAACGCAGCATTTAGAATGCACCCGGAACCCGAGGCACCTTAAGCACCCTCTTGAAGCAAGGATGATCGGTCAACCCAGCCGGACGGGAGACAGCAGTGGGCGTAAGTTCCTGGCCTCCGACAACTACTAAGAATCTCTCGAAGATTCTTACTGCGATTCAGAACGCGCAGGCGCCCAAACAGTTTTCCACGCGATTCTTGGCGTCACTTGGCTTTCCGAGCGCCAATGATGGGCTAATAATGATTGGTGTTCTAAAGTCTCTGGGATTCTTGACGCCAGAAGGGGTACCAACAAAACGGTACTTCGAGTATCTCGATCAGTCGCAGTCCAAGAAGGTGATCGCAGACAGCTGCGTGAGGCCTACGCAGATCTATTTCAAATAAACAAGAAGGCCAATGAACTCCCTGCAGTTGACGTCAAGAACAAGCTGAAGACCCTCACGCAGGGTCAATCGAGCCCCGCTGTTATCGACAAGATGACGTCCACTTTCAAGACTTTAGCACAACATGCGGAGCTTCTCCACGGGCACGCATTCCGAACGGCCGGTGACGTAGAAGTAACGGAGACCGAAGTTGAGGCAACTCCTGAATCCGTTGCGGCTCCGCCGAAGTGGGGTGGCTGCCGGGGGGTTGGTCTGCAACCGTCAGTTGATACTTCCTGCTGATCGGGACCCGGCTGTGTACAACGCGCTCTTCAAGAGCCTGAAAGAGCATCTGCTGAAATGAGCGAATCAGGTGCGTTGTACGAATTCGCCTTCCGCGCGATGTTCGCGGAACCGCTTGATAGGGCCGGGCGGATCCATCCAAACATGGCCGGAGCATTGTCAGAGGGCATGGGGGAAAGGGCTGGGTATCAATCTGTTGGATAGAGCAATTCGTGTCTGGCACTCGCCCGATAGGCGATGGTTTGTATGGCAATCACGGCCTTCGAAAACTCTGTTCGGAAATTCATCTCGAATGTCCTGCTGGAGAAAATTGGCGAGAATTGGTGGGAAATCGCTGCGTCAGCACAAATGAAACGCAAAGTTGATGGGCCATTGCGCGAGGAAAGGATTCGTTGGCACACGCCCCGTGGTGCAGCACCATAACATACACGGACATGGGTCATATTTATAACATCATGCGAAATAACTTCGCGCACTTCGAAGCCGCCGCGAATCCCGTCTATCGAATGGGCAAGCGCTGTCTTTGATGTGATTGAGAGATCGAGAAACGTCATTATGCACAGCGGCTTGCTCAGGTGGACGTCGAGCGATCGGCATAAATATTCGTGACTGGATAAAGCAGGTTGGAACCTTCGCCGGAAGGTTCGGTGGCGGCACTGCTGGACGCTGTTCAGGGCAAAGATCAAGAGACCTTCTCCGACGCGATGAATCTGCAAGGTCCGCCCCTGCCGAGGCTATGCCGCATTACCCACAGCGCGGACGAGATATCGAGACCCACTTTTGGAGCGCGACATCGCGCGAGTCCAGCTCAGCACTCCGGATTGTGCCAATACGATCACAGTTGTTGGTGGTTTGATGTCTTATCAAAGACCCTTCGAGATGACGGTGAGCGTCGACTGACCGAGGAATCAAGCAATGAACGGGGCGAAACCAGGATGCGCGCGGACATGCACTGGCGGAGGCCTTGGCGCCGCTTGTTGGCGACCTCCGTCAACGGATGTCGAAGGTGCGTGTCATCAGTCAAGTGGGACTCTCCATTGATCCAAGCAATGGAGGCGACGTATTTGGCCGAACGCGTGACTCGTGTCTGAAGTGGTTGGGAGACCGCGCCGGTCGACCTCTTCCGGCGGATGCTTCGGGCAGGGCGAAGCTTTGATCTTGAGGAGTTGGGCGCGCAGCGCGTAGGCGCTGTTGCTACTAGACAGTCCAATACTTTGACTCTACCCGTGGACGATGCCGATCGTGCTGTGCCCCAACGTACATGGGTCACTGAGATCGGAATGGGAAGAAGCGCGAGGGTCACACGCTATTTGGATCGCGCCTTACGTGTGTTTCTAGAGGAGTTGAAGCGGCATTCGAAAGAAAACGATCGCGGCTTCGTGAGAAGTATTGTAGAGAGAGGTGGTGCTCGACTCGACGGACGGCTCTTGAAGAAGCAGGAGCCGCTGCTCGTTCGACAAGCAGTCAGAAGTCGACGATCTCGTCGGTCTGCTGACAAATGCAGAACGCTTGGCGGACGTAATCGTAGTATCCCTGCCAGAAGGATCTGAAGATCCGCACAGACGCAGTAGTTCCAGTGAACGATTTGCACCGCCTCACGCTGGGAGCCGCACACGTCGCCGTTATTTCAGGTCCCGGCAGTTATCACCTGTCCGATGTCTTGGGCAAGGAATTCTGGTGTTACCGCCGAGAAGTCAGAACCTACCTGCGTCATTTCGATCCGGAGAGAGACGAACCGTTCCGGCATCCGCTCGGAGTCGCAGCCCGAATCACGGCGACGAACGATGGTGATGCAGATGCGTACTTCAGGTTGTTGGTGGATAAGTCGCTCGCGAATTCAACAACGGTGCCAAATCGCGAGAATCGAATGCCGCCCCATGCTGAGCTCCGGAGAATAGCTGTCGTCGCGGCGTCAGAGACGACGCAGAGGCTGGAGGATCAGACAAGGAACTTCTGAACTTTGCCCTTGCGGAAAATCAGGAGTTGACTGAACAGGATTGAGAGCCAAAGATCCAGATACGATGAACTACTGGCGATGGCCGATGCGGATTTGGAGGCCGAAAGAGAGGCTAGCAAGCAGCAGGCGGCGCGAAATTACAGCCTTAGGTCTCGGATGGAGGCGCTGGAGACTAGACTCCGAGACTTTCACGGGGAAGACGATGTCATTGTTCCGGCGGATCTGGGCGAGTTCCAAATGTGGTGCGCGAAGTACTTGTCTGGCACCGTTGAGGTGCTAAATCGCGCCGTAAAAGGTGTCAAGGGACACCTCTACGAACATCCTCATTTCTCTATGAGGCTTTGCTGCTGCTTCGTGATTACGTTCCGATGAGGAGAAGCCCGGGTGCGCAGCGCAAGGCAGCATATGAAGAGCGTCTCGCCGCTCTGGGGCTAGAGGAAAGTGGGACAATTGCGAAGGAGACAGCTGGAGAACAAGGCGACACATATGTAGTTAGTTTCGATGGTCGGCGACGGATGCTCGATAGGCATCTCAAGAGGGGCAATTCGAAGGACCAGCGACACTGCTTCCGCCTCTACTTCTTTTGGGATGACACCAGTCAGCAAGCCGTTGTGGGTTGGTTGCCTTCACATTTGGATACTCGGCAAACGTGAACTATCTGTATCTGTGGGTCGCGCCGGCTGTCGAATCTTGTTTAGTTAGTTGCATTTCAAGTCGATGTCGGTGATAAGCACTCAACTGTCTCGATTCTAGGCTGTCTTGTCTGCCATGACCCACCCCGCCCACGCCCTCGGCTCTCCCCTCGCTGCCCCCGCAGCGCTGGTCGTACGGTACGCGTACCGCTGGTAGGCGTAGTCACACGCGCGCCGCGGATCAGGTAGGCCAAATCAAAAGCTGAATCCCCAAACCCCGCCGGCGCAACCGGCGGAGTTTTTCCTTTCAGGCCTCCGTCGGTGTCGGCAACAACCGAAGGAGCCTCAATGTCATCCCTTCTCTCCGGTGCGCAGATCGTGGTGCGCCTGCTCGAACGCCAGGGCGTGCGCCTGGTCACCGGCTATCCGGGCGGCGCCTTCCTGCCCGTCTACGATGCCTCGGGCATTGCCCCGCCCCTCCCGTCAGTCTCAGGCTCTGCCGGGCAGGCATCCACACTGGTATCGCAATACAGCCAGAAAGTATCGTAAAACGATAAAAAATGATTGCAAAGCGTTTTTTTGGGACCTAGGATCGCTGACCAGCCCCTGCCACGGGCACGCTGCCAGGAGTCACCCCATGAACACTTCAGCTTCCCCGCTCCCCCGCGACCCAGAGGTTCAATCCAGGATTCACAAGATCCGCGCGTTCAGCCGCAGCGCGCGAACCGTGTGCGCGCGTTGTTAGGATTCGGATTGGTCGGCGCCATCACCTGCTTCATCGTTACTGCGTTCATCGCACCTCCCCGCAGCAAAGGGCCTTGCGGACGGTGCGTTCGCCGTGCTCGCTGCTGTGGCCACTCCGCTGCAGGCGCGGCTGTGGTGGGTTGTCGGCCACGGCGCGGTGATGGGCGTCGGGCTTGCCGCCGTGTACCAGCTCTATCGCCTGTTCGGGAATCTGGCCACCGGTGCGATCTACACCACCGAGAATGTGCGGCGCGTAGCGGCGCGTCGGCCTGTTGTTGCTGGCGTTGGCAGTACTCACGTGGTGCTTCCCGCCGCCACGCTGGCTTTGGCGAACAGTGTGGCCGACGGGCCTGTGCCCATCGATCCCGGCCAGGTGCTAGTCCCATCGGGCAGTCGTTGAACTCCTTCGCCGCCGCCGGGTTGGTGCTGCTCGCCTCATGGATCATGGATGTCGGTCTGTACGAGAAGGAACATGCGGACGAGCTGCGGCGCGACGCGGACCTGATGATCTGAACGGAGCCATTCATATGCCGATCGTGATCAATATCGATGTGATGCTTGCGCGGCGCAAGATGCGGGTGAACGAACTGGCCGAGCGCGTCGGCATCACGCCACAGAACCTCTCGGTGTTGAAAACGGGCAGGGCGAAAGGCATCCGCTTCAACACGCTGGAGAAGCTTTGCGAGGCGCTGGATTGTCAGCCGGGGGATCTGCTGGCCTACGAGAATCCCGCGGTGGGCGGAGAATCCGGGGAGGTGCCGCCGCCGCGGCGGCTCGCTCGCGGTACAGGGTGATCGTTGCCGGTTTCGGGTGTCCACCGGTTGCGTTTCCCGCGGATCTCGGCCATAACTAGCCTGTCTCTCCAAACCTGATGTGTCCCGTCCGCATGATCCGCTCCGCACACGCCTTCAGCTCACCCGTCGCTGCCCCCGCAGCGGTGGTCGTACTGGCACGCGTACTGCTGGTAGGCGTAGTCACACGCGCGCCGCGGATCGGGTAGGCCAGAGCAAAAGCTGAATCCCCAAACCCCGCCGGCGCAACCGGCGGGGTTTTTTCGTTTCAGGGCTCCGTCGGTGTCGGCAACAACCGAAGGAGCCTCAATGTCATCCCTTCTCTCCGGTGCGCAGATCGTGGTGCGCCTGCTCGAACGCCAGGGCGTGCGCCTGGTCACCGGCTATCCGGGCGGCGCCATCCTGCCCATCTACGATGCGCTCGGGCAGTCGCGCGCTGATCCGCCATGTGCTGGCGCGCCACGAACAGGGCGCGGGCTTCATCGCGCAGGGCATGGCGCGCGTGACCGGCACGGCCGGCGGTGTGCCTGGCCTCCTCCGGCCCCAGCGCCACCAATCTGCTCACCGCGATCACCGACGCCAAGCTGGATTCGATTCCGCTGGTGGCGATCACCGGGCAGGTGCCGACGAGTCAGATCGGCACCGACGCCTTTCAGGAGGTGGACATCTTCGGCATGTCGCTGCCGGTGACCAAGCACAACTTCATGGTGCACACCACGGAGGAGCTGCTGCGAGGTGATCCCGCGCGCCTTCGCCATCGCGATGTCCGGCCGGCCCGGGCCGGTGCTCATCGACATCCCGAAGGACGTGCAGACGCGCAGCATCGAAGTGGCCGGGTGGCCGGAAGCCGGCAGGCGCGCGCCGCCGACGCCGGCCGATGCCAGATGCGCTCGGTGAGGCGGCCGCGATGATCGCTGCCGCCGAACGCCCGGTGCTGTACCTCGGCGGCGGCGTGGTCCACAGCGGCGCGGCGCGGCTCGCGGTGCAGCTGGCCGAGCAGGCAGGGCTGCCGACGGTGCAGACGCTTGATGGCGCTCGGCGTGATGCCGGCGGACCATCCGCTCTTGCTGGGCATGCTGGGCCAGCACGGCGCGCCGCTGCGCGAACCTGGCGCTGGAGGAGTGCGATCTGCTGATCGCCGTGGGCGCGCGCTTCGATGACCGCGCCACGGGCAAGGTCGCGGCGTTCTGTCCGCGAGCGCGAAGATCATCCACATCGATATCGACCCGGCCGAGCTGGACAAGATCAAGGCGGCGCATGTGGGCATCACCGCGGATGTGGGCGAGGCGCTGGCCGCGCTTGCTGCCGTTGGTGCCGCACGATGCGCGCCGCGCATGGCGCGCCCGTGTGCGATGCGCTGAAGGCCGCGCATCCGCAGCCGCTGCCCGGCCGCGATGACCCGCGCGCGCACTTCGGGTTGATCCGGGCGGTCGCGGCCTGCGTGGGCGAGGACGCCATCGTCACCACCGACGTGGGCCAGCACCAGATGTGGGTGGCGCAGGGCTACCCGCTCACGCGCCCGCGCCAGTGGCTCACCTCCGGCGGCCTGGGGTCGATGGGCTTCGGCGTGCCCGCGGCCATCGGCGCCGCGCTGGCCGCGCCCGATCGCACGGTGGTGTGCTTCACCGGCGACGGCTCCATCCTGATGAACATCCAGGAGCTGGTCACCGCCGCCGAAGAGCAGGTCAACGTGAAGATCGTGCTGATGAACAACGCCGCGCTCGGGCCTGGTGCATCAGCAGCAGACGCTGTTCTACGGCAAGCGGCTGTTCGCCTCCGAGTTCCGCGCCAAGCCGGACTTCATCGTCGCGGCGCGCGCGCTGGGCATCGGCGCCACGGATCTGGACACGGCCATCGAGCCGCGCACCGCGCTGGCCGAAGCGCTGGCGCGGCCCGGCCCGTGCCTGATCCACGCCAGCATCGACGCGGCGCAGAAGGTGTTCCCGATGGTGCCGCCGGGGGCGGCCAACCGGGAGATGATCGGGGCGACATTTCCTGTGGAAGAGACCACTTAGTCGCATCACGAGGCTTGCTCGGAGAGTCGAAGATTTCGGGGCTCATCATGAATCCTTGACTTGACCGAATACGGCTCTGACGTATAGCCTGTCCATGCTACATTCAAAAGAGAGCATACCTGCCACGGTGCTACGGCAGATTCGCGAGGAGATCGATGGCTAAGACGAAACGCAATGTCGGTCGGGAGATCCTTGAAGGCATTCGCGAGATCAAGCGTGGGCAGCACGGGCGCGTGACCAAAGTGCCGCAGATCGCGGACGTCCGCAGGCGCTCCGGGCTCTCGCAGTCCGAATTCGCCCGGCTCATGGGTGTGTCCGTGCGCACGTTGCAGGAGTGGGAGCAGGGTCGCCGATCACCCTCCGGTGCAGCGAAGACCCTCATTCTGGTGGCGGCAAAGCATCCGTCCGCGCTGGCAAGCGTCGCGTAGCCGCGCGGGCACCGCCGCCACTGACCGCTTCTGGAGACATTCGCGGCGCGCGGCGCGCTGGCTCTACTATCACTGCATGCGCCGCCCGACCCGCTCCATGGAGATCCGCCAGGAACGCATCGCCGCGTCACCGCGCTGGGATGGCGAACGGTTTCGCAATACGCTCACCACCTCGCGCGGCGATCCGTCCGTGCCCATGCCCAAGCTCAGCGAGTTCCTCTGCGGTGGTGAACGGCGCGTGCCGCTGGCGCCGCTGCCGACATTGAACCCGCTGGAAACCTGGATGTACCCGCCGCACAGCGGGCTGCGCGCCACCTGGCTGGGGCATTCCACCGTGCTGATGGAGATCGACGGCTGGCGCGTGCTGACCGATCCGGTGTGGGGCCAGCGCGCCTCGCCGTCGCGCTGCATGGGCCCAAGCGCTTCCAGCCGGTGCCGGTGCGTCTGCGGAGCTGCCGCCGCTGGACGCGGTGATGATCTCGCACGATCACTACGACCACCTGGACTACACGCACCGTGCGCGAGCTGCGCCGCTCGCGGTGCCGCATCATCACCTCGCTCGGCGTGGGCGCGCACCTGGAGGCGTGGGGCATCGCGCCGGAGCGCATCACCGAGCTGGACTGGTGGGAGGTGCATCGCGTGCCGGGCACGGGGTTGTCGTTCACCGCGGCGCCGTCGCAGCACTTCTCGGGGCGCGGCTCAAGGACCGCAACCGCACGCTGTGGTCGTCGATCGTGATCAAGTCCGAGCACCACAGGGTGTTCTTCAGCGGCGACACCGGGCTGACCGACGAATACCGCGAAATCCGCGAGCGCCTCGGCCCGTTCGATCTGGTGATGCTGGAGATCGGTGCGTTCCATCCGGCGTGGGGCAACATTCATCTCGGGCCGCGCAATGCGCTGGCCGCCCATGCCTTGCTGGGCGGCGGGCCGTTGCTGCCCATCCACTGGGCCACGTTCAACCTCGCCCTGCATGCCTGGGACGAACCGGCCGAGACACTGCTGCGGCTGGCGCCGGATGCCGGCGCGGCGTTGCGGCTGCCACGGCTCGGCGAGCCGTTCGAGCCCATGCACCAGCGCCGCATCGAACCGTGGTGGCGCGGTATCGACGAACGCTCCGGCAAGAAGCCGCGGGCGCGCGCCACACGGTTGTCGCCGCACGCGCCCTGGCCGCTGGATTAGGCGCGGGCGCTATTGCTCCTGCTGACCGCGCCGCAGCCGTTCGAGCTGGCGCCGCTCGCGCTTGTCCGGCCGATGGTCCGGCCGCGGTCGGGCCATTGCCGCCAGGCGGCGCTGTTCGCGATGGTGCGCGCCACGTTCGGCGCTGGCTGGTGTCTCCGCATAGCAGGCCTGCGCCTGCGTTGCCGGTCCGCGCCGCGCTGGCAGGGCCAGCACCTGCACCTCGATGGCCCGGTCGGCCAGCGTGATGCTCACCTGCTGGCCCACGCGCACCTCGCGCGCGGGTTTCACCCGCTCGCCGTCGATCTTCACCTTGCCGCCGGCGACGGCATCGGCGGCCAGCGAGCGCGTCTTGAAGAAGCGCACATGCCACAGCCACTTGTCGATGCGGTGGCGGTCATCGGGGTCGCGGTCAGCCATTACGGCAATGGTATTGCAATCCGGTTACCCCGGTTCGCGGCGGCAAAAAGCGTGTGCCGGAGCTCTTCCCCGGCGCGCAATTCTGCGGCATATTTGCCCCAGACTCATGTGGCGCCAGGCTCAGGTGGGCGGCGGGTGCCGGTTTGAAGCCCACGGCAACTGAAAGGAGGTGATCCAATGTCTATCTCATACGTTGGTTCGGTCGCGTCTCAACGAGGTATGCGCGCAAGCTGAATGCTACGCGTGCGACCGTGTCCAGCGATGGACGCTCCGATGCAGTTGCCGTGCGGATGACCTTGATCCACACGTAAAAGTGCTCGAGCAGGAATGGCGGGATCCGCAAGGGTCCCGCCATTTTCTTTTGCCGTGTTCCCCGGGGCACGGTCGGCATCACGCTGGCGCAGCGCCAGTCCAGGCGCCACCTTTCGGCGATAATCAGCCGATGCACAGGATCTTCCAGATGGCGTTCTCACGGGTCTATCCCGCGCTGGTCAACAAGGCCGTGCGCAAGGGCCGCACGCAGGATGAAGTCGACCAGATCATCCGCTGGCTGACCGGCTACACCCAGGCCGGGCTGCAAAAGCAGCTCAAGCAGGACAGCACAGTCGAGCAATTCTTCGCCAACGCGCCGGCGCTGAACCCGAAGCGCTCGCTGATCAAGGGCGTCGTATGCGGTGTGCGCGTGGAAGAGGTGGCGGACCCGCTGATGCGCAAGATCCGCCAGCTCGACAAGCTCATCGATGAGCTGGCCCGGGGCAAGGCGCTGGACAAGATACTCCGCGCCTGAAGAGCATCTTCCGGCGCGGAGCGGTTCGCGGGGGCGCGGCCTACTGCGCCAGCGTCTCGGTATGCGCCACGCACTTCCAGTTGCCGCCGGTGCGCACCCACGTCGAGGTGTCGTGCATGCGTTGTTCGCCGCCGGCGGGCTTGCCACGATGCGTGACCACCTGCTTCACGTCGTAGGAGAGGATGGCGGTGGTCTCGCTGGGCAGCAGCACGTCGATGTTGCCGAGCTCGAAGGACTTCAGCTGCATCTCGCCGTTCTTGAGCAGCTTTCGATAGGCGGCCCGATCGAACTTGCGTGAGCCGCTGGCGCTGATCATCAGTGCCGGCTCCTCGAGCAGTTCCAGCGCGGCATCGGCGTCCTGAATTGCCAGTGATTTCCAGAACTTGTGTTCCAGCGTCTTCAGGGTTTCGGTGGTGTTTTCCATGGCTCGTGCTCCTGTGGGTGGGGAACCTCATCCTCGCGCGGTACAGGATCGAAACAGTCGGCGCGCGGCGAGGCATGTCGTAGGATTCCTCCTAAGGCGCGGCCCCGGGGTGGGAACGGCCGCCAATACAAAGCGAATCAGGGATCAGTCTCGATGGATTACCGGCAACTCGGCCGCACCGGCATCAATGTCAGCGCGATCGGTCTCGGCACCATGACTTTCGGCGAGCAGAACAGCGAAGCCGACGGCCACGCGCAGATCGACTACGCCCTGGAGCAGGGGGTGAACCTCATCGACACGGCCGAGATGTACTCGGTGCCGCCACGCTCCGAGACCTACGGCGCCACCGAACGCATCGTCGGCACCTGGATAAAGAAGAGTGGCAAGCGCGACCAGGTGGTGCTGGCCACCAAGATCGCCGGTCCCGGCAAGGTGCTGGGCGTGTCGTGGGTGCGCGGCGGCGACAACCGCCACGATCGCGCCAACATCATCGCGGCGGTGGAAGCCAGCCTCGAGCGGCTGCAGACCGACTACATCGACCTCTACCAGCTGCACTGGCCGAGCCGGCCGACCAATCACTTCGGCCGCCTGGGCTATGAACACGTCGAGGAGCCGGCCGCCGCCCAGGCGGTGACCATCGAGGAAACGCTGGCCGCGCTGGACGAACTGGTCCGCTCGGGCAAGGTGCGCCACATCGGTGTTTCGAACGAAACGCCCTGGGGCGTACATCGCTTCCTGCAGGTGGCCGAGCAGCTGGGGCAGGCGCGCATCGCCTCCATCCAGAATCCGTACAACCTGCTCAATCGCACCTTCGAAGTCGGCCTGGCGGAGCTGGCGATCCGCGAAGACGTGGCGTTGCTGGGCTACTCGCCGCTGGCGTTCGGCGTGCTGTCCGGCAAGTTCCTGAACGGCGCACGGCCGCCCGAGTCCCGCGTGGTGCGCTGGGCGCGCTTCGGGCGCTACACCAACGAATACGTCGAACCGGCCGTGGCAGCGTACGCGCAAGTGGCGCGCCGCCATGGCCTGACCCTGACGCAGATGGCGTTGGCGTTCGCCCGCCAGCAGCGCTTCATGACCAGCACGCTCATCGGCGCGACCACGATGGCGCAGCTGCGCGAGAACCTGGCCAGCGGCGACGTGCATCTGGACGAGGCGGTGCTGCGCGACATCAACGCCGTGCACCGCGACCATCCCAATCCCTGCCCCTGACTCATAGCCCGTCTGGACAGCGATGCTGCGATAGGGCATAAGGCCGCGACAGGCATTCGGGAGGCCGCATGAACAGGATGCTCATGGTGCTGGGTCGCAATGCGCTCACGGCGCTGCTGGTGTGCTCTTCTTTATGGACACCGGAGATATCCGCGCAGAGCCTGGATGTCGCCACTTCCAGAGCCATCGACGCCGCGCTGGCCGGCTCGCACCGCAGCCCACAGAACAAGGCGCGCGACCAGTACCGGCATCCGAAGCAGACGCTGGCCTTCTTCGGCCTGCGCTCCGACATGACCGTGGTGGAGATCTGGCCCGGCCCGGGCTGGTACACCGAAGTGCTGGCGCCGGTACTGAAGGATCAAGGCAGGCTGTATGCCGCGCAGTACGGGCCGCATGCCATCGCCGACTACCAGCACAAGGAAGATGCCGGCCTGCTGGCGAAGGCGAAGCAGTACCCGGACGTGTTCGGCAAGGTGCAGTTCACCGCGCTGTGGACGCCGGATGAGCTGGCCATTGCGCCGCCCGGCACGGCGGACATGGTGGTCACGTTCCGCAACGTGCACAACTGGGTCAATGCCCGCTACAAGCTCGATGCGCCGCAGATGTTCGGCGCGTTCTACACCGCGCTGAAACCCGGCGGCATCCTGGGCGTGGTCGATCACCGCTGGCCGGATGTGAAAACCGAGGATCCGAACGCGCAGTACGGCTATGTCTCCGAAGAGCGCGTCATCGCGCTCGCGCGGGGTGCCGGCTTCGAGTTCGTCGGCCGCTCCGCGGTCAATCGCAACGCGAAGGACGACCATGACCATCCGAACGGCGTGTGGAACCTGCCGCCGGATGCGCAGGTGAAGGCCGGCGACGACCGGGCCAAGTACGAAGCCATCGGTGAATCCGATCGGATGACGCTGAAGTTCCGCAAGCCTGTGAAGCCCTGACGCGCGGCGCCGCGGATGCTCGATCTCAGTGTCGAACTGCGCTCGCTGCCGGAAGGTGCAGCGCTCGAGCCGGCGCGCGCACAGGCACTGCACCTGGAGCGGCGCGAAATCTTCTCCGTGCGTCGCGAACTGCTGGTTGCCTTGTACGCGGGCGTGGCCACGCTGATCGCCGGCGTCGGCCTGCTGGTCAAGGCCAACCTGGATCGCATCGGCCCGCTGGCGCTGCTCGGCGCAATTCTGCTCGCTGCGGCGTTGTGCTACGCGTGGGCACTGCATGTGCGCCGCGCCGGGCGCGAGCGCTCGCTGGGCGAGGACTACCTGCTGCTGCTTGGCGCGCTGTTGTTCAGCGCCGCGGTGGGCTACGCGGAATATCAGTTTCATCTGTTCGGCATGGCCTGGTCGCGCCACCTGTTGTGGCTGGCGCTGTGGCATCTGGGCAGCGCCTACTTCTTCGGGTCGCGCCTCGTGCTGTCGGTGGCGTTGACGGCCTTTGCCGGCTGGGTCGGCGTGCAGACGCGTCTGGGCTCGCTGTTCGATCCCCTGTATCCGGTGCTGGGCGCCGGTTCGCGTGCGCTGACCTGCGCCGTGTTGTTCTGGTGCGGCAGCCGCCTGCATGTGCGCGAGCCCGGCGAGGGCGGCGGCGGCTTTCATGAGGTGTACAGCCAGTTCGCGGTGAACTTCGCCTTCTGGGGCACGCTGGCGCTGTTCGCGGACCCGGACACGCGCTGGTATGGGGTGCCGTTGCTGG
The DNA here is from genome assembly GCA_963812195.1 of uncultured Gammaproteobacteria bacterium. Taxonomy (GTDB): domain Bacteria; phylum Pseudomonadota; class Gammaproteobacteria; order Steroidobacterales; family Steroidobacteraceae; genus ZC4RG30. The sequence goes on from CAWEUI010000013.1 coordinate 16,854, forward strand.
TGGTGCTGGTGTGGTTCGTGGCGCGCATGGGCCTGGCCGAGCGTCGCGAAAGCTACGTGCTCTATGCGGTGGGCTACGGCACCGTGGGGCTGGTGTGGCTGGAGGCGCTGCTGCTGGGCAGTTATGTGGCGGCTTCCGGGCTCGGCCTGCTCACCGTGATCGGCGCCATCGTGCTGCTGCTGCGCCTGCGCGCCAGGCTGAAGGAATCCACCGCGTGATCATCGCCCGTCCCACGGTTGCCGAGGAGCGCTGGCTGGCACTGGCGGCCCGCCATGCCGCGCTGCGCGCGGCGGCGGAACGCACCGGCCACGGCGGCAACTGGAAGACCACCAGCGCGCTCGGCCGCGTGCTCGGCTTCCTGCTCGGGCTGCTGGCCACCAGCCTGCTGGGCGGCACGCTGGCGCTGTTTCCGTCGCCGTTGCTGATCGGTGGCTTGTTGCTGGTGATAGCGGCCGAATGGCTGGTGGCGACGCGCCGCGTGTATCGCTCCGGCATCGAGGAGGCCATCTACCTGTGCGGCGCGACCGGCATCGTCGTGCAGTTGCTGCTGTGGAGCCATGGCAACAACATCGGGCTCGGCATCGCGCTGATTGCCAGCGCGGTGTTGCTGGTCGGGTGGCGGCTGTTGAATCCGATATTCACCACGCTGGCCATGGCCGGGTATTCGCTGGCCATCGCGCTGTCCGGCGACAACCTCTTCCGCGGCAGCGACCATGCGCTGGCCGCGGCCATCTTCTGCGGCGTGGTGGCGGTGCTGGCGTTGCTGGCCGGTGGCCGCATCTGGCGCCGCCCCGCGCACGATGACATGTGCGACGGGCTCATCGTGGTGATGCCGCTGCTGTGCTTCGGCTGGTTCACGGCCTTCGGCTGGCGCGAGGGCAGAGCTGTGGCATTGGGCTTCGCTGCTGCTGGCCGTGCTGATCCTTGCCGTGCACTGGTGGCTCGGTGCGCGGCGGCGCGCGCATGCGCCGTTGATTGCCGCGCTGGGCGGTGTGGTCTGCAGCGGCTTTGCGCTGAACGAACTGCTGGCCTGGCCCATGCACTGGCAGCTCATCGCCGACGGTGCGGTGGTGCTGGTGGTGGCCTTCGTGCTGGAGCGGCACCTGCGGCATCGCAACGCGGGTATCACTTCGCAGGCGCTGGGCGATGAGCCGGCCGGCCTCGAACTCATGCAACTTGCCGGCGCGGCGCATCTGGGTCAGGTGCCCGCCGCGCCGGAAGGATTTCAGGGACAGGGCGGCAGCTTCGGTGGCGGCGGTGCCAGCGGGCGGTTCTAGTTACGCGCCAATAGTCCCGGCAACCTGACTAGTCAGCAAATCCTACCGCTGGGAATTCTTATTCTCATTGCTGGGAAATAGTGCTATAAATTTCCCACAAGAAGGAATTAACGCCGATTGGCGGACGATTCCTCCGGAATTCGAACGGGTCGGGTCTCAATTCAGAAGAAGATCGATTGCGCACCGCGGTGCGCAAGGGGAGGGCATAGTGCATTCATTCCAGTCTTGCGTTCGCTTGGCGGCCGGATTCGCGGCATTGGCGTTGCCGGGGCTTTCACTTGCGGCTGCCGCGAACTCCAACGACGACTCGCTGGCCGAGATCGTCGTCACGGCCACGCGCCAGCAGGACACGGCCAATCGCGTGCCGCTGGCCGTGACCGCTGAAACCCAGCAGGATCTGGACCAGCAGGCCATTCAGACGATCGCGGACCTGCAGAAGATCGTGCCGGGAATGCGCCTGTCCCAGGAGGCATCCGGCAACGCCACGGTGGCGATCCGCGGCATTCGCCAGCAGAGCGGCACCGCCGCCACCACCGGCTTCTATCTGGATGAAACATCGCTGCAGAAGCGCGCCGCGGGCGGCTTCGCCTCGCAGAACGGCACGCCGGTGCCGCCGTTGTTCGATCTGGCACGTGTCGAGGTGCTGCGTGGTCCGCAGGGCACCTTGTTCGGCGGCGGTTCGGAGGGCGGCACGATCCGCTACATCCAGACGGCGCCGAGCCTCACGGACTACTCCGCCTACGGGCGCGCGCAGTGGATCTCCACCAAGGGCGGCGATCCGGGCTATGAGGCCGGCATTGCATTCGGTGGGCCCATCATTCCGGACAAGCTCGGCTTCCGTGCCAGCGTGTTCCGGCGCAAGACGGGCGGCTACATCGATCTGACCGACTACCGCGACCTGCACGTCTACGACGAGAACGCCAACAGCGGCAAGGTGCAGAGCGGGCGGCTCGCACTGGCCTGGGCGCCCACGAACAACACCCGGCTGACGGTTTCGTACCAGGCGTCCCGCGACCAGACGGACAACCTGGGCAACTCCTACAACCTGCCCGAGCCGGGGCAGCTGGTGGTGGCGCCCCTGTGCTTCAACGTCCCCTACATTCTGAGTATTCCGGTCGCGGCGCGTGCATTCCTGGTGCCGCCGGCCGTGCTGCCCCCCAATCCGGGTTGCAACGCCAACACCGGTGCGTACGTGGCGCCGGGTTACACGGTCGGACCGTTCGACCTGAAGCGCTTCCAGTCGCTGGCGCTGGGCCAGACGCCCACCCGCACCGATGTGGACATCGCCAGCGCCGATTTCCAGTGGGACATCAACAACAACCTGCACCTGACCTACGTCAGCTCGTTTACCCACGACACCAGCGTCGGCCAGAGCCCGCAGAACTTTCCCGCGACCCTGTTCGTGTATCCGGGCACCGCGCAGATCGTCACGCCCGGCGCACCGACCATTGCCGTGCCGACCGGCTCGGGATTCAATCCGAACGTCACTTCGGTGCCCAATGGCCTGGGCCTGGGCGCACTGATCGAGACCAACACCAACAACCGGCGCAACGCCGCCTCGCAGGAGCTGCGGCTGGCTTCCTCGGCGGACCAGCGGGTCAGCTACGTCGTTGGCGCGTACTTCGCCAACACGCGCGCCACGGTGCGCCAGTATGCCGAGACCAGCAACGACGCGTTCCTGCAGTTGTCCGGGCTGAGCATCGAACAGCGTTACGGCGTGCCGTACCAGGGCTTCTTCTCCAACATCTACGAGTTCGACCAGGACGTGGAGACGGCCGCGTTCGGCGACATCACCGCGCGACTGACCGACAAGTGGCGCGCCAGCGCCGGGGTGCGCGTCACCTATGTCACGACCTCCTTCGTGCAGTCCAACTACGGTCCGAACGCCGGTGCCAGTTCCGCCTCCCAGGCCGAGGTCACCGGCAAGATCGCGGAAACTCCGGTGACGCCGAAGGTCTCGCTGCAGTACTTCTTCACGCCCGACGATCTGCTGTACGCCACGGCGGCGAAGGGATTCCGTGCCGGCGGCGTGAACCAGGTGCTCACCTCCGCCGCGGCCGGCCTGCTGGCGCAATACGATCTGACGACGAGCGTGCTGCCCAGGACCTACGATTCGGACCAGGTGTGGAGCTACGAACTGGGCGGCAAGTTCCGCCTGTGGGATGGCCGCGCACAGATCAACGCGGCCGTCTACGACCTGGAGTGGAAGAAGGTCCAGACGTTCCTGTTCCTGGGTGACGGCGCCGTGTTCAATGTGCCGAAGGCGCGCAGCCGCGGTGTCGAGCTGGAAGGCGAGATCCGTCCGGTGCGGCCGCTGACCATCAACGCCGCGGTGAGCCACACCAAGGCCAAGTACACCTCGTCGATGGTGATCCCCGGCGGGCCGGGCACGCGCGCCGGCGACCTGGTCATTGCGGAGGACGGGCAGACGTTCGCGCAGCCCGCCTGGACACTGGACATGGGCGCCCGCTACGACTTCTCCATCGGCACGCTCACCGGCGGCTATGCGCGTGTGGACTACCGCTGGTCGGCCGGATACTCGACGGTGGCGCGCAGCAGCGGCGCGTACTCACCGGACTCGAGCGACGTGCCGGCCCAGAAGAACATCAACCTGCGCATCGGCTTCGAGCGCCATGGATTCGACGTGAATGTGTTCGCGCTGAATCTGACGGACGAGGACACGGGTCCGCGCACCGGCGGCAGGTCCCAGTGCACCAACGCCGACTGCACCAGCTACAACAGCTATGCCTACGGCGCGACGGTGGCGGCGCCCACGCCACGGCAGATCGGCGTGCAGGTCGCATACCGCATGGGAGGCTCGCGATGAAGCCAGCGTCGAGGTTGACGTTGGCGCTGTGCGCGCTGGCGGCGCTGCCGCTGGCCTCGCGCGGCCAGACTCCCGGCACGCAAGCCGTCGACAACCACGCCGCGCAGCCGCTGAAGTTCAAGGCGGAGGATTTCATCAAGCTGCCGCAGGGACAGAACCTCGGCGAAGTGCTCGGCGTCACCGTCAATTCCAGGGGCGACGTGGTGATCCTCAATCATCCCGGCTCGGCCACCACCGGGCCGCTGTATGGCAACGCCACCACCGAGATCATGCAGTTCGACAGCAGCGGGCATTTCGTGCGCGAGATCGGCCACGGCGTGTATGCGCTCGGCTATTCGCACTCGGCGCGCTTCGACCGGCACGACAACCTGTGGGTGGTCGACAAGGGCACCAACTCGGTCATCGAGTTCAACCCGAAGGGCAAGGTGCTGATGAACCTGGGGCGCCGCCCGGAGGGCTTCGATTCCGCGTTCCAGCAGCATCCCAGGCAGTCCGAGGCGGTGGCCCGTCGACGGCTGGCTGGGTGGTCCCACCGACGTGACCTGGGACCAGGACGACAACATCTTCGTCAGCGACGGTTACATCAATTCGCGCATCGCCAAGTACGACAAGTACGGCAACTGGGTGACCTCCTGGGGCAAGTACGGCAAGGGCGGGCCGCACGCCGACGAGAACCCCTACAGCTTCGACAATCCGCACAACATGCAGGCCGATCGCAACGGCAACATCTACGTGGCCGACCGCGGTAACCGGCGCATCCAGGTGTTCGACCGGGACGGGCATTTCGAGAAGTTCCTGTTCCTGAACGTGCCGTACGACAAGACGCGCCATCCGGTGTTCGGCAACCTGCCGGCCGATCCGTCGCGCCGGCCGGACGAGACCGAACCGTGGGCGATGTGCATCTCGCCGACCACGCCGCAGTACCTGTACGTGGTGGATGTCGAGCCGGGCCGGCTCTACAAGATGACCCTGGACGGGCACATCCTGGGCTACCTGGGCGAGTCCGGGCGGCAGATGGGGCAGTTCAACTGGGCGCATGCGATCGCGTGCCCGAGCGAGGACACCGCTGTACGTGGCCGACATGAACAACTGGCGGGTCATCAAGCTCACGTTGTATCCGGACAAGACGCAGCACTGAGCGGCCGGTGCCCGAGTGCATACGCAATCGGCTCGAGGCGCGGGGCTTGCCACGATCGTCGCCGCCTCCTCGGTGGGCACGGCCTTCGAGTGGTACGACTTCTTCGTGTTCGGCACGCTGGCGTCGATCATCTCGGCGCGCTTCACCAGCGGCAGCCAGAGCGCGGGCTTCCTGTTCACGCTGGGCGCCTTCGCGGCCGGCTTCATCGTGCGCCCGTTCGGGGCGCTGTTCTTCGGCCACATCGGCGATCGCTTCGGCCGCAAGCACGCCTTCGTCCAGACCATCCTGCTGATGGGCATCTCCACCATGGCGCTGGGGCTGTTGCCGGGCGTGGCGACCATCGGTGTCGCGGCGCCGATCCTGCTGGTCGTGGTGCGCATGCTGCAGGGCTTCGCGGTGGGCGGCGAGTACGGCGGCGCGGCCGTGTACGTGGCCGAGCATGTGGCGGCCAATCGGCGTGGTGAGCTGACCGGCTGGATCCAGACCACCGCGTCGGTCGGCCTGATCCTGGCGCTGGGCATCGTGCTGCTCACCCGCGTCGTACTGGGCGAAGCGGCCTTCCAGGCCTGGGGCTGGCGCATTCCGTTCCTGGTGTCGTCGCTGCTGCTGGTGGTGTCGCTGTGGATCCGCCTGCGGCTGGCCGAGAGTCCGCTGTTCCAGCAGATGAAGGCCGAGAAGCGCCTGTCGGCCGCGCCGGTTTCGGAAGCTTTCCGCGGCGCCAACCTGCGACGCCTGCTGCTGGCGCTGTTCAGCATCCTGCTGGCACAGGGCGCGGTCTGGTACACCGCGCACTTCTACGCGCAGTTCTTCCTGGAGCGCGTGCTCAAAGTCGACTCGCGGCTGGTCAACGAGCTGGTGGTGGCGGCGGTGGTGCTGTCCGCGGGCGGCTACGTGTTCTTCGGCTGGTTGTCGGATCGGTGGGGCCGCAAGCCGGTCATGCTGCTGGGCATGGTGCTGTCCGCGGCCAGCTGGATTCCGGCCTACCACGGGCTGACGAACTTCGCGAATCCGCGCCTGCAGGCCGCCGCCACGTCCGCGCCGGTGCTCATCCAGGCCATGCCCGGCATGTGCAATCTGCAATTCGATGCGCTGGGCCGCCGCAAACTGCAGACCGATTGCGATGTCATGCGCACCACGCTGGCCGATGCCGGCGTGCCGTTCACGCAGTCCGCCGCTGGGGCGGGTCCGGTGGCACGGCTGCAGATCGGCAAGCAGGCGATCGAGGGCTGGGACGGCGCACTCGCGCCGCCACAGCAGCGCGCCGCACAGCAGCGCGTGGTGGGGCAGATGCGCGCCGCGCTGTCCGCGGCGGGCTATCCGCCGGCGGCCGACCCTGCCGGCGTGCGGCCCTGGCCGATCCTGATGATCCTGCTGCTGATGATGCTGGCTTCGGCAGCGCTGTACGGACCGCAGGCCGCGGCACTGGTCGAACTGTTCCCCACGCGCGTGCGTTATACGGCGCTGTCGGTGCCTTACAACGTGGGCGTCGGCTGGGTCGGCGGCCTGCTGCCGGTCTCGGCGTTCGCGCTGGTCGCCGCGCGCGGCGACATTTACGCCGGTCTGATCTATCCACTGGTGTTCACCGTCATCAGCATCGCCTGCACCTGGTTCCTGCTGCCGGAGACGCGCGGCATCGCCCTGGAACACGCGGGCGAGCGCCGGCACGGATGAACGACGCGCCATCGCACGAATCAGGGAGAGCCGCCATGCAAGACAAGCTGACCGACCACGGAATGAGCCGGCGCGGGATGATGCAGACGATGGCCGCGGCAGCGCTCGGCGCCGCCGGGCTGCGCGGCACCAGCGCTGCCGCCGCGGACGCACCCCGGGGCGGGCCGGCCGGCGATGCCGCAGGTGGCAACGGTGATCCATTCGGAGCTGAAGAAGCTCTCCGCCAGCGCCTACGCGTTCCTGCAACGCGAAGCGCCGGGGCAGAGCAACTTCTCGGTATCCAATTTCGGCATCGTGGTCGGGCCGCGCAGCCTGCTGGCCATCGACGCCGGTGGCGGGCCGCAGCACGCGCGCAATTTCATCGCATGCCGCCAGTACGCTGGGCAAGCCGATCGACCGCGTGGTGATCACGCACCAACATCCCGACCACACCGTCGGGCTCCCCCAGTTCCCGGCGGGCATCGAGATCATCTCTCAGGAAGAAACGCGCGCCCAGATGGTGAAGATGGGCACGCCGCCCACGCCGGCGTACTGGAAGACCAATCCCGCCTGGGGTCGTCCGGATGACGTCAATCGGGTGATCCTGCCGACCGTCACGTTCCACGAGCAGATGGCCCTGTACTACGGCGACACGCGGGTGGACCTGCACTGGCCGGGACGCGCGCACACCGCCGGCGACGCGTTGATCCTGCTGCGCGCCGAGCGCGTGGTGTTCCTGGGCGACATCGGCTTCTTCGGCGTCACGCCGTTGAACGGGTCGGGGTACATCCAGGACTGGATCAAGGTCTGCGATGCAGCTGATCAACGATCCGGGACTGGAAGTGTACGTGCCCGGCCACGGCCCGGTCGGCGGCAAACAGGACCTGCAGGACATGCGCGACTACCTCGCGTTGCTGCTGCGCGCGGGCCGGCGCGCCTTCGACGCCGGCATCAGCGCCGGTCGCGCCGCGGCGGAACTGGACCTGGGCAAGTACGCGACCTGGACGGACCCGGACCGGGTCGCCAACAACATGGCGCGCCTGTACTCGGAGCTGGGAGGAACGATCGATACCGGTACGGATCGCGAAGCCACACGGCAGGCCGTGGCCGAGTACGCGCGCCTGAAGGGCCGCTAGCGGTACTGCGGTATCCGCGGCAAACGCTTGACGGTCCGCCAGTCGGTGCCCAGCAACTGGCCTTCCCCCCATGGTTGCGGTACCGGCTGGCGGACCCCCTTGCCGCTGCAACCCGCTGCGGCATGCGCACGCTGTTTTGCGGCGGCAGGTATCAATATTTCCCGCTTGTGGGAATAATACGGCCGGGGGAAGCGGCACGAGATCAAAGGCGTGGGGACACCAGGCGACAATAACAACAGCCACGGCGGCGGCGGCAGGGGCTATCAGGCGCGCAGCCTGGCGGGCGCGGTCATCGGCAGCTTCACCGGCATCTCGGCACTGCTGCTGTACACGAACGGCCAGTTCGTCGCGGGCCTGAGCCATGACTTCGGCCTCACGCGCGTGCAGTTCGGCCTCGGCGTGCTGCTGGCCACCATGGCGATCGCCGCGGCCAATCCGCTGGTGGGCTGGACGGTGGATCGCTACGGCGCGAAGTGGCCCTCGATCCTCGGCCAGCTGCTGCTGTCGGCCGGATTCGCCGCGCTGGGCAAGCTGGTCGTGTCGGTGGAGAGTTACTTCGTGATCCAGACGCTGCTGGGTTTCGCCGCCGCCGCGTCTGGTCCGATTGCCTACACCAAGATCATCGGCGCGGCCTTTCATGAGCGCCGCGGCGTGGCACTGGGCATCACCATGATGGGCATCGGCCTGTCCGGTGCGCTGGTACCGCCGGTGCTGGGGCGCGTCATCGAGGCATATGGCTGGCGTGGCGGGTATTTCCTGCTGGCGGCGATTCCGCTGGCCGGTGCGCTGGCCACCGCGCTGATCCTGCCGCGCCTGAAGCCCGCCGCGGCGGCGCCGGCCGTCACGGCAGCGGCCGCGCAGCCGGCGACGTGGCTGCGCTCCGGGGTGTTCTGGTTGCTGGCGGGTTCTTTTGCCGCCATGTCGCTGGCGTTCACGGGCCTGCTGCCGCACTTCGTGCCCATGCTGGGCGACAACGGGCTCAGTCCCGTCGCCGCCGGTATCGTCGCGGGCCGCATCGGCCTGGCGGTGATCGCCAGCCGGCTCATCGTCGGGGTGCTGCTGGACCGGCTGTTCGCGCCATACGTGGCCATCGCGATCTGCCTGATTGCGGCGGCCGGCAGTGCCGCGTTCCTGTTCGAGGGCGTGGCGGCCGCCTCGCTGATGGCCGTGGCGATGGGGCTGGCGCTGGGCGCCGAACTGGACCTGATGGGCTTCCTGGTGGCGCGCTACTTCGGGCTGGCGCAGTTCGGAAAGATCTACGGCTGGTTGTACGGTGCCTTCGTGTTCGCCTCCGGGCTCGGCCCGCTGTGGGTCGGCGCGGTGCACGATGCCACCGGCAATTACACCGCGGCGCTGGTGGTCAGCGCGGTGGGACTGGTCGCCAGCTGCGCCGTGTTCCTGTTGTTGCCGCGCTATCCGGGCCAGCAGGCGCGCGCGGCGTGAACGATCTGGAAAGGGGAGGAGCAGACATGCAGATTCGCACCATGGCTTCACGCCGGAAATTCGTCGCCGGGATGGCGGCGGTGGCGGCCATCTCGCGGCGTGCCTTTGCCGCCGGCGCGGACGGCAGGTCCATCGTCGACGTGCACGCGCACTTCCAGTCGCCGGCCCTGCGGCCGCTGACCCCCGGACCGATGGCCGGCTGGAGCCTGGCCGCGCATCTGGAACAGATGCAGATGGCCGGCGTGACGCGCTCGCTGCTGTCGATCACCACACCGGGCATTCCCGCGACCGGCGCGCAGGCCGTGAAGCTGGCGCGCGACACCAACGAGTACGCGGCGAAGCTGGTGGCGGACAACCACGGCAAGCTGGGTTTCTTCACCTGCGTGCCGATGGACGACATCGACAATGCGCTGCGCGAGATCGAGTACGGCTTCGACACCCTGCACGCGCAGGGCGTGGGCCTGTTCACCAGCTATGGCGCCCAGTGGCTGGGCGATGCGCGCTTCGACCCGGTGTTCGCCGAGCTGGAGCGCCGCAAGGCCATCGCCTACGTGCATCCCAACACGGCCAGCTGCTGCACGCGGCTGATTCCCGAAGTGGCCGACACCGTCATTGAATACGGCACGGACACCACGCGGGCCATCGCCAGCTACGTGTACCGCGGCAGCGCGCATCGCTACCCCAACGTGCGCATGATCTGGAGCCACTCCGGCGGCACCATGCCGTTCCTGATCGAACGCTTCGACGGCGCCGACCGCAGCCCGCAGGCCAAGGCCGCCGCGCCCGACGGCTTCCGCGCCACGGCCGGGCGCTTCTTCTACGACATCGCGCAGTCCGCGAACCCGGTGGCCACGCGCGCGCTGCGCAGCGTCGTGCCGGTGGAGCACATCGTGTTCGGCACCGACTATCCATTCCGCACGCCGCTGGAACACGTGCGGGCGCTGGATGCGGGCGGCGTGTTCAGCGCCGCGGAACTGGCGGGTATCTACCGCCTGCACGTCCAGAAACTGCTGCCCGAGCTGCTCTGAGCTCGCGCGGGCAAACGATCCACAGGAGGAATGAGTCATGCGCAAGGTAATGACGGCGGCGCTGGTGTTGGGGGCGGCCCTGCTGGGCGCGCAGGCAGTGGCGGCGAAACAGGTGATGCTGATGAACCGCATCGGGCCTTCGCAGATGTGGCTGTACGTGGCCAATGCCGATGGCAGCGGCGAGCATCGCCTGCTGCCTGCCTCCACCGGCGAGGACTATGACGCCAGCTTCTCGCCCGACGGCAAGTGGATCGTGTTCACCTCCGAGCGCGATCCGCAAGGCGGCGGGCAGGCCGACATCTGGCGCGTGCATCCGGACGGCAGCGGCCTGGAGCGGCTGACCACGGACACCAGCATGGAAGACGCCGGCGTGCTTTCGCCGGACGGCAACTCGCTGGCCTATGTATCCACCCAGGGTGGGGCACACACGGCCAACATCTGGGTGCTGGACCTGAAGACGCACCGCGCGCGCAACCTCACCGGCGACGGCAAGGTCGAGCCGCACGAGACCATGAACGGCTACTTCCGCCCGTCCTGGTCGCCCGATGGCCAGTGGATCGCGTTCAGCTCGGACCATGGCGAGAAGTGGCAGGGCGCCGAGACCGGCGCCGGAGCCGGCCACTCGCACCCGACCAGCCTGTACATCATGAAGCGCGATGGCAGCGGCATGAAGCGCCTGACCACCTCCGCCGAGGGCAATGCCTTCGGGGCGCCGAAATGGTCGGCCGATGGCAGCAAGCTGGTGGCCTACACCCTGCCGATCCGCCAGACCTTCGCCGCGCGCATGCACGGCGCCGGCATCGCCGCGCTGAACTCCACCTCGCAGATCGTGGAGGTGGACGTGGCCAGTGGCGCGCAGAAGCTGCTGACCAGCGGGCCGGGGCTGAAGACCAACCCGCAGTATCTGCCGGATGGCAGCGTGGGTTATCTGATCAAGGGCACGCCGGCCAAGGGCGGCCCGGCGCTGGGCGTGGTGTATTCGGACGGCAGGACCGGGCCGCAGGGCAATGCGCGCAGTCCCGCCTGGAGCCCGGACGGCAAGTTGCTGGTCTACTACCGCATCGACACGAAGAACCGGGCGCAATACTCGCGCCTGTACAGCTGGGACAAGACCCGCGAATACCGCTACACGGACGTGTTTCCGACCGTCTGTCCCAAATCCGGACGGCTGGCGCTGACGGACCTGGATTTCCCGTTCGGCAATCCGACCGCCTCGGTGAGCGTGATGAACGTCGACGGCACCGATCGGGTGAAGATCTTCCAGCGCCAGGATGGCGCCTCGCTGATGCCGACCTGGTCGCCGGACTGCCAGTGGGTGGCGTTCGGCGTGGGCACGTTCTTCGGCGGCCGCGGATTCGCACCGGCCAACGTGTTCATGGCCAGGGCCGACGGCTCGGAGAGCAAACAGGTCACGCACAGCAAGGTCAACGCCGGTTTCCCGGCCTGGAGCCCGGACGGCAAGACCATCATCTACCGGGTGTGGGGCACGGCCGAGAGCCCGGAGACGCGCGGCCTGCGCGCGCTGAACCTGGCCGACGGATCGGTGCGCACGCTGACCACCGACTGGGACAACTTCCCGTTCTATTCGCCCTCGGGCGATCGCGTGGTGTTCACGCGGCGCATGCCGGACTACGACTTCGAGGTGTTCACCATGAAGCCCGACGGCAGCGACGTGAAGCGCCTGACCTTCACCCGCGGCGCGGATGCGCACGCCACCTGGACCGCCGACGGCAAGCAGATCTGGTTCGAGAGTTCACGCACCGGCTTCAAGGACGAGGCGGCGCTGTACGACATCTCGCCGCAACCCTATGCGCAGGTGTTCCTGATGGACCGCGACGGCAGCCACGTGCGCCAGCTCACCAACAGCAAGTGGGAAGACTCGATGGGCACCTACGTGACAGTGCGCTGAGGCTGTTCGCTGGCGGACCAGGGCTCGACGCGCGAGCGCAAGCCGTCGAGCACCATCCGCGTGATGAACTTCTTGTAGCGCGCGGTCAGCTCTTCCGGGCTCATGCCCTCCGGCGCCAGCGGCATGATCATGGTCTGGGCCCCGGCAAAGAACTCGCACAGGCCGACGATGGACACGAACAGGAACAGCGGTTCGGTGGCGTCGCGCGCCGAGCTCCTGTCCGGGTGCAGCAGCAGTCCCAGCGTGTTCACGAACGCCGCGTTGATCTCGCGCACCCGCCGGCGCACCTCCGCGGAGCGCGATCCGGCGCACTCGTCGATCATCAGGCGCTGCATGGAGCGCACGCGCAGGGCGAACTCCAGCATGTCGCCCACCTGCGCGGTCAGGCGCGCCGCGGGGCCGCTGGCCGGCGGCGGGTGGCTGGCATGCCAGTCGTTGAGGATGTCCTCGATCACTGCCAGCAACAGCTGGTCACGGCTCTTGAAGTAGTAGCGCACCAGCGCCGGATCCACGCCGGCCTTGCGGGCAATGGAGGAGATGGTGGCCTGGTGCGGCGGCGCCGAGTCCATCAGTTTCCGTGCGGCGGCCACGATGGTTTCCCGGCCCGCCACCGCCTGGGTGCTGCGTGGCCGGCCGCGGCCGCGGCGGGGTTTGCGGGGAGCTGGGCGGGTGGCGGGCTTGGCCGCGCCGGCGGATTTGCGCTTCATGGGCGCACTGCTTAGCACAATTCCCTGCGTCGCTGGAATGCCTGCGCCACGGCCACCCGGCGGCCGCGGGGCTGGCGGTAAGGTCAGGATTGGGCTAAATTCCCAGAACGAGGAATTAAATCGGGGAGCCGTCCAGCATGCGCATTTCGTCACGTCCGGTGCGAGCCGCCACGCTCGTGGTGCTGTGTGCCGTCGCCGGTACGCTCATGGCCGCGACGGCCATGAAGAATCCGCTGTATGGAGATCCGAAGCATCCGAACATCTCCGGCATGTGGAATCCGGAGTTCGTGTACTTCGGAGCGCCGCTGGCGGGGGCGCCGGCCCCCGCGCGTCCGCCCGCCGGTGGTGTGCGACGCTACACCCCGCCGCCGCTACCCAAGCTGACGCCGGAGTACGCCGCGCGGTATGCCAAGTGGCGCCATGACCTGGAAAGCGGCACACAGGCGCCGGACAGCGTGGCGCGCTGCCTGGCCTTCGGCGTGGTGCGCTTCGGCACCATGCCCATGGAGATCATCCAGACGCCCGGGCAGATCACCATGAACCTGGGCGTGCTGCACGACATCCGGCGCATCTACATGGATGGCATCGGGCACACGGTCGGCGCCGACCCGAGCTTCAACGGGGATTCGGTCGGCCACTGGGAGGGCGACACGCTGGTGGTGGAAACCAACAACCTGCGTGCCGGCACCATCGATCGCAACGGCGTGCCGTACTCGGACAAGCTCACCGTGGTGGAGCGCATCCGGCGCGTGAACCCGAAGCGGCTGGAAATCGAAACCACCATGACCGATCCGGAAGCGCTGCAAGAGCCGTATGTCATCCACCGCGCCTACACGCCGATGCCGCCCGGCAGCCGTTTCGAGGAATACCTGTGCGAAAACAATCGCGACTATCCCTAGCTGGAGGCCCGAAGACCATGACCCGAGCACTCAACCGCGCGCTTGCCGTGGCGCTGCTGGCCGCGACCGCGCTGCCGGCGCTGGCCCACCACTCCTTCGCCATGTTCGACATGGCCAAGACCATCAGCGTGCAGGGAACGGTCAAGCAGGTGCAGTGGACCAATCCGCATGTGTGGGTGGCGCTGACGGTAACCGCTGACGGCAAGTCCACCGACCTGGATTTCGAGGCGGCGGCCATTCCGGTTCTGAAGAACGCGGGCTGGACCAAGAATACGGTCAAGGCGGGTGACTCGATCACCATCATCGGCCATCCTTACAAGGACGGCCGTGCCGGCGGCAGCATCGATCACGTGTTGCTGGCCGACGGAAAGAAGGTGGGGGCAGGCGATGCGATTCCGCCGCCGCTGGTCGTGCCCGGTGTGAAGTAGCGGACAGCAAGGGGAGCGGACATGAAAACGGGTCTTGCGCGCATCCGCGCGTGGCTGGCTGGCGCGGCTCTGGCCGGCATCGTGATGGCCGCGTCGGCGGCCGACGCGCCGTCCGCCACGCCCTTCAAGCTCGGCACCTTCGCAGACGGTGGGCGCGAATTTCTCGGGCTGGTGCTGGGCGATACGAAGATCGTCGAGATCGACGCGGCCAACGCCGACTACCAGCGCAGCCATCCGGCGGCCGCCAGGCTGCAGTTTCCGGGTGCGATGAACGAGCTGATCGCGCGCTATGACGCGGAGCTGGGGCCGCGCCTGCGCGTACTGGCGGCCGAGAACGCCTCCGCCAGGAGCGCGGCCTACATCCATCAGGTGGCCGCGCTGAAGGTTCTGCCGCCGATGCGCCCCGCGGTGATCCTCAACGCCGGCGCCAACTATCCGGCGCATGCGCGGGGCATCGTGCAGCAGAACGCGCGCGCGGCCGCCGCAGCCGGCCCCGGTGGCCCGCCGGTCGGTGCCCGGGGCGGTCCGCCGCGCGCTCCGGCCCAGTCCGCGCCCGGCCTCTGGGAACGCGCCGCGGACGACACGCGGCCGGACAACCCGTATCTGTTCCTGAAGTCCCCGAGCGTGGTGGTCGGCGCCAACGACAACGTGGTGATTCCGCGCGGCCGCACCGAGATCGACTGGGAATGCGAGTTCGCGGTGGTGGTCGGCAGGAAGGCCGAGGACGTGTCGGTGGCCGCGGCGCCGGGCTACATCTTCGGGTACTCCATCGAATTCGACGTGTCCGATCGCGGCGGACGCGGGGACCGGAAGATGGGCGGTGGTCCGGACTGGCTGATCCAGAAGAACCACGACACCTTCGCGCCGATCGGTCCGTACATCGTGCCCAAGGAGTTCGTCCCCGAGCCCACCAACGTGCGGCATTACTTCACGCTCAATGGCGAGATCAAGCAGGACTCCAACACCGGCCGCATGGAATACAATCAGTGGGAGTTGCTGTCCTACGCATCCAATATCATGACCTTGCATCCGGGCGACATGCTCTCGCTGGGCAGCCCGTCGGGCACCAACATCGAGCGGCAGAACCCGCGCTGGATGCGCGCCGGCGACGTGGGCGTTTGCGTTGTCGAAGGGATCGGCGAACAACGGCACAATATAGTCGCCCAGAAGTAGCCAGCCGTGATGGGGCAGCGGCGCGATCCGGGGGACAACCGTGAAGAAATTATCCGTGCTTGCCATCGGTGGCGGCATTGGCGGGCTGACTGCCGCCATCGCATTGCGCCAGCGCGGCTTCGCCGTGACGGTCATCGAGAAGGACCCGGCCTGGTCCGTATACGGCGTGGGCATCATCCAGCAGGGCAATGTGCTGCGCGCGGCCAAGGCGCTGGGCATTCTCGACCGCTACGTGCAGGCCGGTGTGGGCTTCGATGCGGTGGAAGTGTATGCACCGGACGGCACCCGGCTGGCGCGCGTGCCCTCGCCGCCGCTTCTGGAGGGCTATCCGGCCAACCTGGGCATCGGCCGGCCGGCACTGCATCGGGTGCTGGGCGATTCGGCCAGCGCCGCCGGCGCCGAGGTGCGGCTGGGCGTGACGGCGACCTCGGTGCACGATCGCGGCGATGCGGTGGACGTGCAGTTCTCGGACGGCGCCCGCGAATCCTTTGACCTGGTGATCGGCGCCGACGGCGTGCACAGCGACACGCGCGCGCGGCTGTTTCCCGGTGCGCCGTCGCCGCAGTTCACCGGCCAGTCGGTGTGGCGCTACAACCTGCCGCGGCTGCCGGATCTGGATGCCCTGCACGTATACAACGGTCCGACCGGCGTCGGTCTGGTGCCGATCAGCGCGGCGCTGATGTACATGTACGTGACCACGCCCGAGCCGGGCAACCCGCACTATCCGCACGCGGGTCTGGCCGCGGCGATGCGCGGCAAGGTGGCCAGTTGCGCGCCGGCGATCCGCGCACTGGCCGAACAGATCACCAACGACGACGGCGTGGTGTACCGGCCGCTGGAGGCACTGCTGGTGGAAGACCCGTGGTATCGCGGCCGGGTGGCATTGCTGGGTGATGCCGTGCATGCGACCACGCCGCATCTGGGGCAGGGCGCCGGCATGGCCATCGAGGATGGCCTGGTGCTGGCCGACGAGCTGGCGCGCCACGCGGACGTTGCCGCCGCGCTGGACGCCTGGTTTCACCGTCGCTTCGAGCGCTGCGCGTACATCGTGCGCGCCAGCCTGGCCATCTGTCGCGGGCAGCTCGGTCAGGGCCCGCCGGTGGACAACGCCAGGGCCACCGCCGAGATGTTTGCGCTGACCGCCCAACCGATCTGAAGGTGTGACATGAGCCGAGTAATCGAGATCCGCCACGTGGCCTATGGTGTCGTCGACCTGCCGGCCGAGCGTCGCTTCTATGCCGAGGACTGGGGCCTGGAGGAGACTCAGGCCAGTGACGACATGGCGTGGTTCCGCGCGCCCGGCCACGACGAACCGTTTGTGGTGCGCCTGCGCGGCTCGGATGCCAATCACGTGGATGTCATTGCATTGGCCACAGGCAGCAGCCGCGATGTGGATACCCTGCATGAGCGCGTGGTCGGTGCCGGCTGTCGCATCATCCATGCGCCGCGCGAGCTGACCGCGCCCGGTGGCGGCTACGGATTCCGCTTCTTCTCGCCCGACGGGCTGCCGTTCGAGATCTCCAGCGGCGTGGCGCGCGCGCCCCGGCGTGACATCCAGCGCTGGGAGGGTCTGCCGGTGCGCATCAGTCATATCGTGCTGCACTCGCCCGACCAGCAGGCGCTGGTGCGCTTCTTCACCGACGTGCTGGGCTTTCGCGTCAGCGACTGGCTCGGCGATTTCATGTGCTTCCTGCGCTGCAATTCCGCGCACCACCGCATCGCCATCCTGCCCGGCCCGCCCTGCCTGAACCACGTGGCCTACGACATGACCGGCGTGGACGGCATGATGCGCGGCCTGGGCCGTCTGAAGGAGCGCGGTATCGAAGTGCGCTGGGGTCCGGGCCGGCATACCGCCGGCGACAACACCTTCAGCTACTTCGTCACGCCCAACGGCTTCGCGGTGGAATACACCGCGGAGCTCGAAGTGGTGGATTTCGACCGGCACGTGGACCGCGTGCACGTGCCGTCGCCCCAGATCATGGATCAGTGGGGCGTTGGCGTGGGCGGTCCGCACACCATGCCGCACCCGAAGCCCGACCCGCACCTGTTCCAGCCCGCAGCGAGCTGAGCATGGCGCTGTTCGAATACTTTTCGAACTACGTCTGGAACCTGTCCGTCGCGATCGCGCTGGAAAGCGGCGCGCGCATCGGCGAGATCGTGGACATGTGCCAGCCGTTGCGCGAGGCCGCCGCGGCCGGCGCCGATGCCGGCACGCCGCAGTTCATGGCGCAGTGGGTGCGCGTGGCCGACACGCTGGTGGAGCTGGCCGACGAGGACGCGGCGCAGGGCCGCAACTTTTCCGCCTCCAACAAGCTCGAGCGCGCCGCACTGTATCTGCTGGTGGCCGAGCGCATGCAGGCGCAGGGCAGTACCGGGCGCGCGGAGACCTATGCGCGGGCGCGCGAACTGTTCGACCGCTCCACGCGGCTCGGGCAGCTCAACCGCGAGCGCGTGGAGATTGCGCTGGAGCGGGGCACCATGCCGGCGCTGTTCACGCGCGCGCCGGGCGCGGGGCCGCATCCGGTGGTGGTGTACTGCAACGGCCTGGATAGCTGCAAGGAGCTGCTGTACTGGTCGCGCCTGCCCGAGGAGCTGGCACGGCGCGGCGTATCCACGCTGTGCGTGGACCAGCCCGGCAGCGGCGAGGCCCTGCGCCTGCAGGGCCTGCCGGTGGATCCGCACAGCGAGCACTGGGCCTCCCGGGCGGTGGACTGGCTGGTGGCGCGCGCGGAGGTCGACGCGCGGCGCATCGGCATGACCGGCATCAGCCTGGGCGGGCATTTCGCGCCGCGCGCCGTGGCCTTCGAGCCGCGTTTCGCCAGCGGCGCGGTCTGGGGCGCGAACCACAACTGGGCCGAGGTGCAGCACAAGCGCCTGCAGCGCGAGGGCGAGAATCCGGTGCCGCATTACTGGGCGCATGTGATGTGGGCCTTCGGCGCGGCGAACATGGACGAATTCCTGGACAAAGCCGCCGACATGAACCTGAACGGGGTGATGGAGCGCATCACGCGTGCCGTTCCTCGTCACGCATGGCGCGCGCGACCGGCAGATCGCGCTCGACTACGCGCACCAGAGCTACGACCAGCTCGTCAACTCGCCGGCGCGCGAGTTGAAGATCTTCACCGAACGCGAGGGCGGGGTGGAGCACGTGGGCGCGGACAACATGTCCTACGGCCGCGACTACATCGCGGACTGGTTTGCCGATACGCTGGGCGGCCACACCGGTTGAGGGGGAGAGCACAATGAAAAATACAGCGGTCCGCCGCATCGTCACCGGCCACGACCAGGCCGGACGGGCCATCATCCAGCAGGACGGGCCGGTGCCGCGCGTGCAGCGCGTCGGTGGCGAACACGGTCCGATGTTCTTCGAGGTATGGAGCACGCGCGACACGCCGGCGCCCATCGACCGCGCCTCGGGCGAGCCGGCCGAAGAGGGTATCCAGCTCGCGCCGCCGAAGCGCGGCACGCGCATCCGCGTGCTGGACATTCCGCCCGAGGATGCCAGCCTCGCGAGCATCACGCCCGAGCAGGCCGCGGCGCATTTCGCCGAAGTCGGCGCGGCCGGCGCGTCCTCGCACGCCGGCGCGGACACGCGCCATGCCTTCATGCATCGCACCGAGACCATCGACTACGGCATCGTGCTGGAGGGCGAGATCACGCTGATCCTGGACGAAGGCGAAACCGTGGCCTATGCCGGCGACATCGTGGTCCAGCGCGGCACCAACCACGGCTGGTCGAACCGTTCGAACCGCAACTGCCGCATCGCGTTCGTCCTCATTGACGGCCGCTACGAGGACGGCCTGGGCTGAACGGCCGCCATGCCGAGCGTCCGGGAATTGCAGCACCACAGGAGACATGCGATGTCGTTTCGTACATCGCTGACCACCGTTGCCGCACTCGCCTGATCCGGTTCTCTGGCGTCCACCTGCCAAACGTGTGGCGGACAGCGCGTTGACGCGCTTCGCGCGCTACGCGGCCGGCCACGCCGGATCGCCCGCGCCCGGCGACGATCCGCAACGCGACTGGCAGGCCCTGCATGCCTGGTCGGTGCGCGAGCGCGCCGCGTTCTGGGGCGCGTTGTGGGACTTTGCCGGCATCCTCGGCGAGCGCGGGCCGCAGGTGCTGGACGACGGCGAGCGCATGCCGGGCGCGCGCTGGTTTGCCGGCGCGCGCCTGAATTACGCCGAGAACCTGCTGGCCGGTGATGCCGGACAGACCGTGCTGGTCGCGCGGAACGAAGCCGGATCGCGCCGCACGCTGACACGCGGCGAGTTGCGCGACGAGGTGCAGCGGGTCGCCGCCGCGATTCGCGGCCACCGGTATCGGCGCGGGCGATGTGGTGGCCGGATATCTGGCCAATGTGCCGGAAGCCGTCATCAGCATGCTGGCGGCGGCGCACCTGGGCGCGGTGTGGACCTGCGTGGCACCCGAGTTCGGCGCCGCCAGCGTCGTCGAACGCCTCGCGCAGACCGGCGCCCGGCTGCTGGTGGCCAGCGCCTGCTATGACTACGGCGGCAAGCGGCACGACTGCCTGGAACGGACCGCGCAGGTCGCGCGCGAACTGCCGGACCTGCTGGCCGTGGTGCTGGTGGGCGCGGACGCGGCCGCCGCCGCGCGCGTGCCGGGGGCACGCAGCTGGGAGGCATTGCGCGGCACCGATCCGGCGGCCGCGCCGCCGCCGCGCCGCCTGGGATTCGATGCCCCGCTGTTCGTGCTGTATTCCTCCGGCACCACGGGCAAGCCCAAGGCCATCGTGCATGGTGCCGGCGGCACCCTGCTGCAGCATCGCAAGGAACACCTGCTGCACACCGACATCCGTCCCGGCGATGTGGTGTTCTACTACACGACCTGCGGCTGGATGATGTGGAACTGGCTGGTGTCCGCGCTCGGCAGCGGGGCCACGCTGGTGCTCTACGACGGCTCGCCGCTGCACCCGGACCAGGATGCGCTGTGGCGCCTGGCGGCCGAGGAACGCGTCGCGGTGTTCGGCACCAGTCCGCGCTACCTGGCCGCGCTGGAGAAGGACGGGGCGCGGCCGGGCGAGCGGCACGACCTGTCCGCGCTGCGCACCATTCTTTCCACCGGCGCGCCGCTGGCGCCGGCCCAGTTCGACTACGTGTACGAGGCGATCGCGCCGGACGTGCACCTGGCTTCGATCTCCGGCGGCACGGACATCGTCTCGTGCTTCTGCCTGGGCGTGCCGTGGCTGCCAGTGCGCCGTGGCGAGATCCAGGCCGCCGGCCTTGGCATGGCCACCGATGTGTTCGACGAGCAGGGCAGGCCGGTGCGCGGGCAGCGTGGCGAGCTGGTGTGCACGGCGGCCTTTCCCTCCATGCCGCTGGGCTTCCTGGACGACGCCGACCAGGCGCGCTACCGCGCCGCGTATTTCGCGCGCTTCCCGGGCGTGTGGCACCACGGCGATTACGCCATCCGCACCGACACCGGCGGCTTCATCCTCCTCGGCCGCTCCGACGCGGTGCTCAATCCCGGTGGCGTGCGCATCGGCACCGCCGAGATCTACCGGCAGGTCGAACGGCTGCCGGAGGTGCTCGAATCCCTGGCCGTCGGCCAGCAGCGGGGTGAGGACGAGCGCATCGTGCTGTTCGTGCGCCTGCGCCCCGGCGCGACACTGGATGCAGCTTTGCAGGAGCGAATCCGTCGCGCCATCCGCGAGCACGCCTCGCCGCGCCACGTCCCGGCGCGCATCCTCGCGGTGGCCGACCTGCCGCGCACGCTGTCCGGCAAGCTGGCCGAACTCGCCGTGCGCGAGGTGCTGCACGGGCGCCCGGTGGCGAACCGCGAGGCACTGGCCAATCCCGAGTCGCTGCAACGGTTCCTCAACCTGCCGGAACTGCTGGACTGGTCCTGAACGCGCCGGCCACGTCCGGCGCCGTAGTACTCAGGCGATGCCGGCCAGGCTGCGCCGGATATGCCGCACCTGGATGGCGGCGCCGAGCACATAGACCAGGAATCCGGCGACATACAGGCGCTGCAGCAGCGGGTCGTCCGGGCCGGTGAAGGCCGGATGGCCCGGCGGCAGCCGCGTGCCCACTTCGGTGAGCGCCGGCACGTAGTGGAAGAACAGCGTCAGCGAGTTGCCCAGCGCGACCACATACCGCACCGGACCGGACGGAATGGCGATGCTCTCCAGCAGATAGGTGATGGCCAGCACCACCAGCGTGGCAACCGCCAGCGCGTGTGGCGCGCCGAAGCCGCCATGGCGGAACAGGAACAGTGCGGTCACGCAGGTGGCGGCGGTGAGCCGGATGTACCAGATGCCGGCGGTGGTGCGCGCGGTGATGACGCCGTGGCGCACCAGCGCCACGACGCCCGCCAGCACGGCCAGCAGCGCAAGGCCTGTGTGAAACGCCCCCAGCGGCGTGAGATGGAAGGTCTCGGGCATCGGCTGCTCTTCGGGTGCCACGCAACCGGGTCAGGGTACGCGATGCGGCTTCCGGCGCAAACTCTGCGACAATGGGCGTCCTGCAGGAAGGAGGCGGACGCTACGACCCCTTCCGGGGGCGCTGCGGTCAGGTCAGCGGCGGTGGAGCGCGCAGCATCTGCTCGAAACCGGCGGCGTCGGCCGGCGTGCCGGCGATGTAACCCTGAATCTCGTTGCAGCCCAGTCCGCGCAGGAATTCGAGTTCCGCAACTGCTCCACGCCCTCGGCGTTGGTGCGGATGTCCAGGCTTCTGGCGAAGGCGATGATCGCCTGGATCAGCTTGCGGATCTTCGGATCCTCCGATTCTGCGACGAACGACTGGTCGATCTTCAGTTTGTCGAATGACAGGTGCCGCAGGTAACCCAGCGAGGAGTAGCCGGTGCCGAAGTCATCGATCGACAGCTTCACGCCCAGATCGTGGAGCTCGCCCAGTGTGCGCCGCGAGGATTCCACGTCGCCCATCACGACGCCCTCGGTGATCTCCAGTTCGACGCGCCGGGCGTCGATACCGTGCGCGGCGATGACCCGTGCGATGCGTTTGACGAAATCCGGTTTGTGGATTCGAGGGGCTGACGTTCACGGCAATCGTGATGGCCGGCAACCGCAGCGCGTCCCAGATGCGGACCTGGCGCAAAGCCTCCTCGAATACCCAGGCACCGATTGTGCCGATGGATCCGGACTCCTCGGCTATCGGGATGAAATCGGCCGGCGACACCAGCCCGTGGCCGGGACGGTTCCAGCGGGCCAGTGCCTCGGCGCCCACGATGGCCCCCGACTCGAGGTCGATCTGCGGCTGGAAGCGCAGTACCAGTTCGTCGCGTTCGACGGCCTGGCGCAGGTCGTTCTCCAGGCGCAGCCGCACCGTGGCGTGCTCGTTCATCGCGCGCGTGTAGAACACGTAGCCGTTGCGCCCGTTGCGCTTGGCCTCGTACATGGCGGTGTCGGCGTTGCGCATGAGTTCGCCGGCGCTGGTGCCGTCCTCCGGGTACAGACCGATGCCGATGCTCGCCGACACGGCCACTTCCTCTCCGTCCAGCATCACCGGTCGCGCGATCTCGCGCAGCAGTTCTTCGGCCACCCGTGCCGCGTCATCGCCGTTGCGCAGATCTTCCAGCAGCAGCACGAACTCGTCGCCGCCCATGCGGGAGACCGTGTCGGCGTCCCGCACCACGGAACGCAGGCGCCCGGCGACGGTGCGCAGCAACACGTCGCCGGCGTCGTGCCCCATCGAGTCGTTGATCTCCTTGAAGCGGTCCAGGTCGACGAACAGTACGGCCAACCGCGATTTCTGCCGCATGCCGATCGTCAGCGCGTGCTCGAGCCGCTGCAGCAGATGCGTCCGGTTCGGCAGGCTGGTCAGTGCATCGAACAACGCCAGATGCCGCAGATGCTGCTCCTGGCGCTTGTGTTCCGTGATGTCGGAGAACACGCCCACGTAGTGCGTGGTACGGCCGTCCGCGTCCTTCACCGCATTGAGGGTGAGCCATTCGGCGTACACTTCGCCGCTCTTGCGCCGGTTCCAGATCTCGCCGGACCACTGGCCCGTGGTGAGCAGGTTGTTCCACATCGTGGCGTAGAAGTCCGGATCCTGCCGCCCGGAATGCAGGATCTTCGGTGTCTGGCCGATCACCTCGGCTTCCCCGAAGCCGGTGATGCGCTCGAAGGCCGGATTCACCGCGACGATCCGGTTATGCTGATCGCAGACCATGACGCCTTCGGCCGTGGAGCGCATGATGGAATTCCACAGCCGCATGCGCTCCTCGGCGGCCGAACGTTCCGTGACGTCCAGAAAGGTCACGAAAGTCTCGGTCTGCGTCCAGGTGCTGCGCACTTCGAAGGTGCGCAAGGCGCCGTCGCGGCGATGGATGTCGGCGACGATCGGGTCCTGCGGCGTCCCGGATCGCAGGAACTCGCGTCCGGCGGTCTCCCACCTCTGTATCACCTGCCGACCGTACTCCTGGTCCGCGAATACCAGCTTCACGTAGTCCGCGATCGTTGGCACCTCGGCCAGGGAGTAGCCCAGTTCCTGCACGAACGCATCATTCAATGCCAGCGCTCTGCCCTGTGGGTCGACGATGGCCATGGGCTGTGGCGCGGCCTGGAATGCGCGCCGGTACGTCCCGGCCTGGGTCGTACCGGGAGCGCCGGCGGAGCCGAGCAGCGCATCCGCCAGCCTGCCATCCGGCGCGTCGTCGGGCTGTGGCTGCGTTGCGGGCCTGGTATTCACGGGTGGTGTGTCGTTGCCGCGGTTCTAGTCCAGCCGCGCGTGGAAGACTTCCTTCAGCGAGATATCCCCTTTCCTGGCAAGACCCAGCGCCTGCTCGGTCAGCCGCACCATACCGTCAGCTACGGCCTGGTTCTCGATGTCCTGAAAGCTCGCGCCGGCCAGTACCAGCGTGCGCAGCGCAGGGTTCATCTCCAGCAGCTCGTAGACCGCGACACGCCCCCGCGTGCCGGTGCCGGAGCACTCCGAACAACCCGAGCCGCGCCAGAATTTCTCGTCCGGGTGCACGCCGAGCACGTCGCGGATTTCGGGTTGTACCTCCTCCTCGACCCGGCAGTGCGGGCAGTTGTGGCGCACCAGCCGCTGCGCCAGCACGCCGGCCAGCGTGGCGTTGACCAGATAAGGCGGGATGCCAATTTCAATCAGGCGCGTGATCGTCTGTGCCGCGCTGTTGGTGTGCAGGGTGGACAGCACCAGATGTCCGGTCAGTGCGCTTTCGACCGCGATCTTCGCGGTTTCGGCGTCGCGTACCTCGCCGATCAGAATGATGTCCGGGTCGTGACGCAGGATGTTGCGCAGCACGCGGGCGAAATCCAGGTCGATGGCGGGGTTCACCTGTATCTGCACCAGCCCGTCGATACGGTATTCGACCGGATCCTCCACGGTGATGATGTGGTATTCGCCGGTGTTCAGCGTCTGCAGCGCCGCATACAGCGTGGTGGACTTGCCGCAGCCGGTGGGGCCGGTCACCAGCACCAGGCCCTGGTTGCGGTCGATCAGCCGGCGGAACTTCTTGCCATCGGGCTCCGAGAAGCCGATGTCCTCGATGCGGCGCAGTCCCACGCGCGGATCGAGCAGGCGGATCACCACGTTCTCCCCATGCACTGTCGGCATGACGGATACGCGCATGTCCACCTGACCGGCGGCGGTGCGGAAGTGGATCGCGCCGTCCTGCGGCAGCCGGTGAACGGCCAGGTTCATCTCGGCCAGTACCTTGATCCGCGCGATGATGCCGGGCAGCAACGCGCGGTGCAGTTCGCCCACGCGCACCATCGCGCCGTCGATGCGGTAGTGCGCATCGCCGAACTTCTCGTGCGGACGGATATGGATGTCCGAGGCCCGGCGCAGCACCGCGTCCGCGAGCAGCGTGTGCACCAGTCGTACTATCGGCTTTTCGCGGGCCAGCACTTCGATCGCCGTGCCGGCCGGTGGTTCGGTGGTGGACGCGGATGGTTCGTCGGCGTGTGCCTCGGCTTCGGCCTCGACGGCCATTTGGCCTATCGCCGGGTAGTTCGTGGCGATCGCGGTTTCCAGGTCGCGCGGTGTGGCCAGCGCCACCTCCACAGGGACCTGCGTACGGAAGCGGATGACCGCCAGCTTGTCGCTGTCGGCCGGGTCGTCGGTGGCGACCACCAGCCGTCCGTTCTCGTACATGAGCGGCAGTACTCGTTGCTCGCGCACGATGTTCGGCGGCAGGGCGGCCAGTGCGACCGGTTCGGGGCGGAATTCACCGAGGCGGACGAAGGGCACGCCGATCTGGTCGCTGAGTGCGCGGTACAGCTCTTCTTCCTCGACCTCGTGCCGTATCAGCAGGTGCTTGCCGAATCTGACCCCGGGCAGCTGCGCCTGGGCCAGCAGCGTACGGTGCAGACCGGTATCGTGCACGGCGCCGGCGTCGCGCAGCAGCTCGCCCAGCTTGCGGCGATGCGGCGGATGGGGCTGCTTCAGGCGTGCCCGCAATTCCTCGGTCGTAGTCGAAGGCACCGGTAGTTCCAATGCCTCAACTTCCGTTGCCCCAACTTCCGTCGTATTCATGTATGACCAGGCTCCACGCAGCGTCTGCGGTATCCGCCCGTTGTGGGCATATGTAAGCTGCATTGGATTCCCCCGGCACCGGCTGCGCAGTGATGGCAGTCACAGTTGGTGGCCAATCAGGCATTCGCCGGATGCCGGATCCGGCCGGCCCGGCAGGTGTATCGTCGCCGTACCCGCTACCCGGGCTGTCCTGCAGGAGAACGAGACATGAGCAACGTCTACGACATTCCCGTCAAGCGCATCACCGGCGAGAGCGCCTCGCTGGGCGACTTCCGCGGCAACGTGCTGCTGGTGGTCAACGTGGCCTCGAAGTGCGGCCTCACGCCGCAGTACGAGGGGCTCGAAAAACTGTATGAGGCCAAGCGCGAGCAGGGCCTCGCCGTGCTGGGTTTTCCGGCCAACAATTTCAAGGAGCAGGAGCCGGGCACGGATGCCGAGATCCAGCAGTTCTGTTCGCT
Source organism: uncultured Gammaproteobacteria bacterium (assembly GCA_963812195.1). Classification (GTDB taxonomy): domain Bacteria; phylum Pseudomonadota; class Gammaproteobacteria; order Steroidobacterales; family Steroidobacteraceae; genus ZC4RG30. Next base: position 43,408 of record CAWEUI010000013.1, read on the forward strand.
GACCTACGACGTGCAGTTCCCGCTGTTCTCCAAGATCTCGGTGAAAGGCGCCGACCGGCATCCGCTGTACGACGCCCTGACCAGCGCACAGCCCAGCGCCATCGGCGAAGGTCCGTTCCGCGAGCGGCTCAAGGGCTATGGCATCGACGGTGGCGCACAGGACGAGGTGCTGTGGAACTTCGAGAAGTTCCTCGTCAGCCGCGACGGCGAAGTGGTGGCGCGCTTCTCGCCGGATGTCACGGCCAACGATCCGCGCCTGCTGGCCGCCATCGATGCGGAGTTGTCGCGGGGCTAGCGCAGGCGCAGTCCCCGCCAGCGAAAGCACAGCCACCAGGCGGCGGCGCCCAGCGCCGCGCCGGCGAGGACATCGACCGCGTAGTGCTGCTTGAAGGTCAGCGTGCTCAGCGCGCAGGCCAGCGCGATGAGCAGTGCCGCGCCGAACCAGCGGGTGCCGGACAATGCCAGCGCGCTGAGTGTCACCGAACTCACGTGCAGGCTGGGCAGGCAGTTCACGGCCGCGTCGGTGGCGCGCACGTGCTGCACCAGCGAGGCGCCGAGTGCGCCGGCCGACGCCGGCAGCGGATACAGCTCGCGCGGAAACCGCGTCGGCCAGAACACGAAGCACAGCATGCCGATCACCTGTGCCACCAGCGCGGCGTACAGGTAGCGCGTGGCCCGCTCCCGGTCCGGCAACAGCAGGAACGCCGCGAGCTGGAACGCGAAGGCGCCGTAGTAGACCAGGCCGCTGAGCGGCCAGAACGGCACGGCGCGATCCAGCGCCGTCAGCGGCAGCTCGACGGCCGGTCCGACATGCCAGTGCTGCGGCACGAAGTACATCGTTGCGCACACCAGTGTCGTGGCGGCGGCCGCACCCAGCAGGGCGCGCAGGGATCGGAAGACCGGCAGGGTCACGGCGTTTGCTTGTTCCGGAAGAAGGTCCAGGCCTGCTCCGCCGACTCCAGGTCATGGTTCTGGCTGCCGACGATGGCGTAGTACAGCACGGAATAATCGTAGGCGAGGCTGGGCTCGACATGACCACCGTCCTGGATGGTGATCACCTGGACCTGGGGTCCTGCATCCGGCCCCCAGGTCTGGCTGCTGGCGCGGGTCCTGCCCCTGCCGATGTGCGCGAACTGGTGGCTCACCGGCCGCGCATCGCGCAGGCCGTCCGCGGCCAGCCAGTACTTGCGCGTGGCCGCCACGCTCCACACCCGGCCGCGATCGCGCTTGCTGCCCAGACCGACCTCGCCACCCTCGTAGGGCACCAGCGGGTCCCGGGTGCCGTGGATGAGCAGTACCGACACGGCGCGCGGCGCGTCGTGGCAGACGCTGCGCGCGGCCATGGTGCCGGCCACCGCGGCGATGGCGGCCGGCCGGGGCTGCATCTGGATGGCCAGCCGCTGGCTCATCATGGCGCCGTTGGACATGCCCATCACGTAGATGCGATGGGCATCGGCGCTGCCGGCATCGACCAGGCGGCGTACCACGGCCTCGGCGAAGGCCACGTCATCCACCCGCGGATTGTTGTCGGCATCGCCGCGGCAATCGTTCCAGCCGGTGCGGTTGTCGCTGCCCTTCAGGCCCTGCAGCGCCGCCACCAGGATCTTCTCGCGCGCGGCGATGGCCAGCCACGCCGACAGCGGCGAGGGCGAGCGGCCCTCGCCCAGCGCATTGGCCGCGGTGCCCAGATGGCCGTGCAACACCAGCACCAGCGGACGCGGTCCGGCGGGAAGGTCATCGGGGGTGACCAGCAGGTAGTCGCGCTGCTGCCCCTGCACGGTGATGTGTACGGGCTGCGGCGCCGGCTCGGCACCCACGGCCGCCAGTGGTGCCAACAGCAGCAGTAGCCAGGCGGGCCGCTTGGACATGACGGGAAAGAATAGCACCGCGGTCGCAGCGTTTTGCGGGCCCGTCGTGCTCCGCCGTTGTGCTACTGAACAGTCAGCGAGCCATAGAAAGCGCGGGCGAACGCGATCGAGTAGAGCACGCCTCCAACCAGCAACACGCCGACCAACGCCCAGCTCCTGGGCGCGTTGACACGTCGCACCTCAAGCGAGGAGATCTGCTGATAAGGCACTTCCACGTGACGGCCGCGCCGGGTGTTGCCGGCAATGGTCTCTGGCCCGATGTCCGTGACCAGGAAGTAGTTGCTCTGCCCGTCCCGCGTCGTCACCTGGACCCGATCGTTGACGTGCACTTTGGACTTGACGTCCGCGGGGTCGCTGGCGTTTTCAACCGGTCGGAGAGTGGTACAGCCGGCCAGCACCACAACGAGGATCCACACGATCACTGGTTTCATCACACGCTCCCTGTGTGTTGAAGGCTGTGTTGTCAGTGCGCGCCCTGGGTGCCCTGTCCGCGCAATTCCCTGCCGATGCGCTGCGCCTCACCCAGCACGCGCAGCAGGTTGCCGCTCCACATCTGCCCGATCTGCTGCTCGGTGTAGCCCTCCTGCAGCAGCCGCGCGGTGATCTTCGGCAGTGCGGTGACGTCTTCCATGCCGACCACGCCACCGCCGCCGTCCCAGTCGGCGCCGAAGCCCACATGTTCCGGGCCGGCCACCTTCAGGATATGCAGCACGTGCGCCATGTAGTCCTCGAACGTGGCCGGGTGCTGGCTCACGTCCGTGACGTAGCTGGCGTAGGAGTTCACCTGGATCACGCCGCCGCTGGCGGCCAGGCGGCGGATGCGCGCATCGTCGAGATTGCGCGGGTGGTCGTGGATGGCGCGCGAGCTGCTGTGGGTCAGCACGATGGGCGCCTTGGAGATTTCCAGCAGCTGGTCGAAGACCTCATCGGAGGCATGCGACTGGTCGATCAGGATGCCCATGCGGTTGGCTTCGGCCACCAGCGCGCGGCCGGCCGGCGACAGCCCGTGCCATTCGGGCTGGTCGGTGGCCGAATCGCCGAAGTCGTTGTTCTTGAAGTGCACCAGCCCCATCACGCGCAGGCCCTGGTCGTAGTAGAACTGCAGCAGCGTCGGGTCCAGCGTCAGCGGCGAGGCGTTCTCCATGCTGATGTAGACCACGCGCCGGCCGCTCGCCGCGATGCGTGGCGCGTCCTCAGGGGTGAGCGCCAGCTCGAACTTGTCCGGGTGCGCGGCCACCATCTCGCGGATCTCCAGCAGGCGCATCAACCCGTGGTCGCGCGCGGCGCGGTAGTCCTGCAGCGTGCGGCCGGCCTGCGGCGTGTAGATGGCAAACATGCCGCCATCCAGGCCGCCTTCCACCATGCGCGGATAGTCCACCTGGCTGCCGCTCTCGCCCTTGCCGATGGCGTGGCGCTGCATGATGTCCCACTGCGGATCGTCGAGCTTGGCGGGCGTGTCCAGATGGCTGTCCAGCACCAGCAGGCGTTCGTGCAGGGCACGCACCGCCGCCGGAACCGCGTCGGCGGCGCCGGGGTATTTCGGATTCCGTGGCGCGTCGGCCGCGCTGGCGGGGATGCCCAACGCGAGCAGGCAGGCGATGGCAAACAGGCGTGGCATGGTGATTCTGTGGCGAATTCGGCAGTTCACATAAGTCGTTCCTCTATATAGTCTGCCCATCCCGTCCAGACATTGCAGCAGGAGACGCTGTCATCCGTCCTGCCCGGCCTGTAATTGCTGCCGTCCTCGCCCTGGTGCTGGCTTTGCCGGCCGCCACGGCGGCGCGCGCCGCCGGGGACCCCATCACCGTACCGGCGGGCCTGCAGACCGAGGTGAATTTCTGGATCCGGGTCTACACCGAGATCTCCACCAGCGAAGGCTTCCTGCACGACCAGGACGATCTGGGCGTGGTGTATCGCACCCTGCGCTTTGCCGACGACGTGTCGCCCAGAACCCGGCGCCACGCGGTGAACGATGAGCGCAAGAAGATCGAGGCCATGCTGCGGCATCTGGCCAGCGGCTCGAAGGACCTCACCGCCGATGAAAAGAAGATCGCGGCGATGTTCGGCGACGACGCCTCGCGCTCGCGCTTCGCGCACGCCGCGCGCAACGTGCGCTTCCAGCTCGGGCAGTCCGACCGCTTCCGGGAGGGCCTGGAGCGTTCCTCGCAATGGGAACGGCACATCGCGCAGACGCTGGCCGACATGGGCCTGCCGCCGCAACTGGCGGTGCTGCCGCATGTGGAGTCCTCGTTCGATCCGACCGCCTATTCAAAAGTGGGCGCGGCCGGACTGTGGCAGTTCATGCGCGGCACCGGCCGGCGCTTCCTGCACATCGACGATGCGGTGGACGAGCGCATGGATCCGTTTCTGGAGACCGAGGCCGCCGCGCAGCTGCTGGACTACAACTATCGCGTGCTGGGGACCTGGCCGCTGGCCGTGACCGCCTACAACCATGGCGCGGCCGGCATGCGCCGTGCCGTGCGCAAGCTCGGCACCACCGACATCGTCACCATCATCCACAAGTACAAGAGCCGCACCTTCGGCTTCGCGTCGCGCAATTTCTATCCGTCCTTCCTGGCTGCGCTGACCATCAGCCGCAACGTGGACAAGTACTTCCCGAACCTGAAGCGGCGGCCCGAGATGAGCTTCACCGAAGTGGAAATGCCGGCCTATGTGCCGCTGGCGGTGCTGGTCAAGACGCTCAAGGTCAGCCGGGAGCGCCTGACCGAGCTCAACCCGGCGTTCCGTCCGGCGCTGCTCAGTGGCAGCCGCTATGTCCCCAAGGGCTACATGCTGCGACTGCCGGCCGACGCCAAGGACTGGAGCACGACGCTGCTGGCGCAGCGCATCGACACCAGCAACCAGTACGTGAACCAGCCGCGTCCGCGTACCTATCGCGTGCGCCGCGGCGATGCGCTGTCGATCATCGCCGCGCGCTACGGCCTGTCGGTGGGGATGCTGGCCGACGCCAACAACATGTCCACCCGCGACATGCTGCGCGCCGGCCGCGTATTGCGCCTGCCCGAGTCGCCGGCCACGCGGGTGGCGGCCGCGCGCGCGGCCGAGGCGGCCGGCGAGCCGGGTGCAGACGGACCGGGCGCCACCGCCGGGCCGGTGGTCGCCTCGACCAAGCCCGCCGCACCGCAGCCGCCGCCGGAGCAGGTCAGCGAGACGCTGGCCGACCAGCGCGAGGAGGTGGCGGCCATCACGCGTACCGAAGAGCCGGCCGAGCCGGTATCGGCGTCCGAGGCCGAGGATACCGGCCCCTCGCTGGTGCCCGGCGGCGCAGTGGCGCGACCCAGCGAATCCACCGATTACAGCGTGGATGACGACCACACCATCCGCGTCGCCGCGGAGGAGACCATCGGCCACTACGCGGACTGGCTGGATACCTCGGCCAGCCACGTGCGCCATCTGAACAAGCTGCGCTACGGCACCGCCATCGCGCTGGGCCGCAAGATCAAGCTCGACTTCAGCAGCGTGTCGGTCGAGCAGTTCGAGGCCAAACGCCGCGATTACCACGAGCAGCTCGAAGCCGCCTTCTTCGCCAACCATCGCATCATCGGTACGCAGGTGCATACCGTTCGCAGCGGCGATTCGCTGTGGAATCTGGCGCAGGACGGCGGGCAACTGCCGATCTGGCTGGTGACGCACTACAACCCGGACATCGACTTCAGCGCGCTCAGGCCGGGCCAGGAGATCGTCGTGCCCAAGGTCGAACTGGTGGAGCAGGACTAGACGATGCGCCGGCCACATCCTGTGACACGGTCAACGAACGGGCACCCCGCCATGTCTATAATCGGGCCCGTCATGTCGGCACTGCGCCATGTGAAAACCTGGTCGATGCTGCTCGGCGGCTTGCTGTGTGTCGCCGGCGCCGTGCGCGCCGACGGCATGTTCACGCCCGTGGTCAACGACGCGGTACCGCGCGGCCAGCTCCAGGAGCTGCCGGTGGCCACCCGCGTGGTGGTGTACAAGGCCGCGCGGCGCATGGAGCTGATGCACGACGGCCAGGTGCTGCGCACCTACAAGATCTCGCTGGGCCTGCAGCCCGACGGCGCCAAGGAACGGGAGGGGGACTTCCGCACGCCGGAGGGGCATTACTACCTCACGCACCGCAACCCGCGCAGCGACTTCTTCCTGTCCATCCAGGTGTCCTACCCGAACGATCGCGACCTGCGGCGCGCCAGGGCCAATGGCTGGGACCCGGGCGGTGAAATAATGATCCACGGCCTGCCGAACCGGCTGCGCCGCGAGCCGGACTATTACCACCGCGACTGGACCGACGGCTGCATTGCCGTGTCGAATTCCGACATGCTGGAGATCTGGCTGTTGACCCAGAACGACACGCCGATCGACATCATGCCCTGAAGCAAGGCCCTGGCGGGTCGAGGGACCCGGGCCCTCCAGCCGGCCCCGTGCGCACCGCAAAAGCGCGATTCCGACGTACGTGCCGAAAAACGGCACAATAGCCGCCCCTTTTACGAAACCGCCCCGGCGCCGCCGGGCCGATGCGAGAGGTGTGCGTTTGGAAGCCAAGGTCGATCTGCCCGACGTCGTGGATGCCAGCGTCGGTCCGCGCGGGAGCCTGGAGATGCTCTCGCAGGCCGAGATCGACATGCTGGTGGGCCACGAGGGTGGCGGCATCCATCCGCTGTTTCGCAAGTGCGCGCTGGCCATCCTGAATTCGGGCAGCGACAGCGACAACGCCAAGGAGCTGTTCGAGCGCTACGCCGACTTCGAGGTGGAGCTGGTGCGCCATCCCTGGGGTATCCGGCTCGACATCCGCAACGCGCCAGGCAGGGCCTTCGTCGACGGGCAGATGATCCGCGGCATCAAGGAGCACCTGTTCGCGGTGCTGCGCGACGTGGTGTACATCGCCAACGAGATCGAGCAGGGCGGGCGCTTCGACCTGAGCCGCGGCGTGGACATCACCAATGCGGTGTTCCACGTGCTGCGCAACGCCGGGGTGCTGGATCGCAAGATCAAGCCCAACCTGGCGGTGTGCTGGGGCGGGCACTCAATCAGCGAGGGGGAGTACCAGTACACCAAGAAGGTGGGCTACGAGCTGGGCCTGCGGGGCATGGACGTGGCCACCGGCTGCGGTCCGGGCGCGATGAAGGGTCCGATGAAGGGCGCCACGATCGGCCACGCCAAGCAGCGCATCACCTCCGGCCGCTACATCGGGCTGACCGAGCCCGGCATCATCGCCGCCGAGCCGCCCAACGCCATCGTGAACCGGCTGGTCATCATGCCGGACATCGAAAAGCGCCTGGAGGCGTTCGTGCGGCTGGCGCACGGCGCTGGTCATATTCCCCGGCGGGGTGGGCACGGCCGAGGAAATCCTCTACCTGCTGGGCATCCTGCTCGATCCGCGCAACGAGGAGCAGTGCCTGCCAGTGGTGCTGACGGGGCCGCAGTCGGCCAGCGGGTATTTCCGGCAGATCCAGGCCTTCCTGGAGGCGGCGATCGGCCCCGAGGTGCTGTCGCGGCTGCAGTTCGTGATCGGCGATCCGGTGAGCGTGGCACGCAGCCTGGTCGGCAACGTGGCGCGGGTGCGCGCCCGGCGCCGCGCCTGCAACGATTCCTATGCTTTCAACTGGTTGCTGGCCGTGCCGGAGGATCTGCAGCGCCCGTTCGAGGTCAGCCACGAGAGCATGCGCCGCCTGGAACTGCACCGCGACCAGCCCCGGCACCTGCTGGTCGCGAATCTGCGACGGGCCTTTTCCGGCATCGTTGCCGGCAACGTCAAGGAGCAGGGCATCGCCGCCATCGAGGCCAACGGGCGTTTCGAAATAGCCGGCGACCCCGCCCTGATGCGCCTGCTGGACGAGCTGCTGCGCGGCTTCGTCGCGCAGGGCCGCATGAAGCTGCCCGCCAGCGGTGAATACCATCCCTGCTACCGCATCGTGACGTGAAGCAGTTCCTGTCGATTTAACCGGCGTCTCCCATAACCTGCATCCCGAGCTTACCCATCGAGAGCGGGACAATATGGCCAACGGTGACGGCAATGACGATCTGGCTAGCTCGGGCGAGCGCCCGGGTCCCGGCAGCTCCGAGCTGTTCGCCGACTGGGCGGCCCGCATGCAACGCGGTCGCGGCCGCCACGCCGCCATCAGCCGCAACCTGAATACCTGGTCGAACTACAAGAACTGGTCGGACAAGGTCCGCCAGTCCTGGCAGTCCGACGTCACGGTGAAGCCCAAGTAGCCCGTGGAGCGCCTGCTGCTCCTGTGGGACGAGCTGGACGAGCTCGTGGGGTACGGTCGGCACCTCGCAGCCGCCCTGTCGCACTCGGTGGGCCTGCGGCTGCGCCGCAATCGCCGCCTGCGGCGCGGCGTGGCCACCGACCAGGCTTGAAATAATCCGCGGGGCCCCTATCTTCGGCGGCGGTTTTCCCGCTAGCCGGAGCTGAATCCATGTCCGAGACCGCCGCCCCCGCCTCCGAAACGCTGGGCTTCAAGGCCGAGGTTCGTGAGCTGCTGAAGCTCATGATCCACTCGCTGTACAGCCACCGCGAGATCTTCCTGCGTGAGCTGATTTCCAACGCCTCCGACGCGAATGACAAATTGCGTTACCTGGCGCTGACCGACCCGGCGCTGCTGGGTGATGAAAAGGACCTGGCCGTGTGGGTCACCCCGGACGAGAAGGCCGGCACGGTCACCATCCGCGACAACGGCATCGGCATGACGCGCGAGGAGGCGGTGGCCCACCTGGGCACCATCGCCCGCTCCGGCACCGCCGAGTTCTTCAGCAAGCTCACCGGCAATGCGCAGAAGGACTCGCAGCTGATCGGCCAGTTCGGCGTGGGCTTCTACTCGGCCTTCATCGTGGCCGAAAAGGTCGAGGTGCTCTCGCGCAAGGCCGGTGAGGCGCCCGAGGCCGGCGTGCGCTGGAGCTCGGCGGCAGACGGGGATTTCACGGTCCAGACCGTCACGCGCGCCGAGCGTGGCACCACCGTGATCCTGCACCTGAAGGAGGATGCGAAGGAGTTTGCCGACGACTGGCGCCTGCGCTCGCTGCTGCGCCGCTATTCGGACCACCTGGCCTTCCCGGTGTACATGCCGAAGAAGGGCGAGGCCACCCTGGACTACGAGGCCGTCAATCAGGCCAAGGCGCTGTGGACGCGGCCGCGCACCGACATCAGCGACGAGGAGTACACCGAGTTCTACCGGCACATCTCGCACGACAGCGAGGCGCCGCTGGCCTGGAGCCACAACAAGGTGGAGGGCAAGCGCGAGTACACCAGCCTGCTGTACCTGCCGGCCCGCGCCCCGTTCGACCTGTGGCAACGCGACGCCGCGCGCGGCCTGAAGCTGTACGTGAAGCGCGTGTTCATCATGGACGACGCCGAGCAGTTCCTGCCGCTGTACCTGCGCTTCATCAAGGGCGTGGTCGATTCCAGCGACCTGCCGCTGAACGTGTCGCGCGAGCTGCTGCAGAACGATCCGGAAGTCGAGGCCATGAAGAGCGCGCTGACCAAGCGCGCGCTGGACCTGATCGGCAAACTGGCGAAGGACGAGCCGGAGAAGTACGCGAAGTTCTGGAAGGAGTTCGGCCAGGCGCTGAAGGAGGGCATGGCCGAGGACTTCACCAATCGCGAGAAGATCCTGCCGCTGCTGCGCTTTGCCAGCACCCACGAGTCCGGCGACGAGGACAAGGTTTCGCTGGCCGACTACGTGGCGCGCATGCCCGAGGGCCAGGACAAGATCTACTACGTGCTGGCCGAGAGCCGCGCCGCCGCCCGCAGCAGCCCGTTCATCGAGCAGTTGCGCGCCCGCAAGATCGAAGTACTGCTGCTGGGCGACCGCGTCGATCCGTGGATCATGGGCCAGCTGCCCGAATTCGAGGGCAAGGCCTTCCAGGATGCGGCGCGCGGCGACCTGGACGTGTCGAAGCTCGGCGCCGATGGCAGGCAGGAGAAGGACAAGGAGGCCGCCGGCCGAGAGCGAGGCCGACAAGAAGCTGTTCGAGCGGGTGCGCGAGGCGCTGGGCGATGCCGTGGACGGCGTGAAGGCCAGCCACCGGCTGGCCGAATCGCCGGCCTGCCTGACGCGCAGCGAGAATGAAATGAGCGAGCAGATGCGCCGGGTGCTGGCCGCGACCGGTCGCGGCGACCTGCCGCCTTCCAAACCGGAGCTGGAGCTGAACATGGCGCACCCGCTGGTGCGGCGCCTGGCCGGCCTTGCCGGCGCGGACTTCAGCGAGCTCGCGCAGCTGCTGTACGATCAGGCGCAGCTCACCGAGCAGGGCCAGCTGGTCAATCCCGGCGAATACGTGCGCCGCCTGAACAGCCTGTTGCTGAAGTTGCTGGGGGATTCGGGCAAGGCATGAGCCAGCGCCGCAAGCCCACGCGCGAGCAACTGCGCGCGCGACTGTCCTCGCTGCAGTACCACGTGACGCAGGAGAAGGGCACCGAACGCGCGTTCACCGGGCAGTACGCGGCGCATGCCGAAACCGGCACCTACTACTGCATCTGCTGCGGCACGGACCTGTTCGAGTCGCAGAAGAAGTTCGACGCGGGCTGCGGCTGGCCCAGCTTCTGGCTGCCGCTGGCCGGCGAGCGCATCCGCCAGCACCGGGACCGCTCGCACGGCATGGAGCGCACCGAGGTGACCTGCGCGTTCTGCGACGCCCACCTGGGGCATGTGTTCGAGGACGGGCCGGAGCCCAGCGGCCTGCGCTACTGCATCAACTCGGCCTCGCTGGGCTTTCGCCCCGCAGGCGCCACATGACGCTGGCCACGCCGCAACGGGTCGATCTGCCGGGCGAAGCCGGGCGGCTCGAGGCGGTGCTGGAAGTGCCGCACGAGAGCGCCGAGCCGGCTGCTTTTCTGGTCGTGTGTCATCCGCACCCGCTGCATGGCGGCACCATGGACAACAAGGTGGTGACCACGCTGGCGCGCACCGCGCACGAGCTCGGGGTGCCGTCCATCCGCTTCAACTTCCGGGGTGTGGGCGCCAGCGAGGGCAGCTTTGACGAGGGTCGCGGCGAGACGCAGGACGCGCTGGCCGCCATCGTGCATGGCCGGCACCTGTGGCCCGCCGCCACGGTATGGCTGGCCGGCTTCTCGTTCGGCGGCGTCGTGGCGCTGCGGGCCGCCACCACGCGCGGCGCGGGCAGGATCGAGCGCCTGCTGAGCGTGGCGCCGGCGCTGGGCAGCAACTTCGAGAACCCACGGCAGATCCAGGTGCCGGGCTGCCCCTGGATGATCATCCAGGGCGAGGACGACGACGTGGTGGATGCGCGACTGACTGCCGACTGGGTCGAATCGCTGCAACCGGCGCCGCAGCTGGTGCTGCTGCCAGGCGTGGGTCATTTCTTCCACGGTGCACTCAATACCCTGCAGCGGCACGCCGGCCGCTTCTTCCTGCAGCCGCTCTGACCCGCTCCCGGCCGGATTCGCGCCGGGCAGACACGAAGAAGCCCGGGAGGACCGTTGGTCCTGCCGGGCCTTCCGGACGGCCGTGGTGGCCGAAAGCGGGTTCCCTGTCAGTTCACGAAGGACTTGAGGTTCTTCAGCGGCAGCGCGCGCACCTTCTTGCTGGCCGGCTTGGCCTTGAACATGATTTCTTCGCCCGTGAACGGGTTGATGCCCTTGCGCGCCTTGGTGGCGGGCTTCTTCACAACCTTGAGCTTCAGCAGGCCCGGCAGCGTGACGATGCCGTGGCTGCGCAGACTCTTCCTGATGATGCCGTGAAGGGAATCGAAAACCGCACTGACCTGCTTGCGGGACAGCTCCGTGTCTTTGGAGATGGATGTCAGGATTTCTGATTTGGTCGGTGCGCCGCCCTTCTTTGCCATGTGTGGATACTCCCGCGGGTTGATGTTTGTGCAGCGGGATTGTCCCGCCGAATTGATGTCCGCGCGAAACATAGCACAAGCGCATAGGCGCGCAACTGCTTTTTTTATAGGACTTTAAGCGACAGGCAGGATGATGATCACCGCCTGTATCGCGATGCACGCCCACAGTGGTGACAAGTCCAGGCCGGCTATCGAAGGAATGACCCGTCGGATCGGATTCAGGACTGGATCGCAGATGGAGGCAAGCAGCGATTGCGCCGGTGAGTAATTACCCGGTGCAACAAACGACAGTAGCGCGTTGAGAACAATGGAAAAGAAGTAAGTCTTCAGGGTGAGATGAATGACCTCCAGCGCCGTCGCGCGCAGCATCGCGAAGGGCGCGATCGTCATGTAGCCCATCAGGGCGCGCAGCACCCAGATCTTGACGGCGGCGACCAGTACCACGGCAACCACTGATGCCGTATCGACCCGGCCGGCCGGTGGCAGCACGCGGCGCAACGGGCGAATCAGCGGATCGGTGAGCTGCACGATGCCGCGGGAGATGGGGTTGCGGAAGTCGGCGCGGGACTGTTGCATGATCAGCCGCAGCAGCAGCACCGCGTTGTACAGCGTGGCCAGGGTATTGAGGATGTAGAGCAGGGCCTGCATGCGCTTGCCGTCAGCCGACACCGAACTCATCGGCCAGCTCACGGCCACGCTGGGCCGCTGCCTCCATGGCCGATGCGACCACCCGTTCCAGACCCTGCTCGGCGAAGCGGCGCAGCGCGGCTTCGGTGGTGCCTCCTTTTGAAGCAACCTCGGCGCTCATGCGGGCCAGGTCCGGACGCTGCTGGTCGGCAACCAGCCGGCCCGCGCCCGCCAGCGTCTGTGCGGCCAGCTGCTGCGCCACCGCCTGGTCCAGGCCCATGTGGGCGCCGGCCTCGGCCATGATCTGGGCAAGCCGGAAGAAATAGGCCGGGCCGCTGCCCGACAGGGCGGTTACCAGTTCCAGATCACTTTCCCTGGGCACCCACACGGTCAGGCCAGTTGCGCGCAGCACGCGCTCGGCCAGCTCCCGCTGCGGCCTGGCGACATCCGCAGTGGCATACAGCCCGGTGGCGCCCATGCCCACCAGCGCGGGTCGGTTCGGCATGGCGCGCACCACCGACGGGCCGCTGCCGATCCATCGTGACAGGTCCGCGGCCCGGATGCCGGCGGCGACCGAGATGACCAGCGGCCTGTGCGCCTGCAGGCCGGGCGCCAGCGCGCGCGCCACCTGCGCCACGATCTGCGGCTTCACGGCCAGCACCACGACGCGTGCCGCAGCCACCGCCGCCATGTTGTCCGCGGTCGTGGCGACGCCGAAATCCCGGGCCAGCGCGGCGCGGATGTCCGCGGACGGGTCGGCCACCGTGATCAGTGCCGGGTCCTGTCCCGTGCCCAGCAGGCCGCCGACCAGGGCGCGCGCCATGTTGCCGCCGCCGACAAGCGCGATGGATAAGGGGGCAGAGACTGTCATGCCCTCATTCTAGGGAACCTGTGCGCGGGTGTCGCGGGCGCGGCAAGGTGTGGATCGTGGCGCTACGCCCGCGGACCGAACAGCGCGGTGCCGATGCGCACGATGGTCGCCCCCTCCAGGATGGCCGCCTCGAAGTCCGCGCTCATGCCCATCGACAGCGTATCCAGTGGCAATCCGGCCGCGCGCGCTTCCCCGGCCAGATCCGCCAGTCGCGCGAACGCCGCGCGTTGTTCGGCCACCGGGATGCCATGCGGGGCCATGCACATCAGGCCGCGCACCCTCAGGCGCGGCAGCGAGGCAATCACCCGCAGCAACGGCAGTGCCTGGTCCGGCGCCACGCCACCCTTGGCCGGATCATCGGCAATGTGCACCTGCACGCACACGTTCAGTGGCGGCGCATGGAAGGGCCGCTGGTCCGACAGGCGTTCGGCGATGCGCAGGCGGTCCACGCCGTGCGCCCAGTCGAAATGCGTGGCAACCGCCCGCGTCTTGTTGCCCTGCAACCGGCCGATGAAATGCCAGCTCAGGCCGCGGCCTTCCAGCGCCTGGATCTTGGGTAGTGCCTCGTCGACGTAGTTCTCGCCGAAGTCGGTGAGGCCGAGCCCGGCCGCCGCGCGGATGCGCGACAGTTCCTGCCCTTTACTGACGGCCAGAAGCGTGACGGAGTGCACATCCCGGGAAGCCGTCCGGCACGCAGCGTCGATGCGTTGGCGGATTGCCGCGATGCGTGCCGCGAGTGCATCGCTTTCCTGTGCATCACCGGGTGAATTCTGCGGAGTGATTAACATAGGGGCAGTCGTGACCCTGAACTATACTGCTGCGGTAAGTCTGGCGGAGCACTCATGGCCCTGGATATCGCCCAGCTGCTGGCGTTTGCGGTAAAGAATCACGCATCGGATCTGCACCTTTCGGCGGGTGTGCCGCCGATGATTCGCGTCGACGGCGACATGAAGCGCGTCAACATGCCTGCGCTCTCCCACAAGGAAGTGCACGGCATGGTGTACGACATCATGAACGACAAGCAGCGCAAGAACTTCGAGGAGTTCTTCGAGACCGACTTCTCCTTCGAGATTCCGAAGCTGGCGCGCTTCCGCGTCAATGCCTTCAACCAGAACCGCGGCGCCGGCGCCGTGTTCCGCAGCATTCCCTCGAAGATCCTGACGCTGGAGGACCTGGGCGCGCCGAAGATCTTCCGCGACCTGTGCATGCTGCCGCGCGGCATCGTGCTGGTCACCGGGCCGACCGGGTCGGGCAAGTCGACCACGCTGGCCGGCATGATCGACCACATCAACGACAACCGCCCCGACCACATCCTCACCATCGAGGATCCGATCGAGTTCGTGCACGAGTCCAAGCGCTGCCTGATCAACCAGCGCGAGGTGCATCGCGACACCCTGGGTTTCGCCGAGGCCCTGCGCTCGGCGCTGCGCGAGGACCCGGACGTGGTGCTGGTGGGCGAAATGCGCGACCTGGAGACCATCCGTCTGGCGCTGACCGCCGCCGAGACCGGCCATCTGGTGTTCGGCACCCTGCATACCAGCTCGGCGGCCAAGACCATCGACCGCGTGGTCGACGTGTTCCCGGCAGCGGAAAAGGAGATGGTGCGCTCGATGCTGTCCGAGTCGCTGCGCGCGGTGATCTCGCAGACGCTGCTGAAGAAGAACGGCGGCGGCCGCGTGGCGGCGCACGAGATCATGATCGGCACCCCTGCCATCCGCAACCTGATCCGCGAGGGCAAGATCGCGCAGATGTATTCGGCGATCCAGACCGGTGCAGTCGCAGGGCATGCAGACGCTGGATCAGTGCCTGCAGGAGCTGGTGGCCAAGGGAGTCGTCAGCAAGGAAGAGGCGCGCTACAAGGCGCAGCACAAGGACTCGGTCGTAACGGAGGCGTCGCAAGGCGCGGCAATCGACCATGGATCGCGAACAGGCCATCAAACTCATCCAGGACCTCCTGCGCCGCGTGGTCGAGCGCAAGGGGTCGGACCTGTTCATCACGGCGGGCTTTCCGCCGGCCGTGAAGGTGGACGGCGAGATCCGCCCGCAGACCGAGCGGGCGCTCACCGGCGATCAGGCGGCGACGCTGGTGCGCGCCATCATGAACGACCGCCAGTCCAAGGAATTCGACGCCACCAAGGAATGCAATTTCGCGATCGCGCCGCCGGGTATCGGCCGCTTTCGCGTCAGCGCCTTCGTGCAGCAGGGGCAGGTCGGCTGCGTGATCCGCACCATCAACGCCACCATCCCGACCTTCGAGGAGCTGGACCTGCCGGTGGTGCTGCGCGACGTGGTGATGCAGCAAGCGCGGCCTGGTGCTGCTGGTCGGCGGAACCGGCTCGGGCAAGTCCACGACCCTGGCCGCGATGGTGGGTTACCGCAACGAGAAGACACGCGGCCACATCATCACCATCGAGGACCCGGTCGAGTACATCCACCCGCACCGCGGCTGCGTGGTCACGCACCGCGAAGTCGGCGTGGATACCGATTCCTGGCAGGCGGCGCTGAAGAGCACCCTGCGCCAGGCGCCGGACGTGATCCTGATCGGCGAGATCCGCGATCGCGAGACGATGGAATACGGCATCCAGTTCGCCGAAACGGGCCATCTGGTGCTGGCCACGCTGCACGCCAACAGCTCCAACCAGGCGCTGGATCGCATCATCAACTTCTTCCCCGAGGAGAAGCGCGAGCAGCTGCTGATGGACCTGTCGCTGAACATGCGCGGCCTGATCTCGCAGCGCCTGATTCCGCGCGAGGGCGGCAAGGGGCGCATCGCCGCCACCGAGATCATGCTGCATTCGCCGCTGATCCAGGACCTGATCTTCAAGGGCGAGGTGCACAAGATCAAGGAAGTGATGTCGCGCTCGACGCGACTGGGCATGCAGACCTTCGACCAGTGCCTGTTCGAGCTGTACGAGCGCTCCTACATCTCGTACGACGATGCGATCCGCAACGCCGACTCGAAGAACGAGCTGCGCCTGCGGGTGAAACTGGAGAGCAAGCGCGATACGCGCCCGGCCGATGATGCCGGCGGGCTCTCGCTCGAGGAGGATGACGAGGGTCAGGCGTTGTGAGCGAAGCGGGTACGAAGGGCGTGAGCGATACCAAGGGCACGGGCGATTCGGACGAGATCAAGGTCTCCACCGGAGCGGGCGGATTCAAGACCCGGCCGCTGTTCAAGCTGATGGTGGAGCGGCGCGCTTCGGACCTGTTCTTCACGCCGAATGCGCCCATCAAGATCAAGATCGAAGGGCAGATCCACGCCGTCAACAAGCAGATTCTCTCGCCGGATTCGGTGCGGGCGGCCGCCTTCTCGCTGATGACGCCGGAGCAGATCGAGTACTTCCAGCGCGAGCTGGAGATCGATTTCGCCATTTCCGAACCCGGCCTGGGCCGCTTCCGCGTGGCCATCTTCTACCAGCGCGGCTACCCGGCGGTGGTGATGCGTTACATCACGGCCGACATGCCGCGCATCGACCAGCTCGGCCTGCCCGATATCCTCACCGACCTGGCCAGGCTCAAGCGCGGCCTGATCCTGATGGTGGGCGCCACCGGCTCTGGCAAATCGACCACGCTGGCGGCACTGATCAACTACCGCAACGAGAACTTCTCGGATCACATCGTCACGATCGAGGATCCGATCGAGTTCCTGCATTCCAACAAGCGCTCCATCGTGAACCAGCGCGAAGTGGGGCTGGATACGCGCAGCTACACCGGCGCCCTGAAGAGCGTGATGCGCGCCGCGCCGGACGTGATCCTGATCGGCGAGATCCGCGACAAGGAAAGCATGGAGGCGGCGATCAGCCTGGCCGGAACCGGCCACCTGGTGCTGGCCACATTGCACGCCAACAACTGCGCCGAGACGCTGGACCGGATCATCAACATGTTTCCGCACCAGCAGCACCCGCAGATCCTGCTGGATCTGTCGCAGTACCTGCGCGCCATCCTGGCGCAGCGTCTGGTGCCCGGCAAGGACGGGCGGCGGGCCGCGGCGGTGGAGGTCATGCTCAACACGCCGCACATCGGCGAACTGATCCGCAAGGGCGACGTCAGCTCCATCAAGGAGGCCATTGTCAACAGCGGCGAGAAGGGCATCCAGAGCTTCGACCACTCGCTGGTTTCGCTGTACAGGGCCAGCCGCATCTCGATGGATGAGGCGCTGGCCAACGCCGACTCGCGCACCAACCTGGAAGCGCGCATCAACTTCGGTTGAGCTGCCCCGGGGCCGGGGCAATCCCTACTTGACGGCGGCGGCCGTGGTGGCGTTCTCGGGCTTCACCCAGCCACCGCCCAGCGCCACGTACAGCGTCACGGCGGAGGTCAGCCGCGTCAGACGTGCCTGTGCCAGCGAGTCCTGCGCGGTGTAGAGCGAGCGCTGTGCGTTGTACAGGTCTTCCTGCTGGCCGGAGCCCTCACGCAGCTGCACCTGGGCAAGATCCAGCGCCCGTTGCGCCTGCTCGAGGGTGGCCTGCTGACTTTCCTCGGAGCGCCGGTTCGCGTCCGCGGCCGCCAGGTCGTCATCGACTTCCTTGAGCGCGGTGCGGATGGTGTTGGCGTAGTTGACCAGCGCGATGTACTCGTTCGACTTG
This sequence comes from uncultured Gammaproteobacteria bacterium, assembly GCA_963812195.1. GTDB lineage: Bacteria > Pseudomonadota > Gammaproteobacteria > Steroidobacterales > Steroidobacteraceae > ZC4RG30. The sequence goes on from CAWEUI010000013.1 coordinate 61,164, forward strand.
GCGTTGAGGTAGCTGTTGCGGCGGCCGCGGTAGTCGAAGATGCCGGTGGCCAGCTGCAGCAGCCCCTGCACCGAGTAGTTGCGCACGTCGCCGATGTTGAACAGCTTGTCCGAGGTGGTGCCGTCGCTGGCCGACAGGGTCAGCGACACCGGGATCAGGCTGGTGCGCGCCACGACCAGGTTGGCCTTGGCCGCGGCCATGGTGGCTTCCGCGGAAGCCATGTCGGGCCGGCGCAGCAGCAGGTCGCCGGGCACCCACGGTGCGATTTCGGGCACCTTGAGTTCCTCGATCGGCTCGCCGTCGATGTGGAACTCCTGCGGGGTCTTGCCCAGCAGCAGTCCCAGCGCGGTCTCGGCGCTGCGCAGCTGATTCTCCAGCGGAATGAGCTGGGTCTGCTGCTGCAGCACCGTGACCGTCTGCTGCCGCAGGTCGTACTCGCGCGCCACGCCGTTGCGGTACCGGGCGTCGACGATGCGCAGGATCTCCTGCGCGATGTTCAGGTTGCGCCGGGCGATGTTCACGCGCGAACGGATGGACAGCAGGTTGAAGTAGTCGCGCGCCACGTTGGAAGCGAGCTGGATGCGGGCCAGATCCGTGTCGTACCTGGTGCCGATGAACTGCGCCACGTTGGCCCGGTAGCGCGCCGCCGTGGCACCCCACAGGTCCACGCTGTAGCTCGCGCTCACGCTCACGGAGGTGGAATCAGTGGTCTGCGAGCCGTTCAGCGCCGGGTTGCTGTTGCCGCTGCTGCCGCTGCGTGTCCTGCCGGTGCTGGCCCGTATGGTCGGGTCCGGAAACAGGCCGTCGCGCTCGCCGCTGAGCGTGCGTTCGGCCTGCTTCAATCGTTCCTCGGTCGCGATCAGTCCGGGGTTGCCCTGCAGGGCCTGGTCGATCAGCTCGTCCAGGACCGGCGAGCCGAAGCTCTTCCACCATTGCCTGTCGACGCCCGCCGCCGCGTCCTTCGGCAGCGTGGCATCCCAGGCCACCGGCATCTTCACCGGGTTCTCCACGCGGTCCATGCGATAGGAGCAGCCGGCCAGCAGTCCGGCCACGACCACTCCCACGCCCAGCAGGGACCGTGTGTCGCGCCGCGCGCGTTTGCTTGCATGCTTGATCACGAACTCACTCCGATTGCAGCGCGACGACCGGATCCAGGTAGGCGGCCTTGCGCGCTGGCAGAAATCCGAAAATCAGGCCGATGGCGAATGCCGAACCGAAGGCCAGCACCATCGGGAAGACGGTGTAGGCGACGGGGGTGTCCGCGGAGAAGTGACTGACCAGCCATGCCGAGCCCACTCCCAGTATTACGCCTATCGCCCCACCGATCAGCGACACCACCAGCGCTTCGATCAGGAACTGCTGCAGGATGTTGCCGGTGCGCGCACCAGTTGCCATGCGAATGCCGATTTCGCGCGTTCGTTCGGTGACGCTCACCAGCATGATGTTCATCACGCCGATGCCACCCACCAGCAGCGAGATGGCCGCGATCGAGCCGAGCAGCATGGTCATGGTCTTTTCCTGCTCGACCCGGCTGTTGAGCATGGACCCCATGTTGAAGATGCGGAAGTCGACCTGCCCGTGGCGGTCCGCCAGCAGGTTCTCGATGTCGGTCTGCGTCTGGTCGATCTTGTGCACGTCGTCCACGGCCACCTGGATGCGGCTGACGAAGCGCTGGCCGGTCACGCGAAGCTGGTTGGTGAGGTAGGGGATCATCACCACCTCGTCCTGGTCCTGGCCCATCGGCGAGGCGCCCTTCACGGCCATCACGCCGATGACCTGGAAGCTCAGGTTGTTCATCAGGATGTACTTGCCCAGCGGGCTCTCGCCGTCCGGAAACAGCCCATCGGCGACCGTGCGCCCGAGTACCGCCACGGCGGCGTATGACTGTTCGTCTTCATCCGTGAAGAACGTGCCCTGCGCGACGGGCCAGTCGCGCACGAGGGGGTACTTGGAGGACGAGCCGATCACCTGCGCCCGGATGTCATTGTCCCCGTAGCGGAACGTGGCGCTGCTTTCCTGGTATGGCACGGCCGCGATGACGTTGGGGACGTCGGTGCCGATGGCCTTCATGTCCTCCAGCGTAAGGCTGCTGGAGCCGCGGTCGCTGCCGCGTGAATTGCGGTTGGCTCCCGGGTTCACGTTCAGCAGGTTGGCGCCGAACGAACTGATGGCGTCGATGACCTGCTTCTTGGCGCCGTCGCCGATGGCCAGCATGGTGATGACCGACCCGACGCCGATCACGATGCCCAGCAGGGTCAGGATGGAGCGCAGCAGATTGTGCTGCAGCGAGCGCAGCGCGCTCTTGACGGATTCGAACGCGGTGGCGAGCTGGCTCATGCGGCCGCGCCGCGCCGTCCAGCTCAACACCGGCGGCGCCTCCCTTGATATTTTCGCGCCCGGGTCGGCCACGATCGTGCCGTCGCGGATCTCGATCACGCGGCGGGCATGGTCGGCCACGTCCTGGGCGTGGGTGATCAGGATGACGGTGTGTCCCTGCGCCGACAGCTCGTCGAGCAGCTTCATCACCTCGACGCCGCTCTTGCTGTCCAGCGCGCCGGTGGGCTCGTCCGCCAGGATGATTTCCCCGCCGTTCATCAGCGCGCGCGCGATGGACACGCGCTGCTGCTGGCCGCCGGAGAGCTGGTTGGGCAGGAAGTAGATGCGCTCCTCGAGGCCCAGGCGGGTCAGCAGCTCGCGCGAGCGTTCGTGGCGCGCGTGCAGTTCCACGCCGGCATACATGCCCGGCACTTCCACGTTCTCGGCCGCCGTGTTGCCGGAGATGAGGTTGTAGCTCTGGAACACGAAGCCGAAGGATTCGCGGCGCAGGTCCGAGAGCTCGTCGCGGTCGAAGTCCGAGACGTCGTGGCCCTTGAACAGATAGGTGCCGGTCGTCGGGCGGTCCAGGCAGCCCAGGATGTTCATCATCGTGGACTTGCCCGAGCCGGACGCGCCCATGATGGCCACGAACTCGCCCGGATAGATCTTCAGGTCAATCCCGTGCAACACCTCGGTTGCAAGGTCACCGTTGAAATACGTCTTCGTTACCCCGCGCAGTTCAATGACAGGAACCGTGGGGTCATGCTTGCCGTGCTCGCTCATCAGAAGGGCCTGAAGCCGAATCCGCCGCGCCGCGGATCGGAATTGCTGGTCTGGCTGCTGGCGGTTGGCGTCTCGTCGCGCTTGCCGACCACCACTTCCTCGCCTTCCTTGAGCCCATCGAGCACCTGGCCGTGAATGCGGTCGGTGACACCGATGACGACCTGGCGAGCCTCGAGCTCACCGGCGGCGTTCTTCACCATCACAGTGCCGCGACGCTGGCGCGGCTGGCCCTGATTGTCGCCGCCGAATCCGCCGCCATTGCCACCGCCCGGGCGGAAGCCGCCCGCGCCACCGCCCTGCGCGAAGCGCTGGCGCATCTGTTCGATCTGCTCCGGCGTGGGTCGCTGGCCGCCATTGAAGCCACCGCCACCGCCACCGCCCTGTGCGAAGCGCTGGCGCATCTGTTCGATCTGTTCCGGCGTGGGCCGCTGGCCGCCATTGAAGCCACCGCCTGGACCCGGTCCACCGCTGGCCCGTTCACCGCCGGGCGCGCCCGGCGGCATCGAACCGCCATCGCCGGCCGGGCCAGCCGCGGCGGCCCGCAGCACCGGTTCCACCCGCGGCACCAGGCGCCTTCTTGCCATCCTGCTGCTGCTTGGCCGCCATGGCGCGCGCGATCTGCTGCCCCTGTTGCAGGGCCGCCATCGGCACCGTCAGCACGTTGCGGGCCTGCGAAACCACGAAGAACACCTGCGCGGTCATCGACGGCATCAGGCTGCTGCCTTCGTTCTCGACGTCGAACAGCACCGGGTAGAGCACCACGCTGTTCTGTGTCTTCGGGGTCGGCTCGATGCGCTTGAGCTTGCCGTACCAGCGCCGGCTCGAGCCGGCACCCAAAGTCGTGAAGTACACGTTCATGCCCTTCTTCAACTTCGACACGTCCGCCTCGGACACGTCCGTGCGCACCGTCATCGTATTGAGGTTGGCGATACGCAGCACGTTCGGCACGACTCTGCGAGGCGTTGACGGTCTGGCCCACCCGGACCGCCAGGCTCATCACCGTGCCGTCGATGGGCGCAACGATATTGGTGTACTGCAGGTTGGTGGCCTCGATGCGCATGTTGGCTTCCTGCTGGGCAATCTGCGCCTTGGACTGCTCGATCTGGAACTTCGCGTTCTCCAGGGAGGTCTTGGCATTCACCAGCGATTCATTCGTGGTGGCGTCTTCCTTGAACAGGTTCTGCTGGCGCTCGTAGTCGCGCTGGGCCTTCTCCAGGTTGTTCTTCTGGGTCTCGAGGCTCGCCCTGGCCGCCTTCAGGCTGGCCTCGTTGGCCTCGACGCGGGCCTTGGAAGTGGTGGCGTCGATCGTGGCCAGAATGTCACCCGCCTTGACCATGTCACCCACGTCGACATTGAGCTTGTCGATCTGGCCGGACACCTGCGCACCCACGTCCACGTAATCGCGCGGCTCGAGCGTGCCGGTGGCGGTGACCAGGTCCTCGATGTCGCCCTTCTGCACGGCCGCGAACAGGTACTGGCCCTGCTGCGCTTCCCTGGCCCGATATGCATGCACGCCGTACCACGTACCGCCGGCAATCACCACGGCTGCGGCCGCGATGATCAGGTTGCGCGTCCGCCTGGTCTTGCGTTGGCTTGCGCGTGGAGCGTTCGTGCTGTCATTCATGAGCTAGAGGTTCCGTGTGCGGGAAGGAGAGATGGCGGGATTTGCCCATCGAGCGGGCGCCTTCCCACGTGCGGCAGGATGGCGGGGGAGTGTGGAAGCAATGTGGAGGCGGACTTGCACAATGTTTACCTTTTCGCGCGGTAAATTGGCTACCCAGAGACATGGCTGATCTTCCCCCAGAACACTTGCCGGATACGGTCGCGCCGACCGGGCCCGGCCCGTGGCGTCGGGGCTTGGACACGCTGCGCGTGAAACTGTTCCTGGCTATTGCGGGCGCACATCTGGTGCTCGTGGCCATCGTGTACCTGATCTACAGCTGGAGCTTCGACAAGAGCCTCTCCGAGTACGTCAGCCGCTCCGAACAGGCCCGGCTCTCCCCGGTCATCTCGCAGCTGGCCGAAGGTTATCGTCGGCAGGGCGACTGGAGCTGGCTTACCACCGACTGCCCGCTGGCCGACGTATCGCGCGGACGTATCGACTGGGGCATGTTGAAGGCCACGGATTGCCCGCGCTGGCTGGGGCTGTTGCGCGAGGTGCTCGGGTGGCGCGTATCGCGGCCCGCCTCGAGTGCCCACGCGACCACTGCGCAGGGCGGCGGCGCAACGGCGCCAGCGCGGGAACATTCCGGCAACAACACCGGATCGACCGGCCCGGATCGGGTGCCGTGGACGTTCCAGGGCAACGACGCGCCCCTGCCACCGCTGACGATCGACTGGCGCGTGATGCTGTTCGATGCCGCCGGCAAGGTGCTGATCCTGTATCCCCTGGGCGATGTGAAGGATGCCGAGGCCGCGGTGCGATTGCCGATCCGCGTGGATGGCCGGGTGGCTGGATACCTGGGGTACATCCCCCGCCTGCACATGCTGCAGTCCCTGGAATCGATCACCGCCAAACAACAGTCGCGGCGTATCGGCGTGATCGGGCTGGGCATGTTCGCGGCGGTGCTGATCATCGCCGCGTTGATCGCGCACTGGCTTTCGGGGCGTCTGCGCGTGCTCGGTCAGGGCGCGGCGGCGCTGGCGCGCGGCGACTACGCGACGCGGATTCCGGTGCGGGGCCACGACGAGCTGGAACGCCTGGCCGGGGATTTCAATCATCTGGCCGAAGCGCTCGAAGCCGCGCGGCGCGGGCGCCAGCAGTGGATTGCCGACATCGCGCACGAACTGCGCACACCACTGACCGCGCTGCGCGCCGAGATCGAAGCCGTGCAGGACGGGGTGCGCCCGCTCACGCAATCGAGCATTGCCTCGGTGGCCCAGGAAGTGCAGCGCCTGACGCGCCTGGTGGAGGATCTGCGCCTGCTGACATTGTCCGACCTGGGTGCGCTCACCTACCGCAAAGAGCCTCTGGAACTGGACGAAGCCATCGCCGATGCACTGGCCGCCGGCCGCGCGGCCATCGAGCAGAAACAGCTGGACGTGCAGTTGCGCATTGGCACGGACATCACCGTGGAGGCCGACCCGGACCGGCTGGCGCAGGTGTTCGCCAACCTGCTGCAGAACACGTTGCGCTACACGTCGGCACCGGCGACGTTGCGCGTGAGCGCCGGCATCGAAGGCCGCGAGGCGCGCATCGACTGGGAGGATTCGGCGCCGGGCGTGCGGGATGCCGATCTGCCGCGGCTCACCGAGCGCCTGTACCGCGTCGATACTTCCCGTTCCAGCGCCAGCGGTGGCAGCGGTCTGGGTCTGGCCATCGTCCTGGCCATCGTGCACGCCCATGGCGGGCGCCTGCAGGCCCTGCACAGCGCTCTGGGCGGGCTGCACTGGCGCATCTGGCTGCCGCTGTCGGATCATCCGCGGGCATGAATGCCGCCGCGAGCGACAACGCCAACATCCTGATCGTCGAAGACGAGGACAAGATCGCCGAAGTGCTGCGCGATTATCTGCGCCAGCACGGCTACGCCACCGAGCGCCTGGGCCGCGGCGATGAAGTCATCGACTGGGTCCGCACCCATCCTGTCGACCTGGTGCTGCTCGACGTGATGCTGCCGGGCAGGAGCGGCCTGGAGGTGTGCCGCGAACTGCGCAACACCTCGGATGCGGCGATCATCATGGTCACCGCCCGGGTGGACGAGATCGACCGCCTGCTGGGGCTGGAACTGGGCGCGGACGATTACATCTGCAAGCCGTTCAGCCCGCGCGAGGTGGTGGCGCGGGTCGGCACCGTGCTGCGCCGGACCCGGCGTCCGCCCGATGCGCCCGCTCGCCCGGCCAGCGGCGGGCTGGTGCTGGACGAGGCGAGCTGGCGCGCTTCGCTGGACGGCAAGCCACTGGAACTCACCGCGGTGGAGTTCAAGCTGCTCTCCGTGCTGGCCAACCAGCCCGGGCGCATCTACTCGCGCGAGCAGCTGATGGACGCCATGTATCGCGACGAGCGCATCGTCGCCGACCGCACCGTGGACAGCCACGTGAAGAAGCTCCGGCGCAAGCTGGCCGAGGCCGTGCCCGACGCCGAGTTCATCCATTCGGTGTACGGGGTGGGCTACTGCTACGAGGATCGGCGCTAGCGCGGCTTGCGGGGGTTCGCGTGCCGAATATGTCGGCCAGGTCATTTACGGCCACGGCATTTTGGTCGAAACTCGCCTGCTCGGGGGTATCGAGTCGGCGGGGTTGATCGGGGTGTCCGAGCGCTTTCACGCGGGGATGGTCTCGGCGGCGATGTTGTTCGCGCTGGGCATTGCCGTGCCCGCCGCGGGCGCGCCAGCCGCGGATGCGCATTCGGCGGACTGGGACCAGCTCTCGCAGGTGTGCGCCAAGTGCCACAACAGCACCGACTGGGCCGGCGGCCTGGCCTTCGACACCATGGACATGCAGCACATCGGGGCCGACGCCAAGGTGTGGGAAAAGGCCGTGCGCAAGTTGCGCGGGCACCTGATGCCCCCGCCGGGCGAGAAGCGCCCACCGCAGAAGACCATCGACGGGGTGGTGTCGTGGCTGGAAGGTCAGCTCGACACCTACGCGGCCGCGCATCCGGATCCGGGCTACGTGGGTCTGCATCGTCTGAACCGCGACGAATACGCCCGCGAGATCCAGCGCATTCTCGGCCTGCATGTGGACGCGCAAAGCCTGCTGCCCAGGGACGTGGCCAGTGAGGGTTTCGTGAACCAGGCCGCCACGCTGCGCATCTCGCCGGGCTTCCTCGACCAGTACATCACCGCGGCCCGCACCGTGGCGCGGCAGGCGGTCGGCCGGCTGGACAGCAAGCCCAGCAGCCACGAGTACCGCGCGGATACATCGCTGGATCAGTCCAGGCATGTCGACGGGCTGCCGCTGGGCACGCGCGGCGGCTTCTGGGTGGACCACGACTTTCCGGCCGACGGCGACTACGTGTTCAGCATCCGCGAATTCTTCTTCATGGGCGCCGGTTACGTGACCAAGGTGGATGCGCCGCACACGGTCGTGCTGACCATCGACGGGCGGCGCGTGTTCCAGCAGTCCGTGGGCGGCCCGGACGACCAGAAGGCCGTCGACCAGCGTCAGGCCATTGCCGCCGACGATCTGCAGAAGCGCTTCGATCACATCACCGTGAAGGTGAAGGCGGGCCGGCGCCGTATCGGCGTTGCCTTCATCCAGCGCTCCTTCGCCGAATCCGACTCGCCGCTGCAGCCCATCGCCGAGCTGCCGGAGATGGAGCGTGCGCCGAACATTCCGGGGTTCACGGTCTCCGGCCCCTTCAACCCCACCAGCCTGGGCGACACCGCAAGCCGGCGGCACATCTTCATCTGTCATCCGGCCACGCCCGATGAGGAGATGCCCTGCGCGCGCAAGATCCTGCGCTCGCTGGCTGCCGCTGCTTTCCGCCGGCCGGTGACCGACGACGATCTGGCCGCGCCGATGGCGTTCTACTCCAGTGCGCGCAAGACCGAGGACTTCGAGGGCGGCATAGAAAGTGGCCTGACCGCCATCCTGTCCTCCACCAAGTTCCTGCTGCGCGAAGTGCCGGTGGTGGCGCGCGCCGGCGACATCGAACACCTGAGCGACCTGGAACTGGCTTCGCGCCTGGCGTTCTTCCTGTGGGGCGCCGGACCGGACCAGCAGCTGGTGGATCTGGCGCACGCAGGGCATCTGCATGAGCCGGCCGTGATGCAGGCCCAGGTGCAGCGGATGCTTGGCGATCCGCGTGCCGCCACGCTGGTGGACAATTTTGCGTTCCAGTGGCTCGCCGTGGCGCGCGCCGACAACATCCTGCCCGACCCGACGCTGTATCCGAATTTCGATCGCAACCTGCGCGACGCCCTCACCGAGGAACTGCGCCTGTTCCTGCGCCACGAGCTGGTGCCGGGGCGAAGCCTGCTGGACCTGCTGCGCTCGGACACCACGTACCTGAACGAACGCCTGGCACGCCACTACCGCATACCCGATGTGCAGGGCTCGCAGTTCCGCCCGGTGAAGCTCACCGACCCGAACCGCTTCGGCCTGCTGGGCAAGGGCGAGCTGATGCTGGCCACGTCGTACGGCAATCGCACCTCGCCGGTGTTGCGCGGGGCCTGGGTCATGGAAACCCTGTTCGGCACGCCGCCGACCTCGCCGCCGCCGGGTGTGCCGCAGTTCAAGGAGAACGAACCGGGCAAGAATCTGGGAACCGTGCGCGCGCGGCTGGAATTGCACCGCGAGCAGAAGTCCTGCAATGCATGCCACGGCATCATCGATCCGCTGGGCTTCGCGCTGGAGAACTACGACGTGTCCGGGGCATGGCGCACGCGCGATCTGGACGCCGGCGAGGAAATCGACGCGCGCGGTGAGCTGGCCAGCGGCCAGACCGTGAGCAGTCCGGCCGACCTGTCGCACGCCATCCTGTCGCGGCCCGACCAGTTCGTGCAGGCCTTCACCGAGAAGCTGCTGACCTATGCCCTCGGGCGGCAGCTGACCTACAAGGACATGCCGGTGGTACGCGCCATCGTGCGCCAGGCGGCGCAGCGGGATTATGATTTCGACGCCATCGTGGACGGCATCGTCGCCAGCGAGCCTTTCCGGATGCGGCGCCTGCCCGTGGTGGCGCCCGAACCCAAACGTGTCGCGCAGGTCGACACCGGGAGATGAGCCATGTTCATCACCAAGCGTCATCTGTCCCGTCGTACCGTGCTGCGCGGCCTCGGCGTTGGTCTGTCACTGCCGCTGCTGGATGCCATGATCCCGGCCGGCACTGCGCTGGCGAAAACCGTCGCCGCGCCGAAGGCGCGCCTGGGGTTCTTCTATTTCCCGCATGGCGCGGTGATGGAGAAATGGACGCCGACGCAGACCGGCCGTGATTTCCAGCCCCAGTTCATCAACCAGGCGCTGGGTCGCTTCCACGATCAGCTCACCATCGTCAGCAACCTGGGCAACAAGCCGGCCGAGAGCCGCGCGGTGCACGCGCTGGTGCCGGCCACGTGGTTGTCCTGCGTGCATCCGCGCGAATCGCTCGAGCCCTACATGGCGCCGACCATCGACCAGATCGCCGCCAAACACATCAGCACCGACACGCCCTGGCCGTCGATCGAATCGGCGACGGCGCAGGGGCAGGGCACCGGCAGTGCCTGCGAGCGCGGCTACGGCTGCACCTACACCTCGACGCTGTCGTTCAGCAACGCCACCACGCCGCTGCCCATCGAGGACAATCCGCGGCGCCTGTTCCTGCGGCTGTTCGGCCAGGGCGATTCGGCCAGCGAGCGGCGCTTCATCGCCAACCAGACCGGCAGCCTGCTGGACATGATCGCCGGCGAAGTGCAGGGGCTGCGCAACGAGCTGGGCCCGCAGGACCGCAACACGCTGAACGATTACCTGGACAGCGTGCGCGAGATCGAGCGCCGCCTGCAGTCCAAGTCGCAGGGCGACATGGCCAAGGTCAAGCTGCCGGAAGTGCCGGGCGCCACCTCGGAGAGTTTCGACGAGCACCTGCGCATGATGTTCGACCTGATCCTGCTGGCCTATCAGGGCGATCTGACGCGCGTGCAGAGCTTCATGATCGCCCCGGAGGTCAGCGAGCGCACCTACGGCTTCATCGGCGTGCCGGATGCCTTCCACGCGATTTCGCACCACCAGAACAAGCCGGACCGCAAGGAGCGGCTGTCGAAGATCCAGAAGTACCACACCGACGTGTTCGCCGACTTCCTGGCCAAGATGCAGAAGGTTTCCGACGGCGAGAACGACATGCTCACCAATTCGATGCTGCTGTTCGGCAGCAACATGAGCAACAGCAATGCCCACAACCAGTACCCGCTGCCCAGCGCGGTAGTGGGCCGTGGCGGCGGCAAGTTGCGCGGTGGCCAGCACATCAACTTCGCCGAGCGTACGCCGCTGGCCAACCTGCACCTGACGCTGCTGCAGCGCGCCGGCGTGCCGATCGAGTCGGTCGGCGACAGCACCGGCGCGATCACGGAGATGTAGCCATGCGCATTGCGGGCAGGTGCGCTCTGGCGGCGTTGACGCTGCTGGCGCTGAGCGCAGCGGCGGGCGCGGCGCCGGATCGTTCCGACCAGCTTTCCGACGCAGCGGGCGACGGCACCACGCCGTTGCACTGGGCCGTATACGACGGCGACGTGGCGCGGTTGAAGCGGCTGATCGCTTCCGGTGCCGACGTCAACGCACAGAACGACTACGGCGCGACGCCGCTGTCCGAAGCGGCCATCACGGGCAATGTTGAAGTGATCCGCAGCCTGCTGGATGCGGGTGCGAAGGTGGACGAGGCCAACGCCGACGGCCAGACGCCGCTGATGATCATCGCGCGCACCAGCAATGTCGCGGCCGCCGAGGAGCTGCTCAAGCATGGCGCGAAGGTCGGCGAGCGCGAGGCGTGGCGTGACCAGACCGCATTGATGTGGGCCGCGGCCGAGGGCCGGCCGTCGATGGTGCGATTGCTGCTCAAGGCCGGCGCTGATCCGAACGCGCGGTCGAAGGTCAACGACTGGCCGCGGCAGGTGACCGCCGAGCCCCGCATGCAGGCGCGGCCGGCCGGCGGGTTCACGCCGCTGCTGTACGCCGCGCGCAAGGGCTGCGCCGAATGCGCGCGCATCCTGATCGAGGAAGGCCACGCCGACATGAACCTGGGCGATCCGGACAACGTCACGCCGTTGCTGCGGGCCACGCTGAACCTGAATTTCGACACCGCGGCGGTACTGGTGCGCCACGGGGCTGACGTGAACAAGTGGGATACCTGGGGCCGCGCGCCGCTGTACGCGGCCGTGGACATGAACACGGTGCCCACCGGCGGCCGCGCCGACCGGCCCTCGCCGGACAAGACCACCGGCCTGCAGCTCATCGACATGCTGCTCAAGGCCGGCGCCAATCCCAACCAGCAGCTGAAGCTGTTCCCGCCGTATCGTTCGCTGCGTGACGATCGCGGCGCCGACAGCCTGCTCACGGTGGGTACACGCCGCTGGTGCGCGCCGCCAAGGCCGGCGACGTGCCGGCGATGAAGCTGCTGCTGGCCGCCGGCGCCAAGGTCGACCTGCCCACCGTCAACGGCATCACGCCACTGCTGGCCGCCGCCGGCGTGGGCTCCAGCGGACTGGATACCCGCGGCCGCTACAAGACCCAGGCGCAGGCCGTGGCCGCGGTGAAACTGCTGCTGGATGCCGGTGCCGACGTGGGCGAGCGCGACAGGAGCGGCATCACCGCGTTGCATGGCGCGGCCGGCGAGGGCTGGAACTCGCTGGTCTCGGTGCTGGCCGAACACCATGCGGATCTGTTCGCCAAGGATCTGCGTGGCCGCATACCAGTGGATCTGACGCTGGGCTCGAGCAGTGCCTCCGGCCGAGGCGGTGCCACGCCACCGCGTCCGGAGACCGAGGCGCTGCTGCGGCGCCTGATGGCCGCCGCCCAGCCAGCCAGCGCGGCGCTGTAGATCATGCAACGACGCCAGTTCATTGCCGGTGCCGTGCCGGCGGCACTTGCCGCGGCAGCCTGGCGTCCGGCCGCGGCGCTGGCAGCCGCCGCGACGCCGCTTGCCACGTCGAAGCTGGCCACGACGAAGCTGGCCGAGCACCTGTGGCTGATCGGCGGCGGCGGCGGCAACGTCACGGTGTTCCAGTCCGCCGCCGGCGTACTGCTGGTCGATGGCGGCGCGGCGGCGCACTCCACGCGGGTCCTGGACGAAGTGCACCGGCTCACCGGCACGCGGCAGGTGCACACGTTGTTCAACACGCACTGGCACCACGACCAGACCGGTTCCAACGAGGCGCTGGGCAAGGCCGGCACGCGCATCATCGCGCACGAGAACACGCGCCTGTGGCTCACCACGAGCGTGGATTCGGCCTGGGAAAACAAGATCTACCCGCCGCTGCCGCAGATCGCGCAGCCCAACCAGAGTTTCTACACCCAGGGCATGCTGCTGTTCGGCGGTGAGCGGATCGACTACGGCTATCTGGGGCAGGCCCACACCGATGGCGATATCTATGTGTATTTCCGCAATGCCGACGTGCTGGTGGCGGCCGACGTGCTGGCCAGGGGCGCGTTCCCCATCATCGATTACGTGACCAATGGCTGGATCGGCGGCCTGGCCGATGCCGTGGAAACCCTGCTCGACCTGTCCGGCGAGCACACGCAGTTCGTGGCCGGAAGCGGTCTGCCGCTGAACCGCGCGGATGTCGCCGCCGAGCACGACATGCTCGGCACGCTCAAGCAGCGGCTGTCGAAGATGCTGGCCAAGGGCATGAGTGCCGAAGAGATGATCGCGGCCAGGCCCGCACAGGAGTACGAGGCCGCATGGGGCGACCCCCGGCTGCTGATCCGCAACTGCTATCCGGGGCTGGCCAACCGCGCGCGCGAACTGGGCGTGTCGATCGTCTGAACGGTCCGCGCCGCTCAGGCGCGCCGGCGCGCCACCAGTGGATCCTGCGGCGGAAGCTAGCTGCCCACCGTGGCCACGGCCTGCCTGGCCGCCGCATTCTCCGGCGTGCAGATCACCACGCGGATATGCGGATGCCCGTCCGGCACATAGGAGGTGTGTTCGAAAGCCAGCATCCCGAAGCGCGCGTGCATGAAGCGATGCAGGCCATATGAGCGCAGCGTGAAGTCCGGGGTGCGCCACAGGCGACTGAACAGCGGCGAATTCGCCATCAGCCGCCGGAACAGTGCCTCGAATTTCGGATCGTCCGCGCATTTGCTGTACTCGAAGCGCAGTCGCCCGATCAGCCGCTGCGCGGCCGATTCGAGCTGTGCGGGAGTCATGTGTTGCACGGGCTTGATCAGCAGGATCTCCAGCAGATTGCGCTCGGCGGCCGGGATACTGCCGTAGTCGCGGTAGATCGCGCTGTGGGCGGCATTCCAGGCGAGCACGTCCCAGCGCAGGTTCATCGCCACCGCCGGAATAGGCAATGCGTGCACCATGCGCTGCACGTCCACCGGCACCTCCTGGCCAGACTGGCGCGCCAGCCGTGGCAGGCGATGCTGGACCAGCGAAAACAGATAGGTTCGCTCGTCGTCGGACAACTGCAACGTGCTGCTGATCCGGTCCAGCACGTCGTCGGATACGCGGATGTCGCGACCCTGCTCGAGCCACGTGTACCAGGATGCGCTCAGGCCCGACAGTGCTGCCACATCCTGCCTTCGCAACCCATTGGTGCGGGAGCGGCGGCTGGGTGACAGCCCTACGTCCTCGGGCTTGATGCGCTCACGACAGCGGCGCAGGAACTGCGAGCGCTGATGGTCCACCGGCGTGCGCAGCCGGGTACGCGTGTCGCGGCCGGTGGTGCGCTGGGCGGCCGCGGCGTCGTGAGTCTCGGATTCGTTCATGGTTCCCCCGTGGCGGCCAATTTACCGCAGCGGCGCTTGCCCGCGAACCCCGGGACAACCTGCGCAATCCGTGAACCAGGCACGGTGACTTGGGCCCTGTGTATTATAGTATTAATACACATGTTCACGCTCGACCCGCATTCAGGCATTCCCATCTACCGCCAGCTGCTGGACCAGGTGCGACGCCTGGTCGCCAGCGGCCAGCTGGCGCCGGGCGCGGAGCTGCCGTCGGTGCGCGAGCTGGCGGTGACGCATGCGGTCAATCCGATGACGGTTTCCAAGGCCTACAGCCTGCTGGAAGCCGAGGGGTTGTTGCAAAGGAATCGTGGCCGCCCGATGACCGTGAGTGCCGGCCGCAAGGCGCAGGCGAGCCTGGCGCAGCGCATCAAGCAACTGGAGCCCGCGGCACGGCAGCTGGTGCTGTCGGCGCGGCAGCTGGAACTGGATCGCAAGGGGATCGATACGGTGATCGACCGGGCATGGGAGTCCTCGCATGACGAATGACACGGTGCTGCAGACCCACGACCTGGTGAAGGCCGTGGGCAGCAAGCGGATACTCAATGGTGTGAGTCTGGCCGCGCGCCGCGGCGAAGTGGTCGGCCTGCTGGGCAAGAACGGCGCCGGAAAGTCCACGTTGCTGGACATCCTGCTCGGCTTCGCCATGCCCACTTCGGGCGAGTGCACGGTGTTCGATGAACGCAGCGCCAGCCTGTCGGCGGCGAGCAAGGCACGCATCGGCTTCGTGCCGCAGCAGGACGAGTTGATGTCACTGATGACCGGCGCGCAGCACCTGGCGCTGGCCGCCTCATTCCATGACCACTGGGATCACGAGCTGATTGCGCGGCTGGTGCGCGAGTGGGAAGTGCCGATGAACCAGCGCATCGGCGTGCTCTCGGGCGGCGAGCGGCAGAAGATCGCCACGCTGCTGGCTCTCGGGCACCGGCCCGAACTGCTGGTGATGGACGAGCCGGCGTCGGGGCTGGATCCGCTGGCGCGGCGCCAGTTCCTGATCACGTTGCTGGAGATTGCCGCGGATACCGACCGCACCATCCTGTTCTCATCGCATATCGTCAGCGACATAGAACGCGTGGCCAGCCACGTGTGGATCATGCGCGAGGGCGAGATCGCCTGGCAGGGCGAGCTCGACCAGCTGCGCGAATCGATGATCCGCCTGATCCTGCGCGCCGAACGCGCATTCACCGAACCGCCGGCGCTGGCCGGGCAGCTGCACTGCGAACTGATGGGCAACACCGCCACCGTGGTGCTGCGCGACTGGCAGCCCGGGCGCCTGCGCGAGATCGAGCAGATGACGGGCAGCACCGTGGAGGCGATGCCGCTGGCCCTCGAGGACATCTTCCTCGCGGTGCACGCGTGAGGACCTTCCTGCAGCTGCTGCGCATCGCCTTCTGGATGCTGCCGCTGCAGCGCGCACTGACCGTGATCGGCGCCGTGGTGCTGGTTGCCGGGCAGTTCTTCCAGCCACGATGGAACACGCCCGGTTTGACCCTGCCCATCACCTTCTTCGGCATCGAGCTGATGATGGCGGTGCCGCTGCTGGGTGGCGGCGTCTTGCTGCGCATGTTGTCCGCCTCGCGCGCGCTGCTGCTGCGGCCGCATGCGCGCGGACGCCTGTTGGGCGGCGTGATCGGCATCGTGCTGCTGGTGACGACCGCGTGGATCGTGTGCTATGCGCTTGCATTCTGGTCGTTGCCGGTGAAGTACCGGCCGGATGCCGAAGCCATCGCACTGATGTTCGCAATGACGCTGAGCTTCGGCACGCTGTGTTCCGTCACGCTGTTCATCGCCAGCCGCAGTCCGCTGTGGACGCTGTTGATCCTGCTGATCTGGCAGGCGCCCGGATTGATGTTGCACCTGCTCGGCGCGGAGCAGGCCGAGCGTCTGGCCGGCGAGCCGGTCAGCCTGGCGATGAGCGCCGCGGTGTGGATCGGATTCAGCATCTGGTACCTGCGCGCGCGGCGCATCCACGCCAGCGGCTGGAGCAGGCGTGAGGGCACGGTGGAAGACCCACGGGCCGCGCGGGTGACGGTCCCCGCCACGCGCGAGGCGGCCATGACACGCTGGTTGCTGGGCGGCACCACACCGCTTGGCATCGGCATGAGCTGCCTGCTGGCCGCCCTCACGGTACTGCTCATGCAGTGGATCTTCGCCGGCGACAGCGGACCCGGGCCACTGCACGCGATCATGTTCGGAACGTTGTCGCTGATCGCTGTCGCCGCTGGCGCGGTGAGTCGCGCGATGGCCGCACACGCACGTGGGTTGTGGTTGCCGAGCGGCAAGACAAGACTGGCGCTGCATGCGTGGGTCGAGCGACAGATGCTGCTGGTGGTGGCGGTGATCTTTGCAGCCGTGGCGCTGGCCTGCCTGATCGTGTGGTGGCTGGTGCCCGGCAGACCCGCGCTGCCGCTTGCATATGTGCTGGCCGCGGTGCTGGCGCCCGGCCTGGCGGCGGCCTGGCTGGGCCTGATGCAGCAGCATCGCAGCAGCCTGTTCGATGCGCTGGCGGCAGTCGCGGTTCTGGTGGGCTGGTTCCATGGCCTGGTGCGGCCCTTGTACGGCGGAGCGGTCGCCGCCCGCTGGGACGTGCTGGTTGCCCTGCTGGTCCTCGCGGTGCTGCTGCGCGAGGTGGCCTACGTGCGCTGGCGCAGCGCCGACTGGCGCCGCGTCCAGCGCGTCTAGTCTGCCTCGTGGCTTTCGTGCTCCGACGGCGCCCACAGCAGGTGCGCATCCAGCAGTACCCGCGCGTAGGAACGCTCGGCGCGAATGTGCGCGTCCAGCAGTTCGCGTTGCGCATCCAGTGCGCTGCGACGTGCCACCAGCATCTGGTTGATGTCGAACTCTCCCAGTGAGTAGCCCCTGGCGGTGATGTCGGCCGCGTTGCCCTGCAGGGTCGCCGCGGTTTGCTGATCGCGCCAGATGTCATGGCTGCGCCGGGCATCGGCCACCACCGTGCGCGCGTTGGCCTCGACACTGAGGGTGGCCTGCGAGAGTTCGCCTTCGGCGCTGCGCGCCGCGCTGCGTGCCAGCGCGGCTTCGGCCGAACGGCGCGCGCCACCGATCGGCACACTCACGGACAGGCCGATCACCCGCCGATCGCCACCGAAGTTGTCGCCGTAGTGCAGCCCCACGGTCGGATCGGCGAGCCGGTCCCTGCCGGCCCGATCCGCGGCGAGTCGGGCCTCGTCGCGCCTGGTCCGCGCCAGTTCGATCTCGTGATTGTGCTCGATGATGCGCGCGATCCACTGCTCGTCGCCGCCGGCCAGCTGCGGCGGCGCGGGCAGCGTCGCCGGAGGTATCGACGCGAGCTGCGGGAATTCACGGGCCAGCGCCTCGTCGGCCAGCAGCGCATCACGCAAGGCGCTGCCCCGCGATGCCCGCAGGCGGTTGGCTTCGGCGTCGGCCAGCTGCAGTTCCAGCGCGGCGGCATCGCCCGCGGTGACGCGCCGTGCCACGGCGTCACGCTGTGACTGCACCACCGCGGACTGGGCGTCGATGAGCCTGACCAGCTGCTCGCTGTATGCCCACTGGAACCACAGATCCAGCATGGTGCGGCCCGCCTCATGCCAGGCGTCCAGGTACGCCAGATCGCCCGCCGTCATGGCCAGGTCGCCGATGCGGCGGTCGATGGTGTATTTCCAGGGCCAGCGCAGGCCGGTCTGCAGGCTGTACTGGGTTTCGACGTGGTTCACGCCGAACTCGTCGCGGCGTTGCTGCGTGAGGGTTCCGACCTCCCACTCATGTGGTCCGGCGCGCAGGCTGCTGCGTTGCGCCTTGCCGGTGGCGGCGTACTCGGCGGCGATCTGCAGTCGCGGCGAATCACGCAGTGCCCCGATTGCATCGGTTTGCTCCGGCAGGGCCGGCGCCGGTGCGAAGTCGGGGATCTGCGCGCCGAGCGGTCCGGCGATCGCGATGGCCAGCAACGCCAGCACGCTGCGTCCTCGCAACCCGGCGCTCACGCGAACCTCCCGAAATCGGTTATCGGCGTCGTCCACCAGGCTACGTCATGGCTGGGCGCGCGGTCGCGCAGCGCCTGCAACAGCGGCTCCACATCGGTGCTGGCCATCAGGATCTGCAGCAGACGCCGCCGCGCGCGGCCGCGTACCTGCTCCAGCGTGCTGTGCTGCTGCGCTCCGGCACCGAAGCCCTCCGCCGGCACGATGGTGAAGCCGCTGACCAGCGCCGACTGGTCTTCCAGCACCTCGATGAAGTCCTCCTCCAGCACCGCGGGCAAGGCAATGCTCAACAGGCAGTCGTAGCGGGTGGATGCACCGATCATCTATTTCTCCACGCCGAAGCGGCGGAACAGGCTGGGCAGCAGCAGCAGCGTGAGCATGGTGGAACTGACCAGTCCGCCCACCACGACGATGGCCAGCGGCTTCTGGATCTCCGAGCCCGGCCCGGTGGCGAACAGCAGTGGCACCAGCCCGAAGGCGGTGATGCTGGCCGTCATCAGCACCGGCCGCAGCCGGCGCACCGCGCCGTCGCGCACCAGCTGCTCGATCTGCATGCCGCGCGAGTGCAGCTGGTTGAAATAGCTGATCATCACCAGCCCGTTCAGCACCGCGATACCCATCAGCGCGATGAATCCGACCGAGGCGGGCACCGAGAGGTACTCGCCGGTGATGGCCAGCGACACCACGCCGCCGACCAGCGCGAAGGGAATGTTGGCGAACACCAGCAATGCCTGGCGCATCGATGCAAAGGTCGCGAACAGCAGCAGGAAGATCAGCGCCAGCGATATCGGCACGACCAGTGTGAGCCGGGCCGCGGTGCGCTGCTGGTTTTCGAACTGGCCGCTCCAGGTCAGCTGGTACCCGGGCGGCAATTTGACCCGTTCGGCGACGCGCTGGCGTGCCTCCTCGACGAAACCGACCAGGTCGCGGCCGCGTACGTTGGCGCGCACCACGGCCATGCGCGAGCCGTTCTCGCGATCCACCTTCACCGGTCCTTCGGTGCGCTGCAGTGTCGCCAGTGCGGTGAGCGGCATGGCCGCGCCGCCGGCCCCCGGCACCAGCAGCTGCGCGAACTGGTCCGGCGTCGCGCCATCGTGGCCGCCGAGCCGGCCGCGCAACAGCAGCGGCAGGCGGCGGCCCTGTTCGATCACGACGCCGGCCTGACGGCCCTCCACCAGCGCGCGCAGGTCATCCTGCACGGCCTCCACGCTCAGCCCGGCGCGACCCAGGCCGGTGCGGTCGAGTGCGATCTGCAGGTACTGCACGCCGCCGTTGCGGGTGGCGGCGACATCCTCGCTGCCGCGGATCTGCTCCAGTTCGCCGGCGATCGCCGTGGCAATCTGGTCCAGCCCGGCGAGGTCGGGTCCGAAGATCTTCACGGCCAGGTCGCCGCGCACGCCGGAGATCAGCTCCGAGACGCGCATCTCGATCGGCTGGGTGAAGCTGGTGTTCACGCCGGCGAAGCGGTCGGTGACCTCGCGGATGCGGTCCACGACCCAGGCCTTGTCCTTGCGGCGCCATTCGGAGCGGGGCTTGAGCTTCACGAAGCCGTCGGTTTCGTTGGTGCCCATCGGATCCAGGCCCAGTTCATCCGACCCGACGCGCGAGACGACCTGTTCCACCTCGGGAACTTCGGCCAGCAGTTGCTTCTGGATGGCCAGGTCGATCTGCGCCGAGCGCTCCAGGCCGATCGACGGCAGCTTTTCGTGCTGGATGACCAGGTCGCCTTCGTCCATGGTGGGCATGAAGGATTTGCCCAGACCCATGAACAGCACCACCGCCACCAGCAGCGCGGCGCCCGCGCCGGCGTACAGCCAGCGCTCCCTGCCGAGTACGAGTTCGAGCAGGCGGCGGTACAGCGCCTCGAGCTTCTGCACCAGTCGTGGTGGTGCGTGGGCACCGTGGCGCAGCAGCAGCGAAGCGGCCACCGGCACGACGGTCAGCGACAGCAGCAACGAGGCGAACAGCGCGAACACGATGGTCAGCGCCACGGGGCCGAACAGCTTGCCTTCCAGCCCCTGCAGGCTCAGCAGCGGCACGAACACGATGGCGATGATGGCGATACCGGACGTGACGGGAACCGCCACTTCCGTGGCCGCCCGGTAGATCACGTGCAGGCGGGAGCGGGGCGGACCGTTGGCGCCCTGTGCCTGGTGTGCCTCGATGTTCTCCACCACGACGACCGCGGCGTCGACCAGCATGCCGATCGCGATGGCCAGCCCGCCCAGCGACATCAGGTTCGCGGACAGACCGTAGAAGCGCATGGCCAGGAAGGTGGCCAGCGCCGACAGCGGCAGGATCAACACCACTGTCAGTGCCGCGCGCACATTGCCCAGGAACACGAACAGCAGCACCAGCACCAGCACCGCGGCTTCGCCCAGTGCATGCGAGACCGTGCCGACGGCCCGTTCGATCAGCGAGCCGCGGTCATAGAAGGATTTGATGAGCATGCCTTCGGGCAGCCGCGCCTGGATCTGTGCCAGCCGCGCCCTGACCTGGGTCACCACCTGCTGGGCGTTGGCGCCGCGCAGCCCGATCACCAGGCCTTCCACGGCCTCGCCCTCACCCTGCTGGGTGACCATGCCGTAGCGCGTGAGCGCGCCGATGCGCACCTCGGCGACATCGGCCAGACGCACCAGCTTGCCGCCGCGCGTGCCCACCACGATGTGCTGCAGGTCCGCGGTGTTGCGGATGTCGCCGTCGGCGCGCAACAGCCAGGCCTCGTCGCCTTCGGCGAGTCGGCCGGCGCCGTCGCTGCGGTTGTTCGCTTGCAGCGCCTGCTGCAGATCCGCCAGCGACAGGCCCACCGCGGCCAGCGCCACCGGATCCGGGGCGACCTCGAAGCTGCGTACGTAGCCGCCCAGCGCGTTCACGTCGGCGACCCCCGCCAGGCTGCGCAGCTGCGGACGGATGGTCCAGTCCAGCACGGTGCGCTTCTCCTCCAGGGACTGCGGACCCTCCAGCGTGAACATGTACATGTCCGACAGCGGCGTGCTGATCGGCGCCAGGCCGCCGCTGGCGGTCGCGGGCAGGGCGCCCATCACGCCGGCGAGCCGCTCGTTGACCTGCTGGCGCGCCCAGTAGATGTCGGTGCCTTCCTGGAAGTCGAGTGTGATATCGGCGATGGCGTACTTGGAGCGCGAGCGCAGCACGGTCTGACCGGGTATGCCGAGCAGCTCCTGCTCGATCGGAGCCGTGATACGCGACTCGACTTCTTCCGGCGTCATGCCGGGCGCCTTCATGATGATCTTCACCTGCGTGGTGGAGATGTCGGGAAAGGCGTCGATGGGCAGCGTGCGGGTGGCCCACAGGCCGGCCGCCGCCAGCAGCACGGTCAGGATGGAAACCAGCAGGCGTTGCGACAGGGCAAGGGCGATCAGGCGTGCCAGCACTACGGTGACTCCGTGGTTCCAAGACCCAGCCAGCTGCCCTTGATGGCGGCCAGGCCCGCGCTGGCCACTTGCTCGCCGACGGCCAGGCCATCCTGGATCCACGCCGTCTGGCCCGTGCGGCGCTCCACCACCACGGCGCGGGGGATGACGCCGTTCTGGCTGCGCACGAAGACATAGTCTGTGCCCTGCAGCTGCACCACGCTGATCGCCGGCACCTGCACCAGCCCGGATCCGCTGCCGCCTCCCGGCGTTACACGCGTCTCGACAAACTGGTTCGGTGCGACACAGCCGGCCGGATTGCGCAACTCGGCACGCACCTGGATCGTCTGGCTGTGTTCGTCGAACTGCAGGGCCGAGGCGATGACCCGCGCTTCGCGCTCGCAGCCCTGGATCCGCACGCGGTCACCGTTGCGGATACGCTGCGCGGCCTCGCGCGGGGCCTGCAGCTCGATCCACAGCGCATTCAGTGTGGCGATGCGCAGCAGCGGTTGGCCGGCCTCGACGGCCTCGCCGGGTGCAACCAGCTGCTGCAGCACGTTGCCGTTGCGCCGTGCGGTAAGGACCAGCAGCGGGCTGATGTCCGCGGCGCTGCGGATCGCCGCCAGTGCGCCGGCGGACATGCCGGCCAGGCGCAGCAGTTGCTGTTGTTCGTGCAGCGCGGCGTCGGCTTCGGCCAGCATGGCGCGGCTTTGCTCCAGCCGGTTGCGGGCGATGATGCCCTCGGCATGCAGGGCTTCGTCACGTGCGGCACGCTGGCTGGCCGCCTCGCGACGCGCGCGCGCGGCGATCAGTTCGCGTTGCGTGGCCAGCACTTGCGCGCTGTGCAGGCGCACCAGTGGCTGTCCGGCGCGCACCGACTGCCCCGGGTTCACCAGCACGGACTGCACGCGCCCGCCGGTCTGGGCCAGCACCAGATCCAGGTCTTCGTTGGGTACGATGACCCGGCCAGTCAGCTGCAGCGAGGCGCCGGCGCCATGGTCCGGGGCGGTGGCCGGGGCAAACTCGATGCCGGCGGTGCGGATCTGTTCGGCCGTGAGTTTCAGGGTCGACTCGGCGGCTTGTGCCGTGCCGAGCAAGCCCGCCAGCGCGGCCCATGTGGCCTGGCGGAACAGCAACCGGAAACGCGCTGGTGGCATCAGGAATCCCTGCAGATAAGTGACTGCCCGATACACTAGGAAGCAGTTCTTAAGCAGGCCTTAAGAACCCCGGCCTAACTTCGGTTCGAATTTGGAGCGGCTGGATGGGAAGGACCTGATGCGTTTATTGCTGGTGGAGGATGACGAGCACCTGGGTCGGGCCGTGCGCACGGGCCTGCAGCAGCAGGGGCATTCGGTGGACTGGGTGACCGATGGCGTGGCGGCGGAGCTCGCCGCCCGTGATGGCGACTACGAGGCGCTGGTGCTTGATATCGGACTGCCCCGCCAGGATGGTTTGCGGGTATTGCGCGAACTGCGCCGCGGCGGGCCTGGCCGTGCCGGTGCTGATCATCACGGCGCGCGACGAGGTGCAGGATCGCATCCAGGGACTGGACAGCGGTGCGGACGACTTCATCGTCAAGCCGTTCGACCTGGACGAACTGGGCGCGCGGCTGCGCGCGGTACAGCGGCGGGCCGTGGGACGATCCGGTCCACTCATCGTGCACGGCGATATCGAGCTGGACCCGGCCACGCGGCGCGTGACGCAGGGCGGGCGTAACGTGACCCTGACCGCCCGCGAATTCGCATTGCTGCAGCACCTGCTGGAGCGTGCCGGCCGGGTGCTCTCGCGCGCGCAACTGCAGGACGCGCTGTACAGCTGGGGCAGCGAGATCGAAAGCAATGCCATCGAGGTCCACGTGCACAACCTGCGACGCAAGCTGGGCCGGGAGCTGGTGCGCACGGTCCACGGCCAGGGCTATGTGATCGATCCGGATGTTGCGGCGCCTGCCGTGCAATGAGCAGTGGCTGGTCGTTGCGGGGCAGGCTGCTTGCCGCGCTGGTGGCGCTGGCGGCGGCGTTGTTCGGGGTCAACGCGGTGCAGAACTACCTGGCCTACCGCGACGCCAGCAGCCACCTGTTCGATGACTCGATGCGCGAGACCGCCGGGCTGATGCTGCAGCTCGTGCAGCACGAGGTCGCCGAGCATGGCCAGTTGCTGGGCATCGAGCTGCTGCGCGCCGAGACCCAGCCCGGCCCCTATGGGTTCCGCTTCCAGGTGTGGACGCCGGACATGCAGGCGGGCGTGCTGTCCGCGGAACTGCCGGCAAAGCCGTTCGTGCCGTTCGATGTCGAGGGCTTCGCGTGGACGCGCATCAACGGCACGATGTGGCGCGCCTATTCATTGTGGAATCCCGCCCGTACGCTGCAGGTGCAGATCGCCCAGCGCCAGGAACTGCGCCTGGCGGAGGATCACCATGCGCTGGTGCGCCTGGCGCTGAGCTGCGTGGCGCTGCTGGCCGTGGCAAGCGGCCTGATGTGGTGGGTGCTCGGCGCCGGCATCCGGCCGCTGCGCCGGATGGCGGTCAGTCGTCGGTCAGCGCAGCGAGAGCGATCTGAGTCCGGTCGATGAACACCACGCGCCGCGCGAGGTGCTGCCGCTGGTCGCGGCGCTGAACCGCCTGCTGCGGCGGATTTCCGGAACGCTTGCGGCCGAGCGGCGCTTCACCTCCGATGCGGCACATGAACTGCGCACGCCGCTGGCCGCGATCCGGGCCAATGCGCAGGTGCTGCTCGGCGCGCGCGATGCGGCGGAGCGCGACAGCACGGCACGGGACCTGCTCGCCAGCGTGGATCGTGGTACGCGACTGGTCGACCAGTTGCTGGCCCTGGCGCGCGCCGACCGGCCCTCCGCCCGGGCGCGTTTCGAGGACGTGAACCTGGCCGGCATCGTGGGCGAGGAATTGCAGGCCCTGCAGCCCACGGCCGAACGCCTCGGCGTGCGCGTCCAGGCGCGGCTCGAAGCGATGCCGTTGCGCGGCGACCCGGCGCTGCTGGCGGTCATGGTGCGCAACCTGCTCGACAATGCCCTGCGCTACGGCGCACCGGGTGGCGTCGTGCGCATTGCCACCGGCGCCAATGAACTGCTCATCGAGGACGAAGGTCCGGGGATTCCCGAGCAGGAGCGCCTGAAGGTCTTCGAGCGCTTCTATCGGCTCGAGCAGTCGCGGGCCCCGGGCAGCGGGCTGGGATTGTCGATCGTGCAGCGGATCGTCGAACTGCACGACGGGCAGATCCGCATCGAGGGTGCCGCCGGCGGCAGCGGCACCCTGGTGCGCGTGAGCTTCGCGGCTACTGCGGCTTCCTGAACTTCCACACCGTCTGGTCGGTGGTGCCGCGCTTGCCCGGCGTGAACACCATCCAGGAGTGATCGTCGTTGGGGTTGGCCAGGATGTCGCTCTTGGTGACCAGCTCGAAGCCCGCGGCCAGTGATTTCCTTCTGCACCACGGTCGGGTCGATGCGATGCAGCTTGGGCGTGTCTTCGCGGCCCGAGCCCGGACGCGCGTTGTGGTCGACCACGAAGAAGATGCCGCCCGGCTTGAGCGCCTTGAAGATCTTCGCGTTGAGCTTGGCGGTGTCGATGTTGTTCAGGCCGAGGTCATGGTAGTAGAGCACCATGAACACCTCGTCCTGGTTCGGTGGCAGCTCGGCCGTGTTGTAGTCCTCGACGTGATACGAGCTGTTCGGATGCCCGGCCACGAACTTGCGGCTGGCCGCGCCGGCGCGCTTTTCGGTGTAGGGCAGGTCCAGCATGTACACCGAGCCCTTGGGCCCGACCACCGAGGACAGCAGGTGCGTGAAGTACTGGCCGAAGGAGGCGAATTCCACGAGGTGATCACCCGGCTTCACGCCCGAAAGCGTGAGCAGTTCGGCCGGCTTGCGGTCCGCGTCGCGTGCGACGTCGGCGGCGGGACGATCCGCAGCCTGCACCGCCTTGACGATGTAGTCCGCCGTCCCGGCCGGAATGGTGTAGTGCTTCGGCGGCGCGGCAGCTGCGGGTTCGGCTGCCACTGCAGACGTTCCGCACAACAGGCCGCCGGCGACGAACGCGGCAAGTGAAAGGCGCAACAGGCTCCGGTCCATGGTCGATTCCCCCAAAGTTATCAATGCTGGCGCGAAAGACGCAGTCTATCCGGCAAATACCGTCGCCGCGTCAAAAACCGGTCCGTCCACGCACACCCGCTGCATCGCCGGGCCCGCGGGTGTCTGCACCTGCACGGCGCACCCGGCGCAGCCGCCCACCGCGCAGGCCATGTATTCCTCCAGCGAAACCTGACACGGCAGGTTCAGTTCGCGCGCGAGCTGGGCGACCGCGCGCAGCATGGGCGTGGGGCCGCAGGCGAAGACTTCCACCTGGCCGCGCTGCGCCGCATCGAGCCCGCCGAGCCATAGCCGGGCCAGGTCGGTGACGTAGCCGTCGTGGCAACCGGGAAACCCGGCAAGGCTGGTGAGCCGGCTGGGTATCCCCAATTCATCCAGCAGCGGCATGCAGGCGATCACGCCGGCCGGCATGCCGGGCACCACGATGGTGGAAGGTCGCGCGCGGAACGGGAACGGCAATTCCGAACCCAGCAGCGCCAGCGGCCGGAAGCCCTCGGCGGCGCGCTCGCTGAGCTGTTCGGCCAGGAAGACCATGGGCGGAATGCCGACGCCGCCGCCGATGAGCAGTGCCCGCGGGAATTCGGCATGCGGCGTGAAACCGCGGCCGATCGGGCCCAGCAGGTTCACCGTCTCGCCGACGCGGCGCGCGGCCAGGTGCGCCAGGCCCGCGCCGTGGATCTTGTACAGCAACTCGATCCAGCCGGCTTGCGCGTCCACGCGCATGATCGAGAGCGGCCGGCGCATGGGAACCGCCGGGTCCACGGCCACATGCACGAAGCTGCCGGCCGTGGCGCGGGCAGCGGTCTGCGGTGCCGCCAGGCGCATCACGTACTGCCTGCCCGGGAAGCTCTCGCTGGAAAGGATGGCGGCATCCTCGACGAAGATGGTGCCGCGGTGTGCCTTCGATGCGCTGTAGCCGGCCATGCTCAGCCGGTCCTCGCGATCAACGGCGCGGCCAGCACTTCCAGCGCCGCCATGCGCACGGCCACGCCATTGGCGACCTGCAGCCGGATCACCGACTGCGGGTCCATCGGCGACCGCGGATTCGATCTCCACGCCGCGGTTCATGGGCTGCGGATGCATGACGATGGCATCGGGTTTCGCATGCGCCAGGCGCGCCGTGGTCAGGCCGAATTCGCGGAAGTACTCCTCGCCGGCCGGGATGGCGGCGTCCTCGAAGCGCTCCTTCTGGATGCGCAGCATCATCACCACATCGCAGCCGGCAATGCCGCGTTCGATGTCGGTCTCGCGCGCGCAGCCGGCGAACTCGCCGGGTCGGGCATCAGCGCCGGTGGCGCCACGATCCGCAGGTCCGTGGCACCGAGGATCGAAAGCGCGTTATAGGCCGAACGCGCCACGCGTGAATGCCGGATGTCGCCGACGATGGCCACCGCAAGGCCGTCACAGCGGCCCTTCTTCTGCAGCACCGTGAGCGCGTCGAGCAGTCCCTGCGTGGGATGCGACACATGCGCCTCGCCGGCCGACAGCACGCTCACGTGCGGCGCGACGTTCGCCGCCACCATGGCCGGTACGCCGACTTCCGCATCGCGCAGCACGAACACGTCCACGTGCAGTGATTCCAGCGTGAAAATCGTGTCCAGCATGCTCTCGCCCTTCACGCGCGAGGACAGCTGCACTTCCAGGTTCACCACCTCGGCGCCGAGGCGCTTGGCCGCCAGCTCGAAGGACACGCGCGTGCGCGTGGACGGTTCGGTGAACATGTTGGCGATGGTGACGCCGGCCAGTGCCGTGCTGCGCGGCGCGGGTTCGCCGGCACCGCGCACGTAATGCTGCGCGCGCTCCAGCAGCGACTCCAGCTCGGGGCGCGTCAGGCCCTCGAGCGTGAGCAGGTGGCGAAGGCTGCCGTCCGGCCGCCGCTGTTGCGTCATGGTTCTCCCCGCTGTTCCAGCCAGCCGGTCAGCATGATCGCCGCGGCCGCGCTGTCGATATCCCCCTTGGCCACCCTGCGGCGCCGCTGGCCGGCCGCGCGTGCCTCGCGCAGGCGGCTGTGTGCGGCGGTGGAGGTGTAGCGTTCGTCCACGCGCGCGACCTGCAAACCGGTGCGGGTCGCCAGATTCTGTGCGAACGCATCGGCGGCGGCGGCGAGGCTGCCGGGGGAACCATCGTCATTATACGGGGCCCCGACCAGCAGCAGGTCGGGGCCGAAGCCGGCGATTGCCCGCTCGATGGCGGGCCAGTCGGGTCCGCCGGCATGGTGCGCGACAGTGGTGAGCGGCGCGGCGCTGCGCGTGAGCGAGTCACCCCCCGCAATGCCGATCCGCTTGAGCCCGAAGTCGAAAGCCAGTACGAGCAGGGCCCGCGCGCCCAATCAGGCGTGCCCCGCGTGCGGGCTGACCTTGGCGACGTCCACCCCCAGCGAGCGCCAGGCCTCGGCCCAGCGATCGTCGTAGGGCAGGTCGAACAGCATCGAGTCCGTCACCGGCAGGGTCAGCCAGGCGTTTTCCTTCAGCTCGCGCTCGAGCTGACCGGCTTCCCACTGCGCGTAGCCCAGTGCGATGAAGGCGTTTTCCGGCCCCTCGCCGCGGGCCATCGCGGCCAGCACATCGCGGCTGGTGGTGACCTGGATGCTCTCGGAGATCCGGTGCGTGGATTCCCACTCGCCGCCCGGCCGATGCAGCACGAAGCCGCGGTCCTGGTGCACCGGCCCGCCGCGCAGCACGATCTGTTCGCCGATGGCATGGCTCTGCGGCGGCAGCTTCATCTGCGCCAGCACTTCCGACAGGCGCATGGTGAGCGGCTTGTTGAGCACGATGCCCAGCGCGCCGCGATCGCTGTGCTCGCAAATCAGCGTCACGGTCTGCGCAAAATGCGGGTCCTCCATGCCTGGCATGGCGACCAGCAATTGATTGGTCAGGGAGCCCTCTTTGGACATGCCATCAGTATGGGGCTGGTACAGCGTGGTCTCAAGGAACGGAAATCAGCGATCCCCTGGGCTGTCCGGCCTCGAACTGCCATTCGTATGCGAAACGCAACGTCCGGTAATCCCTTGCCAGTCGCGGCGGGAACGGGTCGAAGGGGCTCGCCAGCCGCAGTATGTCCAGTGCCGCGGCATCCAGCTGCGGATGGCCGCTGCCGCGCAGGATGCGCGCCGAGAGCAGCCGGCCGTCGCGGCCGATGACTACTTCGATGACCGGACTGCCTGTCAGCCTGGCCTGCCGGGCCGCGTTCGGATAGTTGACCGTGCCGATGCGCTCCACGCGTCGCACCCAGCTGGACACGTATGGCGCAAAGGGCGAGGCGCGGGTGTCCGCCGAAAGGTAGTACTCGTCGCGGGTCGGCCCGCGCAGCCGCACGTCCTGGCTGCCGGGGGTGGCGGGCGGCGCCTGCAGTTCCAGCTGCTCCTGCGGGCTGAGCCGCTCCATTGCGGCCGGCAGCGGCAACATCTGTATGCGCGTGCGCGAAGGCCGCGAACTGGCCAGCACCTGCTCGGACGTGTCGCCGCCGGGCCGGCTGTCGCGCTTGCCGGGCGGCACCAGCTGGCCGGGGGTGGACGGCAGCTTGGCCGGCAGGCGCTCCGTGGTGTTGCCCGAGCCCAGCTGCGTGCGCTGCGAGAGATACGTTGCCGTATCGTTGCTGCGGGCTTCCGGCAGTTCGTCCGGTACCAGCACCACCTCCAGGCCGCGGTTCACCTTGTCGGGGCCACTGCCCGGAGCCGTGAACGACACGCCCAGGATGACCAGGCCGGTGAGCAACGTGCTGAGCACCATCACCGTGGTCAGCCGGTCGCGCGATATCCGGCCTTCCTTGCCATCGGCGCGTCGCCGTTGCGGCCGCGCGGGCGGCTCGAACGTCTCGGCGAGGGCGGGCATGTCGTTCAATGCCGGCGTCCCCCGGCGAGCCTTCTTTCGATGGCCTCGATCAGCAGCATGGCGGTGTCGGTGCCGAAGGCCTTGTCGATCTCGCGCACGCCGGTCGGGCTGGTGACGTTGATCTCGGTGACGCAGCCGCCGATGACGTCCAGGCCCACGAACAGCATGCCGCGCTCGACCAGCGCCGGGCCGATGGCGGCGACGATCTCCCGATCGCGCGCGGTGAGCTCGCGCGCCCTGCCGGTGGCGCCGGCGGCGAGATTGCCGCGGTTGTCCGTGTCCGTGGGTATGCGCGCCAGCGCGTGGGGCGCGGCCACGCCGTCGATCACCAGCACGCGCGAGTCACCGCTGCTGGCGATCTCGGGCAGGTATTTCTGCACGATGGCAAAACGGGTGCCGTATTCGGTCAGGGTCTCGAACACCACCTTCAGGTTCTTGTCGCTGCGATCCACCACGAAGATGGAGCGGCCGCCCATGCCGTGCAGCGGCTTGACCACCACGCGACCGAACTCCCGGGCGAAATCCCCCATGGCCGCCATGTCGCGCGTAACCAGGGTCGGGGCACACAATTCGGGAAACCAGGCCGTGTACACCTTTTCATTCATGTCGCGCAGCCCGGCGGGCCGGTTCACCACCAGCGCTCCGGCGGCCTCGGCCCGCTCCAGGATATAAGTGGTGTAGATGAACTCCATGTCGAAGGGCGGATCCTTGCGCATCAGGATCGCGTCGAAGCCGCCCAGGGGCTGATCCACCGCGTCGCCCAGCGTGAACCAGTCGGCAGGGTCCGCCCGCACCTGCAGCGGGCGCGCCCGCCCCCGCGCGGCACCATCGCGCAGGTACAGCTCGTCCTGCGTCAGGTACCACAGCTCGTGACCCTTCCCTGCGGCCGCCAGCAGCATCGCGAGGGTGGTGTCCTTGGCATATGTGATATCCGCGATGGGGTCCATGACCACCGCCAGCCGGATGCGCTGCGACATTAGGCTTCCTGAAACGTGTCCCAGTTCAAAGCGCCATGTTATCCCACTGTCAGAATCAGCCAGTTGCCGCAAAGGATGTGCGGCGCCACCCATGGACCGCCTGCCGCCGTGGCGGGGGGTGGGCCGATATGTTAAAAGACCGAGGATATTGCACGCCATGACTCAAGTCGGGAGCGCGTTGACGGTGAACGACGAGAACTCCAACCTCAAGGGTCTGAAGGTGCTCGTCATCGACGACAGCAAGACGATCCGGCGCACCGCCGAAACCCTGCTCGCCAAGGAGGGTTGCGAGGTGTTCACCGCCATCGACGGCTTCGATGCGCTGGCCAAGATCGCCGACCATCAGCCCGATATCGTCTTCGTGGACATCATGATGCCGCGCCTGGACGGCTATCAGACCTGCGCCCTGATCAAGCACAACAAGGTGTTCCGGGAGATTCCCGTGATCATGCTGTCCTCCAAGGACGGGTTGTTCGACCGTGCGCGGGGCCGGATCGTCGGTTCCGAGCACTATCTGACCAAGCCGTTCACCAAGGAGGAACTGCTTGGCGCGATCGAAACTCACATGGTGAGGTGACTGCCGTGGCCCTGATCCTGATCATTGACGATTCCCCCACCGAGGTGCACGCGATGAAGACGGCACTGGAGAAGAGCGGGTTCAAGACTGTCACGGCGAAGGATGGCCAGGAGGGTGTGCGGCTGGCCCGGGAAATGCACCCGGACCTGATCTTCATGGACGTGGTGATGCCGGGCATGAACGGTTATCAGGCCACGCGCGCCATAGTCGGCGACCCGGGTACCAAGGCGATACCGGTGGTGATGGTGTCCTCCAAGGGGCTGGAAACCGATCGCGTGTGGGGGCTGCGCCAGGGCGCGGTGGACTACATGGTCAAGCCCGTGACGCCGGATACACTGGTGCGCAAGGCCCAGGCGACCCTCGCCGCCTGATGCACCTGCGGGGAGAACGCCCGGCGTGACTGCGAGCCCGAGTTCCATCCGTGCTCTGCTCGACAAGCCCTATGAGCTGCTGGTCGCGCTGGACAAGCGCGGCCGCGAGGTCAATGCCGTGCCCGGCGAGTCGGCCAACGTGGACCGCGAATGGGTCGGCGTGGCATGGCGCATGGCCGGTGAAGCCTATCTGGTGGCGCGCGAGGAAACGCGCGAGGTGCTGCCGTATCCTGCCCAGCTCACGCGCGTGCCCGGCGCCAAGGGCTGGGTCAAGGGCCTGGCCAACGTGCGCGGCGCCCTGCTTCCGATCATCGATCTGCGCGGCTTCCTCGGCAGCGGCGCGACGCCGCTGACGCGCAACACGCGTGTGCTGGTGGTCAACCATCGCGATGTACCGGCCGGGCTGATGGTCGATGAGGTGCTGGGCTTCCGGCGCTTCACCGACGGTGAGTTCAGCGCCGATGCGCCGCCGACCATCGTGCGCTGCGAACGTTTCGTGGCCGGCGCGTTCCGGCGCGGTGCCGAAGTGTGGCCCGTGCTGAGCCTGCGCCAGCTGCTGGAGAATCAGGGGTTCCTCGATGCCGCTGCCTGAGCAAACCGCACGTTCCAAGCCGCCCGGACGGGCGTGGATCGTGGTGGCCGGGGCGGTCGCGGTGCTGGCCGCGGCGCTGTCGTTCTACAACGGCGGCGTGTATGGCGTGATCGCCGGCGTCACTGCGCTGGCCGTGCTGGTGCCGCTGGCAATGCTGTTCCTGTCGGTGCGCTCGACGCTGGACGAGACCCGGATCGCGCGCCAGTCGGTGGAGTCGCAGCGCCGTGAGGGCGAGCGCAACCAGGCGGCGATTCTGCGCCTGCTCGACGAGATTGCCGGCCTGGGTACCGGCGATCTGACGGCCACCGCCACGGTCACCGAAGACATCACCGGCGCCATCGCCGATTCGGTCAACATCGCGGTCGAATCCCTGCGTGGTCTGGTGACCACCATCAACCAGTCCGTCGGAACAGCTGGACGGCGCCACCCGGCAGACGCAGGCACTGGCACAGCATCTGGCCCGTTCCTCCAGTGCGCAGTCGCGCCAGATTGCCGCGGCCACCGAATCCATCAGCTCGATGGCCGG
Organism: uncultured Gammaproteobacteria bacterium; assembly: GCA_963812195.1. Lineage (GTDB taxonomy): Bacteria > Pseudomonadota > Gammaproteobacteria > Steroidobacterales > Steroidobacteraceae > ZC4RG30. Next base: position 93,913 of record CAWEUI010000013.1, read on the forward strand.
TTCCATCGAGGAAGTATCCGGCAACGCCGAGCGCTGCCGCCGACGTGGCGCGCCACTCGGTGGATATCGCGCACAAGGGTGGCGAGGCCGTGCGTCGCACGATCGACGGCATGAACACCATCCGCGAGACCATCCAGGAGACCTCCAAGCGCATCAAGCGTCTGGGCGAGAGCTCGCAGGAAATCGGCAACATCGTCGAGGTCATCAACGATCTTGCCGAACAGACCAACATCCTGGCGCTGAACGCTTCCATCCAGGCCTCGATGGCGGGCGAGGCCGGCCGCGGCTTTGCCGTGGTGGCCGACGAAGTGCAGCGGCTGGCCGAGCGTGCCACCAACGCCACCAGGCAGATCGACGGACTGGTGCGCAACATCCAGGCCGATACCAACGGCGCCGTGGTGTCGATGGAGCGCTCCACCGCGGACGTGGTGGGCGGGGCCTCGCTGGCCGAGAACGCCGGCGAGGCGCTGGTGAAGATCGAGCAGGTGTCCAACCAGATCGCCTCGCTGGTGCAGAACATCTCGGCCAGCGCGCGCAGCCAGTCGCAGTCCTCGCAATCGGTGGCGCGCAACATGCAGGTGCTGCGCGAGATCTCCACGCAGACCGCCGACGCCACCAGCAATACCTCCGACGCCATCGCCAAACTGGCCCAGCTGTCGGCCGGCTTGCGCAAGTCCGTGTCCGGCTTCCGTCTGCCGGAAGGCTCGCCCGGTGGCACGCAGCGCATTCCCACATTGGCGGACAAGGGCGGTGCCAGGCCGGACAAGGGCGGTACCAGGCCGGACGGCACCAAGCCGCCGGACAAGCCCGGCACCAGGCCGGACGGCACCACGCGCGTGCGGCGCGCCGTGAGCAACGCCAATGGCTGAGGCCGCAGCGAGCAATGCATCGCCGCAGGTTTCCAGCCAGACGCTGGATGCGGTTGCGCGCGAGATCAATATATCGCTGGGTGAGGCACGTGTCGCAATCGAAGCCTTCCTGGAGACCCCGGAAAATGCCGCTCTGCTGCACCGCTGCCGCGATGAACTGGAGCAGGTGCAGGGTGTATTGCGCGCGCTGGAACTGCATGGCGCGGCCCTGCTCGCCGAGGAGATGCACCAGGTAAGCGTCTATCTGGAATCGACGCTCACCACGCGCAAGAACCAGGCCGAGGCGCTCGATGCGCTGATGCGGGCCATCGTGCAGTTGCCCACCTATCTGGACCGCGTGCTGGCCGGCGGCCGCGACATGGCGCTGGTGCTGTTGCCGCTGCTCAACGACATGCGCGCCGTGCGCGGCAGCGCGCTGCTGTCGGAAGGCACGCTGCTGTCGCTGAACCTGAAGTCCGATCGCCAGGCCGCGCCCGAACAGCCGGGTCCGGACGAAGAGAAACTCTCGGTCCAGAAATGGGCGCGCCGGTTGCGCACGCAGTTCCAGGCGGGGCTGGTCGGCTGGATCCGCGGCGAGCGCATCGAGCAGCACCTTGCCGGGCTGGCGGAGGTTGCCAGCCGCTTCGAGAAGGTCGCGACCACGCAGGCACTGTTCCAGCTGTGGTGGGTGGTCGGCGCGGTCATCGAGGCGTTGCGCGAACGCGGCCTGGAGGGCAGCGTCTCGATCAAGCGGCTGCTGGGCCTGGCCGATCGGGAGATAAGGCGCCTCTACGAGCAGGGTGAAAAGCGCTTTGCAATGCATCCACCGGTGGAGCTGCTGAACAACCTGCTGTATTACGTGGCGCGTTCGGCCACCACTGGACCGCGGGTTACCGCGGTGCGCGAGTCGTTCCGGCTCGGCGAGCTGCTGCCGGTCGACGAGAACATAGAGCAGGAGCGCGAGAACCTGTCCGCACCGTCCATCAAGCTGATGCAGACGGTGGGCGCCGCGATCCGCGAGGACCTGGCCAAGGTCAAGGACGTGCTGGACATCTTCGTGCGGCGCGGCGGCGCGGCCCCGGAGGAACTGGCACCGCAGGTCGAACTGCTGCGCAAGATCGGCGATACGCTGGGCGTGCTGGGCCTGGGCGAGCAGCGTGCCCGCGTGCAGGCGGAAACGACCAAACTCGAGGCACTGGTTGCATCCCGGGAGCAGCCGTCCGAGTCCGCGCTCATCGATATCGCGGCCACATTGATCCAGATCGAGGATCGGCTCGACGACGATCTGGTCGGCAAGATACTGCCGCGCGGCACGGCCGGCGCGTCCACCGGCGCGACGGGGCAGTTGCCCGATGCGGACTTCCAGCTGGTGCAGGCGGCGGTGCTGCGCGAGTGCGTGGTCAACCTCGCGCGTGTCAAGGAATACGTGGCCCAGCAGGTGGGCGGCACGCTGGATACCGCCGGCTTCGACTCCTGGCAGGAGCTGATGCATGGCATTCAGGCGGGCCTGTCCATCCTCGGCAAGACCCGCGCCGAACAGTGCATGGTGCGCATCACCGCGCACCTGAAGCGGATCATGCAGGCCGGCGCCGGACCCGCCGCCATGGTCGGTCTGGGCCTGGACCGTCTGGCTGATGCCATCGTCAGCGTCGAGTACTACATGGAGACGCTGCAGGCCGGGCGCTCGGATCCCTGGTACATGCTGGACAACGCCGAGAGCGCGCTGGCCGCCGTCGATGCGCAACCGGTCCAGGGCGGCGCGCCGGAAGCAGCCGGCCGGCAGGAAACCGGCACCATGGTGCTGGATCGCCCGGGCGCGGCGCCTCCTGCCCCGGCCGCACCCGCGCCGCAGGCTGCCGCGGCCTCTGCGGCCGCCGCGCACGCCGAGGATCCACAGCTGCTGGGCGTCTTCCTGGAGGAAGCACACGAAGAGGCCGACAAGATCCGCAAGTCGCTGCCCGCGTGGGATGAGGATCCGACGCTGGACGAGGAACTGGTCACGACCCGGCGTGCCTTCCACACCCTCAAGGGCAGCGGTCGCGTGGTCGGTGCCACGGCGTTGGCCGAATTCGCGTGGGCCATCGAGAACCTGCTGAACCGCCTGCTGGACAAGACACTGACGCGCTCGCCGCCCATCCTGGGCGTACTGCGCGAGGCCCCGGATGCGGTTGCGCAGTTGATCGAGCAGCTCCAGTCCGGCAGGGCGCCCGCGGCCGACGTGGCCGGCATAGCTTCGCGTGCCCAGTTGCTGGCCGCCGGAAAGTCGCCGGATGAAGCGGCTCCCGCGACCACGGGACAGGCGACAGCGCTCACCGGGTCGGTGGCCGTGCCCGCGGTTCCGGCCCCCGAACCCGAACCTTCGCTGGGCGATATCTATTCGCGCGAGACGGCCAGCCACGTCAGCACCGTGCGCGCCTGGCTGGCCAAGGTGAAGGGTCAGCCGGCGCCCCATGTACTGCCCGAACCGGTCTATCGGGCGTGCCACACACTTTCCGGCAGCTCCAAGGCGGCGGCCGCGCGTCACGGTGTGCGGCTGGCCGAACCATTGAACCACTGGCTGCGCAAGGCCTACGACAGTGGAGTCGGCGTTCCGGACGCCGATATTGCCCTGATCGAGGAGTGCATGAGCGCGCTGGAGAAGGTCGGGCGCAATCTCGACGAGAACACCGGCTACTTCGCCTCGCACGGCGCGCTGCGCGAACGTATCGCGCAGGCCGAAACGCAGCTCGACAAGCGCATTGCCGAGAGCAGCAGTATCAGCAATGCCTCGACGGGCGATGCAGCCGAGGCGGCGGCGGACGCACCGGCCGCCGCGCCGGCGGCGCCGGTCGAAGCGCAGGAGGAGCCGGACACCAGCTACGATCCCGAGGTGGCCGCGATCTTCAGCGACGAGGCCACCGAGTTGCTGGAAGCCTGTCAGGCTTCCTTCCAGGGCATCAGCCTGACCGAACCGCGCAGCGAACAGTTCGCCGCGCTGAAGCGTCCCCTGCATACCATCAAGGGCGGTGCGCGCATGGCCGGCGTGAAGTCGATGGGCGATCTGGCCCACGAACTCGAATCGCTGATCATCGGCATCGAGCTGGGCAACGTAGCGCCCAGTCAGGACGCGCGCGCCACATTGCAGCGCTCGCTGGACGAGCTGGGCCGCATGCGTGATCAGCTGGCCGGCAATCAGCCGGTTGCGCCGGTGCGCGCACTGCTGGCACAGGTACGCGCACTGGCCGGCAACGCGTCGCCCGAGGCGGCGCCCGCGCCGGAACCCGCCGCGGCACCCTCATCACCGCCAGAGGCTGCGCCGCCGCCGCCCACACCCGCGCCCGAAGCAGCGGCTCCGGCACCCACGCCCGCCGCACCGGACGTCGCAACCGACGTATCCGCGGCCCCTGAGGTCCCGCCGGCGCCCTCGCCGTCGAATGTCATCGAACTGCCGCGCGCGGAGCCACCCAGGCCCGCGCCTGCCGAGGCCGCGCCCGAGCAACCGGTTGCCCGGAGCGAGCCACCACCCCGGCCACCCGCGTTCGCGCGCCTGATGGCCGCGGCAGCGGTGCCGCCGGGCCGCGAACCGGCGCCACCGGCGCAGCCGGCCGAAATGGCGCGCGTCGACGCCGAACTGCTGAACCAGCTGCTGAACCAGGCCGGTGAGGTGAGCATTGCGCGCGCGCGCGTCGAGCAGCAGCTTGCCTCCACCGACTTCAACCTGGCCGAGCTGGCCCGCACGGTGACGCGCCTGAAGGAACAGCTGGCCAAGCTGGAAATCGAGACCGAGGCGCAGATCCTGCACCGGCACGAGACCGAGACCGGTCCGCACGAGGACTTCGATCCGCTGGAACTGGATCGTTACTCCTCGATCCAGCAGTTCTCGCGCGCCCTGGCCGAAACGGCCAACGACGTGGCCAGCATCCAGGCGTTGCTGGAGAACCTGACGCGCGAGACCCAGGCGCAGCTGCAGCTGCAGGCGCGCACCATCATCGAGATGCAGAACGGGCTGATGCGCACGCGCATGGTGTCCTTCCAGCGTCACGTGCAGCGTCTGTCGCGCATCGTGCGCCAGACCGCGGCCGATGAGGGCAAACAGGCCGAACTGGTGGTGGATGGCGCCACCGGCGAACTGGATCGTCAGGTGCTCGAGCGCATGCTGCCGCCCTTCGAGCACCTGCTGCGCAACGCGGTGGTGCATGGCATCGAGACGCCGGCCGAGCGCGTCGCGGCCGGCAAGTCCGAAACCGGCCAGATCCGGCTTTCACTGCGTCGCGAAGGCGCCGAGGTCATCGTCGACGTGCGCGACGATGGCGCGGGCATGAACCTGGAGCGCATCAAGCGCAAGGCGCTGGATCTGGGCCTGATCACGGAAGGGCAGCCGCTCACCGACGAAGAGGTGATGCAGCTGATCCTCGAGCCCGGTTTCTCGACCGCGCAGAATCTCACGCAGGCCGCCGGCCGCGGCGTCGGCATGGACGTGGTGGCCAACGAGGTGAAGAAGCTCGGCGGTTCACTGCTGATGGAGACGCAGGACGGCAAGGGCTCGCGCTTCATGGTGCGCCTGCCGCTGTCACTGTCGGTCGGTCACGCGGTGATCGTGCGGGTCGGCGATGAACAGTTCGCCCTGCCGATGCCCACCATCGAGGGCGTGGTGCGTGTGCCGCGCGAAGAGGTGCAGCAGCACCTGTTGAGCCAGGAGCCGTCCTACCAGTACGGCGGCCACAAGTATCGTCTGCAGCACCTGGCAAGCTTCGTGGGTCTCGACCCCGGTCCGCTGCCGGAGGAGGAGCCGACCCTGCCGGTGGTGCTGGTGCGCGCCGGCGAGCTGTCCACCGGCGTGGTGGCCGAGGAGATGATCGGCACGCGCGAGATCGTGGTGAAGCCGGTGGGCCCGCAGATCGCCGGCATTCGCGGCGTGTCCGGGGCGACCATACTGGGCGATGGCCGCATCGTGGTGATCCTGGACATCGGCGCGCTGGTGCGCGCCGGCTGGCGCGGCCGCACCCAGACCATCGTGGCCCGCGAGCGACTGGACCGGCGCATCGTCGCGCTGGTGGTGGACGACTCCATCACGGTGCGCCGCGTGACGCAGCGCCTGCTCGAGCGCAACGGCATGCGCGTGCTGACCGCGCGCGACGGGCAGGATGCGCTGGCAGTGATGGAAGAGAACGTGCCGGATATCGTGCTGCTGGACATCGAGATGCCCCGCATGGACGGTTACCAGGTCGCCGAGCAGATGCGTGCCGACGCGCGCCTGAAGCACGTGCCGATCATCATGATCACCTCGCGCGTGGGCGAGAAGCATCGTGCGCGCGCGATGGAACTGGGCGTGGACGAGTACCTGGGCAAGCCATATCAGGAAAGCCAGCTGCTGGAGGCGATCGCGCCGCTGGTGGATCGCAGCCGCAACTCACGCGCGGCGGTCACTTAAGTATTCCGGGAGGATTGCATGGCGCAGGAACTGCCCGGCGAGATCTACGGGCTCATGGTGCCGCTGGAGAATGACCGGTTGCTGATTCCGCGTGGCTGTGTCGCCGAGGTAGTCGGTTACCAGACGCCGCAGGAGATGACCGGCGCGCCGCCCTGGCATCTGGGCGTGGTGCGCTGGAACGACCGCAAGGTGCCGCTGGTGTCCTTCGAGGGTTGCGCCGGCGGCGACGTGGCCCCGCCCACACAGCGCTCGCGCGTGGTCGTGCTCAATGCGTTGTCGGAGAAGCTCCCCGGGGCGCTGGCCATCCTCTCGCAGGGGTTCCCGCGCCTGGTGCGCATCAGCCCGGAATTCGTCAAGCGCGACGCGCAGCGCAGCTTCGCCGAGGACAGCCCGATCGCCTGTCAGCTGCAGCTGCTCGACGAGAATCCGGTGGTGCCGGACCTGGACCGGCTGGAGCAGATGGTGGCCGAGGAGACCCAGCCGCTGCCCGAGGAGTGAGGGCCTGGTGTACTACTGCGCATTCAGCGCAGGTCACCGCAGACGAGTTGCAACGCGGCCAGGCCCGCCAGCGCGGCGGTTTCGGTGCGCAGCACCCGCGGCCCCAGTCGCCAGGGCTGGAAGCCCGCAGCCTGCGCGGCCTGCATCTCCTCCGGCGCCAGGCCGCCTTCCGGGCCCACCAGCAGCGCAATGCTGCGCGGTGAGTCCGTGCTCCCGGAGCCTGCCACCAGCCATGCCGGCAGCGGGTCGGCGCCTGCCTCGGGCGCCATCACCAGCTTGAGCCCGGCCTCGCTGGCGTCCAGCGCGGCACCCAGTGCCACCGGATGCGCGATTGCCGGAACACGATTGCGCCCGCATTGCTCGCAGGCAGCGCCAGCCACGCCCTGCCAGTGCTGTTGCTTGCGCTGTGCCGCCTGCGCGGTGAGCCGTACGTTGCTGCGCCTGGTCAGGACCGGGACGATGCGTCCGGCACCCAGCTCCGTGGCCTTCTGCACGATCTGGTCCATCTTGTCGCCACGGGCGATGCCCTGCAGCAGGGTCGGTGGACAGCGGCGATTCGCGCTCGAGCCGCTCCAGCGCGCCGGACTGCGACCGTGACCTCCCCGCGCCGGGCGGACTCGATAGTTGCCGCGTGCTCGCCGCCGCGCCCGTTGAAGAGGACCAGCGGATCGCCGGGCCCCAGGCGCAGGACCCGCGCCAGGTGTTGCGCCGGACCGGGCGGCAGCAGCAAGCAGCGGCCTGCCTCGCAAGGGTGCGTCCGACCAGCACCCGCGTCAGTCGCATGTCGCGGCCTCGATGCCGCCGCGCGCCACCCTGACAAGAAAATCGATCTCCTCGGGCTCGATCACATACGGCGGCATGAAGTAGACGACATTGCCGATGGGCCGCAGCAGCACGCCATGCTGCAGAGCGCATGCAGGTAGACGCTGCAGGCCGCGGCGCTCGTGGCAGTCGGAAGCGGCGTGTGCCGGTGGCCTTGTCGCGCACCAGTTCGATGGCCAGCGATCATGCCGGTCTGGCGCATCTCGGCGACGTGAGGATGGTCGGCGAGCCGGCCAGGCTGGCCGCCGATGTGCGCGGCCAGTGCGCGGTTGCGCTCGATGCACCGGCTCGTCGCGAAGATGCTCGAGCGTGGCCAGCGCCGCGCGCGCAGGCCAGCGCATTGCCGGTGTAGCTGTGCGAGTGCAGGAAGGCATTTGAGCTTGAGTACTCGTCATAGAAGGCGTCGTAGACCGCGCGAGTCGGTCAGCACGGCGGACAGCGGCAGGAAGCCGCCGGTCAGGCCCTTGGAAAGGCAGAGGAAATCCGGCGAGATGCGTCGCCTGCTCGCAGGCGAACAGCGTGCCGGTGCGGCCGAACCCGACGGCGATCTCGTCGGCGATCAGGTGCACGCCGAACTCGTCGCACAGCTCGCGCAACATCGACAGATAGGACGGATCGTACATGCGCATGCCGCCGGCGCACTGCACCAGCGGCTCGACGATGACCGCGCAGACTTCGCCGGCATGGCGCGACGAGCGCGTCGCGCATGCCTCGAGGCCTGCGCAGCGAGTGCTTCCTGCGCAGCTTTCGCCCGGCTCGCGCTCGTAGCAGTCCGGCGAGGCGACGGAGATCACGTCCATCAGCAGCGGCTCGTAGATCTGCCTTGTACAGCGCGACGTCGGCCACCGACAAGCGCGCCGAGCGTTTCGCCGTGATAGCTGTTGGCCAGCGTGATGAAGCGCGTCTTGCCCGGCCGGCCGACAGTTGCGCCAGTAGTGGAAGCTCATCTTCACGCGCGACCTCGATCGGCGCTGGAGCCGTTGTCGGCATAGAACAGCGCGCCAGTCCTGCGGGGCGAGCTGCAGCAGTGTCCTCGGCGAGGCTGACCGCCGGTTCGTGCGTGAAGCCGGCAAAGATCACGTGTTCGAGGCGGTCGAGCTGGTCCTGTTACCGCCGCTGCCGATGCGCGGATTGGCATGGCCGAACAGGTTGACCCACCAGGAGCTGATTGCGTCCAGCTAGCGCCGGCCGTCGATGCCTACCAGCCACGCGCCTTCGCCGCGCCGGATCGGCAGCAGCGGCAGCCGCGCGCGTGGTCCTTCATCTGCGTGCACGGGTGCCACAGCACGGCCAGATCGCGGCCACCAGCTCGTCGGGCTTGTCGGGGAATGCACTCATGGGCTCATAATGATCCCAGACCTGGACGATCCGTGGGGGGATCATGGCAAGTTCGAAGCTGTTCGTGGCGGGGGCCGTGCTGGCGCTCGCGGGCTCTGGCCGGCTGCAACAAGGCGCCGGAATCGACCGCTCCAACACCCACCGGCAAGGTCGATGCGGCGCGGCTCGCCGATATCGCGGCCGAGCCCGGCCAGTGGCTGACCACCGGACGCGATTCCGGCAAGACGCATTACTCGCCGCTGAAGCTGATCAATCGCGACAACGTGGCCAAGGTCGGCTTTGCCTGGGAATACAAGACCGGCACCAACCGCGGCATGCAGGCGACCCCGCTGGTCATCGACGGCGTGATGTACACCTCCGGCGTGGCCGGCCGGGTCTACGCGCTGGATGCCGCCAACGGCAAGCTGCTGTGGCAGTTCGAGCCCTCGCTGAAGTTGAAGAATGCGCGCGGTGCCTGCTGCGACATCGTCAATCGCGGCGTGGCGGTGTGGAACGGCAAGGTCTACGTCGGCGGCTTCGAAGGCATCCTGTATGCGCTCGATGCGAAAGACGGCAAGGTGCTGTGGCAGGCCGATACCCTGATCGACAAGACCCGCGCCTATTCGGTCACCGGTGCGCCGCAGGTCGCCGGCAAGGTGGTGGTGATCGGCAACGGCGGCGCGGAATTCGATTCGCGCGGCTATGTCTCGGCCTATGACCTGGATACCGGCAAGCTGGCGTGGCGCTTCTACACCACGCCCTCCGATCCGGCCAGGCCGCAGGACAACAAGGCGTTGCAGGACATCGCGCTGAAGACCTGGGATCCGAAGCGCGACTGGAGCTATGGTGGCGGCGGCAATGCCTGGGATGGCCTGGGCTACGACCCCAAGACCAACCTGGTGTTCTTCGGTACCGCGAACGGCTCGCCCTGGAACGCGAAATACCGCAGTCCGGCCGGCGGCGACAACCTGTTCCTGGCTTCCATCGTGGCACTGCACGCCGATACCGGCGAGTACGCCTGGCACTACCAGGAGACCCCCGGCGAGCGCTGGGATTACGACGCCACGCCGCAGTTCATGCTGGCCACGCTGAAGATCGACGGTACCGATCGCGACGTGCTGATGCAGGCCTCCAAGAACGGCTTCTTCTATGTGCTGGATCGCACCAACGGCAAGCTGCTCTCGGCGGACAAGTTCGTCGCCGCCAACTGGGCCAGGGGAGTCGACCTGAAGACCGGCCGCCCCATCATCAATCCGGCCGCGGATTACACCCGTGGCAAGCCGGCGATCGTGTTTCCCTCCGGCGTGGGCGGACACAACTTCAACCCGATGTCGCTGTCCGCCGATACCGGCCTGGTGTATCTGGCTGCCGTGCACAGCGGCATGATGATCGCGGCCACCAAGCCGCAGCCGCGCGGGCAGGGCCAGATGGCCGGTGGCTTCCAGGTTGCCTTCGTCACCGGTCCGATCACCGCCTCGACGGTGGCCCCGGCGTTCAAGTCGCTGGCCAGTCCCTCGTACCTGAAGACCGTGCCCAGTCTGAACGTGCATTCCTCGCTTGAAGGCCTGGGATCCGGTGGCCCGCAAGGTCGTCTGGGAGCATGACTACCCGTCGTTCAACGACCACGGCGGGGTGTTGTCCACCGCGGGCCGGCTGGTGGTCCAGGGCAGCATCGACGGGCACCTGCGCTTCTTCGACGACAGCACCGGCGAGGTGCTCAAGGACATCGACACCGGCAGTTCGCTGATTGCCGCGCCGATGACCTACACCGTGGACGGCGTGCAGTACATCGCCATCCTGGCCGGCACCGGCGGTGGCGGCTGGAACCTGTGGACGCCGGACAAGGTTGCCGCGGTGCGCGGCAATGACAATCGCATCCTGGTGTTCCGCCTGGACGGTGGCGACACGCCCATTCCGCCGAAGCTGCCGCCGGTCGGAGCCGATTCCCGAGCCGCCCGCGCAGGTGGGCACCGCGGCGGACATCGCCACCGGCGCGCAGTTGTTCGACCAGCACTGCGGTAGCTGTCACGCCAACTTCGTGCCTTCGCCGGTGCCGGACCTGCGGCGCTCGGCGCTGATCCGCGACGCGGCGTCGTTCGCCAGCGTGGTGCGTGGCGGTGCGCTGGAGAAGCAGGGCATGCCCAGCTGGGATGATCTGCTCAGCGCCGACGACGTGGAGAAGATCCGCGCGGACATGATTTCAGTGGCGCGCGAGGCCTACGCCGAGCAGCAGAAGGGCTGCGTCTGCGCAGGCGGCGCAGCCGGAAGCGAAGGAAGGCCACCTGTAGCGTTCGATGCATGGGGAGGAGGCCGCATTCACTGCGGCTCCTCCACCGTGTAGCCGGCGGCGCGCCAGCCGGCGATGGCGCCGTTCTCGTCCAGCAGCCTGTCGATGGGCATGGCGGTGAAGCTGACGTCGTAAGTCAGCAGCATCCAGGCAGAAGATGCCGGCGCGATCCTTCTCCACCTGGCTTCTGGTCTGTTCGATCCGGTCTCCGAGCCGGGGCTGCAGCGCATCCAGCAGCGCATTGAGGCAATCGGTCCGGTCCACCGCGCTGGGCAGCGCGCGCAGTGTCGACGATATCTCCCACCGCCCAGGCCTCCGCGCGGCGCTTGATGATCGGCAATTCGCGGTCGATGTAGTCGAGCGTGCTGGTCAGGCAGGCTACTTCCTTGTCGCGCGGTATCCTGGCCAGGTCCGCGATCAGGCCCCTGGGGTCCTGCAATGGCACCTCGAACTGCCGCTCGCGGATGCGCACCTTGTGCTGTCTGGCCAGCTTCTCCACCGTCGGCCACACCGGACTCTGCTCCTTCAAACCGGACTTCTTCAATGCCTGGTGAAAGAGCTGGTCGGCGGCGAACAGCGGCCGGAACTTGTCGTCCGGATCCGGTGCCCTGCCATGGAAACGCTGGTACCGGGCGCTGTAGCGTGCGTAGACATCGGCCGGCAGCACATCGCGCAAGGTCGATCCGTCGGGGTTGTTGCGCGCACGCAGGGCCGCGGGAATCAGGCGCAGCGCCCCGAATACGCCGATGTTCGCCCCGGCACGAACGCTGGGGTTGCCCAGGATCTCGCCGGTCATGCCGATCACCGCATCCACCTGCTTGGAGCGCCAGGTGATCTTCGCGGGCACCGGCGCGACCGTACCCATGATCCACATGGTGTGATCGCCCTTGCTGACCTTCCACATGGCAGGCCCCGGCTGTTCGCCGGTGACCACGACTTCGTTGAGGACGTTGTCGCCCGGTAGCCGGTGCAGGTCGCGCCGGCGCGCACCAGAGCATGGCAAGCAGGACGGAGGGCGAGAGTTTCGCCAGAGCACGTTTGGCAGGCATTATGCGTTCCCGATGTGTCCGGATTTGCATTTCCGCGGGTGGTCGACATGTAGCACTGGTGGCAGGTACCGACAACCACCAGTGCGGTATACACCATGAGCTACGCGGTGCATGGCGCGACTGGTCTGCTGGCGGGGGTGCGCCAGGTCCTGAGCCCGCACTGCGATGCGCGGCCGGCCGGTGTTCAGGCCGACCTGATCCTGGTCCACGGCATCAGCCTGCCACCGCGCCAGTATGGCGGGCCCTGGATCGAGCGCCTGTTCACCGGCAATCTGCCGCCCGCGCAGCATCCCTATTTCGCCGAAATCCACGGCATGCGTGTCTCCTCGCACCTGCTGGTGCGGCGCGACGGCGGGGTCGTGCAGTTCGTGCCGTTCCAGATGCGCGCCTGGCATGCGGGCGCTTCCGAGTACCAGGGACGCGCGGCCTGCAATGACTTCTCCATCGGCATCGAGCTGGAAGGCGCGGACGATGAGCCCTACGAGGATGTGCAGTACGCGGCCACCGCCGAGCTCATCCGTGCGTTGCTGGCGGCCTATCCCGCACTCTCGGCCGCGCGCATCGTCGGACACAGTGACGTCGCGCCGGGGCGCAAGAGCGATCCGGGGCCGGCATTCGACTGGCAGCGCTTGCGTTCCCGGATCTGAACCGGCTTCAGCGCAGGCGGCTCCTGTCCCACAGCACCTCGCGGCCGCCATCGGCGCGGGCCAGCACACGGGCCAGCACGAACAGCAGGTCGGACAGGCGATTCAGATAGACCGGAGCGAGGCTGCGGTTGTCTTCGGCGTTGGTGAGAGTCCAGCAGCGCCGCTCGGCGCGTCGGGCGACGCCGCGCGCGATATGGCAGCGCGCCGCGGCCTCGCTGCCGCCGGGCAGGACGAATTCCTTCAGTGGCGGCAGCGCCGCGTTGTGCTGTTCCACGGCGCGCTCCAGCGCCTCAAGGTGTTCACTGGCCAGCGCGCTGTGGCCGGGTACGGCCAGCTCGCTGCCCAGGTCGAACAGGTCGTGCTGGATCGACAGCAGCAGCCGGGAGACTTCAGGTGGCAGCTTCGGCAGTGCGGCGAGCGCGCCCACGGCGCAGTTCAATTCATCGACCGTGCCGATGGCTTCGATACGCGCGCTGTCCTTGGCGAGGCGGGTGCCGTCGCCGAGTCCGGTGGTTCCGGCATCGCCGGTGCGCGTGACGATCTTGCTGAGGCGGTTGGCCATGCAGGGGCGGACTCTATCATCTCCTGACAGCGGTTCACCGGCGCTGGCATCATGGCGGGGCGGACGGCAAGAACCACAACGATGGGAGTCAGGATCATGTCAACCACCCGCATCGCCCTGCTGCTGCTGCCGGCACTGCTGGCCGGATGCGGCGCCGCCGGCACTGACGCTGAAGTACGTGCCCTGGCGCAGCGTGTGCAACAGCTCGAGGACCAGGACCAGATCCGCCAGGTGCTGATCGACTACGGCAAGTACCTCGACACGCGCGACTACGCCGGCTATGCCGCGCTGTTCGCGCGCGATGGGGTCTGGACCGGCGGCTTCGGCAGCGCCACCGGACCGGCCGCGATCCAGGCCATGCTGGAGCAGAACCTGGGCAAGCCGGAGCCCGGCTTCATCAACAAGTCGAGCTTTCACCTGATGACCACCATGGATGTGAAGGTGAGCGGCGATACCGCCACGGCCAGTTCGCGCTACCTGTTCTTCACGGCCGGCAAGGACAACAAGCCTGTGCCGACGCTGGCCGGGCGCTACGTGGATGAGTTCGTGCGCGAAGACGGCAGCTGGAAGATCAAACATCGCACCACGCACGGCGTCATTCCCTGGCGCGATGGCAATGCGCCGCCGCCGGCCACGCCGCCGGCAGGCATCGCGCCGAAATGAGCGACGGGCAATCCCCGGAGCTGGCCGCGGCGCTGGAAGCGGCGCGCGCGGCCGACGCGGTCATCGCGCCGCTGTATCGCGCCAACCTCGCGGTGGAGCTGAAGGAGGACCATTCCCCGGTCACCGTGGCCGATCGGCGCGCCGAGCAAGCCATTCGCGCGGTGCTCACGCGCCACTTTCCGGACCATTCGATCTACGGGGAAGAGGGCGGCGGCAGGGACGCGGGCGCGCAGAACCTGTGGCTGGTGGATCCGCTGGACGGCACCAAGTCCTTCGTGCGCGACACGCCGTTCTTTTCCACGCAGATCGCATTGCTCCGGCGCGGTGAACTGGTGCTGGGCGTTTCCTCGGCCTGTGTGTATGGCGAAACCGCGTGGGCCGAGCGTGGGCGGGGCGCGTGGTTGAACGGCGAGCGCATCAAGGTGAGCGGGTGCACGCGCCTGGAAGAGGCGATCCTGTCCACCGGCAATCTGAAGACCCTGGCCGCGGGGCCGGGCTGGTCGCGCCTTGCCGCGCTGGCGGGCAAGGTCAACCGGCTGCGCGGCTATGGGGATTTCGTGCACTACCACCTGCTGGCGCGCGGCGCGCTGGATGCGGTGATCGAATCCGACGTGAACATCCTGGACATCGCGGCGCTGGCGGTGATCGTCGGCGAGGCGGGCGGACGCTTCACCGATCTTGCCGGTGGTCCGGTGGGGCTGGACACCACGACGGTGCTCGCCAGCAACGGCAAACTGCACGAGCAGCTGCTGCGCGAGCTGACTGCCTAGCGATTGAGCAGGTTCGCCGGCGAATACTGGTCGGTGAGCACCCGGGCCGACGTATCCCAGTCCACCGTGGTGGTGAACAGCGGCAGCAAGGTGTCGACGTTCACGCCCATGTCGCGCAATACCGGAGCAAACTGCTGCGCGCGTTTGCGCAACTGTGCGGCGCCGGGCAATCCGTCAGGCCTTGCCACGATCACGCGGTTGGCGGTCTTCAGGTTGAAGAACGTGCCGAACACCGCCGCATAGGTGGTGGATTCGTGGTCGTACAGCTTGCTGGAGGAGAATGTATTGCCGACCAGCACGCCGCCCGGGGCCAGCAGCGATTTCGCCTCGCTCAGGAACTCCTTCGTCAGCAGGTGCTCGGGGATGTATTGCTGATCGAAGGCATCGAGCAGGATGGCGTCGTACTTCTTGCCCGCGCGGATGGCGCGCTTGATGTACACGCGTCCGTCGCGCTCGAACACCTTCATCTTCGGGTCTTCGTGGAAGTTGAAATACTTGCGCGCGACTTCGGTCACCGCAGGATCGATCTCCGCCACGTCGATCTGCGCCTGCGGCAGGATCTCGCGCAGTGCGGTGGGTATGGTGCCGCCGCCGAGGCCCACGATCAGCACCCGCTGCGGATCGGTGGGGCTTGCGAACAGCAGGCCGCCCAGCGCCAGGCGCGTGTAGTTCAGCGCGAAGCGCTTCGGGTCATCCAGGATGATGCAGGACTGCCGCCCGATGCGGCAGTGGCGGGTGAAGCACATGCAGCGCTCGCTGCCGTCCTGGTAGACCAGCACCTCGCGGTACAGCGAGCGCTCCTCGTGTATCAGCTTCTGCCCGGCCGAGGCCACAGTCGCGACCAGCATCAGCATCATGGACAGCAATCGCAGCCTGCTTTTCATGGCCCCTTCCCGCGAACGATCCACGTTGTTGCCGCCAGCGCCGCGGACAGACCGATCATGCCGATCAGTATGTGATTGACCTCGAACCACAGCACCAGATAGAACGAGGTAATGATGGTGCCTGCCGCGCTGCCGAATGTCGAAACAAAATACAGCAGGCCGGCGCTGCGGCCCGAGGACTCCTTCGCCTCCACCAACAGCCGCACGCAGTACGGCGAAACCATCCCGGAGAAGAACGTCGGCACGAAGAACAGCAGCGTGGCGGCGCTGAGCGAACCGAAGCGCGGGTCGGGAATGGCGATGGCCAGGTCTTCGAGCGTCCTGCCCGACAGCGCCAGTACCGGCAACGTGGACAATGCCGCGGCGGCCAGCAGCAGACCCAGCCGCTTCAGGCTGGGACGGTGCGCCGACCAGCGGCCACCGGCCAGGTAGCCCAGCGACAGGGCCAGCATGAACACCGTGATCAGCGCGCCCCACACGTAGATGCTGCTGCCGAAGTTGGGCGCCAGGATGCGGCCGCCGAGCAGCTCGATACCCATCACGAAGAATCCGGACCAGAAGGCCACGGCCAGGCAAATGGCGGCGCGTTTCACGGCTGCAGGCGCGTCGCGTGCCAGGGGCCGGCCACCGGCCGCGCGCTGGCGGTCAGGCTCAGCTCGCGCATCCAGCGGGCCCGATCGTGCAGGCGGGCACTGCCGGCCACCCACAGCTCGACCGATTCGATCCAGAACACGTAGCCGCCCCAGTGCGGCGGTCGCGGCACGTTGCCCGGATAGCGGGCGCGCACCGCGTCGAGCTGGGCCTGCAATGCGGCCGCCGACTCGATCGGTTCGCTCTGCTGGCTGGCGTGGGCGCCGAGCTGGCTGTCGCGCGCGCGCGAGGCAAAGTAGCTGTCGCTGTCGGCCGCCAGCGCCTGTTCGACGATGCCCTCCATGCGAACCTGGCGGTGCAGGTGGTCCCAATGGAAGAGCAGCGCGGCGCGCGGGTTGGCGGCGAGCTCGCGGCCTTTGCGCGACAGGTAATTGCTGACGAATCGTACCGACCCGCCCACTGCGTCGATTTCCTTGCACAGCACGACTCGCGCGGATGGCCGGCCCGCCCGGTCACTGGTGGCCAGTACCATGGCATTCGGGTTGGGTTGCTCGGCCCGGCGCGTGGCTTCGGCCAACCACGCCGTTACCAGCGTCAGTGGCTCGCCCGGCAGCGGCTCGGGCAGTGATTGTTCGGGTACCATGCGGGAAGTTTACCCACATAACCGCCTGCCAGACCGACATGACTCTTGAGCAGCTTCGCCAGCAACTGGACCAGCTCGACGGCGAGATCATTGCGCTGATGGCGCGTCGGCAGGCAATTGCCCGCGAGGTCGCCGCGGCCAAGCGCGCCACGGGCTATCCGACACGCGATTATCAGCGCGAACGCGAGGTGGTGATGGGCGTGCGCCGGCGTGCCGAGAAGCTCGGCCTGTCGGGTGATCTGGCCGAGAAGGTGTTGCGCCTGCTGATCCGTTCGTCACTGACGGCCCAGGAGCAGGTCAGCGTGGCCACGCATGGCGCCGGCAGCGGCCGACGCGCGCTGGTGATCGGCGGTGCCGGCAAGATGGGTGGCTGGTTCGTGCAGTTTCTCGTCTCGCAGGGGTTTGACGTGCAGGTTGCCGATCCGGCCGGTGCGCCGGCCGGCATCGCGGCCGTCCAGGACTGGCGCGCGATCGCCGATCTGAATGCCTTCGATTACATCGTGGTGGCAACGCCGCTGGGCGCATGCGGCCCGATTCTGGCCGAACTGGCGGCGCGCCGTCCGCGCGGTGTCGTGTTCGATCTGGGTTCACTGAAGTCGCCCTTGCGCGCGGATCTGGCCGCGCTGGTCGAGGCCGGGGTCAAGGCTACTTCGCTGCATCCGATGTTCGGTCCCGATACCGAGCTGCTGTCGGGCCGGCACGTGGTGTTCATCGACCTGGGCCAACCCGAGGCACTTGCCGCGGCACGCCTGCTGTTCGCCCCTACCATGGCCGAGCAGGTGGTGATGAGCCTGGATGAACATGACCGGCTGATCGCCTACGTGCTCGGGTTGTCGCATGCGCTGAACATCGCCTTCTTCACGGCGCTTGCCGAGAGCGGCGAGGCCGCGCCCAGGCTGGCGCGCATGTCCAGCACCACCTTCGATGCGCAGCTCGACGTGGCCGCCGATGTCTCTGATGAGAGCCCGGAGCTCTACTATGAAATCCAGGCGCTGAACGACTTCGGAGGCGAGTCCCTGCAGGCGCTATCCGAAGCCGTCGAGCGGTTGCGCAAGGCAGTGACCGGTCGCGATTTCGCGACGTTCCGGGCGCTGATGGAGCAGGGGCAGGCCTATCTGAAAGATCGCCGGGAGCACGTGGCAAGGCGCGCCTGACAAGGCTGCCGGGCCGGCCAATGCCATACGTGATATGGCGCCTTGATGCGGCGCTCCCGGCCCGCTAAAAGGGAATGATCGTTTGCAAAGGACGCGAGCTTTCGGGCACTGCGGCCCTCCACCTACGCCATGACGACCGATGTCATCGATCGCGACGGATTCCGCGCCAATGTCGGCATTGTGCTGATGGGTCCGGCTGGCCAGCTGTTTCTCGGCAGGCGCACCGGCGGCAAGGGATGGCAGTTTCCCCAGGGCGGCATGCGCTACGGTGAATCCGACGAGGAATCCCTGTTCCGCGAGCTGCGCGAGGAGATTGGCCTGAACCCCGCGGACGTGAAGGTGCTGGGCGGGACCGGCAACTGGCTGCGCTATCGACTGCCCTCCCGTTACGTGCGGCGCGGACAGTTGCCATTGTGCCTGGGGCAGAAGCAGCGCTGGTTCCTGTTGCAGCTTGTCGCGCAGGAATCGGACATACGTTTCGACACCACGGCGGAGCCGGAATTCGATCGCTGGCGCTGGGTCGACTACTGGCAGCCGGTAAAGGAAGTCATCTATTTCAAGCGGCCCGTATACGTGAAAGCCCTGCATGAGCTCGCGCCTCTGGCGCGTCCGCAGGGGTTGCCGCCCTATCCGGCGTGGTGGTCGCGCGCCGCACAAGGGCCGCGCCGGGCTGGTGGCCGCTCCGGCGCTGCGGGCGCCATGCGCCGCGTCGGCGGGAAGTCTGAATGAGTGCACCGCGGCCCCGCCTGGTCGTGCGCAACCACGCGCCCGGACGTCGCGCGATGTGGATCATTGTCGTGACAGTGCTGGTGCTCGGCGCATTCGGTGCAGCCTTCGAGTGGGGCCGCAGCCGCGCGGGCTTCGACGATGCCGCCGCGCGCAGCGAACGGGCGGATCTGAAGGACAAGATTGCATCCCTGGAGGAGCAATTGCGGGCCACGCGGCTGAAGGTTGCGATGTACGAGACGGACACGGCGGGCCAGACGCACGAGAAGACGGAGCTGTCCAAGACCATCGGCGAGCTGCAGGCCGAAGTGGCGCGTCTGACCAGTGACGTGGCGTTCTATCGCGGCGTGGTCGAGGAGCGCACGACGGGCGATGTTCTGAAGATCCAGCAGTTTCAGGTGATGCCGGGCAAGACCGGGCGCGAATTCGTGCTGCGACTGGTCATTGGCCGGCCGCTGCGTTCCGAGGACAGCATCAGCGGCAAGGCGCGCATGACGATCGAGGGCACCGATGCCGACGGCAAGCAGGCCAGCCTGGATCTGCAGAAGATCGGCGGCGTGACAGACGGCGAACTTGCCTTCAGCATGCGCTACGTCACGACCCTGGAGCAGACCGTGGAGCTGCCCGAGGGCTTCGCGCCCGCCCGCACCAACGTCGAGCTGACGCCGTCGCGCAAGGGTGCGAACCCGGTGCGTGAAACCTTCGTCTGGAACGTGGAGAATTGAGCCCACCATGTTTGGCCGCAAACGCAACGCCGTACCCAATATCGATTCGCTGTTCGGACCCAGTACGCGCATCCAGGGGGACGTGCTGTTCTCCGGTGGCCTGCATCTGGACGGCTCCGTGACGGGCAGCGTCAAGGCCACCGGTGACGGCATTTCGCGGCTGGTCGTGGGCGATGCCGCCGTGATCGAGGGGTCTGTCGAGGCTCCGGTGGTCGAATTGCACGGATTGGTGCGGGGCGATATCGAGGCCTCGGGGCGCGTTACGCTGGGTCCCAAGGGGCGGGTGGAAGGCAACGTGAAGTACGGCGCCCTTGAAGTGGCCGCCGGCGCCAGCATCAAGGGTAAACTGGTGAAGCTGGACAAGATCGAGCCAGCGGTCCCCAAGGCTGACAAACCCGGCGACAACACATGAGCGAACAACCCATCCTGTTTACCGACGCGGCGGCCACCAAGGTCGCCGAGCTGATCCGCGAGGAAGGCAATCCGGCGCTGATGCTGCGCGTGTTCGTGCAGGGCGGCGGGTGCTCCGGGCTGCAGTACGGGTTCGAGTTCGACGAGGCCGAGCAGGAAGGCGACACGCTGGTGGAAAAGCAGGGCGTGAAGCTGCTGGTCGATCCCATGAGCTTCCAGTACCTGAGTGGCGCGGAAATCGACTATCGCGAGGGGCTCGAGGGCGCGCAGTTCGTGATCCGCAATCCCAACGCCCACACCACCTGCGGGTGCGGCTCTTCCTTCGCCGCGTGAGCGGTATTGGTCGCGCGGGTCCCTGAGTGAGTCGCCGCAGCGCCCGCGTGCCCGACGTTCTGGCCGCGGTCGACCTGGGCTCCAACAGCTTCCATCTGGTCGTCGCCCAGCACCGCAATGGTCAGCTGGTGGTCATCGACCGCCTGCGCGAACCGGTGCAACTCGCGGCCGGGCTCGACGAGGACGGGCGCCTCGACAAGGAAGCCATGAACCGGGCACTGGCGTGCCTGAAGCGCTTCGGGCAACGCATTTCGGACATGCATGCCGATGCGGTGCGCGTGGTCGGCACCAGCGCGCTGCGTCGCGCGCGGCGCCGGCAGGTTTTTCTGGAACGTGCCCGCGACGCACTGGGCCATCCGGTGGAGATCGTCGCCGGTCGCGAGGAGGCGCGCCTCATCTACGCGGGCGTGTCGCAGTCCCTGCCAGCCGAAGCCGGCAATCGATTGGTGGTGGACATCGGCGGCGGCAGCACCGAGTTGATCGTCGGGCACGGCAGCGACCCGCTGGAGCTGGAGAGCGTGAACCTGGGCTGTGTGGTGGTCAGCCAGAAGCACTTCGCCGACGGCAAGCTGTCGGCAAAGCGCTTCGATCGGGCCCTGTTGACGGCGCGCCAGTTCCTGGAGCCGGTACAGGAGCAGTTCCTCAGACGCGGCTGGGAATCAGCGGCCGGCAGTTCCGGGACCGTGCGCGCGGTACTGGACTCGTGCCGTGAGCTTGACCCCAAGGCAACCCACATCACTGCGCGGGGCATCGAGGCGGTCATCGAGGTGCTGGCCGAGGCAGGGCACGTGGAGGCGATTCCGCTCGCGGCCGTGACCGAGGACCGGCGCAATGTGTTCGCCGGCGGGGTGGTCATCCTGAACGCGATATTCGCGCAGTTGAAGATCTCGCAGATGCGCTGGAGCGAAGGGGCGATGCGCGAGGGGTTGCTGTACGACATGCTGGGGCGCTTCGGGCGGGAGGACGCGCGCGAGCGTACCGTGCGCTCCATGCAGCAGCGCTATCACGTGGACGCGGCGCAGGCCGGGCGCGTCGAGGCGACCGCGCTGAAGATGCTCGCGCAGGTGCAGGACAGCTGGAGGCTCACCGACCCGCTGGCCGACGAGGCATTGTCATGGGCCTGCCGGCTGCACGAGATCGGCCTGGACGTGGCCCACAGTGGTTACCACCGTCACGGCGCATACCTGCTGGAGAATGCCGACATGCCGGGCTTCGCGCGCGACGAGCAGCGCCTGCTGGCGCGGCTGGTCGGCAGCCATCGCCGCAAGCTGGTGCTGGATGGTCTGGAGGATCTCGTCCCGCCCTGGGATGAACGCGGCATCTACCTGATCCTGATCCTGCGGCTGGCCGTGCTGCTGCATCGGGACCGCAGCGAGACGCCGATTCCGGATTTCGTGCTGACCGGCAAACCGCGCACGCTGGAACTGCGTCTGCGCATCCGTTCGTTCCGCGAGCATCCGCTCACGGCGGCGGACCTCAACGACGAAATACAGTGGTTGCGCGCACACGGGCTGCGCCTGCGCGTATTCACGTCGTAGAGCGGGTCGGCACCTAGATGATCGTGGTGCCCGAATATCGTTGCAGCAGCGTGGCCTGCGCGGACACCGGCTCGGCAACGCCTTCACGCGCACGCAGGTAGCTGCCGTCGGATTGCAGCAGCCAGGCGTCGGCGGTGTCCGAAAGGTACAGCTCCAGATCGTCGCGCAGTTGCGCATGCAGTTTCGCGTCGAGTATCGGGAAGGCCACTTCCACCCGGCGGAACAGGTTGCGCTCCATCCAGTCGGCGCTGGCACAGAACACCGCGGCCCTGGCGCCTTCACCAAAGCACCAGACACGTGGATGTTCCAGGAAGCGGCCCACGATGGAACGTACGCGGATGTTCTCGGACATGCCGGGAACCGCCGGGGCGCAACGCGCAGGTGCCGCGCACGACCAGATCGATCCGGCAGCCGGCGCGCGAAGCCGCGTACAGCGCCTCGATGACCTGCGGCTCGGTCAGCGCGTTCATGCGGGCCATGATCCGGCCCTTGTCGCCGTTGTCGGCCTGCCCTCGGATGAGTTCCAGCACACGCTCGTGCATGGTGAACGGCGATTGCAGCAGGCACCGCAGCTGGGGCGTGCGCGTCAGGCTGGTCAATTGCAGGAAGATCTCGTGCACGTCCAGGCCGATGGCGGTCATTGCTGGTCAGCAGGCCGTAGTCGGTATAGGCGCGCGCGGTCTTGTGATGGTAGTTGCCGGTACCCAGATGGCAGTAGCGGCGGATGCCATCGTGTTCGCGACGCACCACCAGCAGCATCTTGGCATGGGTCTTGTAGCCCACCACGCCGTACATCACGTGCACGCCGGCTTCCTGCAGGCGGGTGGCCAGGTCGATGTTCGCCTCCTCATCGAAGCGCGCGCGCAGCTCGATGATGGCGGTGACGTCCTTGCCGTTGTTGGAGGCCGCTGACCAGTGCGTCCACGATGGGCGATTCCGTGCCGGTGCGATACAGCGTCTGCTTGATGGCCAGCACCTGCGGGTCGGCGGCCGCCAGGCGCAGGAAGTCCATCACCGGCGCGAAGCTCTGGAAGGGTTGGTGCAGCAGGCACGTCGCGCACCCGCAACTGTTCGAACAGGTCCGCCCCGGAGGACAGCTGTTCCGGCAATGCCGGCGTGAACAGCGGGTATTTCAGGTCGCTGCGTCCGGCCAGCTCGTAGATGACCGAAAGGCGGTTCAGGTTCACCGGGCCGGAAACCCGGTACAGGTCGTCGGCTCCCAGGGTGAATTCCTTGAGCAGGAAATCCGCGATGTCGTCCGGGCAGTCCACCGAGGTCTCGAGCCGCACCGAGGCGCCGTAGCGGCGGTGCGCCAGTTCGCCTTCCAGCGCGCGGCGCAGGTCGTCGATCTCCTCCTCGTCGACGAACAGGTCGCTGTTGCGTGTGACGCGGAACGCATAGCAGCCGTGCACTTCCATTCCGGGAAACAGCAACGGGATGAACTCGGAGACGATGTTCGACAGCAGCACCAGCGTGATGCCGCTGGCGCCGTTGGGGACCCGGACCACGCGCGGCAGGGAACGCGGCACCTGCACGATGGCCAGATCGGTGTCGCGGCCGAACGCGTCCTTGCCTTCCAGGCGCACCACGAAGTTCAGGCTCTTGTTCTGGATGCGCGGAAACGGCCGGGCCGGATCCAGTCCCAGCGGCGTCAGCACCGGTTCGACTTCATTGTGGAAATGCTGTTCCAGCCAGGCGCGGTCCTCGGCGGTCCAGACATCGCGGCTCTGCAGCCGCACGCCCGTCGCGGCCAGTTCCGGCAGCAGCTGGCTGTTCAGGCAGACGTACTGGTCGGCGATCAGCGCGGCGGCGCGGCCGCGGATGGATTCGAGTTGTTCCTCCACCGGTGTTCCGAGCTCGGCCAGTTGCTTCAGGCCGGCAACCCGGATCTCGAAGAATTCGTCGATATTGCTCGAGGAGATGCACAGGAAGCGCAGTCGCTCCAGCAGTGGCAGGGACGGGTCGGTGGCCAGCGCGAGTACCCGCTGGTTGAACTCGAGCAGGGAGAGCTCGCGATTGATGAACGATTCCATGGGCGACTTGGGAGACTCGGTCATGGAAATTACATTCCGGTTACAGCGCCCTTGTGCAGGGCCCCGAGCACGCGCGGACCGCGGGCACCCGTCACGGCGGTCAGGTTGCCGGGCAATCCCTCCAGGAACCGGTGCGCCAGCCACGCGAACAGTGCCGCTTCGACCTGCGTCGGAGCGATGCCATACGCCTCGGTGGTCGTGACCCGCACCCCGGGCAGCCGCGCCGCCAGGCGTCGCACCAACTCCTTGTTGTAAGCACCGCCGCCGCACACCAGCAGTTCCCGCGGCGCGAATCCCGATACGGCGGTGATCGCCTGCGCGATGGTGGCCGCGGTGAACTCGCACAGGGTTGCCTGCACATCGGCGACCGAACCCGCAGCGGCGTGCAGCTTCGGTTCCAGCCACGCGCGATGGAACAGTTCCCGGCCGGTGCTCTTGGGAGCCGGAAGCGCCAGGTAGGGTTCGCACAGCAGCGCCTGCAGCAGTGGTTCCAGCACCCTGCCGCCGGCGGCCAGCGCGCCGTCCCGGTCAAATGGTGTTCCCAGGTGTTCGGTGGCCCACAGGTCCATCAGGCAGTTGCCGGGTCCGGTGTCGAAGCCGCCCACCGCTGCGGCGGCATGCAGCAACGTCACGTTGGCAATGCCGCCGATGTTGACCACCGCGCGATCCTCGCCCGATGCGCCGAAAGCCGCCGCATGGAATGCGGGCACCAGCGGCGCCGCCTCTCCGCCAGCCGCCATGTCGCGCCGGCGGAAGTCGGCGACCACGTCGATGCCCGTGGCTTCGGCGATGCGGCTCGGATCGCCGATCTGGATGGTGTAGGGCAGGGGCTCGCGCGGTCGATGCAGGATGGTCTGGCCGTGGCTGCCGATTGCGCGAATGTCGCCGGGTGCCACCGCGCAGTGCTGCAGCAGCGCGGTGGCCGCGGCGGCAAACACTTCCCCCACCCGGGCATCGAGCGCGCCGAATTCGTCCAGATCGCAGCTGGCCGGGTCGGCGACCACACGCCTCAGGCGTGCCGCCAGATCAGGCGGATAGTCCAGATGGGCCGCGGCCCGGACCTGCAGACCAGTGTCGGCGACATCCAGCAGTACGGCCTCGACGCCGTCCATGCTGGTTCCGGAGACAAGTCCGGCGTAGAGCGTCATGAGGCCCCGACCTGCCTCGGCCGCGGCTCAAAGCGCCGCGAGCGCGGCGCTTGTCGCAGGTTGTGAAACCGGGGCGGTGTCCAGCCGGGTCAGCAACGGCGCGGCCAGCAGTTCGAACATCGCGCCCTGCTCTGCCGGTATCGGCGGACCAGGCTTGGAGCGGCGCACGGCCTTCTGCGGATCGATGGATTTGCCGTGGTCGATGAATTCGAAATGCAGGTGTGGACCGGTGGCCAGGCCGGTCATGCCGACGTAGCCGATCACTTCGCCCTGGTCGACGTGCTGGCCGACCCGCTGGCCGGAGGCAAAGCGCGACATGTGCCCATAGCGCGTGACGATGCCATTGGCGTGGGTGATCTCCACCATGTTGCCGAAGCCGCCCCGCCTGCCGCGGAAGCGGATGCGCCCGGCGCCGGCCGCGCGTATCGGCGTGCCGGTCGGCGCAGCGTAGTCCACGCCCTTGTGGGCACGGATGGTGTTCAGGATGGGATGTCGGCGATGCAGGGTGAACACCGAGCTGATGCGCGTGAACTTCACCGGCGTCTTCAGGAAGGCCTTGCGCAGCGATACCCCCTCGGGCGTGTAGTAGTCGGCATCGCCGTCGGCGTTCACGTAGCGGATCGCGCGATAGCGCGTGCCGCTGTTGATGAATTCCGCGGCGAGGATGTCGCCGTCCTGCACGACCTTGCCGTCCTTTTCGATCTGTTGGTAGACCACCTTGAAGGAATCGCCCACGCGCAGGTCGAGATAGAAATCCACGTCCCAGCGGAAGATGTCCACCAGCTGCATGATGGTGGCATCACGCAGCCCCGCGGCGCTGCCGGCCGCGAACAGCGAGGAATCGATGGTGCCCGAGGCAGTCACGATGTGGCGCGACAGCGGCACTTGCTCCACGCGCGCCGTGAAGTTGTCGGCGCCGTCGCGTTGCACCTGCAGCGTCTGGTTGATCGACAGCGGCCGGCGCAGTCCCACCAGTTGCCCGTCGCGCTTGAAGATGGTCAGCATCTCGCCGGGCCGGATCCTGTCCAGCGCCTGCCGCGCGCTGTCGAGGGCGCGGATGTTGGCAAGGTCGGTCAGCGACAGCTTCAGGCGGCGGAAGATCCCCTCGAGCGTGTCGTTGCGCCGGATGGTCACCTGGATGGCATCGGCCAGGGCCAGGCCCGCGTCCTGCACGCTGGCCTGGCGCGCGTCGAATGCCTGGATGGCCGTGCGGGCAGGGTCGGGCTGCCGGCTCAGCGTGGCCGAAGCATGCACGCCCAGCGCCACCACGACGGCGCAGCAGAACAGATGCAGGCCGCGCAGCGGGATCAGCCCGAGGATTCCGGGAGGACGGGGTGTCAACGGCACGAATTCGCCACCAGATCAGTCAATTATGTAAACTTCCAGCGAAGCTATATTAATGATGCACCATAAGGCAACTGGTTTGCCTGTTCTGGCAGGTGAATTGCGACGCACGCCACGAGCGCCGGCACTCATCCGTTATCCTTCCCGCCGCCCATGAGTGACCACAACAGCACGCCGGACATATCCGGCCCGGCCGCCGCTCAGCTCGCTGAACTGACCCGCGGCACCCATGAAGTTCTCACGCAACCGGATCTGGTGCGCAAGCTCGCGCGCGGCAAGCCGATGATCGTGAAGGCCGGATTCGATCCCACTGCGCCGGACCTGCACCTGGGCCACACGGTGCTGCTGAACAAGATGCGCCACTTCCAGCAATACGGGCACGAGGTGGTGTTCCTGATCGGTGATTTCACCGGACTCATCGGCGATCCGACCGGGCGCAACGCCACCCGGCCGCGGCTCTCACCCGAGGACATCCAGGCCAATGCGCGCACCTACGAGAAGCAGGTCTTCAGGATCCTGGACAGCGAGCGCACGCGGGTGGATTTCAACTCGCGCTGGTTCGGCCAGATGGGCGCGGCCGGCCTGATCGAGATCGCCGCCAAGTACACCGTGGCGCGCATCATGGAACGCGACGATTTCACCAAGCGCTTCCGCGCCGGCCATCCCATCGCATTGCACGAGTTCCTTTATCCGCTGGTGCAGGGTTACGACTCGGTGGCATTGCAGGCCGACGTGGAGCTGGGCGGCACCGACCAGACCTTCAACCTGCTGGTGGGCAGGGCGCTGCAGGAACACTACGGCCAGGAGCCGCAGGTGGTGATGACCGTGCCGCTGCTGGAAGGCCTGGACGGCGTCAACAAGATGTCCAAGTCGCTGGGCAACTACGTGGGCATCGCCGAGGATCCGGATACGCAGTTCGGCAAGCTGATGTCCATCTCGGACACGCTGATGTGGCGTTACTTCGAGCTGCTCTCCTTCCGTCCGCTGGGCGAGATCGCCGGCCTGAAGAAGGCGGTGGACGAGGGGCGCAATCCGCGCGACGTGAAGTTCGAGCTGGCGCAGGAAATCGTCGCCCGATTCCACGACGCGGCGGCGGCCGGGCGCGCGCAGCAGAACTTCATTGAACGCTTCTCGCAGAAGGCGCTGCCCACCGACCTGCCGCTGCAGCAGCTGTCGAGCACCGACGAGGCGGGCATCCGCCTGGCCGCGGCACTGAAGGAGGCTGGCCTTGCGGCCAGCAATTCCGAGGCGAACCGCAAGATCCAGGAGGGCGCGGTGCGCATCGATGGCAACAAGACCACGGACCGCGAGACGCGCCTCGCCCCGGGCGGCGAATACCTGCTGCAGCTCGGTTCCCGGCGCTTCGCCCGGGTGCAGGTGGCGCGCCGCCAGGCGCTCTGAATCGCGTCAGTTGCCGGGCTGCGCCTGTGGGCAGGTGAGCGTCACCGTTGGATTGGTGCCGAGCTGCACGCGCGCCAGCGTCACGTCGAACCGGCCCGCGGATTCCAGTACCAGCGGCTCGTTGATGCGCTGCATGTCCGCGCCCGCGCCCTGGAAGCACTTCAGCGGCACGCCCACCGTCTGCCAGCGTCCGGCCGGCAGCCTGGAGAGCTGGCCGCCGACGCGGACCGCGCCAGCGCATCCCTGGCCGCAACCCATGGCCAGCGTGAAGTCGTCCGCGACCTTGCCCTGCAGGCGCAAGCGCAGCAGCAACAGCACGTCACCATTGGCTTCACGCGTCACATCCACTGGCGGGGTGCCCTGCAGTGCCACGCGCACCGGTCCCTGGCCACCGGACACAAAGCGCTGCGCGATCTGCTGCACGCCGTCGGTGACGGCTTCGGTGCGCAGTGCGCTGCCGCCGGCATGCACCAGCTGCCAGGGTGCCAGGGCCTTGCCGGCCTCGAGGAAGGAGCCGGCATTCAGCAGCGCGGCAGCAACGCCTGAGTCCTCCGGCAGTTGCGGCACGCTGCCGCCGTGCGCGTAAGACAGCCCGTAGCCCAGTGCGAACAGCGGGTCGTAGCCGGGCTGACCGGCATTGAGCGGCGCACCGGCGGCGTTGCGCGGCCACGAATACGACAGGGTGCCGGTGAAGTCGTAGGGCACGCTGCCATCGGCCGCGCGAAACAGCAGGTCGGCAACACCGCCGCCTTCCGTGCCGGGCAGCCATGCCGCCACGAAGGCGCGCGATGCGTTGAGCTCGCGGTTCATCCACAGCGCTCGTCCGGCAGATCAGCACGCTGACCACCGGGATGCCCTGCGCGCGCAGCCGCGCCAGGATCGCCAGGTGTGCGTTCTGGCTGACGGGCAGTGCCAGCACCTTGCGGTCCCCGAGCATCTCGGCATAGGGGTCCTCGCCGAACACCACGATGGCCACGTCGGGCTTGCGGCGGTAGCTGCCGTTGGCCGACAGCTCGGCCGTGCCGCCGGCGGCCTTCACGGCGCTGCGGATGCCCGACCAGATCGAGGTGCCGTGCGGGAAGCGGCTGTTGTCCAGGCCCGTGCCCTGCCAGGTGATCGTCCAGCCGCCGTTCTGCTTGCCGATGTCGTCGGCGCCATCGCCGGTGACCAGCACGTGGCTGTGCGGATCCAGCGGCAGCAGCCCGTTCTCGTTCTTCAGCAGCACCAGCGACTGGCGCACGGCATCGCGCGCCAGCGCGCGCGTGCTGTCCGACCACAGGCGCTGGAAATCGCCGGCAAGCGGACGCTGCGAGGGCAGTCCCTCCTCGAACACGCCGGCGCGGATCTTCACGCGCAGGATGCGGCTGACCGCATCGTCCAGCCGGCCCATCGGCACGGTGCCGTTCATGACCTCGGCCAGCAGGTTGTGATACAGCCCCTTCCAGCTGTCCGGTGCCATGTACATGTCCAGGCCGGCGTTGATGGCTGCCGGGCAGTCATCCGGCCGGCAGCCCGGAATCTGCCCGTGGCCGTTCCAGTCCCCCACGACGAAACCGCCGAAGTTCATGCGGCCCTTGAGCACATCGGTCAGCAGGTAGTGGTTGCCGTGGTTCTTCACCCCGTTCCAGCTCGAGTACGAAGCCATGACGGTCTGCACGCCTGCCGCGATGGCCGGCGGGTAGCCCGCGCCGTGGATGTCGCGCAGCACCTGTTCGCTGATCTTCGCGTCACCCTGGTCCTGGCCGTTTTCAGTGCCGCCGTCGCCGATGAAGTGCTTCACGGACGAGATCACGTGATCGGGTCCGAGGAAGTCGGGTTTGCCCGGGTCGCCCTGCAGGCCGCGCACGAATACCCCGGCATAGGAGGCCACGACGGCCGGGTCTTCCGAATATCCTTCATAGGTGCGTCCCCAGCGATCATCCTGCGGGACGGCCACGGTCGGGGAGAACGTCCAGTCGATGCCGGTGGTGCGCACCTGCTGCGCGGTGGCCGCGGCGATGCGGCCCACGAGTCCGGGATCGTGGGCGGCGCCCAGGCCGATGTTGTGCGGGAACAATGTGGCGCCGACGATGTTGCTGTGGCCGTGCATGGCATCGATGCCCCAGATGATGGGGATGCCGACGCCACCGCCGCTGCGATCGACCGATGCCTTGTAGAAAGCATCGGCCAGGGCCAGCCACTTCTGCGGTGGTGCGAATTCGTCGTTGCCGGGAGCCGATCCGCCACCGGCCAGGATGGATCCGAGGTGGTACTGGCGCACGTCATCCGGTGTAACCGAGGCGATGTCGGCCTGGATGACCTGCCCGACCTTTTCCTCCAGGGTCATCGCGGCCAGCAGCTTGTGCACACGCTGCTCGAGCCCGGCGTCCTGCGGCAGCGGCCACCGGGGTGAGGGCCAGATGTCCGGATTCGGGCCGGCCTGCGGTGCCGGGGAGCAGGCGGCGAGCAGCAGCAACGTGCCGGCCACTGCCGCGACACAGGCACTTCTTCCGGCAAGCATGGGCAGCGCGCGATTGGCGCTGCGGCGCGAATTTCTCATGTCCCTTCCTGCTGTCTGGCGCCCGCGGCGCAGTGTCTGGTGATGTAGGCCTGCTGGGTGGGAATGCCGCGCACAGTGTCCGCGATGATCTGGCGCATTTGTCCCAGCATGCCGGCAAGGTCGGTATCGCTCATGGCGTCCACCAGCGCGTCGTGGCCGGCGGGTTGCACGCCCTGTCCGAGCAGTACCGCCACCCAGCTGGCCACGGAGAACAGCTCGTCGTCGTAGCGGAATATCCGGCCGCGGCCCGCAAACAGATCGAGCTTGCGCTGCAGGGAATCCGGCACCGGCATGTCGCGGCACTGGCGCCAGAACGCGGAGCCTTCGCGCGCATTGGCCTTGTAGTGCAGGATGACGAAATCACGCACCTGCTCGAAGGTGGCCGACATCTGCCGGTTGTACTCGGCGCTCTCCTGCGGCGCCGCTGTCCGCGTCGGGAACAATGCCAGCAGCTTGGAAATGCCGGCCTGCACCAGGTGTATGGCGGTGGATTCCAGCGGTTCGAGAAAGCCCGCCGCCAGCCCCAGGGCCACGCAGTTGTGCTTCCACAGCTCGCGCCGCCGTCCGGTGGTGAAGCGCAGCAGGCGCGGTTCGGCCAGGCTCTGGCCCTCGACGTTCTGCAGCAACGTGCGCGTCGCGGCGTCGTCGTCCAGCACCCGGCTGCAATACACCAGGCCATTGCCGGTACGTTGCTGCAGCGGAATGTGCCACTGCCAGCCCGCCTTCGCGCGCGATGGACCGCGTGTACGGCTGATCCGTCCTGAGCTGGCTGGTGGCAACGGCCACCGCGCGGTCGCAGGGCAGCCAGTGCGACCAGTCCTCGTGCGCCACGCCGAGCGCCTCGCCAAGCAGCAGCGAGCGAAAGCCGGAGCAGTCGATGAAGAAATCACCCTCGACAAGCGTGCCGTCCTGCATGCGCAGGCCGGTGATATCGCCCTGTCCGGCCTCACGTTCGACCTGCACGACCGTGCCTTCGATGCGCGTGACACCCAGCCGTTCGGCATAGCCCTGCAGGTAGCGCGCCACCAGCGCGGCATCGAAGTGATACGCCCAGGTCCAGTGGTTCAGCGGGAAGCGATCCGAGTCGGGCAGGGCAAAACGTCCCGCATGGGCTGCGGTGGCCGTCAGCGAGAACTCCTCGAGCCGCGCGCTTGCTGAATGCTCGCGCAGGCGCAGGAAGTACTGATGGAACGGCACGCCTTCCACGTCCGCGCCGAACAGGCCGAACGGATGCATGTAGCGGTGGCCGGGGCGGTGCCAGTCGGTGAACTCGATGCCCAGTTTGAAGGTGCCCTGCGTGTTGCGCAGAAAGTCGTTTTCATCGATGCCCAGCATCTGCAGGAAGTTGCGGATCGGCGGTATCGTGGCCTCGCCCACGCCGACAGTGCCGATCCCGGCGGACTCGATCACGCTGATCCGCGTCTGCCCGGCGTGCAGGAACCGGGCAAGTGCCGCGGCGGCCATCCAGCCGGCCGTGCCGCCGCCGACAACGACTATCCGCCGCAGATTGTCGGGATGCCCGAGGCTCACGCGGCGCAATGCCCGTCAATGAACTCGCGGTGCGTCGGCATGTAGTCGGCGGAGTTGCGCACCACGGTGCGGATTTCCTCGAGCCGCCGCCGGGTGTCCTCCAGGCTGAGTACTTCCGTGACCGGATCGTAGCCCTGCGGCCGCGGCAGCTGGCCATTCATGACCGCATGCCAGCTCGTATCGTTGAACAGCTCGTCGTTCTCCCGGAACGCCCGGCCGGTTTCCCGGTACACGCGGATCTTCTCGGCCAGCCGCTCCGGAATGTCCATGGTCCGGCAGTAGTCCCAGAACGGCGAGTCGTTGCGTTCGGTGCCCTTGTAGTGCAGCACCAGGAAATCGCGGATGTACTGCGTGTCCTCGATCATGATGCGGTTGTAGCGCTCGATGGCGGCCGGGGCGAAGCCGCGATCCGGGAAGTTCGTCAGCAACCGGGAAATGCCGTTCTGGATCATCCAGATGCTGGTGGATTCCAGCGGCTCCATGAATCCGGAGGACAGGCCGATGGCCACGCAGTTCTTTACCCAGTAGCGCCGCCGGTGTCCCGTGGTGAAGCGCAGCAGCCGCGGCTCGGCCAGCTTCTGGCCATCCAGATTGGCCAGCAGCGTCGCGGCCGCCTCGTCATCGCTGATGTACTGGCTGCAGAACACGTAGCCATTGCCGATGCGGTGCTGCAGCGGAATGCGCCACTGCCAGCCGGCGCTGCGCGCCGTGGCGCGCGTGTAGGGGGTGAGTTCCCCGGCGCTGGCGCAGGGCACGGCCAGCGCGCGGTCGCAGGGCAGCCATCCGGACCAGTCGATGAAACCCGTCTTCAGGGTCTGTTCGATCAGCAGGGCGCGAAATCCCGAGCAGTCGATGAACAGGTCGCCGCTCACATGGCTGCCATCTTCCATCTGCACGGATTCGATGAAGCCGCTTTCCGGATTCTGCTTGACCGCGGTGATCCGGCCTTCGCGGCGCACCACGCCCTTGCTTTCGGCGATTTCGCGCAGGTAGCGGGCATACAGGCCGGAGTCGAACTGGAACGCGTAGGAGATATCCGACAGCGGTGAATTGCCGGCGTCGATGGAGCGCATGAACTTGTTGCCGTACGCGGCGGTAGCCGCAAGCGAATAGTCCGCCAGGTCGTGGCCTGCGCCGGACTGGTTCAGGCGTTGCCAGTAGGCATGGAAGGACACGCCCTCCATGTCCACGCCGTACCGCCCGAAGGGATGGATGTAGCGTTCGCCGATACGCGCGCCAGTCGACGAACTCGATGCCGAGCTTGAAAGTGCCCCTGGTGCGGCGGACGAAATCGTCCTCGTTGAGCGCCAGCATCCGGTTGAACGTGCGGATCTGCGGAATGGTGGCCTCGCCCACGCCGACAATGCCGATGTCGTCGGATTCCACCAGTGTCACGCTGGCGTACCGCGTGCCAAGCACCTTGGCCAGCGCGGCAGCGCTCATCCAGCCGGCGGTGCCACCGCCCACGACCACGATGCTGCGGATCCGCCCGGTCATTTGCTGGAGCTCTCCCGATGTCGTGTCCTGATCTGCGCCAGGTAGGCGCCATGCATGGGCATGCGCGCGACCGCTGCGAGCATCAGTGCGCGCGCCTTGTCTGCATGTGCCGCCAGTTGTTCCGGCGGCACGCCGTCGGCGAGGGGGCTGCAGGTCCCGGGCCGGACACCCAGCTCGTCGAACAAGCTGATCCACCCCCATTGTTCGACCGGCTCGTCATCATACAGCGCCGTCTGTCCCCGACCCGTGAACAGCGCGAGCTTGGCAGCCAGCGAATCCGGCACCGCCACATTGCGCGCGGCATCCCAGTACGGTTCGCCCTGCCGGCCGTTGAGCCAGTAGGCGGCAATGGACAGGTCGCGCGCCCGGTCAACGTAGCCGCCCAGGCGGCGATTGAATTCAGACGCCTCGGCGCGCATGTCCTCGCGCCCGGCGGGCAGCAGTTCCAGCAATCGTTCCACCCCTACGACCAGCAGCTGCAGTGGGGAAACGGTCAGCGGCTCGATGCTGGCCGCAGCCGGTCCCACTGCCACGATGTTGCCCTGCCAGGGTTGCTCCAGCCGGCCCATGCGCGCGTGCATGATCCGCACGTCACTGACGGCGGCGCCGGCCAGCTCGCGCAAACCGACATGCAGGTAGGTGTCGTCCTGGTGCTGCGAGGCAAAGCAGGCGGTGATGGCCACGCGCCCGGGCAGCGGCACGCGGCGCAACCAGCCGCCGGAGATGGCCCGGTCTTCGCTGAAGGGTTCCGGTGCCTCGCCTGCTGGGGCATGGCAGCTCAGCATGCGATCGGCCGGGAACCACGCGGACCAGTCGATCCAGCCGCAGCCCGCATGCGTGTCCGGGGCCAGCGCCCGGCGACGGCTGCAATCGATGAAGAACTCAGCCTCGATGCGCTGGCCACTTTCCGTGGTCAGCGCCTGGCAGCGTCCCTGCCCATTGCGTTGCGCCGAGACTTCGGCGCACTTGCCGAACCGCACGCCGCGCGACTCGGCACGCTGGCGCAGTCGTGTTGCCTGCCCGGACAGATCCAGGTGCAGGCCGTAGTCGGCAGTGCTGAGCACGGATCTGGGGTCGTTGCCAGGGCGCTCGAACCGGCCGGTCTGCGCGGCCAGGGCCGCCAGCGCGTAGTTGGCGAATCGCAGCCGGGCACCGCCCTGTCGCAACCGTTGCACGATGTGCTGGAAGCCGATTGGTCCGAACGGCGCACCCACGCTGCCAAAGGGCAGGAATCCGGAATGTCCGGTGCCCGCCCAGCCGGTCAACGCGATACCCCAGCTGAATGCTCCTCCGGCAGCCACTGCGCTGTCCGCATCCAGCAGCTTGCGGATCCGCGGCAGACCGTGCCAGGGCAGTGCGGCGTCGGCCTGCCACACCGGATCGCCCACCGCCGGCGGCAGCACGAGCACCTGCACCGGACGTTGTTTCAGATCCTGATTCTCCGCCAGCGCCGCGGCTACCAGCGTCGCGGCAAACTCCTCGCCGACGATCACCGTGCGCAGGATGTCCGGCGGCTGTGCGGACGCGCTCACTGCGCCATCTCCGCGGCCGCGCCGATTTCGCGCAGGTAGGCGGCGTGCTGCGGCATGGTGGCCACGGCCGCGGCGTATTCGTTGCGGATACCGGCCAGCTGCCGGGACAGCGCCGCAATGTCCAGCGTATCGGCTGCCGGATCGTGGTGCCGCGGCGTCACGCGCTGTCCCAGCAACACCGCCAGCCAGCTGGCGTCCAGGAACATGCCCTCGCGGTACTGCGGCACCAGGCCGCGCGCGCGAAACAGCTCCAGCCGCTGCGCCAGCGAGTCCGGTATGGACATCGTGCGGCAGTAGTTCCAGAACGGCGTGTCGTCGCGCTGCGTGGCGTGGTAATGGAGGATCAGGAAGTCGCGAATGCGCTCGTACTCGAGCAGCATGATGCGGTTGAATTCCTCGCGCCCGGCCGGCTCGAAGCCACGTGTCGGAAACAGTTCGATGAGATAGCCGATCGCCAGCTGGATCAGGTGAATGCTGGTGGATTCCAGCGGCTCGAGGAAGCCCGAGGCCAGGCCGATGGCCACCACGTTGCCGCTCCACTGTGCGCGCCGGCGACCGGCCTGGAAGCGCAGCAGCCTGGGTTCCTGTGCGGCGGGGGATTCGAGCTGTTCCACCAGGGCGGCGCACGCGGCATCGTCACTGATGAACCGGCTGCAATAGACATGCCCGTTGCCGACGCGATGTTGCAGCGGAATGCGCCAGAACCAGCCCGCATCGTGGGCCGTGGCCCGCGTATAGGGCGTCAGGGGGCCTGCCTGGGCACATGGCACCGCCCAGGCGCGGTCACAGGGCAGCCAGTGGGACCAGGACTCGAACTGCACGCCCAGGGTCTGATCGATCAGCAGTCCCCGGAATCCCGAGCAGTCGATGAACAGGTCGCCTTCCAGCACATGGCCGCCCTCCAGCTGCAGCTGCGTGACGAAGCCGGTCTGTGCATCGCGCCGTACGTCGACAATCCGTCCCTCCCTGCGGATGACCCCATGCGCCTCCGCATAGCGGCGCAGGAACGCCGCATACAGCCCGGCGTCGAACTGGAAGGCGTAGGAGAACGTCGACAGGGGCGAGGCCGGGTCCGGCGCCGGCGCCGCGAAGCGGTCCTGGCGGGCTGCAAGGATCGGCAGCGAGTAGGCCTCCAGCTCCTCGCCGATGCCCGCCGACCGGGCCCGCAGCCAGTAGTGGTGAAACATCGCGCCACCCAGTGGGAGGCCGAATGCGCCGAATGGATGGATGTAGCTGTCGCCCTGGCGCGCCCAGTTGCGGAACTCGATGCCGAGCTTGAAGGTCGCGCGCGTCTCGCGCATGAACTGCGCTTCATCGAAGCCCAGCCGGGCATTGAAGAAGCGGAGGTGAGGGACAGTGGCCTCCCCGACTCCGACGGTGCCGATCTGGGCCGATTCCACCAGCTGCACCTGGACGGCATTGGGCGGCAGCACCTGCGACAGGGCCGCGGCCGTCATCCAGCCGGCTGTGCCGCCACCCACGATGATCACGCGCACCTGCTGCTCCCCCCACACAACCTGCGTCTTCCGGCCGGCCACGCTGCACCGAACCACCGTTCCGACGCAAGTGGGCAGGTGATAGCCGGTGCAGGGAATGGTAGCGGTAACATTTTTCTTGACAATGCCGGTTGCGCGGTCATAAAACGGCAACTTCGAAAAAACGAAAGTCCTGCTCGTGGCCGGCTTGCTGCCGGATCCGCGGCACGCAGGGACTCTGGGGTCAATCTAGCGGGAGTGCTTTCCATGCGGCATTCGTCAGCGGCCAAGTGTGCGGTTACGGCTCGATCAACCAGTGTGGCGGCAGCAGTCAGGGCCAGTTTGCCCTGGGTGGCCGGTGCGATGGCCATGACCCTGCCGGTGGCCATGGTGCACGCGGCCGACAGCACCAACACCAAGAAGACGGGCAAGCCCGACGAGCTCAAGGAGATCGTCGTCAGCGGCGTGCGCCAGAGCCTGCAGTCGGCACAGGACATCAAGAAGAACTCGGACGAGATCGTGGATTCGATCACCGCCGAGGACATATCCGCGCTGCCCGACCGCTCGGTCACCGAGGCCCTGCAGCGTGTGCCGGGCGTGTCCATCAACCGCTTTGCCGCCGGACGCGATCCGGATCACTTCTCGGTGGAGGGCAGCGGCGTGGTGGTGCGCGGCCTGACCTATGTGCGCAGCGAGATCAACGGGCGCGACGCGTTTACCGCCAACAACGGCCGCGGCCTGAGTTTTGCCGACATTCCCGCCGAGCTGCTGGTGGGCGTGGACGTGTACAAGACCCCTTCGGCCAGCCGTGTCGAGGGCGGTATCGCCGGTTCGGTCAATCTGCGTACGCGCAAGCCGTTCGATTCGGACAAGAACCTGCTGGCCTTCTCCGCGGAAGCCAACTACGGCGATTTCGTCAAGGACTGGTCGCCCACCGGTTCGGCCCTGGCCAGCTACCGCTGGGATACCTCGGCGGGTGAATTCGGCGTTCTGGCCAGTGGCGTGTACTCCGAAGTGCTGTCGCGCGCGGATCGCTACCAGATCTCCAACTTTGCCACGCGCACCCTGTTCTCCGACGGCGATGTGGTGCCCAACGGCGGTACCACCACGGTCGGGGACGTGCTGTTCCCGCGCGGCGCTGTGCTCGGCACGCAGAATTTCGATCGCGAGCGTTACGGTGCCTCGGGCGCGTTCCAGTGGCGCAGCCCGGATCGCAGCATGGAGGCTACCGTGCAGTTCCTGCGCTCCGACGCGCGCGAGGCCTGGACCGAGCACACCATGGAGATCGCCACGGACAACGTCACCAGCAACGGTGATTCGCGGCGCGTGCCGGGCACGACCCTGACCTTCGATTCCACCGGCTTGTTCGAGAGCGGCGTCATCACCGGCCCACAGGCTGGCGAGACGGATCAGCAACGGCCCGATCCGCGCACGCCGATCAACGCGCTGCAGAGCAATATCATCCGGCGCGACCATTGGGAGCGCTAACTGACCAACGATATTTCCGGCAATTTCAGCTGGACCATCAACGATGACTGGGCAGTGAAACTGGACTACCAGCACGTGGATTCCAGGGTGAAGGTCCGGGACAACGGTATCTGGTTTTCGAGTTTCCAGGACGCGAACATCCAGCTGCGCGGCTCGGACCTGCCGCTGATCTCGTTCGTGCCGCCGCAGCTGTGCACAGGCACGCCGGCGGCCGACTGCCCGACTTATTTCACCGGCAGCCACAACAGCTATGCCGATCCGTACAACACCTTCTACCGTTCCTCGATGGATCACATCGAGAACAGCACGGGTAACGAGGATGCGGCGCGGGTCGACTTCGAGCGCACCTTCGCCGACAGCGATTGGTTGAAGGCCCTGCGTTTCGGCTACCGCTACGCGAACCGTGACCAGACGGCGCGCTTCTCCACCTACAACTGGGGCAGCCTGAGCGAGATCTGGGGCGGTGGCGGTCCGGTCTGGCTCGACGATCCGGTGGCCGGCAACGGCAATCAGCCGATGGGCGGGTACGAGACCTTCCACTTCAACAACTTCTTCGGCGGCCAGATCCCGAATCCCGTCGGTACGGACGGACGCCTGTTCTATGCGCGCAACACGGCCCAGACCATGGCCGATTACCAGGCGTACGTGGACTACTCCAAGAAGATCGCCGCGGACTGGAGTAGCTCCTCCTGGGTGCCGCTGGCGGAGCGCGCCGGGGTGGTGCCCGGCACGCCGTTCCTGCCGGGCGAGATCAACCCCGTGCTGGAAAAGAACAATGCAGCCTATGTGGAGATGAAGTTCAACCGCTTGCTGCAGAACAACTGGATCCTGTCGGGCAATGTCGGCGTGCGTTACACCGATACGAAGCGCGATGCCTCCGGTTACACGCAGTTCCAGCCGGCGACCTACCCCGACGAGAGCTCCTGTACCAACGTTCCGCGCCGGGCCAGGATCCTTCGCCCTGGTGTCAGCTGCCGTTGTCGGTGCGTAACGAGGCCCGGGCGTTCTCCAATGGGTCGCTGACGCCGTTCGACGTTTCGACGGACCTCAAGTACTGGCTGCCGAGCATGAACGTCAAGTTGAAGCTCAATGACCAGTGGCAGTTGCGAGGCGGGATATTTCCGGGGCGTGTCGCCGCCGGATTTCGGCCTGATCCGCGCCTACTACAACGTGCCGGCGCTGTCGGTGCTTGCCGCGGACATAGCCTCGGGCAACGGCCGGCCGATCGCGCGCTTCAATGCGGGCAATCCGTACCTGAAGCCGGTGGATGCCGACAACTACGACATGACGGCCGAGTGGTACTTCGCCGACGTGGGTCAGTTGACGGCGGCCGTGTTCTACAAGCGGCTGCACAACATCCGTACCAACGATACGGAGCGCGTGACGCTGACCAACAACGGCTCGACTTTCGATGCCATCGTCACCACGGCGATCAATTCGGACCAGGTCGGCAAGATCAAGGGCCTGGAACTCACCTACCAGCAGACCTACGACTTCCTGCCGGGCCTGCTCGGGGGGTTGGGTCTGGCGGCGAACTACACGTTCATCAAGTCCTCGAACGTGCCGCAGAGCACGTTGTCCGAGACCGATCCGGATGTGGCGGCGGGCAATCAGTCCACAGTGGACATCAGCAACCTGCCGCTGGAGGGCCTGTCCAAGCACAACATCAACATCCAGCCCTTCTGGGAAATGGGGAAGTGGTCGGCGCGTCTGGCCTATTCCTGGCGCAGCGACTTCCTGCTGACAGTGCGCGACGTGATCGTGCCTTACCAGCCGATCATCAACAAAGCCACGGGCCAGCTGGACGCCTCCGTGTTCTACAAGATGAACGACCACATCACCTTCGGCGTGCAGGGCGTGAACCTGACCAACGAAACCGTCAGGACCACGGCCGTGGTCGACAACGCGCTGCGTGAAGTGCCACGCAGCTGGTTCATGAACGACCGGCGCTACAGCTTCATCATCCGCGGGTCGTTCTGAGCAGACCTCACTGAGGAACATCCCCCTCTTACCCCCGGGGGGGCCTTGGGGAGGCCGACTAAGGGGCTGTGTGGCGGTTTGCGCTGCACAGCCCCGTGTTTTTTGCGCCGGCCTGCAGCCAGCGGCAGGGGCCGTCGGCTGGCTTGCTGTGTGCCCGCGCAGCTGGGCTCCAGAGGGGTGGCAGAAGGGCCGCCGTGGGGGTGTGTCGAAGCGGCTTTTGCGCCCCTGCAGGAGGCTGCTGGAGGCTGGCTACGGGGGCCGGTAACGTGCCTTGCAGGGGCAGTCTCCCGGGGGCGCAAACGTCCTGCAAGGGGCCTGCGGAAAGTCGTTGACAGGGCAATTATGCTGGCTATACTGCGCGCCCTCCAGTCGAGGCAGCATTGCGGTACAGCAATGCATCCCCGCCTCGGAAAAACTAGGTTCAAGAAGGGTTGACGGAGTGTGGCCGGTCGCTATACTTCCGCCCCCCGCCCTGACCCTCGTTCGGGCGAATTTTCGACGGCCGTCCACAGCGACGTGTCGTGCTGTTTAAAAATTTGGCAGGTAATTTGTGTGGGGACTCGTGTCATGCACTTTGGTGTCGATGACCGAGTGACCAAAAGTCCAGCTTTAGTAAGTGGGCCTTTGATTGCTCTTTTTGTTTGAAAGCTCAAAACCTTCAAGTGAAGAGTTTGATCCTGGCTCAGATTGAACGCTGGCGGCGTGCTTAACACATGCAAGTCGAGCGGTAACAGGCGTAGCAATACGTGCTGACGAGCGGCGAACGGGTGAGTAATGCTTCGGAATCTTCCTTTCGGTGGGGAATAACCTGGGGAAACTCAGGCTAATACCGCATACGAACCACGGTTGAAAGCGGGGGATCGCAAGACCTCGCGCCGAAAGATGAGCCGAAGTCGGATTAGCTAGTTGGTGGGGTAACGGCCCACCAAGGCGACGATCCGTAGCTGGTCTGAGAGGACGACCAGCCACACTGGGACTGAGACACGGCCCAGACTCCTACGGGAGGCAGCAGTGGGGAATATTGGACAATGGGCGCAAGCCTGATCCAGCGACGCCGCGTGTGTGAAGAAGGCCTGCGGGTTGTAAAGCACTTTTAGTGGGGATGAAAAGCCGAAGGCTAATACCTTTCGGTCTTGACCTAACCCAAAGAAGAAGCACCGGCTAACTCTGTGCCAGCAGCCGCGGTAATACAGAGGGTGCAAGCGTTAATCGGAATTACTGGGCGTAAAGCGTGCGTAGTCGGTTATTCAAGTCGGGTGTGAAAGCCCCGGGCTCAACCTGGGAATTGCATTCGATACTGTCTAGCTAGAGTTCGGCAGAGGGAAGTGGAATTTCCGGTGTAGCGGTGAAATGCGTAGATATCGGAAGGAACATCAGTGGCGAAAGCGACTTCCTGGACCAGAACTGACGATCAGGCACGAAAGCGTGGGGAGCAAACAGGATTAGATACCCTGGTAGTCCACGCCATAAACGATGACAACTAGACGTTGGGAGGGTAAGCCTCACAGTGTCGTAGCTAACGCGTTAAGTTGTCCGCCTGGGGAGTACGGCCGCAAGGTTGAAACTCAAAGGAATTGACGGGGACCCGCACAAGCGGTGGAGCATGTGGTTTAATTCGATGCAACGCGAAGAACCTTACCTGGCCTTGACATCCACGGAATCCCGAAGAGATTTGGGAGTGCCGCAAGGAACCGTGAGACAGGTGCTGCATGGCTGTCGTCAGCTCGTGTCGTGAGATGTTGGGTTAAGTCCCGCAACGAGCGCAACCCTTGTCCTTAGTTGCCATCATTCAGTTGGGAACTCTAAGGAGACCGCCGGTGACAAACCGGAGGAAGGTGGGGATGACGTCAAGTCATCATGGCCTTTATGGCCAGGGCTACACACGTGCTACAATGGCAGGTACAGAGGGAAGCCAACCGGCAACGGGGAGCCAATCCCAGAAAGCTTGTCTTAGTCCGGATTGGAGTCTGCAACTCGACTCCATGAAGTTGGAATCGCTAGTAATCGCAGATCAGCATTGCTGCGGTGAATACGTTCCCGGGTCTTGTACACACCGCCCGTCACACCATGGGAGTTGATTGCACCAGAAGCAGGTAGCCTGACCGCAAGGAGGGCGCTTACCACGGTGTGGTTAATGACTGGGGTGAAGTCGTAACAAGGTAGCCGTACGGGAACGTGCGGCTGGATCACCTCCTTTAAGAGAAAAGCACCACGGTTCGTGGCGCGAGTTCCCAGCACAAATTACCTGCCAGCACGTTCGGGCAGCGGCCCAGCCAATGGCCATATCGCTTACGGGCTGCAGAGCTTCATTGGGTCTGTAGCTCAGTTAGTTAGAGCGCACCCCTGATAAGGGTGAGGTCGGGGGTGCAACTCCTCCCAGACCCACCAGACTTTCTGGTGCGGGGCCATAGCTCAGCTGGGAGAGCGCCTGCTTTGCAAGCAGGAGGTCATCGGTTCGATCCCGATTGGCTCCACCAACCCTGCCGAACGTGCATGACAGATTTCCTGGCCCGGCCTTTGCGCCTGGTCTGCTGTTTAAAAATCCGGAAGTTTTGTTTTGACGCTAAGTTTTCAAGCGAAAGAAATGTCGATTATTGAATTCTCTTGAGAATGTCGCGTTCGCAATTTATGTGAATCAGCTTAAATCGTAACCCCCAGACTCCTTGGGGTTATATGGTCAAGTGAATAAGCGCACATGGCGGATGCCTTGGCGGTAGAAGGCGATGAAAGACGTGGTAGCCTGCGATAAGCGTCGGTGAGGTGGCAAACAACCTTTGACCCGGCGATCTCTGAATGGGGAAACCCACAGCTTCGGCTGTACCGTGCACTGAATTCATAGGTGTACGGAGCGAACCCGGTGAATTGAAACATCTCAGTAACCGGAGGAAAAGAAATCAACCGAGATTCCCTTAGTAGTGGCGAGCGAACGGGGACCAGCCCAGTCGGGGTAAGTTGAAGAGTGTTAGTGGAACGGTCTGGAAAGTCCGGCCATAGCGGGTGATAGCCCCGTACACGAAAACACGAATCAATGACCGACGAAGAGTAGAGCGGGACACGTGTAATCCTGCTTGAACATTGGGGGACCATCCTCAAAGGCTAAATACTCTCTACCGACCGATAGTGAACCAGTACCGTGAGGGAAAGGCGAAAAGAACCCCGGTGAGGGGAGTGAAATAGAACCTGAAACCGTGTGCGTACAAGCAGTAGGAGCCCGCAAGGGTGACTGCGTACCTTTTGTATAATGGGTCAGCGAGTTATTTTCAGTGGCAAGGCTAACCGTGTAGGGGAGCCGTAGGGAAACCGAGTCTTAAATGGGCGCCACAGTCGCTGGGAATAGACCCGAAGCCAGCCGATCTATCCATGTCCAGGATGAAGGTCAGGTAACACTGACTGGAGGTCCGAACGAACCGCTGTTGCAATAGTGCGTCGATGAGGTGTGGATAGGAGTGAAAGGCTAATCAAGGCTGGCGATAGCTGGTTCT
This sequence comes from uncultured Gammaproteobacteria bacterium, assembly GCA_963812195.1. GTDB lineage: Bacteria > Pseudomonadota > Gammaproteobacteria > Steroidobacterales > Steroidobacteraceae > ZC4RG30. The sequence goes on from CAWEUI010000013.1 coordinate 137,240, forward strand.
CCCCGAAAGCTATTTAGGTAGTGCCTCGAGTATTACTCAGGGGGGTAGAGCACTGTTTGGAGAAGGGGGCCGTCTAGGCCTACCGACCCCATGCAAACTCCGAATACCCTGAAGTACAGCTCGGGAGACACACGGCGGGTGCTAACGTCCGTCGTGAAGAGGGCAACAACCCAGACCATCAGCTAAGGTCCCAAAGTCTCGGCTAAGTGGTAAACGATGTGGAAAGGCATAGACAGCCAGGAGGTTGGCTTAGAAGCAGCCATCCTTTAAAGAAAGCGTAATAGCTCACTGGTCTAGTCGGTCCGCGCGGAAGATATAACGGGGCTCAAGCCGAGCACCGAAGCTATGGGTGTGCAGCAATGCACGCGGTAGGGGAGCGTTCCGTAAGCCGTCGAAGGTGCACTGCGAGGTGTGCTGGAGGTATCGGAAGTGCGAATGCTGACATGAGTAACGTTAATGCGGGTGAAAAACCCGCACGCCGAAAACCCAAGGTTTCCTGAGCTACGTTAATCGGCTCAGGGTGAGTCGGATCCTAAGGCGAGGCCGAAAGGCGTAGTCGATGGACATCAGGTTAATATTCCTGAACCGGCTGTTGGTGCGATGGGGTGACGGAGAAGGCTAGCTCAGCGGCAGCAGTGCCGTTCAAGCCCGTAGGGAGATCTTCCTGGCAAATCCGGAAGGTCATTAATCCCGAGAAGTGAGTACGAACCGACCCGCAAGGGAAGGTGAAGTGAGTGATGCCCCGCTTCCAGGAAAAGCCTCTAAGCTTCAGCCAATAGCTGTCCGTACCGTAAACCGACACTGGTGGGTGAGCAGACAATCTGCTTAGGCGCTTGAGAGAACTCTGGTTAAGGAACTCTGCAAATTGATACCGTAACTTCGGAAGAAGGTATGCCTCCGGCGGTCAGCGGACTTGCTCCGCAAAGCTGCTAGAGGTCGCAGGTAATCGAGGGCTGCGACTGTTTACCAAAAACACAGGACTCTGCGAACACGCAAGTGGATGTATAGGGTCTGACGCCTGCCCGGTGCCGGAAGGTTAATTGATGGGGTCAGCCGCAAGGCGAAGCTCCTGATCGAAGCCCCGGTAAACGGCGGCCGTAACTATAACGGTCCTAAGGTAGCGAAATTCCTTGTCGGGTAAGTTCCGACCTGCACGAATGGCGTAACGCTGGCCCTACTGTCTCGACCAGAGACTCAGTGAAGTTGAAATCGCTGTGAAGATGCGGCGTAGCTGCGGAAAGACGGAAAGACCCCGTGAACCTTTACTACAGCTTTACACTGAACTTTGAACTTGTTTGTGTAGGATAGGTGGGAGCCTTTGAAGTGGGGGCGCTAGCTCTCATGGAGGCAACCTTGAAATACCACCCTGATAATTTCGAAGTTCTAACCTAGACCCGTCATCCGGGTTGGGAACAATGTATGGTGGGTAGTTTGACTGGGGCGGTCTCCTCCCAAAGAGTAACGGAGGAGTGCAAAGGTACCCTCAGCGCGGTCGGTCATCGCGCTTCTGAGTGCAATGGCATAAGGGTGCTTGACTGCGAGACGTACATGTCGAGCAGGAACGAAAGTTGGTCATAGTGATCCGGTGGTTCTGTATGGAAGGGCCATCGCTCAACGGATAAAAGGTACTCCGGGGATAACAGGCTTATTCCTCCCAAGAGTCCACATCGACGGAGGAGTTTGGCACCTCGATGTCGGCTCATCACATCCTGGGGCTGTAGCAGGTCCCAAGGGTTCGGCTGTTCGCCGATTAAAGTGGTACGCGAGCTGGGTTCAAAACGTCGTGAGACAGTTTGGTCCCTATCTTCCGTAGCCGTTGGAGATTTGAAGGTGAGCTGCTCCTAGTACGAGAGGACCGGAGTGGACGCACCTCTGGTGTTCCGGTTGTCACGCCAGTGGCATTGCCGGGTAGCTATGTGCGGACGGGATAACCGCTGAAAGCATCTAAGCGGGAAGCCCCCCCTAAGACTAGATCTCCCTGAGGACTTGATCCTCCTGAAGGGCCCAAGAAGACTACTTGGTTGATAGGCTGGATGTGGAAGCGCAGTAATGCGTGAAGCTAACCAGTACTAATTGCCCGTGAGGCTTGACCATATAACCTCAAGCGGTCTCGATCGTTTGAAGGTTGAATGCTGCGATTTTTTGCGATTCACATACTCGAACGCGACAAACGTCGAAACAGAACTGTCCGGATTCCCTTTTTGCCTGACGGCATTAGCGAGCGGGAACCACCCGATCCCATTCCGAACTCGGAAGTGAAAACGCTCTGCGCCAATGGTAGTGTGGCCTGTTGCCATGCGAGAGTAGGTCACTGTCAGGCTCTTATCGAAGCAAGGCCCCGCTGGATTCCAGCGGGGCCTTTTGCTTGTCAGCCCGCTTTCTTGTGGCCCTTCGCCGCCGGAACCAGGGCGTCGCGCCTGGCCGCATCGATCAGTTCGTTCGCCGTGCCGGCCGGGATCCTGAAGTACTCGGCATGGGCCGAGGACTTGATCACGTAATCCCCGCCCTTGCTCATCCGTCCCAGCCGGTATTCGATGCGGTGCCCGTCGTCGCGGGTGATGGCGAACTGCAGCGCGGGCCTGGCCAGCCCGTAGTCGGACCGGTTCTCGCGGCCCAGGACCGAACCGATATCCAGACTGGAAAGGCGCTGTGCCAGCGTGGTCGCGGCCGTGCTGTCCAGTTCCTCACCCTTGCGCAGACCCTTGGCCTGCCACACGTCGGCGTGCTGCGTGGCAGCTGGCTTTGCCACGGTGGCGGCCGTCGTCGCGGTGGGTGCTGCGTGCGTCAGTGTGAGGCCGTCGACTTCGATCGACTGAATGCTGCGCTGGGGGACGTGCAGGATGGCCTTGTCCTCCCAGTCCGCCGGGTCGGCCGGAAACTGCCACGTTCCCAGGTCCACGTCGTACACAGCGTCCTTGCCGTCGCGGCGCAGGTGGACCTGGCGCGGCGATGGCGAGTCGCCCAGGTAGATCCTGGCGAGGATCTTCTTGCCGGCCGCCAACGTGACACGCCGCTCGAAGTTGTCGTCGGCCACCTTGAAGCGTTGCAGCGAGGAATGGGTCTTGCTCACCGCGGCACCGGTCTTCACGGAGGCCATGTGTGTCAGGAGCTGCTTGATCTTGCCCTCGTCAGCGGGGAAATCGGCCTCCTGCGGCAACTGCCAGGTGCCGGCCCTGCGCACCAGCTCGACCTTGGCGCCATCGGGCCCCTCGATCGTCAGATGATCGGCGCCGTCGGTGGAGCTCGAGAGCAGCGGTGCCCCGGCCACCGGCGCGGCGGAAAGCCGGCTGCTGGAAATCTGCAAGCCAATCGCCAGTACGACCTGAATTGCCAGCAGTACGGAAAGCCATCGAATCCAGCGCTTCATGTCGAGCTCACTCCAGCCAGTACGCGCTGATGGCGCCGGCGGTCCTCGCGGGCAACCAGCCTGCGCCATACCCAGACCAGAACCAGGCCCAGTAGCGCCAGCGCGTAGTTGATGTATTCCCAGATCCGTGCCTGACCTTCGCCCAGCGGTTCGAGCGTGCGCGCGAACTGGGTGCGGCCACGCAGCGCGAGCAGGCCCGGGTCTTCCAGCGACCAGTCGATCACGTTCTGCAGGAACTCGATGGGCTTGGTGTACAGGGTGCCCAGGCCCTGCGACGCCAGATCGATGGCCGGATCAGTGGCAAAGGCGTTGCTGGCGATGACGACGAGCCTGGCCGAATCGGGGGAACTGCCGATCACACCCTGCGGCGCCCCTGCCGCCTTGTCGGGCCTGGCAGACTTCGCGGCGGACTTCTTGGCGGCATCGGTGGCGGCATCCTGCAACGGCGATTGCTTGCCCTTGTAGAAGGACTGGAAGCGTCCCTTGATGGCCACCGCCAGCGGATGGGCGCCATGCGCCTTGCCGGGAGGAAAGCCGGTGTCTGGATATGCGCTGTAGTCCGGCAGCACATCCAGGCTGTCGGAGGTCCAGCTCTGCGGCGAGCTCGACAGCAGCGTCGTGACCTGCCGCGTGGAATTCTTGTCCTGGGTGATGTCTATGGGCGAGGCCCAGTTGACCGTCAATTGCTGCAGGTTCGCGGTAACGGGATTGTCGGCGTTGAGCTCATCGCCGCGCAGATCCGGGAACTGCGGGTAGGGCATCATGCGGATCTCCTGCACCGGAATGCCCCCGATGTAGCGCTGTACAGGCACCGGCAGTGCCGCATTGCGCGCGTCCAGCACCATGCTGTCGCCGATCTTGATGCCATAGGCGGCAAGCCAGCCCGACAGCCCGGAATCCACCTTGCTGGCCTGCAGGGTCTGGCTGATCTGCACGTTGAACGGCGAGGTCGCCAGAACCACCGCGCCGCCGCGCATCAGGAACTGGTCGATCGCGAAGCGCTGGCGGTCGTCGAGGCTCTGCGGTGCCAGTACCAGCAGCAGATCCGCGTCTGCCGGAACACGGCCGTTCTTCAGGTCGGTGTTCTGCACGCGCACCGTGTCGCCCAGCTTCTGCAGCAGCTGGGTGTAGTGGTTGCCGCCCATGTTGGGGTCCGTCGACGTGTACACCGCGACGGTCTTCAGGAAGCCGGGAGCCAGGCGTCGCAATGCCGCGTCCAGGGATCGCTTCAGCGTGGCCTTGTCCAGTTGCTCCGGCAACGGCACCTCCACCGTCTGGTCGCCGCTTTCCAGTGTCATGTAGAACCAGAAGTGGCGCGTTCCGAACAGGTCCGCGGTGAGCGGCTGGAAGCCGAAGCGCTTGGTAAGTTGCCTGGCCAGCGCGCCGCCGCTGGCATCCGGATCCTCGATGCTGACCCGCAATTTGCCGTCGGCCTGCTTCTGCAGGTCCTTCAGCAGTATCGTCCAGGTCGCCGTGCAGCTTGCGCAGCTGATCCGGCAGTTGCTGGTCCGGCGAGAAATAGCCGTGGAAGACAACCGGCATGATCCAGGGTGTCGAAGGCGCTTCCGCCGGCCTGGTATGCATCGATCACGCGGCGGATGGCGCGGGTGATGGCGTACTCGGGGTTCTTCAGCGCGACCTGCAGATCCTGCTGGCTGCGGGCGCGTCACCTCGATCAGATCGTTGTAACTCAGTGTCTGGAACTGGTCGCCGTAGGAGATCAGCAGGTTGAAGTATGAATTGACCACGGAGGACTGGAAGCGGCTGGCCGTCTGGAAGGGCACGGGCTTGATGCCGTACTTGCTGGCTGCCTCCTCCTCGACGGCCTGATCCTTTTCCGGATCGACGAATTCCACGCGGGCCTTGCCGCCGGCGGCAACCGCGTACTCCTCCAACAGGTCGCGCAGCTGTGGCACCAGCGGCTCGAGCAGGGGGTGGGTCTTGGCCGAAAAGTAGCCGCGAATCAGCAGCGGCTCGCGCAGCCGGGCCAGGGTCTGGCGGGTGCTGGGGGACAGCGAGTAGATGTGCCCGTGCGTGATGTCGGCGCGGGCGATCGTCACGGGCGCCAGCCACAGGTTGGCCGCCAGGAAGTTGGCCGCCACCAGGCCCAGTAACCACTGCCAGCGACGGTGCGCCGCGCCGCCGCGGTTGCCGGCCCAGCGCAGCCGCTCCAGGCTCAGCCGGTTCAGCACGAGGAACACGCCGACGATGGACACGTAGTAGTACAGGTCGCGCAGATCCAGCACGCCGCGCGTAATGGACTCGAAGCGCGAACCGGTACCCAGCAGTCTCAGCACGCCTGCCACGTCGTGGCCGAACAGGTTGGTCATCAGGTTCGAGCCGACCAGATAGAACACGCCGCAAACGGCCGCGGTGAGAATGAGCGCAACGATGGGATTGTCGGTACGCACACTCATGTACAGCCCGATCGCCACGTATGCCGCCGCGAGGAACAGCGTCGCAACATAGCCGCCGATCACCGGACCCCAGTCCAGCGGGCCGAGCAACGAGACCGTGATGGTCAGCGGCAGGGTGAGCGCCAGCGCCACGGCGACCAGCGCCAGCGCGGCCAGAAACTTGCCTAAAATCAATCGTGTAGGATCGATTGGCGCCGTCAGCAGGCTCTCCAGCGTGCCGGTGCGACGCTCCTCCGACCAGCTGCGCATGGTCAATGCGGCGACCAGAAAGATCAGCAGTACCGGCAACCAGTGGAACAGGGGCTTGAGGTCGGCCAGATTGCGGGCGAAGAAGGCGTCCACCCAGAACACAATGAACAGCGTCGCGGCCAGGAATGCGCCAAGAAACAGCCACGCCGCCGGGGACGCAAAGAAGCCGCGGAACTCCTTGCGCGAGATGGCCAGGATCTCAGACATGCGCGGCCTCCCCGTTCACTTCCGCGAACACCGTCTCCAGGGTCCGGTGCCGGGTCTGCAATGCGTACAGGCGGAAGCCCGCGCCGACCAGGCTCGAGGCGATGTCGGGCGCTGAGTCCAGCGGCGCATCGACCCGGTAGCTGAAGTGCGAATCCGCTGCCTCCTGCGCCTCGACGGCCCGCACCGCTGCCATGCCGCGCAAGGCATCGGCGGCGTCGCGGTCCACGTCCACCAGCAGCCCGGCGCCGGTGGACAGCTCGTCCATGCGCGCGTCCACCACCAGCTTTCCGCCGCGCATGATCAGCACGCGCTGGCACACTGCCTGTACTTCCTGCAGGATGTGGGTGGAGATGATGACCGTGGCGCTCGTCGCCAGGTCGCGGATCAATTGCCGCATATGCAGGATCTGCGTCGGATCCAGGCCGTTGGTGGGTTCATCCAGAATCAGTATGGCCGGCTTGTGCAGCAGTGCCTGCGCTACGCCGACGCGTTGCCGATAGCCGCGCGAGAGGGTGGAGATCAGCGCATCGGCCCGATCGACCAGCGCCGTGCGCTTGATGGCCGAGGCGATTGCAGCGGGTCGATCCGGCGCGGCCACGCCGTGCAGACCGGCCTGGTAGTCCAGATAATCGATGACCGTCATGTCCGGCCAGACTGGGCAGTTCTCGGGCAGATAACCGATGCGCGACTGGATGGCGCTGGTATCCGGACCGATCCGCAGCGCATCGACGCGGATATCACCCGAGGTGGGTTCCAGGAACCCGGTGATCATCTTCATGATGGTGGTCTTGCCGGCGCCGTTGTGCCCCAGCAGGCCCACGACTTCGCCGGGCTGGATCTGGAAGCTGACGTCGTCGACGGCAGTAAGCGCGCCGTAGCGGCGCGTCAGGTGTTCGACTTCGATCATGGCCTCCTAACCCCGATTGTTCTTGTCGCCGCCGGACGCGAGAGAGTGCCCGGAATTTCTGGCTGTGGACAAGGACGGCAAAGCGTTGGTTCCGCGAGACGCGGCTCGCGGCGCATTACGATTTTTTCAGGAATTGGTGAAGCGGGCGCAACGGCGCTCCGCATGCGGGCAAGACCCGATCACTCGGTGTGATCGGGGTCTGCGCGACAGGCGCTGATCAGTCGACGCGGCCCGTGACGGCCAGATAGCCGACGGCGGCGCTGAACTTGTCGTTGTAGTTGGCCTTCAGCAGAGGATCGACGGACGGTGCGACGATGCCGTTGATGCCTTCTCCAGGGTGCTGGAAGTTGCTCATGATGTAGCTGAAGCCGTTGACGTCATCCACGGCATGCAGGCCGGTGGATTCCGCGCCCGCCGGGCACGACAGGATGCGGCTCAACTTCTTGCGTGTCGACGTTGTAGGCCCACAGGAAGTTGTTGACGTGGTTGCCGCTGTCCTCGCCGATGAACAGGGTGCGCATGGCCTCGCAGTACTTGAGGTTGTCGGGGTTGGCGACCTTGTCCGGGTTGGCCTTGTTGCCCAGCGCATCCGGCGACGGCCAGATCCTCGCCGACCAGCCCTTCGGGCACGCGCATGTGCGTCGGAAACCCACTCGCTGTGGATGCGGTGGCCGTCGGTGTCGCGCTGGCCGCCCGTCAGCACGTGCTCGTAGACGGCGCCGGCGACCGGACCCTCGACGTGGATGTCCGTCGTAGCCATCGGTCATCGACTTGTAGATGTAGCGACATCGCCGAATAGGCGACGCTTGTCCGCGGCGTTGACCGTGGTGCCTTCCATCTTGGTGAAAGCCATCGAGGCGCCCACGAGTGCCGCGTAGCGGTGGGTTTCCAGGAACGCGGCGGCCTTTTCCATGCCCGGCACCAGCTTCACCCAGTTGTTCGTGCCACTGAAGCGGATCTTCGTGTAGCTGGAGTCGCCCGGATCGCTGGTCTTGACGTCCATGATGTCGGAGACAGTGATTCCGCTGTCGACCAGCGACTTGATCTGGGCGCTGCTCGCGTGACCCAGCCTGATCCACGAGATGTCGCCGGCGCCCGGACCCACGCCGGAAACCTGGGTCCACTTGGCGACATACAGCGTGCCGGCCGACAGGTCGCGCGGCCGGTCGGCCACGAACATGAACAGGCCGCCGTTGGTCGCGTCATCGCCCATCAGCACCGTGCGCTCATCCGGCATGACCTGAACCAGCTCGTGCGAGATGCGGCCGAGGCAGTAGTGCTTCTTCACGAAACCGGTGCCGTCAGGGCGCACGAATACCTCCGGCAGGTGCCCGTAGTCGTACGGATTGGCGGCGGTCTCATCGCCGAAGAGGTTCTTGCTGAAGGCCTTGAACTCGAGGCGAAGTCACCGGGACTGCCGTTGGCGATGGCCATCGTGTCGGGCTCGTATTCCTCGCTCGACAGATGCGTGTTCCACGGTGACTTGCTGGCGCCGCAGGTGATCCACAGGCCCTTGGCCGGCGCCGGTGTCGACGTTGTGGTAGCTCACAAGGCTCAGCTTGCCCGGTGTGGCGGTCCTGATCCAGCGTCAGGATCGCGATCGGGGAGGGCAGCTTGCCGTACATGTCCTCGCCGCCCACGCTGAGCGAGGTGTATTCGAACTGCACGACCGCGAAGATGCGGTTGCAGTCGTGCCGCCGGGAGAACGCCGCCCTCGATCTGGATCAGCGACATGCCGTCCGGGCAATCGGAGAAGAACTGGCGCTGATCGGGCGAAGGTCGATCGAGGATCGGATTGCCGTGGATGTCGTAGTAGCCGCCGGCGACGATCGTGCCGCCGCCCGTGCGGGGCACCATATCTCCGGTCAGGAAGAAGGTTTCGTATCCCAGCGCGAAGGTCTGCCCCGGTCCGCGGCCGACCTTCCTGGTCAATGTGGAGGCCACGTAGGTGGTGGCCATCTGCGGATTCTCCAGGGACGGCGCGGCCATCGAGCCGAAGGTGTAGCTGACATCACGGCCACGCCCGTGGCCTGGCAGCGGACCGAAGGGGTGGAAATGGGCGCGCACGCGGTGCGCCTCCGCCGTGCCAGCCAGTGTGGCTGCCAGCGGCAGCATCGGGACGCTGACAAGCGATTTCATCAGCTTGCGACGTGATCTGGATATCGATTCGGCCATGACCTGCTTCCTCCACTTTTCGTTGCAGTCCGGGAACGACGGCCGAGATTCGCAGTGCTTTGTGTCGCTCCGGTGAAGCCACGGAGAAACTTTTGTGCCGGCTTTCCGGTACCTTCACACCACTACGGCGTAGAGGGAGGAGATCGAATGAATCGCTGCATGGTCATCGGTGGGTTCATTCTGGCGGCCGCGGCGGGTTGGGCCGTCGCCCAGGTTCCGGTAACGGCAGTGAAACCGTCCGAACCCCTGTTCACCAGCAAGGATCCCCGGCTCAACCGCAACAAGCAGGCGGCCTACCACATTGCCCGGGACCTGCTGGAAGCGGGCCACTGGGAGCTGGCCGACAAGTGGCTCACGAAACGCTACATCCAGCACAATCCCAACGCGGCCTCCGGGCGCGCGGCCGCAGTCGACTTCTTCACCAGGGTCCTGAAGGTCAAACCGCAGCCGATCTCCACGCGTCTTTCCCACCCGATAACGGCGGTGGTGGCGGAGGGGGACTATGTGGTCGTGGTGGCGCCGCGCGAACTGAAGGATCCCGACGATCCAGGCAAGACGTACACCATTGCATGGTTCGACATGTGGCGCTTCGTTGATGGCAAAGCCGATGAGCACTGGGACGGCGCCATGAAGGGCGACATCTTCTAGGCGGCCAGGCGGCGGCTGCGCGTCATCGCGACCGGGTGGCACTCCGGTCGTGATTCATGACGAGCAGGTCGCGGCAGTCGTGCTGCCGCCCAGTATCTGCGGTCTGCGGCGATATCACGTCCCGGGCTCCGGCAGTGAAGTCTCCGGTCCATAGTGGCGTGCCCCGATCGCCTACCAGTCGCACGACTACCCGCAACTTCATTTCCGGGTGTGCTGCGAGGCAGCGGGCCAGCATCGTGGATGCCGTGACTGTTGGTCCGCTTGCAGAGCCTGCCGGCGTACTGAGTCTCAAGATGATTGCAGGACGCGCCGGACCGGAAGTGGCGGGTAGGCCGGCGGTGGCCGGCGCGGGCCCCGCTGCATCTCCAAAGAGATGCAGCACTGCCAGAAAGGCAAGCGCGGTGCACGTGGCGGCGGCCAGGCTCCAACGCAGTGCGATCGCAGTGGAACCACCGCGATGCGCCGCTGCCGGCTGCCGGGCAATGGCCGGGGATTCCTGTTCGATTTCGCGCACCGGACAGACGAAGCGGTAGCCGCGCCCGGGTACCGTCATCACGTAGCGATTGCTGCCGGCGGTTTCGCCCAGCGCCTTGCGAATGGCAAGGATGCACTGGTTGAGATTGTTGTCTTCGACAATGGAGGTTGGCCAGACTGCCTGCATCAGGCGACGCTTCTCGATCAGCTCGCCTGCGTTCTCCACCAGCAGCAGCAATGCTTCCATTGCGCGTGAATTCAGTGGCTGCACAAGTCCGCCACTGGATATCAGCTTGCGGCGCGTGACATCCAGTTGAAAGCCATCAAACGAATAGACCGTGTGGCGCACCGCCTGTTCCACTGCCCTTGTTAAGAAGAGTTCACGCCATTTCATGCAATGGCAATGCCACCAACGCGGTTCATCAGGATCATAACCAGCGTCGGGAACGCAAAGTGTTTTCGATGTTCGACCCCCCCCTAAAGAGCTGACAGAGGTATGACATGAACACCAGAAACTATCTGCGAAATCTCATGTTGCTTGCAGGTGCGACGCTGCTCTCGGCCGGTGCAATGGCTGCACCAATGGATAGCTCAGTCGTTACCAGGTCCGAGACGGTCAAGTACAGCGTGCCGCGAGCCCACACGGAGACTGGCGCTGCCATTCTCTACAGGAAGCTCAACGATGCGGCAGAAAACGTCTGCAGGACTCCGGATGACCCCATGCTGATCTTCTATTCCACCGACTCCTACCAGAGCTGCTACACCAACGCGCTCCACAAGGCGGTGCGCAAGGTGAACATCGCGGGCGTCACGGCGCTCTACTACGAGAACAAGGCCAGCGACAGGCTGGCAGGCAACCTGAAACCGGGAACGGTGCAGACCGAAGTCGTCGCCAGCCGCTAGCGGTAACCGACGCGCCGGCAGTGATTCGCGAAGCCGACCCGTATGTGACACTGCCGGATACTTCAGGCGCCGACCCGTCGCAGGCGAAAGCCACCCCAACCAACCCCAGCGCGACGGGCCGGCGCCTTCTTCTTGCGGCCATATTCCGGGCGGTCGCGACTGGAGATAGAATCCCGGCAGCACGAAAACGGGGCGATGGATCCTGCTTGAACAGATCTGCTGGAGCGTTTGGCACCTGGCTCGCCGACATGCGCGGCGTGCTGAAGGGGGAGCGTTTCGCCGACGTGCCCTGTGACGGCTGCGTAGGCTGTTGCGTCTCCTCATATGCGATCCCGCTGCGCCCAAGCGACAAGGTGGCATTGGAGGCCGTCCCGGCACGCTATCTGCGGCTGTCCATCCCTGGCGGGCCGGCGCAGATGGGCTACCGCAGCGACGGCAGTTGTCCATTGCTGGAGGGCCGGCGCTGCACCATCTATCGGGATCGTCCGCAGACATGCCGCGATTACGATTGCCGGATCTACGCGGCGACCGGCCTGGTGCCGCACGGCGATCGCCAGGTGCTGCGCGAGCGCGTGCTGGAATGGGTATTCGACTTCACGTCGGATGAAGAGCGGGTCCAGTACGGCGCCTTGCAGCGGGCGGTGCGCTTCATCCGTGAGCACGCCGCACTGTTTCCGCCCGCCGTGCGCGCGGACACCAATGCGGGCGTGGCGGTACTGGCCGTGAAAAGCTGGCCCCTGTTTGCCAATGAAAAAGGGGACAGATCGACTGATCCGTCCCCCGGGGAGCAGGTAGCGCGCGTGCTGCAGGCCGCGCGCGTCTTCGACGACGGCTAGGCGGCGCCCGCGGTCCTCGCCTTGGTGGCCTCGGCGATCACCGCGTCCGCGACGTTCTTCGGCACCGGGTCATAGTGCGAGAACTCCATCGTGTAGCTGGCGCGACCCGAGCTCATGGCGCGCAGGTTGCCGATGTAGCCGAACATCTCCGATAGCGGTACCGCGGCCACCACGGCGATGTTGGTGCCGCGCTCGAGCTGTTCCTGGATCTGGCCGCGGCGGCGATTCAGATCGCCGATCACGTCGCCCAGGTAGTCGTTCGGTGTTACCACCTCGACCTTCATCACCGGCTCGAGCAGGATCGGACCGGCCTTGCGGGCGGCCTCGCGGAAGCAGGCCTTGGCCGCGATTTCGAAGGTCATCGCATTGGAGTCGACGTCGTGGTAGCTGCCGTCCACCAGTGTGGCCTTGAAGTCCACGGTGGGAAAACGCGCCAGCACACCATCTTCCATCTGCATGCGCAGGCCCTTCTCGACCGAGGGCACGAACTCCTTCGGCACCGAGCCGCCGACCGTCTTGTCTTCGAACACGAAGCCGAGCCCGCGATCCAGCGGTTCGAATTTGATCCACACCTCGGCGAACTGGCCCGAACCACCGGTCTGCTTCTTGTGGATGTAGTTTTCCTGCAGCGGCTTGGTGATGGTTTCCCGGTAGGCGACCTGCGGCTGGCCCATCACGCCTTCCACGTTGAACTCCGAGCGCATGCGGTCCAGCGTGACATCCAGATGCAGCTCACCCATGCCTCGCAGGATGGTCTCGCCGGTCTCGCGGTCAGTCTCCAGGCGCAGTGAAGGATCCGCGCGCACCATCTTGCCGATGGACGCGTTGAACTTCTCCAGCTCGGCCTTGTTCTTCGGCTTCACCGAGACGCTGATCACCGGATCCGGGAAACGCATGCGCTCCAGCACCACCGGAGAGTTGGCGTCGCACAGCGTGTCGCCGGTGTCGGTCTCGGACAGCGAGACCAGCGCGATGATGTCGCCGGCCCGGGCTTCCTCGATGGCGTTGGCTTCCTTGGCGAACATTTCCACCATGCGGCCGATCTTCTCGCGCTTGCCGCGGGTGGTGTTCTGCACGGACATGCCCTTGGTGAGCACGCCGGAGTAGACGCGCACGAAGGTCAGTGCACCGTAGGCATCATTGATGACCTTGAAGGCCAGCGCCGCGAAGGGTTCGTCGTCCGAGGTCTTGCGCTCGCCAATCGGATTGCCGTCGACGTCCACGGTCTTGATGGCTTCGACGTCGGTCGGAGCCGGCAGCAATTCGACCACGGCGTCGAGCACCTGCTGCACGCCCTTGTTCTTGTACGAGGAGCCGCACTGGACCGGCGTGAAGGCCCCGGACAAAGTGCCCTTGCGCAGGCACTTCTTCAGGGTTTCCACCGAAGGCTCCGTGCCGTCCAGGTAGGCCTCCATTGCCGCGTCGTCCATCTCCAGGCAGGTATCCACCAGCTCAGTGCGGTACTTCGGGGCGGCTTCGAGAATGGCCTTGTCGCTGGGCACGGTGATGCCAAGCTTGTCGGCCAGGTCCGGCGTCACGTCCAGAACCTGCCACTGGGCGTCGCGGTCGTCCGAATCCCACACCAGGGCCTTGTACTCGACCAGGTCGATCATGCCCTTGAAGTTGTCCTCCGAGCCGATCGGAATCTGGATCGGCAGCGGGCGCGCGCCCAGGCGCTTCGTGATCATGTCCACGCAGCGCGTGAACGAGGCGCCGGAGCGGTCCATCTTGTTCACGTAGCACAGGCGCGGCACGTTGTAGTTGTCGGCCAGGCGCCAGTTGGTCTCGGACTGCGGTTCCACGCCGGCCACGCCATCGAACACGACGACGGCACCGTCCAGCACGCGCAGCGAGCGGTTCACCTCGATGGTGAAGTCCACGTGCCCCGGGGTGTCGATGATGTTGAGCTTCTTGCCTTTCCAGAAGGCCGATACGGCGGCGGACTGGATCGTGATGCCGCGCTTCTGCTCCTGTTCCAGGTAGTCAGTGGTGGTCGAGCTCTTCAGATCCTTCGTGTCGTGCACGTCCACGATGGTGTGCTTGCGCCCCGTGTAATAGAGGATGCGCTCGGTGGTCGTGGTCTTGCCCGCGTCGACGTGGGCGATGATGCCGAAATTGCGGATGTCGGCTAAGGGGGTTTTACGGGCCATGGCCTGAAATTCCGTGTCGGATTAGAGGGATAGGGGTCGCTAAAAAGCGCGCAAGGATACGCGATCGACCCCTGCAGACGCTACCTGAATGCCGGGCAGGGTCGATAGTGGCGGAACAGATTATGTTAAATCATCCTCGGGGCCGTCTGTGGCACATTGCGCTGGCGGACCTGTGCCCGCGCTGCCGCGCAAGGCTGATGTCGATAGCGGCTGGAAATCTGGACCGTGCAGCGCACAAGGGGCCGCCGATTGAGCCCGCGGGGCTCGCGGGAGCACACATGAGGGGACGGTCGATTCGATGAGATTTCCCGACCTGCTCGCGACGCGGCGTGGCCGGCTGAGCACCTTCTTCCTGCTCTACATCACCGAGGGCGTGCCGCTAGGCTTCGCCGCCGTGGCGCTGGCGACCCAGATGCGGCGCGAGGGCGTGGGTGCCGGTGCCATCAGCGCCTTCGTCGGCGCCATGTATCTGCCGTGGGCATTCAAGTGGCTGATGGGGCCAATCGTGGACGTCGTCGCCTCGGAGCGGTTCGGCAGGCGTCGCGGCTGGATCCTGTCGATGCAGCTGTGCATGGTGATCTCGCTGCTGGCCATCCACTTTGTCGGTGTGGACGCGGGCATCGCGCTGATCACCACGCTCATCATCATCCACAACATCTTTGCGGCCACGCAGGACATAGCCATCGATGCACTGGCGGTGGGCGTGCTGAAGGCGGACGAGCGCGGCATGGCCAGCGGCCTGACCTTTGCCGCGGCCTATCTGGGGCAGGCCGTCGGCGGGTCGGGTGCGCTGTGGGTGACCAGCAGGGCGGGCTTCGGTGCCGCGTTCTACTTCGTCGCCGCCTCGATCCTCGTCATCACCCTCTTCGTCGTCGTGCCGCTGCGCGAGCCCCGGTGGCAACGCGCTGTCGCCTCCGGCGCCAGTCGCGGCGCGCGCATCGCGGCGGAGATCCGCGGCTTCCTGCACGAGGCCTGGCGTTCGTTCACTGCGACACGGGCTGCCAAGGTAGGTTTGCTGTTCGCCATCCTGCCGGGCGGTGCCATGGCGCTGGGTCTGGCGCTGATCAACACCATCGCCGTCGATGTGGGGTTCACCGACAGCCAGATCGCCACGCTGACACTGTCGACCACCATTGCCGCGGCGGCCGGTTGCGTAGTGGGAGGGTGGCTATCGGATCGGGTGGGTCGCCGTGGCGCACTGGCCTGGTTCATCGCCAGCATGTCGCCGCCCACGTTGTGGCTGGCCTGGGCGCTGTGGCAGGGCCACGTCGTCATGCCGGTGGCGCCGCAGTTGCGTGCCTCGATGGCGGTCTCCGCCCTGGTCACGCAATACGCTGTGGATGTCGGTCATTCTCTATTCATTCGCGAACGGCCTGATGTACGGCGCGCGCGCGGCGCTGTTCATGGACATTTCCAATCCGCGCGTAGCGGCAACCCAGTTCACGGCCTACATGGCGCTGCTGAATCTGGGCATCGCGATCTCGGCGCGCTGGCAGGGATGGGCGGTGGAGCGCGTCGGCTATCCGCTGACGCTGGTCATCGATGCCGGCGTCGGGCTGCTATGCCTGGTGTTCCTGGGACTGATGGGTCGCATCACGCCGCATCAGGCAGCGGTGCCGGAGCCGCGAAACGACTGAGGCGCTGCAGCGCGCCTGCTGAGCGCGCGATCCACGTTATGGTCAGTGTTGTGTCGCCGCGTCGAGACATCTGTTTTCCGGCAGGGGTGAGGGACAGAATCGTGTCCCATTTGGGGCAATCTGGAGTTGCGCGATGCGATCACCTCGATCCGGAATGTTCGTCTGTTCGGCGGCGGTCCTTGGTTGCCTGTCTCTGGCTGGTTGCGGTGGCGGCTCCGGATCCACGTCCACGCTGAATCTGAGCCTCGTGGACGCGCCGGTTACTGGCGCGACGACCGTGTGGCTGCAGTTCACCGGCGTTGAGGTCAAACCAGCCAATGGCCCGTCGCAGACCTTTGACTTCACCTCTCCAAAGGGATTCGACATGCTGGCGCTGCAGAATGGCAACGCAGCCACTCTGCTTGGCGATACCCAGGTGTCGGCCGGCGACTACAACTGGATCCGCCTGAAGCTGGATACCACGCCCGGCAGCTCGTATGTGGTGGATGGTTCCGGCACGCACAACATAACCATTCCCAGCGGCGCGGAAACCGGGCTGAAGCTGGTGCGCGGATTCACGATGCCGGCCGGTGGACGGGCGGATTTCACCATCGACTTCATGCTCGGGCAATCGATCATCGCGCCGCCCGGACAATCGCCGGACTACAAGATGAAGCCGGTGCTGCGCATGACCAACAACGTCGACGTCGGCACGCTGCAGGGAACGATCAGCTCGATGACGCTGGCCGGTGTAGCAGGCTGCACCGGCAAGGTGCCGCGGGTCTATCTCTACGAGGGAGCATCCGTCACACCCGACGATATCTACAACCCAACGGACGGCTCCCAGGACACCGCGCCTGATGTCGAGCCGCTGGTGACGGCCATTGCCGTTTCGGACGGAGCAGGCGGATTCGGATACCAGGTCGACTACCTGCAGACCGGCACTTATACGGCGGCCTTCACCTGTGACGACGATGATCCGCTGGTGGACGAGGATGAAGCCCCCGCCACGCCGCTGACCTTCACTGTGTATCCCGATCCGGTGCAGATCAGCGCCGGACAGACGAGCATGGCGGACTTCTAGCCGGCGGATCCCACCGCACGGACGTCGGGCGCCTCGGCCTTATGCCGGGCGCCCGGATCTTCCCGCTAGTGCTTTGGTCCGATGACGACCTTGCCGCCCTTGAGCACGGTGGTGACCTTCAGCCACTCCTCGTAGCCGTCCAGCGGATTGCCACCCAGCAGCAGGATGTCGGCCTGCTTGCCCACTTCCAGCGAGCCGATCTGGTCACCCATGTCCAGGTAGTCGGCCGAGTTCTGGCCGATCATCTTCATGATGTCGGTGGGCGAGAGCGCGCCGTCCAGTGAGCGCAGTTCCACGCGCAGACCCTCGCGTGGCTCGTAGGTGGTATCCATGCCGATGCCGAGCGACACGCCGGCATCGTACAGCGTGCGGTTGTTGACCAGCGCATAGCCGATTTCCTTGCCGCCGCCCACGCCGTCGGTGATGCCGGCCGGCCAGGGCTTGCCGTCGCGCGCGCGCGGCTTGTTGTCGTTGGCGAACACGCCGAACACCGGCGCCCAGGTGCCGGCAGCCGACAGGATGTGCACGCCTTGCGCCTTCATCTTCGCGGCCTGCTCGGTGGTGACCCAGTCCTTGTTTGGCACGTGCACCAGCAGTTTGATGTTGGCGTTGACCGCGCCCATCATCGCCGAGGTGCTGACCGCGTGGACCTGCACGCGCACGCCGTCTTTGGCGCCTTCATCGAGTGCCGCGGCCAGCATGTCCAGCTCGGCCTGGGTCGGGCCGGGCACCGGCGTCAGCAGCATCTCGCCGGTGTACTTCACGCCCAGCTGGGCCAGGTGCTTGATGTCGGCGCGCACCTTGTCGGGAGTCTGGCCCTGCGGCAGGAACACCACGTTGCCGGAGGGGATGAGCCGCGGGCCGACGAACTCGCCCTTGTCGATCTGGTCGCGCACCTTGACGGCCTCTTCCGGGCTGCCGCCGCCGGACAGCACCGTGGTGAAGCCGGCTTCGAGCAGCTTGTGCATTTCGGTGGCGGCATCGGGGCGGTAGGTCAGGTGGCGGTGTGCGTCGATGAACCCCGGCATGGCGCTCTGGCCGTGTGCGTCGATGACGCGCCCGACGGTCCTGGCCGGCTTGCCGGCAGCCACGGACGTGATCTTGCCGCCCTCGATGACGATGGAGCCGTTGTCGATGACCTGGCCATTGCCAACAAAGATGCGCGCATTGGTGATGGTTGCTTCCTGGGCGAAGGCAGCCGGGACCAGCAAGGTCGCAGCCGCGGCGCCCAGGACGAATCGCTTGATAGCCATGAAGTTAAGCCCCCCCCGAAGTGTTCTTGTGGCCGGCGCGCCCTTTGGGCACGGCCCGGAAGCGGCAATGTAGACGAAGCGTGGGTCGGGCGCACTTGACAAGTGCGATTACAGGCGTAATCTCATCCAAAATTTACAGGTGTAATCGATGCAGATCAGCGAAGCCGAATCTGTGGTGATGGACGTGTTGTGGCGCTCGCATCCGCTGGGCGCTGAAGAGGTGGTGGCCGCTTTGGCGGGCAGCCGCGACTGGCAGGAGGCCACCATCAAGACGCTGCTGAACCGCCTGCTCAAGAAGGGCGCCATCGCTGCGGAAAAGGACGGGCGGCGCTATCGCTACACGCCGTGTTGCAGCCGTGAAGACTGGGTGCAACAGGAAAGCCGTGGCCTGCTGGATCGCCTGTTCGGCGGACGTGTGGCGCCTTGGTGGCGCACTTCAGCGAACACCGCAAGCTGAGCCGCAAGGACGTCGCCGACCTGCGCAAACTGCTGGAGGAACTGGACGATGACGGCCACTGAAATTCTCTATGCGTTGCTGCAAAGCCACTGCATCGAGCAGCGTTGCCTTGATTCTGGTGCTGGCGCTGCGCCGACCATTGCGACGTGCCTTTGACAGTGGCGCAACCTACCTGCTGTGGGTGCTGGTGCCGCTGGCGACTGTCGCGGTACTGCTGCCAGGGGTGTTGGTGCCAGTGGCGTCGATACCGGCCGCGCTGACTCGCGCGCTGATCGTGCCGGCTTCCGATGCAATCATCGCTCTGCAAGCACAACTGCACGGCGCGGCGATGGCCAATCCCGTCGCCGCGGTGCTTGGTATGTGGGGCGTTGGCGCGGTGATCGCGGTACTGCTGTTCGCGCGCCGACAGCACCGTTTCGAACGCGCGCTGGGGCGGCTCGATGCGCTCGATGATGGAACCTGCGTTGCGCAGGCCTGCGTCGGCTTGCCGGCCGTGGTCGGCATTCTGCGGCCACGCATCGTACTGCCGGTCGACCATGCGACCCGCTTCGATGCCACGCAGAGGTTGCTGGTGCGTGAACACGAATCCGTGCACATCGCGCGCGGCGATCAACTGGTCAATCTGCTCGCGCTGGCGCTGCGCTGTCTGTTCTGGTTCAACCCGCTGGTGCACTGGGCAGCGCCGCGCTTCCGCCACGACCAGGAACTGGCCTGCGATGCGCGCGTCGTCGCCCGTCACCCGCACGCGCGGCGCCAGTATGGCGAGGCGCTGCTAGGCACGCAGGCACTGCTGCAGGCGGCGCCACTGACCTGCCAGATCGGCTTCGGGCATCCGCTCAGGGAAAGAATCGCCATGCTCAAGCGACCGTTGGTGTCCCGTCCGCGGCGCATCGCGGGTTTCGCTTCCGCATTGGCTCTGGTGGCCGGTCTGAGTTGCGCGGCCAATGTTGCGAAACGGGACTTGATGGTTGCCGATATGTTTGCGCCCATGCGCGACGCTTCTGTTGCCGATGCCCTGGCCTTGGCGAAGGGCATGCATGGCATGGTGTGGGTCACGATTCACATCACGGCAGACGGTACAGTGGACGAGGCGCGGATCAAGTCCTCCTATCCGCCGGGCGTGTTCGACGCGAACGCCATCGCTTTGGCAAGGAAATTGAGGTACCAGCCGACGATCAGGGATGGCAAACCGGTCGACACCTGGACCATGCAGCCAATCAGGTTCGGGCCGCGCGACGACCAGGCGCCGCCGGCGGGCGCCGGGTCACACGACGCGAGGCCGAGAGTCCTCTTCGTGCCTTCATTGCGCGACTACTACCCTGCCGAGGCTCTGGCACAGAAACTCACGGGAATGGTCTATGTGAAGATCCACGTGAGCGCCGCAGGCGATGTGGACCTGGCGCAAATCGACCGTTCGGAGCCGCCCGGCGTATTCGATGCGAAGGCTCTGGAAATGGCCAGGCAAATCCGGTTCGCACCTGCGACCAGGCAAGGCAGGCCGGTCGCTTCCACATTGGTGCTGCCCATGAAGTTCGCACTGGCCGATGAAGGCCCAGGCAAGTAGCAGCGGCCACTACTGCCGTATCGTCACCTGCCGCCCCGACAGCCAGGCGCTGACCACCTGCAATGCCGCCAGCGCGATCATCAGCAACAACGGCAGAGTCCAGTGGTGTGTCAGGTCGTGCAGCAGCCCCACGAGAATCGGCACCACCGCCGCCATCGTGTAACCGAAGGCCTGTGCCATGCCGGACAGCGCAACGCTTTGCGTGGTGGTGTTCACGCGCAGGCTGAACAACGTGAGGGCGAGCACCAGCGAGCCGCCGGCCCCCAGGCCCATAACGATCATCCAGCCGAGCGCGTGCACGGGGTCGAAGAACAGGCCGCAGAAGCCGCACAGGATCAGCGTGCTCAACACCGCGCCGATCAGGCGCTGGTCGCGCATGCGGTGGATGAACACGGGCGTGAGCATCACCGAGCCGAGCACGAAGAGCTGGTAGATGAACAGGATCGCACCCGAGCGCGCCGCGCTGATGCCCTCCAGGTCGCTCATCATGCTGGGGAACCAGGCGATCATCACGTAGAAGGCGGTGGACTGGCAGGCCATCAGCAGGCTCACCTGCCAGGCGATGGGCTGGTTCCACATGCGCGGCTTCGCCTCGGTGCCGGCCGGCGGGCGCGTGTGCTCGCGCAGCTGTGGCGCCCACACCAGCACGCCCAGCACGGCGGGTGCAGCCCATGACACCAGCGACATGCGCCAGCCGCCCAGATGATCGGCCAGCGGAATGGCTATGCCCGAGCCCAGCCCGCCAGTGGTGACCAGCACCATGGTGAACAGCGCGGTGACCAGCGCCAGTTGCGCCGGGAAGTCCCGCCGCAGCAGACCGGGCAGCAACACATTGTTGAAGGCGATGCCACAGCCGATGAACGCCGTGCCCGCATACAGGGCGGCGGTTCCGTCCAGATAACGGATACCCAACCCGGCCACGAGCAGCAGCATGGAGATGAATATCGCCAGCTCCATGCCGAGCCTGCGCGCCAGGGGCGCCGCGTACGGTGACAGGAATCCGAAGGCGAACAGGGGCAGCGAGGTCAGCAGCCCGGCGGCCGTGCCGCTGAGTCCGAACTGCGCCTGAATGGTCTTCAGCAGCGGCCCGACGCAGGTGATCGCCCCACGCATGTTCAGCGTGACGAGCAGGATGGCCAGCAGCTTGACGAGACCGCTGCCCCGGAACGGGTGCAGCGCCGGATTGGAATTCATTGGGGCAGGACTTTACCCTGCCCGGGCCGTCAGCGGTGGCCGTATCCCAGTGTGTCGATGCTGACCACGATGCCGTCCTCGATGCGCAGCTTGCGCATGAACTTGCTGGGCCCCAGGTTGTATATCCAGGTCTCCACCGGAACGAAGCGATCGCCACCGGCGGCGCGGTAGGGGCGGCCGCCGACCCAGATGATCGGCGCCCTGCGGATTTCGGTGCGGGTCACCTCGGTCGGTTCGCCGCATCGGGCGCGCACTTCGGCGGCGCTGTCCCCGTCGCTTACCAGCCGGCCGGCGCAGCGCATGGTCGAAGCGGCCGCCGGCAGGGCGGCTGCCAGCAGGGCCATCGTCAGCAGGCAACGGGAGCGAGTACCCATGTTTTTCAGGGTATGCCGATGGTCGTGAACCTGCAATGAACGGCGTACTGGTGTCCCGCGGCGCGTGCGTGTATGAAGTAAGAAGTCAAATTGCCCGGGTCCGTACGATGGCTGCCACCCACATCTTCAAGATCTCTTTCGTCAACCAGGGAAAGGTCTACGAAATCTACGCGCGCAAGGTGGCGCAGGGCCGGCTGTTCGGCTTCATCGAAGTCGAGGAGCTGGTGTTCGGCGAGCGCTCGACGGTGGTGCTGGACCCCAGCGAAGAGCGCATCAAGAGCGAATTCGCCGGGGTCAAATGCACCATGCTGCCCATGCATTCGGTGTTGCGCATCGACGAAGTCAGGAAGCAGGGCGTCAGCAAGATCAGTGCGCTGGAGCCGGGCAGCAACATTGCGCAGTTCCCGCTGGGCATGTATTCGCCGACCGGCGAGGGCAATCCGAAGAAGTAGTCCTGCTCAGGCGCCGGCACCATCCGGTGCATTGCCGGGTCGATCTGGCTCATCCGGGCCGGCCTGGGCAAATGCGTGCTGCAGGCTGGCGGCTTTCAGGTCCAGCTCGCGTTCGATCTGCCGGCGCGATTCGTCGCTGATCCGCTCGTCCAGATACGCCCGCCCGATCGCTTCACGCTCGATCTCGATGAGCCGCAGGTGCAGGCGCGCGGCAGTGGGCGTGTCCTCTTCTGTGCCGGCCAGTTGCGCGCTGCGGGCCCGCAGTTGCTGGCGCAGTGCCTCGACCGCATCGGCCGGCGCGCCCGCCGCCAGTTCCTGATCGAGCACGGCCTGGAGCGTGGCCACGCCTTCCATTCGCACGGCGCGTTCCGTGCGCTTGCGGGCCGCGGCTTCGTCCTGGCCGGAGCGCGCCAGGCCCAGCAGGCGGATGACGGCGGGCAATGCCGTGCCCAGCCCCACCAGCGTCACGGCGATGACGATGAAGGTGGACGCCAGCAGCAGGTCCCGTTCCGGAAACACGCCGGTGGCGGTCACCAGCGGTATCGACAGGGCCGCGGCGAGGCTGACCGCGCCGCGCAATCCGGTGAATGCCACCAGGAACGGCAATCGCCAGTGCGGGTACGGATCCCGGCGGCGAATTGCCGGAATCAGCCGCGGTACATATGCGGCGGGAAACACCCATACGAAGCGCATGAGGATTACCACCAGGCTCGCCAGCAGGCCGGCCGCCACGGCACGCCACAACTCGCCCTGCGCAAGGCCAATGGCGATGGCGCGCGCCTGCAATCCTGTCAGCAGGAACAGCAGCGCCTCGATCACCCAATCGAGCAGATCCCAGATGAAGTAACCCTGCAGACGCGTGGCGGTACGGATGAGCCTGCGCCCGTTCCACGACACATACAGTCCGGCCACGACACAGGCGATGACGCCGGATCCACCCAGGGCATGCGCGGGCCAGAACGCCAGAAAGGGTGTGGCCAGTGCCAGCAGCACCTCGGCGCGCGGGTCGTTGGCCAGGTGCCGCAGGCGCAGCAGCAGGGCCGCGATGGCCACGCCCCAGAGTATTTCGCCGAGCGCGATCAGCGCGAAGCGCAGCGCGGCGCTGCCGAGCGTGAAATCGGTGCCGCCCACGGCCGCCAGTGCGAAGCTGAAAAGTACCAGCGCCGTGGCATCGTTCATCAGGCTCTCGCCCTCGAGCACGGTGATGAGTCGCTGCGGCAACCCCAGGCGGCGCACGATGGCCATGGGCGCCACGGCGTCCGGCGGCGCGACGACTGCGCCGAGCACCATGGCCACCGCCCATGGCAACGCGAACACCAGATGCACCACCAGCGCCACAGCCAGTGCCGTCACCAATACGCAGCCCACCGCCAGCAGCAGGATGGGCCGCAGGTTGTCGCGAAAGCCGCGCCAGCTCATGCCGACGCCGGAGGAATACAGAAGCGGCGGCAGCAGCACCAGGAACACGATCTGCGGGTCCAGCGTTACCGCGGGCACACCCGGTACGAACGAAACGCAGACACCGGCCAGCAGCATCAGCATCGGCGGCGGTACCTGCAGTCGCCGCGCCAGCACGCTCAGGGCGGCAACCGCCAGCAACAGCGCGACGGCAGTAGCCAGCAGCGGGAGGTGCTCCATGGCGGCAGCTTACAATGGGCCGGCGCGCGCCGGACGTTCTAGAGTTCGATGTCGGTCGCCAGCACCATCACGCCCTGGGTGGGCATGCGGAAGAATTCCGCCGCCTGTGCGCTGCGCCGCTGCATGTAGGCGAACAGCCGGAACTCCAGATCCTGCACGAAGCGGCGGCGCGGCCGGGCCCGGACCAGGTGCCAGCCAAGGAAGAAGGAGACATCCTCATCGATATCCTTCAATCCGCGCTGGCGGGCACTGCGCAGCGCCTCGGGCACGTCGGGTGTTTCCATGAAGCCGAAGCGCGCGTGCACCGCGTACACATTGGGCTGCAGAGTTTCCACCCACGCGCGCGGGCCGGTGTAGCGCGGCGAGCGCATGAACTCCAGGTTCAGCATCACCACGCGTTCGTGGCACACGTGGTTGTGTTCCAGGTTGCGCAGCAGGGCGGTCGGGATGAACTCCGGGTTGCTCACCAGGAACACGCCTGTTCCCGAAACGCGGGTGGCCTGGGACAGCAGCTCCGGCAACTCGTCCAGGCGCACCGCCCGGCGGTGCAGTTCCTCGCGCAGCCGCACGCGGCCGTCACGCCAGGTCTTGAACAACAGGTACATGCCCGCGGCGATGGAAAGCGGCACCCAGCCGCCGTGCGGGATCTTGGTGGCGTTGCCGGCGACGAAGGCCAGGTCCACCAGCAGGAAGGCGCCGAACACCAGCAGTACCAGCCACAGCGGCCAGTTCCATTGCAGCCTTGCCACCACCGCACCGAGGCAGGTGGTGAGCAGCATGGTGCCGACCACCGACGCGCCGTAGGCGCCGGCCAGTGCCTCGGAGGAACCGAAGCCCAGCACGAACAGCAGCACGGCCACCAGCATGAACATGTTCACCGCCGGTACGTAGATCTGGCCGTGTTCGCGCGCGCTGGTCTGGTGGATCATCAGGCGCGGCAGCAGGTCGAGCTGGATGGCCTGGCGGGCCACCGAGAACGCGCCCGAGATCGTCGCCTGCGAGGCGATCACAGTGGCGGCGGTGGCCAGCACGATCAGCAGCGGCAGGCTGCCGGCCGGCGCCAGCGCGAAGAAGGGATTGCCGATGGGCCCGCTCGCATGCAGCAGCAGCGCGCCCTGGCCGAAATAGTTGAGCAGCAGTGCCGGCCACACGAGCAGGAACCACGCCAGCCGCACCGGGCTGCGGCCGAAATGGCCCATGTCCGCGTACAGCGCCTCGCCGCCGGTCACCGCCAGGAACACCGATCCGAGAATGGTCAATGCGACCAGTGGATGCGTGCCGAGTAATTCGACCGCGTAGAGAGGATTCAGCGCGGCCAGCACTTGCGGGCCCCGCAGCAACGCGTGCAGCCCGCTGCCTGCCAGTACCGCAAACCAGACCAGCATGATGGGGCCGAACATGCGCCCGACCCGTTCGGTACCGCGGCGCTGGATGGAAAACAGGCCGATGATGATGCCCACCGTGATCGGCAGGACGAAGTGCTGCAGGCGGCCGCCCAGCAGCTCCATGCCCTCCACCGCGGAGATCACCGAGATTGCGGGCGTGATCAATGCATCGCAGAAGAACAGCGCCGTGCCCAGCACGCCCACCGCGATTGCGCGGCGGGCCCAGCGGCTGGTCTGGCCGACCTGCTGCTGGATCAGCGCCACCAGCGAGAGGATGCCGCCTTCGCCGGCATTGTCGGCGCGCAGCAGCAGCAGCACGTACTTCAGCGAGACGAGGACCAGCAGACTCCAGAAGATCAGCGACAGCACGCCCAGGATGACCCCGGCCTGCCCCGGACCGCCGCCCGCGGCGTTCAGTGTTTCCTTGAACGCGTACAGCGGGCTGGTGCCGATGTCGCCGTAGACGATCCCCAGCGCGCCGACCACTTTCGGCGCCATGCGCTTGTCGTTACTCAATAGGCATGCTGGCCACTGCCCGATCCACCCCATTGAAGGGCGGTTAACGGCGGCGGAGCGCGGACATTATAGACCCTCGGCGGTGTAAGCTTTCCTGCCTGACAAATGCGGAAAATCGCGGGGTGGGGGATGCGCTACATTGCGTTGCTGACGGTATTGCTGGGTGTCACCGGGGCTTGTGCGGCGTCCGCGGCGGAACCTGCCACGGTCAACCAGTTGCTGCAGCGAGCGCAGGCGGCGCTGGACCTGAAGCAGATCGAGAACCTGCAGCGCAGCTACGGCTACTACATCGATCATTCGGACTGGGACAACGTGGTGAACCTGCTCACCGACGACGCCACGGCGGAGTACGCCCAGTCCGGCGTGTACGTGGGCAAGAAGTCGATCCGGGCGCTGCTGTACGCCATCGGCTACGGCAAGCGCGGCCTGTTGCCGCAGCAGATGCGCGAGCACACGCAACTGCAGCCGGTGATCACGCTTTCCCCCGACGGCAAGACCGCGCACGGCCGCTGGCGCGCCGTCGTGCTGCTCGGCCAGTTCAACGAATACGCGCGCTGGCAGGTCGGACCTTACGAGAACGAATACCGCAAGGAAGACGGCAAGTGGAAGATCAGCCGCCTGCACTGGTTCGAGACCTTCACGGTGCCGTTCAAGGGCGGCTGGACGGGCGCCATGCAGGCGACCAATGTCGCCGATCGCAACATGCCCAAACCGGACCGGCCGTCGAGCGTCACCGATCCGGTGTGGCCGGCCGTGTTCATGCCGCCCTGGGATTTCGCGCATCCGGTGCGCAACGCCGGCGCTTCGGCTTCGGCCGTGCCGGATACGCAGGGCGTGACCGGCAAGGCCAGCCCCGCGCAACTGGCCAGGCTGCAGCAGATGGTCACCCGGCTCCAGGACATCCACGACATCGAGATCCTGCAGCGCACCTACGGCTACTACGTGGACAAGAACAACTGGCGCGAAATCGCGCAGCTGTTCACCCGGGACGGCACGCTGGAGATCGGCGGCCGCGGCGTGTTCGTCGGTCGCAAGCGCGTGCTCGAGTACCTGCAGTGGCTGGGTTTCCCGGTGCAGGGACGTTTGTACGATCACACGCAGATGCAGCCGGTGCTCGACGTTTCACCGGATGGCATGCACGCCAAGGGGCGCTGGCGCGCACTGATCTTCGGCGGCGACTACGGCGGTGCCAGCATGTTCGGCGACGCCATCTACGAGAACGAATACCGCAAGGTGGCCGGCAAGTGGATGATCAGCAAATTGCATGCGTACTTCGTGATGTACACCGACCTGGCGCAGGGCTGGGGCGTGCGGGCCTGGCCCAGCACGCGTCCGGAGAAGGATCTGCCACCGGACCTGCCGCCCACCGTGGTGTACGACATGTATCCGGGCAAGTTCGTCAATCCCATGCACTACGAGAACCCGGTGACGGGCGCGCCGGTGTATCCGGCTTCCAGGGCGGCACCGCCGCGTGCCACCGAGACGCTGGCGCAACTGGCCGACCAGCTCGCGCGACTCGAGGATGCGCGTGCGGTCGAGTACCTGCACAACGCCTTCAGTTACTACATGGATCGCTGGCAGTGGGACGACGTGGCCGATCTGTTTGCCGATGACGGCACCATCGAACTGGCGCAGCGGGGCGTGTACGCGGGCAAGGACCGCGTGCGCAAGTTCCTGACGCTGTTCGGCAAGCAGGGGCTGCACCAGGGCGAGGTGTTCGACCATCCGCAGTACCAGGCGGTGGTGCATGTATCGGCGGATGGGCTGAAGGCCAAGGAGCGCGTACGCGAGCTGGCGATGGAAGGCCGGTACCAGGGCGACGCCACGATCGGCGGTGGCATCTTCGAGAACGAGTACGTGAAGCAGGACGGCGTCTGGAAGATCAAGACGCTGCACCTGTACACGACTTTCGCGGCCGACCTCAAGCGTGGCTGGGCGCAGGGTCCGCGGCCGGCCGCCGGCATATCACAGGAGTTGCCGCCGGACAGGCCGCCGACGCTGCGCTACGAGTCCTATCCGGTGTTCTACCAGCAGCCCATCCACTACCCCAATCCGGTCACCGGCCTGCCGGTGGAGCGGGTCGATGTGGTGGAGGGCAAGATGCCCGAGCCGCTGAAGGCCCAGGACGAGAAATAGCTACTTGTCGTCGAGGCGCAGCCGCGCTTTGCCGGTGACCGGGTCGGCATATTCGCGGTTGTCCTCGCAGACGTACTCGTACATCTTGTAGCCCGGCTTGCGCTGGTAGATCCATTTCCACTGCCAGGGTCCGGTCAGGTATTCCGGATCCTCGACAGTGACATCGTCCTGGAGGTGGTCCGCGTCGATCAGGTGCAGTCGCTCGTGGATACGCATCTTCGCTGAATGCGGCGTGTTCATGTACTGCACGTACGGCTTGATGCCGATGGTATCGACGACGAACTCGTTGCCTTCCCACTTGCCCACCGAGTGACCCCAGAAGCCGGGCTCGGCATCCTCGATGGCCGGCAGCTTGTCGTGCAGGTAGATGCGCCGCACCTGGTTGTAGGCTTCCTGGATGATGGTGGTCTGGCGCCTGGTCTGCAGGATCTCCATCGGGAACATCGCCATCATCATCGCCGGCATGCCATCGGGCTGGCAGTGCGTGTAGCCGGTGGCAATGGGCTCACCCGCCGCAGTGGCATCGGCCAGCTTCTTGCGCTTCGCCTTCCAGGCGGCCACGTACTGGGCCTTCAGCGGCGGGTCCGGCACGCGTGCGGCCGGCGGGATGGGCAGGGATTCGGGCTGGCTGGTGGCCTCACCCGGCGCCGGGTAGCGGTCCCAGGTGCCGCTGAAGTCCCGCGGGTCGAAGGCGGCGCTCTTCTGCTGGGCGCCAGTGGCCTGCTCCTGTGCGGCGGCCGTCAACACGCTCATGCCGAACAGCGCCGAGGCGGCCAGGATCATCGGCCCCAGTTGGCGCTTCATGGCGGCGTTCCGTCTGTCGTGGTCGGCTTCGCACCAGGCAGGGGTGTGCCGTCTTCGATGCTGATCTTCGGCGGACCGGCGGGGCCGCCGTTGCCCATGATGCGGCCGTCGGCCAGCTTGATCTGCTGCAGCAGTGCGCCGGGTTCGCCGGTGCGCAGCGGCGAGACGACCAGCGAGATCACGTCGTCCTTCCTGATCATGTTGAACTTCCACCCGGCCCGGTCGAGGATGCCCGGGTTGGCGCACTCGATCAGCCAGTCGTGGGACTTGCCGTCCTTGCCCATGGCTTCCACATGGATGTAGACGTGCGGGTTCTGCCAGTCGAACTCGGTCACCTTGCCCTTGAGCAGGATCTGGTGATCGCGGTCGAACATCGCGAAGGAATGGTGCGCGAACGCACTGCCGGCGCCGCAGGTGAGGCAGCAAGCTGCCAGGAATATGCGTAGTTTCAAGTGCCCCCCTGGATCTCGAGGGGCGTTCGGCGCCCCGCGCTGTCTGGCGGATTCTAGCGCCTGCGCTCAGCCGCGGCGATAGAGGCTCTTGAGCTCGCATCTTCTTGGCTCCCGGGCGCTCCAGCTCCAGGCTCACCTGCAGCGTTCCGTTGGGCAGCAGCGTGTAGGTCTCGGTCTGCCAGCTCTTGCGATCGTACTTCTGTTCGATGATCAGCGCGTCATGCTTCCATCTGGTGGTGATCCTGGCCGTGCCTTCGGCGTCCACCAGGCTGTGCGGTTCATCGGGGAAGGCATGCCGTTCGGCGCCGCCGGCCGGTCGGATGACGATCTCCTCGTCACCGCGCTGGGTCAGCACCAGCGAAGCCGGGGGCGTTGCCAGGGCCAGCAGCAGCTTGCGCATCTGCGCCTTCAGCGGACGGTCATAGACGGGTTTGAGCTCGTCCTCGACCCGTGCGTCGGCGTCTGCCACCGGGTCTGCTTCGCGGCGGCGGGGTTTGCGGGCCTTGGGTTCCTTGTATTTGGCCAGTGCGGCGTCCACCGCGGTATCGGCTGGATCACTGTGGGCAGCGTCCAGTACCCAGCTGCCGCACAGCCACGCACACCCTGGCGGCGTATCCGCTGCCCAGGCAGGCAGTGCCACGATACCGAGCGCCCCCAGAAGTGCGATCCCTGCCAGCTTCCTCATGGCCCGAATGTAGCGCAGCAGCCAGTTGCTTTGCAGTCAGGTCCGCCGTTCCGTGACAGTCGTAACTTTATGCGTGCGGGGCAGTGCCCGGAAGGACCACGAAGAGGGCAAGGGCACCCTGCCGAGCGGCTGCGCGTCGGCAACGTGACCTTCACGCGCGCCGGGAAGCACGCCCCTGATGCCGGTGCCGACCAGAATGGCGTTGGCCGGAACGCGACTGTGGATGGCGCCGCTGCGCCGCCGGCTGCTGCGAGGTCTGCGTCGGCCGCTGCGGGGGAGACTCACGATGCGCCGCAGACTCGGTGATCGCGAACTCGGGCAGCGGCAATGAGGCAATGTCGCGGCCGAGCAGTTTCACTGATGTCCTTCAGGTAAGGTGCTTCGTCCGGCGAGACCAGCGAAACCGCCTTGCCGGTGGAGCCGGCGCGGGCCGTGCGGCCGATGCGATGCACGTAGTCCTCGGGCACGTTCGGCAGCTCGTAGTTGACGACGTAGGGCAGTTCCTTGATGTCCAGTCCGCGCGCGGCGACTTCGGTGGCCACCAGCGCAACGATCTTGTTGCTCTTGAAGTCGGCCAGTGCGCGCACGCGCGCGTTCTGGCTCTTGTTGCCGTGGATGGGCAGCGACGGGATGCCGGCCCGCGCGAGCTGGTCGGCGAGCCGGTTGGCGCCGTGCTTGGTACGCGTGAACACCAGCACCTGATGCCAGTTGCCGTCGTTGATCAGATGCGCCAGCAGATGGCGCTTGTGTTCCTTCGGCAGCCGGTAGCTGACCTGTTCCACCTTGTCGGCGGTGCGGTTCGGCGGCGCGACCTCGATGTTCTGCGGATCGTGCAGCAGGTTCGAGGCCAGGCGACGTATGTCCTCGGAGTAGGTGGCCGAGAACAGCAGGTTCTGGCGCTGCTTGGGCAGCATGGCGCGCACCCGCTTGATGTCGTGGATGAAGCCCATGTCGAGCATGCGGTCGGCTTCGTCCAGCACGAAGATGCCGACCTCGGCCAGCGACACGAACTTCTGGTTGGCCAGGTCGAGCAGCCGCCCCGGCGTTGCCACCAGGATGTCGCAGCCGCCGCGCAATGCCGCGATCTGCGGCCGTTCCGACACGCCGCCGAAGATGACCAGCGATCGCAGGTTGGTGTGACGTCCGTAGTGACGCACGCTCTCGGCCACCTGCGCAGCCAGTTCGCGCGTCGGCGTCAGGATCAGTGCGCGCGGGGCGGTACCTGCGCGGGCGCACAGCTTCTGCAGGATCGGCAGCACGAAGCCGGCCGTCTTGCCGGTGCCCGTCTGCGCTCCGGCCAGCACGTCGCGTCCGGCGAGCACTGCCGGGATGGCGGCCTGCTGGATGGGGGTGGGAATGGAATAGCCCTTGTCGGTGACAGCAGTCACCAGCTCGGGCTTGAGCCCGAGATCTGAAAAATTCATGAATACCTTTTTTGGGGAGCCTGATTCGCGATACCAGAATCCGGTCAATGTGCAGACCGGTCGCGATCCGGCGAAAGACGGAGCGAAGTGTACCATGCGGGCGCGACGGGGCCAGGAATAACCTCGATTCGGAGGAGGCAGTATGTCGCGAAGGTGCTCGAGCCGGTGATCGGCAAGGTTCTGGAAGAGGCGCGGCGCTGAAGGCGCGGCTTCACTTGCCGCCGATCTGGCGGCGCAGGCGCCGGCGTTCGCGCAGTTGCTGCAGCAGTTGCCGGCGTTCGGCCTGTGACTTCTGCTGCCACTGCCTGCGCAATTCCAGGCGCCGTTGCTGCGACAGGCGACGATAGTCGCGGTAATCCCTGCGAATGCGCGCCTGTTCCTGCGGTGGCAGGCTCTGGAATTCACTCCAGCGCCTGCGGATGAGATTGCGTCGATCTTCGGGCAGGGCGCGCCACTTCCTGAAACGTTCGCGGGCCGCCTGGCGCTGCTCGCCATTCATTTCGAGCCAGCGCGCGGCGCCTCTGGCCAGGTTCTGGCGCCGCTGCTCGGGCAACTGGCTCCAGGTTGACTGGAACTGCGCCAGCAGCTGCTGCTGGTCCGGCGTGAGCGCGGACCAGTCGACACCGGCACTCGCGCTGGCGGCCGGCGCGGTGGGCTGTCCGGCCAGGGCGGTACCGCCCAATGCCAGCATGCCGATGACGAGCAACGCTTTCATGACTTGTTCACCTTCTCCTGTCTGGGCGCCGGCTGGCTGGGCGGCGCCGGCTTGTCCGCCGCTTTGCCCGCCGTGGCCTGGGTCGGTCTGTTCTCCAGATACTCGCGCCACGCTTCGTCTTCCGTGTCCACGGAGCCGAGGAATTCCAGAAACTCCGGATCGACCGACTCCACCTTGCCCTGCGCCGGCGGCGGGGACTGGTGCTCCGCGGCGTGCGCCGCGCCGGCCGCCATGGCGGCCAGCAGCGTCAGGGCACAGGCGCGTCGCATGCCTTCAGCCGCCCGACTCGCCCTGCTCACCCTGTGCCGCCGCCCATTCGATGAAGCCCAGGTCCGATTCCTGGGCGATGTCGAAGGCTTCGGCGTCGGAGAGCAGGTCCATGTCGTACAACGCCGCCACCGTTGCGACGTTGACCGGTGCAGCCGGCTTGCCCGGCCCGAACAACAGCACTGCCGCCAGGGCCGCGCCAGCCACGGCGCCCACGGGGGCGAGGTAGCGGAATTCGAGCCACCCGGGCCGGCGCGCGGCCGCATCCACTGCTGCCGCACGGGCGCGCGACAGACGCGCGCGCGTTGCGCCATCCGTGCCGGATATGCTGGTTCGCAGCAGTTCAGCGGCGCGCCGTTCGAACCGCGTGTCTTCGTCGTGCTCGTTCATGACCAGAACTCGTCCAGTTGTTCCTTCAGCGTCTGCACGGCCCGGAAGTAATGTGTCTTGACGCTGCCGTCACTGCAACCCATTGCCGCCGCGGTCTGCGCCACGTCCAGGCCTTCCATGTTGCGCAGCAGGAAGGCTTCGCGCTGCCGCGCGGGCAATCGGGACACAGCAGCTTCCAGAGTCGCCAGCATCGCCCCGCTTTCCACCTGGTCATCCGGCCCGGGTCCATGGTCTGCCGCCTCGGCCACCGGATCGGGGGCTTCACCGTCCTCGTTGCGGCGCCAGCTCAGCACGGCCATGACCTTGCCGCGCACCATGCGGCGGCGCTGCTGGTCCCGGATCTTGTTCTCCAGGATCCGGTAGAACAGCGGCCGCCATTGCGCGGCCGGCCGCTGCGCGTAGCGACGGGCCAGCTGCATCATGGCGTCCTGCACGGCATCGAGCGCGTCATCGTCGTGACGCAGTGCGATTCGCGCCATCCGGAAAGCCTTGCGTTCCACCTCGGCGAGAAAGCCATTCAGCTCACGCCGGATCTCATCTTTCGATGCCGACAATGCAAGGCCTTCGGGGTAGTGCAGTTCCACGCCTTCAATGAACGAGCCAGGAGCGCTGCGGTTGACGCCGCGGCGCGTCGTTTCATGACATATTGACGGTACAGTGGCTGAAGTCAACGCGACCATGTGCCGGCGCGTTGTCGTGACAACGCGCGGGAGGAAGAGCCGGACATGTGGGGAAGAATCTGTGGCGTCGTGCTGGGCGCCGTGCTGGCGGCTCCGGCCTGGGCCGGTTCACTGACGCTCAGTGGCCTGGCCGATACAGATCATGGCCGGTCGATCGATCTGCGCGGGCGCATTTCGCCCATCCAGGCGCTCACGCTGGGCGCCGGCGTGGGCCACAGCAGCTTCCTGGGCAGTGGCAGCGACGAGGATTTGTCCGGAACCAGCTTCGGAGTGTCCGCCGACCTGCAGATGGCTGCCTTCTTCGCCGATGTGTCGGCGGATCGCTGGGAGGACTCCGGCAACCTTCGATCCACGGTACTGCACGGCGAGCTGGGCTGGATGAGCGACAGCGGCGTGGCGTTGTCCGCGCTGGTGACTCATCACGCGATGCGGGTCACGTATACCGCGACACTGCTGGGCCAGCCGCGTGAAGGGACGGCGGATTTCTCCGGTACCGGGTTCGGCGCCGATTTGTCGTACTACGGCGCGGCCTGGAACGCGGGCGTGCGCTTCGTCGACTACACCTACGGCTCGAGCGTGAGTCGTGTACGCCAGGTGCTGGGGTCCGGCAACACGAATCGCTTTCCGCGGCTGCAGCGGCTGATCGGCTCGATGGCCACGCGCGCGGCCGGCGCCCCGGATCGTGAAGCCTCCGGCGTGCTGGGCCGGCAGTTCGCATCCGTATCCCTTGCCGCCAATGTGGATTGGCAGCGCGATGCACTGACCGGCGACAAGACCAGGAGCGCCGGGCTGACACTGGGGCTGACGCCGACGCCGCGCTGGGGAGTCGATGTATCCGCCGGCGTCAGCAACAGCGGCGCGGCCGGCACCGTGTCGTGGGCCGGCCTCTCGTTGACCTTGCGCAGCGCCGCGAAGTAGCCCGGGCGGCTCAGGCCAGCGCCTTGCTGAACAGCGCCAGCTGGCGCGCCCAGGCCTTCTCGGCCTGCTCCTTGTTGTAGGCCTGCGTGTCGATCGCGCACCAGCCGTGCTGGGCACCCTTGTACACCTCGACCTCGGCGGACAGGCGCGCATCCGCGAATGTCTTGCGCAGGATGTCCTTGGACGTGGGGTCGCGCTGGTCGTCGCTGTCGGCGATGCAGATCAGGAAGCTGGCCCGGGACTTTTCGATCCACAGGTGCGGGCTGTCCGGATCCTTGGTGGTCAGGCTGGCGCCGTGGAAGGTGGCCGCGGCACCGACGCGCGTGGGCACCGAACCGGCGGTACGCAATACCAGCGGGCCACCCATGCAGTAGCCGGTGGTGCCGAGCTTCTTGTTCTTGTCGACGGCCTTCTGGTCGTCGAGCCAGGCCGTGAAGGCCATCGCATCGCGTACCTGTCCGTCCGGAGTCAGTGATTGCATCATCTGGAACAGCTTGTTGCGCGCATCGCCTGCCATGCTGGTGCTGGTCGACGTCGGCGCCTTCTGCAGCCGATAGAACGGATTGACCGTCAGTACCGCGTAACCGGATTCGGCCAGGCGCTTGCCCATCTGCTCGAAGGCCGGGCGCAGGCCGAAGATGTCGGGCCATACCAGCACGCCGGCGTGGGCGCCCGTGGTCGGATGCACGAAGTGCGCATCGCAGGTGCCGTCATTGGTCTTGATGTCGACGTGGGATTCGGTGACATCGGCCGCATTGGCGACCTTGGGCAGCATCGCGAGGATGCTGGCGCTGATGCCGAGCTTGCCGAATTCGCGGCGCGACAGCGCGCCCGGCAGCAGTTCATTGCTGAAATCCTGATCGCACATGGCTCGTCCCCCGTCGGTATGTGGTTGCAGGGGCTGATTCTATGCCAGCTTCTCCACGTTCCGCAGCGCCGGGAACAGCCGCATCCACAGCAGTGCGATAACCACGCTGCCCACGCCCCCGACAATGGTGGCGGGCACGGCTCCCCACCAGCTGGCCGTCAGCCCGCTTTCGAATTCGCCGAGCTGGTTGGAGGCGTTCACGAACAGGAAGTTGATGGCGCTGACCCGGCCGCGCATCTCGTCGGGGGTGGCCAGTTGCACCACGGAGAGGCGGATCACCACGCTGATCTGGTCCGCGGCGCCCATCAGCACCAGCGCCACCAGCGTCAGCCACATGTAATGCGACAGGCCGAACACCACCGTGGTGGCGCCGAACACGATCACGGACTGGAACAGGCGCAACCCGACACGCCGGGTGAATGGCCGGCGTGCCAGGATGGCGGTGGTTACCAGCGCCCCGGCGGCCGGCGCGGCGCGCAGCAGGCCCAGGCCCCAGGGGCCGGTGGCCAGAATGTCCTTGGCGAAGATCGGCAACAGCGCCGTGGCGCCGCCCAGCAGCACGGCGAACAGGTCCAGCGAAATGGTGCCCAGCACGGTGGGATTGCCGCGCACGAAGTGCACGCCGGCGAACAGCGTGCGCCAGGTAGGTACCTCGCCACTGGCCCGGGCCCGGTGCACGGGCAGGGCGCCGTTGAAGATGCCCGCGAGCACCCAGAACGCGGCAACCACTGCATAGGTGGTGCCTGCCGAGTACGCGAACAGCAGGCCGCCGATCGCCGGGCCACCGATGGTGGCCACCTGAAACGATCCGGCGGACATTGCGGTGGCCTGCTGGAACTGCGCGGGCGTGACCAGATTGGCCAGCATGGCCGCACCGGCCGGCCGCTCGTACGCTGCCGCGCCGCCGAGGATGGCCGACGCCACATAGATGTCGATCACCGTGATCGAACCGGTGTAGCTGCGCCAGGCCAGGTAGGCCGCCGTGATGCCTTCCAGCCACTGGCACAGCTGCACGATGCGTTTGCGGTCGTGGCGGTCGGCCAGATGGCCGCCATGGAAGGTGAGCAGCAACGCCGGCAGGAACTGCACCAGGCCGACCATGCCCAGATGAAACGCGCTGTCGGTGAGCAGGTAGACCTGCCAGCCCACGGCCACGGCGACGATCTGTCGGGAGAAGTTCGAGAACAGCCGGCCGCCGAAGTAGCACAGGAAACTGCGTTGGCGGAACAGCTCGGAGGACTGTGAGTGGGACAAGGCGCGCGCGCTGAAGGGCAGGGCCTGCAAGATTACAGTTTTGCCGCTGTGGGCGTGCGCCTTTGCCGGTAAAATCACGTGTTCCGCGGCCTAACCGGGAGCACCCATGCGCATTGTGAAGATCTTCGGCATCGTCATCGCTGCGCTGGTGCTGGTGCTCGCCGTCGCGCTGGTGGCCGTGCTCCTGCTGTTCGATCCGAACGCCCACAAGGCGCGCATTACCGCGGCGGTAAGGCAGGCAACTGGCCGTGAACTCTCGCTGCCGGGCAAGCTCAGCCTGTCGGTGTTCCCGTGGGTTGCGATCGAGACCGGGCAGGCGTCGCTGGGCAATCCGCCCGGCTTCGGCAACGAGCCGTTTCTGACGCTGCAGCACGCCAAGCTGTCGGTGAAGCTGATGCCGCTGCTGCACAAGCAGCTGGAGATCGGCCGCATCGAGATCGACGGGCTGGACCTGCGTCTGCGGCAGAACGCCGCCGGCAAGGGCAACTGGGTGGATTGGGGCGGCAGCGCGTCTGCGCAGCAGCAGAACCCGGCTTCCGCCGGCGGCGCGCCCACGCTGCATCTGGCCGGAATTTCGATCACCAACAGCCGCATCGCCTTCGAAGACATGGTGGCCGATCACGTCAAGCTCGACATCGGCCGTATCGCGCCGGGCGCCGACTTCCCGATGTCGTTGAGCATGGATCTGGTCACTGCAAAGGGCGCGCAGCCGCTGCCCGTCGGGCTGGATGGTGTGCTGGCGCTGGATCTGGCGAAGCAGCGCTATCAGTTCAAGGACCTGAAGCTCAAGGGAAGCGTGCAGCCGGCCGGTGCGCCGCAGCCGCTGGCCTGGTATTTCGCCACACCGGCCGCGAACCTGGACCTGGCCGCGCAGACGCTGGCGAAGACCGCTTTCACTGCGGAAGTCGGCGATGCCGAGCTCAAGGGCCAGATTACCGGCGCGAAGCTGATCGACGCGCCCGCGCTGACCGGAAGCTTCCAGCTCGACGAGCTCGCGCCACGCGAGCTGATGAAGGAGCTGGGCATGAGCGCGCCGGTCACGCGTGACGGCAACGCCCTGAACAGCTTTGCGGCAAAGGGCGCCTATTCCTGGCAGGGCGGCGTCGCGCGGCTCACTGGCCTGTCCGTCAAGCTGGACGACTCGCAACTCACCGGACGCTTCAGCTACGACACGGGCAACTCCGGCATGGAATTCGCGCTGAATCTCGACAAGATCGATCTGGACCGCTATCAGCCGCCGCCCGTCGAGCCCACCAAGGCGGCCGAACCGATCCAGCTGCCCGTGGATTTCCTCAAGCCGCTGCGCGCTCGCGGCTCATTCAATGTCGGTGCGATTACGGTGGGTGGTGCGCATCTGTCCAATCTCTCCGCCGGCATCAATATCGCCAGCGGCGTGGCGCGCTTTGCGCCGCTGCAGGCTGACCTGTACGACGGGCACTACAACGGTGATATCGGCATCGACATGCGCGCGCCCGAGCCGAAGCTCACCATGGATGAGCACATGGCCGGCATCGACATCGCCGCGCTGATGAAAGACTTCGCAGATAGTGGCCTGCTTTCGGGCAAGGGCAATCTGGACGTGAAGCTCGCCGCCACCGGCCGCAGCGGCGATGCGTTGATCAAGACCCTGACCGGTACCGCCGGACTGAACCTGCAGAACGGCGCGGTGGAGGGCTTCGACATCTGGTATGCCATCGGGCAGGCGCAGTCGCTGGCCAGGAGCCGCACGCTGTCCGGGGCGCCGAACAACAAGCGCACCACCTTCGATACCTTCAAGGCAACCGCCAAACTGGTCAACGGCGTCGCCACCAACAACGACCTGACCATTGCCTCACAGCTGCTGCGCATCACCGGCGCCGGCGTGGTGAACCTGATCTCGCAGGAGCTGGACTACTCGGTCACGGCCACCGTCCTGAAGTCGCCGCCGGGCGCCGATGCCGACATCGCTTCACTGGAGAAGGCGGCGATCCCGGTGAAGATCACCGGCACGTTCGCCGACCCGAAGATCCGGCCCGATCTGGCCGGCATGGCGAAGGCACAGGTGAAGAAGATCGTCGAGCAGCACAAGGAAGAGGTGCAGCAGAAGGTGCAGGAGAAGGCCGACGAAGTGAAATCCAAGGCGGTGGACAAGGCCAGGGACGCGCTCAAGGGCCTGTTCGGCAAGTAGGCTTCGCCGCAACCGACCCTACGCCGCGAAGTCGGCGTCGGGTTGGCCGCGCGACAGGTTGCCTCGGCTACTTCGCGCTGATCAGCACCAGGCGCTCGGCCTGTGGCTTGCCGTCCATCAGGTCGCCGAGCTGCGCCATCAGCTTCTTGCCGTACGCGCTGGCGCCGTGAGCCTGAACAGCGGCCTGGTCCTTGTAGCGCTCGATGATCACGTATGTCTGCGGATCGCCGGCCTCGACGAAGAAGTCGTACTGCACATTGCCGGGTTCGTTGGCGCGCACTGCGGCCTGCATCTGCTTGAAGGCCGCTTCCATCGCGGCGTTCTTGCCGGGCCTGGCCTTGAACTTGACGACAAAGCAGGTGGCCTGGGGCTTTGCCGGTGTCGGCGACTGTGCCAGCGCCAGCGTGAACGGCAGCAGGCAGAACAGGGTGGCGGCAATGCGACGCTTGCTCATGGTTGGGCTCCTCTTCAGGGGTTGGATACACGGTGAAGGCATGCAAGGCACTGTTCAGGCGCGGGCGGCCACCAGTTCCCTGAGCGCCTTGCGCAAGTCGCGCAGGCGCGGCGGTTTGCTCAGCACGCGGTCCATGTGTGGAATGGTGCGTCCCTGGGCCAGCAGTCGCTCGCCCCAGCCGGTGAGCAGGATGACGGGCGTCCCGGGCGAGGCTTTCTTTACCGCTGCCGCGACAGCCCGGCCGTCCACATGCGGCATGCCCAGGTCGGTGATCACGGCGGAGAAGTGCTGGCCGTTGGGCTCCATCGAAAGCCGGAACGCATTGATCCCGCCCTGTCCGCTGTCTGCCGCGACGATCTGATGCCCGTCCATTTCCAGAATCTCGCGCAGCGAACGCAGCAGGATCGGATCGTCGTCGACGAGCAGTACGTGCAGGCCCGTGGGCACGACATCTTCGGGCTCGGCAATCCGCGCGGCGGTTGCTTC
Source organism: uncultured Gammaproteobacteria bacterium (assembly GCA_963812195.1). Taxonomy (GTDB): domain Bacteria; phylum Pseudomonadota; class Gammaproteobacteria; order Steroidobacterales; family Steroidobacteraceae; genus ZC4RG30. The sequence continues at coordinate 176,806 of CAWEUI010000013.1, forward strand.
GGCCACCGCGAACGTGAGCCGAACGGTAGTGCCGGAGCCGGGCGTGCTGTCGATATCGATCGATCCGCCATGGCGCTGCATCACGCCATACACCATTGCCAGCCCGAGGCCGGTGCCCTGCTCGCCCTTGGTGGTGAAGAAGGGCTCCAGGCAGCGTCGACGGGTTTCCTCGTTCATCCCGGCGCCGAAGTCGGTCACTTCGACACACGCCTGTCCATGTGCGCCGGCAAGGGTCCGGATAAGGATTCCGCCGCCGGTCGGCATGGCGTCCACCGCATTGAAGATCAGGTTGATCAATGCTTCGCGGATCTCGTTTTCGACGCCCAGCACCGGGGGTAGCCTCTCGGCCAGTTCGGCCGTGAATTCGATCACGATGCCGCGTTGCTGCGGAATGGTCTCCCAGCGCGCCCGTGTCAGATCGCGCAGCTGCATGACCAGGGTGTTGAGCTGCACGGGTTGCAGTTCGCCGGGCGTCTCGCGCTGCCGGTAGAATTCGCGCATCCGCGCCACTGTTTCCGCCACATCGCTGACCGCCTGCTGAATGGTCTGCAGGCTTTGCCGCGCCTGTGCGCTCAGGTCCGGTTCGCGTTCGAGCAGCGCGTCCGTGTAGAGCATGATTGGCGAAATGGCGTTGTTGATATCGTGCGCGATGCCGCTTGCCATCTGGCCGAGCACGCGCAGCCGCTCCTGCTGCATCACCGTCTGCTGCGTGTTGCGAAGGTCGTCGTACGCAGTCTTCAGGGCATCGTGCAGTTGCGCCTGATGCGCGGCCAGTGCCACGTGCTCGCTCAACTGGCGCAGAAACTCGCAATCATCACTGCTGAAGCTGTGCGGTGTGCGCCGCGCCGCGATCAACACGCCGAATACCTGGTTTTCTATCTGCAATGGCGCGGCGACCATCGCCCGCAGGCCGCCGGACGCCAGGCGCCGCGGAAACGGGAACGCCAGCCCGGCGAGGTCTTCCTCATATACAAGGTCGCCGCGTACGCAACGCGACAGGCCGTTCTCGTCGATGGGGATGCGCGCCTGCTCGCGCATGGCAAGCTGCCCGGCCAGTTCCTTGCTGGCGCCGCCGACCGCGGTGACGGTCAGCACCTGGTCGGTCGGGTCGTAGAGCAGCACGCAGCAGAAATCCAGTGGCTGCTGTTCCTCCAGCGTGCGCACGACCACCTGCAGGATGCTCGCCAGATCCTGGCGCTCGCCGATTGCGCGAGTGGTCCGTTCCAGCAGCCGCAGATGCTGCAATTGCTCCTGTACCCGCAGCTCCGTGCGCTTCTGTTCGGTGATGTCCTGCACCGCGCCGCGAACGCTTACGACCCGGCCATCCCTGATCTGTGGCCGGCCGATGGTTCGAACCCACTTGTGGGTGCCGCGCCCGGAAATCATCTCCAGTTCGAGCTCGAAGGGAGTGCCCTGCCTCATCGCCTCGTTCATCGCGGCGACAATGCGCTGGTGCGACTCACCGATGAAATGCTTCAGCAGGTCGAAGTCGGGTTGCCGGGATTCCTCCACGTCGTGAATGCGCGAAAACGAAGGCGTCCACGTGCCGGCCCCGCTCCGCGGGTCGAACTCCCAGCCCCCCACCTTGGCGAGATTGCCGGTTTCCTCGAGCAGCGTTTCGCGTTCCTGCAGGCTCGCGTAGCTCTTCTCGAGCGCGGCCGTGCGATCACGTACCCGATCTTCCAGAAGAAGATTCATCGAGCGCAGCTTCTGCACGTTCCCGATGCGGATGCGAATGAGCCAGACCACTACCAGCGTCAGCAGGGCCAGTCCGACGCTGACCACCAGCATGACCTGCCGCAGCCCGGCGAACAGTCCGGCCCACTCCCCGGGGGAGATCTCCGAAGCCACCACCAGGTATGGATTGCCGGATTTCAGATGGTCCCCGACCAGCGGAACGATGCTGGTCGGCAGCAGCCGGCGCCAGCTGAACAACTCGCGATTGCCGCCATACTGTCCACCGGGGTCTTGCTGGATGAGTGACCACAGGGTGGGGTTGGTGTGCGCGAGCGAGAACTGCTGCCTGTCGGTGAGTGATCCGCCCCATTCCCTGGCCGGATCGGAGGTCTTCAACCAGTTGCCGCCGGCATCCAGCACGCGCAACCGGTCCTTGTACTGGCCTGCCACCTGATCCAGGCGCGCCATAAGGTTCGTGCCCAGACGGCTGATGACGTACATGCCGCGCCGTCTGCCTGCCGTGTCGAAGACCGGCACGGCAAATCGCAACACCGGCTTCAGCGGCATCAGCAATTTGCCGTTCTCCCGTGTCAGATCGAAGTCGGAGAGATACACCCAGCCCGGCGCCAGGGTATTGGCCTGCTGGAAGTAGGGACTGCGGGCCTTGTTCTGCAGCTGGTCCGGTGCAACCACCTCGCCGCCCTGATTGACACGCAGGACCTCATCTCCCTTTTCGTCGATGAAGCGTATCTGGTCGTATTCGGGGTGATTCAGGCTGACGAAGCGCGCACGCCGGATCGCCGTCTGCAGACTCGACTCGCGGCCGGTCATCAGGTACTCGCGCAAGGCGTCGCCGTCGCCCAGATTGCGCACGTCCTCGATGCCGGGCCGCATCTCGCTGCGCAGCAGTTCGGTGAGCGTGGCGACCCGCGAATTCTCGCGCTGGCGCAGTTCGTCGGCGATGCGGCCGGCCTCCAGCCGGTACAGCAACCAGCACCCTGCCAGCACGGCCGCTACTGCCAGCAGTGGCAGACCCAGACCGACCAGGCGCCGCGCGGAAGAGAAGGGCAGTTTCGTTGTGCTGGCCGGCTCGCTCATCTGTGGCGAAGCGTTGCCATCCCCGCAAGATGGCCTGACATTACCAGATTCGCCCCTGACGCTTAGCGAAGCTGGCTGTCCTTGCTGCCACGCCGGTTATACCCGCTAGCAGTAACGCGGAGCTTGTCGGCTTTGTCCTGGCAGTCCAGGCACAGCTGTACGCCGGGCATTGCCTGTCGCCTGGCTTCGGGAATCCGCGCGCCACATTCGGTGCATTCATGCAGGCTCGCACCCGCCGGCAGGTTGCGGCGAGCGCGGTCGACGGCGTCCTTTACGGTCGCGTCGATCTGATCCTGTACGGCGCCATCGCGTGCCCATCCGGTAGCCATGCTGCATTCTAGCGTGGATGGCCGTAGGCTTCGCCGCAGGTCGTGGCGCAAGCGGGGCGATGGCGGGATAACGCGAAATGCAGGATGAGCACCTGGCACTGGAGGAGATCGAGTCGGCGGCGATGGCTGACTTCTATCGTGCCGCACCGGATGAGTTGCGCCGCAGATTTCAGATCGAAGCGCGCGAAACGCTGGATGCGACGCTGCTGATGAGCCGCGGCATGGAGCCGGGAGTGCTGTTCCGCCGGGTGAACGGGCTGGGAACCAGGCGCCCTGCAACCCAGTCCGCTCTGACTGCTGCGCTCACACCCATGAGCGCACTGGGTGGGGCCTTTGCCATCGCGGTTGTCGCGGATTGTGATCCGAATGCGTTGCCGGAGTGGTTGCAGGGGTACGGCTTCACGCTGGTGTCGTCGTGGATGAAGTTCCGGCGTGCCTGCGCCGGCGCGCCGGACGTGGCTACGGACCTGCAAGTCCGGGTGGTCGGGCCTGAATCAGCCGCAGCATTCGGTGGAGTCGTGCGCGACGGGTTCGCTCTGCAGCCCGCGTTCGCGGACTGGTCGGCGCGGCTGGTGGGCCGGCCGGGCTGGTGCTGCGTGATGGCCTTCGACAAGCACGCCCCCGTGGCCGCCGGTGCCGCCTACGTGAAAGGCGCATACGCGTGGCTTGGTTTCGGCGCGACGCTGGAATCGCACCGGCGGCGCGGCGCCCAGAGCGCGTTGCTGTCGCAACGATTGCGCGAGGCCGCGGCGCGCGGCGCGCGGGTGGCCGCGGTGGAGACCGGTGAGCGCGTACCGGACCGGCCGAACAACTCCTATCGCAACATCCTGCGCTGTGGATTCAGCGAGGTTTACCTGCGCCGCAACTACATGTCGCCCCCGCCGTGACGCCTCCCTGTCGCCAGCGCGCGACGCGGCCGTGACCGGGTTCCGGCTGCGGTTCGCCGGCAGCTGCGCCGTCTTGTCTTGCAGCACATTGTGTCGGCACAAGCACGAGGAGCGGGCATGGCGGCGGGTAAATTGGACAGAAGGCCGTTTCTGGCCGGGCTGGCGGGGATCGTGGCAGGGTTGGCGCTGATTGCCACGTCGGCTTCCGCCGCGCCGGCCGCGCCCCAGGCCGGTGCATCGCCCGTGGATCTGTCCGCCTACAAGGGCAAGGTCGTCTATCTGGACTTCTGGGCCTCCTGGTGCGTGCCCTGCCGGCAATCCTTCCCCTGGATGAACCAGATGCACCGCGAATATGGCAAGGACGGCCTGGTGATCGTCGCGGTGAACCTGGACCAGGTCCACGACGACGCGGAAACCTTCCTGCAGAAGTATCCGGCCGACTTCACCGTCCGCTTCGACCCGGCCGGGCAGCTGGCCCAGAAATTCAAGGTGCGCGGCATGCCAACCAGCGCGCTGCTGGGGCGCGACGGCAAGGTTCTGCTGGTGCATGAGGGCTTCCGCACCAAAGACACTGATTCACTCGAACAATCCATCCGCGACGCCCTGCGCTGATTTTCACGGAGATCGCCTGAATGAAATCCTTGCTGCTTCGAGCCGCCGTGGTGCTGGCGTTTGCCGGCCTGGCCGGCTGTGCAACCGTCGGGATCAAGCCCTGGGAGCGCGACATACTCGCGCGTCCCGAGATGGCGCTGGACGCCAGTCCCGTCGATACCTCCTTCGATGAACACGTGTACTTCAGCAAGGAGGCCACCAGCGGTGGTCGTGGCTTTGGTGGCGGAGGTTGCGGATGCAACTGAAGCGCAAGAGTGCGGCGCCCGGCATGCGTGCCGGGCTGATGGCGGCGACCTGTGCGTTGCTGGCGCCGGGAGTCAGGGCCCAGGCCCTGTTCAGTGGAGACGCGAACACCACGGTGGACACCGGGTTGCTGCTCTACAAGGAGGATCAGGGCCGTGTCCAGAGCCTGGACGCCATCGTCAAGCTCAGCACGGATTTCGGCGATGAGCGCGTCTTTACCGCGACCGGCGCGATTGACGTACTGACCGGCGGTTCGCCCAATGGCGCCGTTGCGCAGAAGTTCGCGCAGACCTTCACCACCCCGTCCGGTTCGAGCCTGCAGCAGCCAGGCGCCAATGGAGAGGATGGCAAGCTGTACACCATAGCGCCCGGCAAACAGGCGCTGGATCCGAACTTCCGCGACCTGCGTGTGGCGGGCGACCTCGGCTGGTCGCAGCCACTGGGTATCGGCAACAAGCTGGCGCTGGACGGGCATCTGTCCGTGGAACACGACTTCCGTTCCATCGCCGGCAGCGCGCAGTTCAGCCACGACTTCAACAGCAAGAACACCACGCTGGGCGGCGGGCTGAGCGCCGAGTTCGATCAGATCAAACCGCTGGGCGGCGTGCCGGTGGCCGGTTCGGACTACACGCTGCTGCAGAAGGGCGGCAGCGACACCAAGCATGTGCTTGGCGCGCAGGTCGGTGTGACGCAGGTGCTCATGCGCAACTGGATTGCGCAGCTGAATTTCTCGATCGACAAGTCCAGCGGCTATCTCAACGATCCGTACAAGATCCTGAGCACGGTCGATGCCAATGGCGTGACGACGGGCTACCTGTTCGAGAACCGCCCGGGTTCGCGCGTGCGGCGCAGCGTGTGGCTGGGCAACAAGGTGGCGCTGGGGCGCTCGGTGCTGGACCTGTCGTTGCGATATGGTTCGGACGACTGGGGCATCAACTCCAAGACAATCGAGGCGCATTACCGGGTCCCCATCGGTGGATCGATGTACCTGGAGCCGCACCTGCGCTGGTACCAGCAGGATGCCGCGGATTTCTATCGCATGTACCTGACCAGCGCGGACCTGCCTGCCACCAACATGTCCGCCGATCCGCGGCTGGGTGCATTCACCGCCAAGACAATTGGCCTCAAGCTGGGTATTCCAATGAGCAATGGCAGCGAGTTGGGCGTGCGGCTGGAAGGCTACCAGCAGGATCCGAAGCACAACACCAGCGCACTGCCGGGCCTGTCCGGCCTGGACCTGAATCCACGGCTGCGCGCGATCATGCTGCAGTTCGACTGGAAGTTCGGATTCTAGAGGCCATGCCGGCGGCGGCACCCGGTGCCCTGCAGGTCGAACAGCGCGGCGCACTGGCCGTCGCGCAGTTCAAGGCAATGGCCAGTCCGTGCGAGGTGCTGCTCGACACGCCCGACCTGTCGCAGGCGCGGCGGCTGGGCGAAATCGCGGCCACCGAAGCCTGGCGTATCGAACGCAAGTACAGCCGCTATCGCGACGACAGCGTCATCACCAGGTTGAACCGCAGTGCCGGCCGGCCGGTCGCGCTGGATCAGGAAACGGCGCTGCTGCTGCAGTTTGCCGCACGGTGCCATGAACTGTCCGATGGTGCCTTCGACATCACCTCCGGCGTGCTGCGACGGGCCTGGCGCTTTGACGGCACCGGAGCAGTGCCGGAGGCAGCGCAGGTGCAGGCGCTGCTGCGCCACGTGGGATTCGATCGGCTGGTGTTCAGCGACGGCAAACTGGTCGTGCCGCAGGGCATGGAGCTGGACTTCGGCGGCATCGGCAAGGAGTACGCGGTGGATCGCGCGTTGGCGCTGGTGGCCGCCGAATTCGATGGCGCCGTGCTGGTGAACTTCGGCGGCGACATCGCCGCGAACCAGGCTCCCGTGGATGGACCCTGGCAGGTTGGCGTCGAGCGGCCGGATGCGCACGGTCAGGCACGTCTGCTGCTGGATTTCAGCCGCGGCGGTCTGGCCACCAGTGGCGATACGCACCGCTTCTTCGAACATTCGGGCAAACGCTACGGGCACATCCTGGACGTGCGCACGGGCTGGCCGATCCAGGATGCGCCGCGTTCGGTCACGGTGGCCGCCGGCAGTTGCGTGGAGGCCGGCATGATCGCGACGCTGGCCATGTTGCAGGGCGCGGGTGCGGAGGCATTTCTGGCCGGGCAGGGCGTGCCCAACTGGTGTCTGCGCTGAGGATCGTCGCGCTGGCGCGGTAATGGTTGCCGGTGCCATGCTTCGCGCCATGGCACGCATCCTGATCGTCGAGGACGAACTGGCCATCGCCGATACGCTGTTGTTCGCGCTGGGCAGCGAAGGGTTTCGTGGCACAGCGCGCGGCGCTGGCCGGTGAGGCGCTGGCCACGCTGCGCACCGAGCCTGTGGACCTGGTCATCCTGGACGTCGGCCTGCCGGACATGAGTGGCTTCGAGTGCTGCAGGATCCTGCGGCAGTTCTCGGATGTGCCGGTCATGTTCCTGACGGCGCGCGCCGGGGAGATCGACCGCGTGGTGGGGCTGGAGATCGGCGCCGACGATTACGTGGTCAAGCCCTTCAGCCCGCGCGAGGTGGTGGCGCGCGTGCGTGCCATCCTCAAGCGCAGCAGCGCGCAGGCCGCACCGGCGCGCGAGTTCCGGATCGACACCGCGCGGCTTGCCATCCAGTACCTGGGCCAGCCGCTGAAGCTCACGGCGCTGGAATACCGCCTGCTGCAATGCCTGCTCTCCCAACCTGAACGCGTGTTCGGCCGCGACGAACTGCTGGCCGCGGTGGGAGCGCCCACCGAAGCCGGCTACGAGCGCAACATCGACACTCACATCAAGGCGCTGCGCGCCAAGTTGCGCGAAGTCGATGCCGGGCGCGAACCCATCCAGACGCATCGCGGTTTCGGCTACAGCTACCAGCCCGGCGGGCCGCCGCGCCCGTGAAGCGCTGGTCGCTTACCTGGCAGGTGTTCCTGGTCGGCGCCGTGCTGGTGACGGCATGCGGCTGGCTGGCATTGAACCTGGTCCTGCGCGAAGTGAAGCCGGCCGTGCGCCAGACCACCGAGGAGACGCTGGTCGACACGGCCAACCTGCTGGCCGAGATCGTCGCACCGGCCATGCGTGCCGGCACGCTGGCGCAGGGTGATCTGCCGCGCTTGCTGGCCGCCTATGGGCGGCGCCATCCCGGCGCGGACATCTGGGGCATCCGCAAGGACGAGGTCACGCACCGCATCTACATCACCGATGCGCACGGCATCGTGCTGCTGGATTCCACCGGGCGCGACGTGGGCAAGGACTACTCGCGCTGGAATGACGTCTACCTCACCTTGCGGGGTCAGTACGGGGCCCGCACCACCGAGGAAGTGCCGGGCGATGAAGGCAGCACGGTGATGTACGTGGCCGCGCCCGTGCGCGATGCCGATCGCATCATCGGCGTGGTCACGGTTGCCAAACCCAATCGCGGCCTGCAGCCATTCATCGAGCGGGCGCAGCGCCACCTGGTATTGCTGGCGGCCGCGTTCATTGCCGCCGGCCTGCTGTTCGGGGCGCTGCTCTCGGGCTGGCTGAGTCACGCCATCCGCCGGCTCACCACGTATGCCGGGGCGGTGACGGCCGGCGAACGGCCGGCGGTGCCTGATCTTTCCGGTGTGGAACTGCGCCGGCTTGCCGATGCGCTGGATACGATGCGCACGCGGCTGGAGGGCAAGGCGTATGTCGAACGCTATGTGCAGACCCTGACACATGAACTGAAGAGCCCGCTGGCCGCATTGCGCGGTGCCGCCGAGCTGTTGCGCGGCGACTTGCCGCCGGAGCAACGCGCCCGGTTGCTGGACCACGTGGAAGCCGAGACGCAGCGCCTGCAGGCCATGAGCGAGCGCATGCTGCACCTGGCGCAGGTGGAGCAGCGCCGCTCGCTGGAAGAGCAGGGCGACATCGCATTGCACGCGCTGGTGGATGAACTGTTGCAGGAGCTGGAGCCGCGCCTGACGCAGGGGCGGATCACCGCGCAGAACGATGTGGACGCGGCCGCGGTGGCGCGTGGCGAGCGTTTCCTGGTCCGTCAGTCCATTGCCAATCTGCTCGACAATGCCGTGGATTTCACGCCTGCAGGCGGCTGCGTCCGGATCTCCAGCAGCAAGACGGCCGGCATGATCACGCTGCTGGTCTGCAATGAAGGCCAGAGCATTCCCGAATATGCGCTGGGGCGGGTGACCGAGCGTTTCTATTCGCTGCCGCGACCGGGCACGGGCCGCAAGAGCACCGGTCTGGGATTGAACTTCGTGCACGAAGTGGCGCAGCTGCATGGCGGCTCGTTCACGATCGGCAACCAGCCGGGCGGCGTGTGCGCGAAGCTGGAACTGCCCGCCGCCTGAAGCCGCGGCGCCTGGCGCTCCACGCAAACTCCACACAAGCTCCATCGGGATTGAGCGCGTGGCGCGCAACACTTGGCGCCATGGCTGAAACGCCCCGTACACCGCTGACGAGCTTCATCTATCCGCTATTGCTGGCGGGCATCACGGGTGCCGCCTGGCTGGACGGCTTGTATGCACGCGCTCTGCGCATTGCATTGGGCGAGCAGCCGCTGCACGGCGTGTTCGCCGAGGTGTCCGACGCAATGTTGCTGCTTCTGGCGCTCACCATGCTGAGCGGTATCGTGGCGTGTTTTTTCGCCAGCGCTCGCGCGCGCTGGTTGTACGTGGCAAGCCTGGGCTTGCTGTCGCTGGAATTGCTGTTGCCGGTGCTGGCCGGCGCGATTCCGGAGTTCATGGGCTGGATCGTTGGCAACGAGGTGCCGATGCGCCTTGTCCCGTTGCTGGGTGCGCTGCTCTGCATCGTGTTCGCGCGGCGCGCCTAGGTGATTGCCTGGAGTTGCAGGTCGGATCAACGCAGCGGCCTGCTTGTCCGGCGAGCCAGGCGCGGCTGCATCCGGGCTATACTGCCTCGAAAATGCTGCCTCACTGGCAGCAACAAGGCAGAAATAATCCGTCAGATTGATGGCTGCATTTCCCGACATCTTCCTTTCCTACAGCCGCGAGGATCAGGCCGCGGCCCGTCGCGTGGCGCTGGGCCTGGAAGCGCAGGGTTTCAGCGTGTGGTGGGACGTCACGCTGCGCTCCGGCGAGGACTACGATGAAGTAACCGAGAAGGCGCTGCGGCATGCCAGGGCGGTGATCGTGCTGTGGTCGAAGCAATCGGTTGCTTCTCGCTGGGTGCGGACCGAAGCCACCATTGCATTGCAGAGCAAGACGCTGATGCCGGTGATGATCGAGAACTGCCAGCGCCCGATCATGTTCGAGCTGACGCACACCACCGACCTTTCACACTGGAAGGGCGATGCCAGTGACCCGGCCTGGCAAACCTATGTCGGCGATATAACGCGCTTCATCCGGCAGGAGGCGCCACCGGATGCAGCCGGCTCCACCGGCCACCGCACGCACGGCCCGGCGTCGCTGGCACGCTGGCTCCGGCGCAGCGCGAGCTTTGCGCGCGCACGCCTGCCGTGGCTTGTCGCCGCGGTCTCGTTGCTGGTTGCGCTGTACATGACCGTGCTCCACTACCGCGCGGCGCCGCCCCCGGCACCGATGACGCAGCTTTCGATCGTGCTGCAGGCCGACCAGGCGCTGCGTTCCGGACCGGCCATTTCGCGCGATGGCCGCCGAATCGCCTACGTGGCCTCGGATGGCATCGGGCGCCCGCAGCTGTACCTGCGCGCACTCGACGAGGCCGATAGCCGCCTGTTGCCAGGTACCGAGGAAGCCGACCAGCCATTCTTCTCGCCGGATGGCGAGTGGATTGCCTACTACGCGAAGAACCGGTTGTGGAAGATTCGCGTTGATGGCGGTGCGCCGATAGGGCTGGCGTCATCCCCGTCGCATCTGGGGGGAACATGGACCGATGACGGCACCATCATCTACAAGGAGACCTGGAACGGTGGCCTCGAAGAAGTGAGCGCCAACGGCGGCCCTTCCAGCGCCTTTCTCACTCCTGACACGGCCAGTGAATACGCCATTGGCTGGCCTTACGCCATCCCAGGCAGCCACGACTTGCTGTTTGTCAGTTGGGGAAAGACTTTCAACACCGTCTATTACGATGCCAAAGCCAGGCAGCGACGCATCGTCTCGCGCAACACGTGGCGACGTCTTGCCTATGCGCCACCGGGGCTGCTGGTCGCCGCTGGAGACGGGGAGCTGGTGGCGACGCGGCTGCCGGGTGCGGGCGATGCCATCCCTGGCGCCGTGAGCGTGCTCAAGGATGTCGACGTCGGGCCTGGCACTGATGGTGCCGCCCGATTCGACCTGGCCCCGAACGGGACGCTGGCTTATGTGCGCGTGGAGAATCCGCAGCGCTGGTTGACGATGGTGGATCGGGACGGGCATGCCACACGCCTGCAGGCCCCCGCGGGTGGCTACCAGGGCGTCGTGGTTTCACCGGACGGACGCCGCGCGGTCGTCGCAACGACCGGCAAGCTGAGCATCCTGGACGTGCAACGAGGCACCTTGATTCCGCTCGTGCCGGACCTGAGCAGCTCCCATTCACAGGGTTCTGCCGTGTGGAGCCCGGATGGGCTCGCGGTGACGTTCGCGTCCAACCAGGATGGCAACTGGGATCTGTACTCGAAGCCGGCCAACGGCGCCGGGCCGCTGGTCACGGTGCTCAAGCAGCCGCTGGACCAGTTTCCGCTTTCGTATGCGCCGGATGGCACGCTGCTGTTCCAGAGCGTCGGTCCGCAGACCGGCACCGACCTGTGGCTGCTGCCGCCGGGTGGTCCTGCCCGCCCCTGGCTGGCCACCGGGGCCGAAGAGTCGCAAGGCCGCTTCTCGCCCGACGGACGCGTAGTGGCCTACACCTCCAATGCGTCGGGCCGTTCAGAAGTCTACCTGCAGTCGCGCGATGATCCTTCCGATCGCACCCTGGTCTCGGTGGCCGGTGGCGACAATCCGCGCTGGTCCGGCAAGGGCGACCGTCTGTTCTACCGCCAGGGCAACCTCGTCATGGAAGCTGCCGTGAGCACGGCCGGCACGTTGTCTGCCGGTGTCCCGACGCGGATCCTTGACGGTGGCTGGACGCGGCCGGGCGATCTTGGCTTCGACGCGATGCCGGATGGGCGCAGATTCCTGATGGTCGAGCAGTCTCCCGAGGCGGTGGCCTCGCGCATCCAGGTCGTGCTCAACTGGCTGCCCAACGTCAAGCTGCAGTAGTTGCCGTAAGGCGCGGAAATCGTAGCGCCAAACTGCAAGCTGTCAGAAATTCTCTGCGGGCCTTGAAGGCGCCGTTGCAACTCCACGCAGCACGAAGCTGGAGACTTCGGAGGGCGGCCTCTCAAACCACACTCTAGGTCCGAGGAAAGAACCACCCAGCGGCCTCCATATGCGGTCTGGCGGGCGCTTTAGCGGCAAGCCCGCGACTCCCTATGGAGGGGAACGCATTGCGACCAGAGAATGCCAGACCCACGGGATATCGCGCAGTAAGAGCCCAGTTCCGTCAAAGCGAGAGCCGCCGCAACTGAACCCAGACAAGGCGCAGTCGCAGCGACTCCCTTGAATTGAACCCAGCCGCATGCACCTGGCGTCGACTTGATCTCGTCAACCCATCCCGCCTCGATTCTCAATTCAGGCGATCGCGCCTGTGGCTCTGCAAACATTTCCCTTCCGAGAGCAGGGTCACCAGGCAATGAATGCCAAGTCACTCTCGGTGCCAGGAGATTGGTGCCTACCCCTGCATCAATAAGCCAATGAAATCCGGCTGCTGAAAGCCTCCGGCGGCCCTCAAGGTCGTGCAGCCCAAGCAGGGCAATCTCCGGATGATCTGCCGCCCGTTTCCAAGCCCAACCAACCTCAATTGGAAGCGGAGAAGCTCGAGCATTCCAAGTCTCTACGATGGGTGCCAAATAGTTGACCTTCTCCCTTGAATTCCAAGGCCCACCCTCGGAAAGAAGCAATTGAGTACGGCCGTTCTCCTTTTGAAATCGGTCAAAGTCGATCAGCAAGATGCGCCGCCCACCGAAGTTGCCTTTGTAGAGAAAGTACAGAAGAGCTAGGTAGGCCTGTCCAAGCTGGCCCAGCCCAACCAGCGTGAGTCCACCCAGTTCTTTCAGCGCATTCTGAATGCGATCCTTGTCGACGGGGATCGTGAGCTTAGGTGAGGCATATTCACGTCTGTGTTCAGGAATTTCTAGTAAGCGAGCAATGACTGCGTAGCCGAGGAACCCTGCAAGCACAAAACATTCAATGGCAGTAGGCCGCGTGACTTTGGTCGGCAAGACTCACCCACTGAAATCGCCGCGGAAACGGCGTCTCCGATTAGGGCTTCTCCATCGGCACTGTCACGACCGCCCATCATGATAGTTTGTACGTTGCATTGAGGGGTGGACACGAACTGGCATCGTGAACTGAGCTGAGAAGGGCAATCGAGCGCGACGGAAAGACCGCATCGAATGAACACGTGGCCAAACAGCTGCCGTTCGAGCACTGCGGCCAAGGCCCAAATCGCGGGCCAAAGATCTTCAGTTGTGGCGCGCGAGGCTGGAACGACGATCTCGACATCCCTGCTCAGGAGCGCCCGCACTTGCTCGGGAGTTCTGTCGTTCCCCTGGCCTTTGAGAATTCCGTTGATCAGCCGATCTAGCGCAAGGGTCATGCCATGCCCTCCACATGGAAGTATTCGCCGACATGCGCTGCAGTGAGTTGCGACCAGCCGCGATTTTGCCTGACGTGAAAGCCGATCTCCTCGCTGCGCCAATTGTTCGCGGCGTAGTAGGGCAAGACGATGGACCAGAAGCCGATCTTCGATCCGAGTTGGTTGCGCTGATCGACAGGGCTTAGGCCGACCCAGTCCTCTGGGTGTGTGTGCAAGAGCGCTAAGATGGTCTCGCCCCGTGCAGCGAGCCTTCCATACAAGGCGAACTTGGCTTTTTCCGGTAGTTCCAGCGAGAGCGCCGTGGCGCGATCGTCTGCTAACTCGTGATGAAAGATGACGTCAGTGACCAGGCCATTTCTTGCGCCGGTCCATACGCATGCGCTTTCACGCCGCCCGGCGCTTCGGGCTCGTAGCCCAAGAACCGTGCGAGAGATGAGCTGTGAAGGTAGCGTCAACCGGACTGTTTCTGGGGGCGGGGCCGGTATCCCTTTCCACGTATGGTTAAGCATTCTCGAACGAACTCCAGATATTGAACCAAGGGATTGGGTGTCTTCTTCCAGTACTGAAGTGCTCGCCAGTCAGCATGGTGATGAAGGGCGCCACGATCACCGGGCCAGCAGATGAAGAAATTGGCGGCATCCCACTTGAACCACTGAGCGAATGTCGAGTCACCCTGCGGCCAAGCTTTGGTAACGCACTGACGTGTGTCGGAATCGACGAAGCGCCCGTGGCATGGTTCTACCATGTACCGGTCGCACTTCAATGCAAGGACGTAGCCGTCGCCGTCCCACGCGAAACATTCCACGTATACGCAGTCGCCAGTTCGTTCCACCAGGCGCCAGAATCCCTGATCGACGCCTCGCTGGAACGCTGGCGACCGGATATCCGCAGCGAGGTCATCGGTCTGCTCGCTAGCTTCAGCCATTTGGCTCGGGCCCCGGCTTCACGAGCCAGACCACCTTGCGCCCGTGGTGCACGCCGATGTGATTACGCTCGTTCAGGGCGGGTCCGGTGGGAGAGTCTTCGCGGAGTTCGAGGTGTGCACAGGCATCCGTCGAGATCCGGAACGCGTGGCATGCCCAGTGATGTACCCGTGCCCACGATGCTTTCGAAGGAAAGCGGTGTTCCTTGACCTCAGTTTCGAAGTGCACTTCGACCAGCACGCAAGTGACTTCCACAGGGCCCTGCTGCCACCGGACTTCGTGGAGAGGCTGCTTGCTATCCGTCATGTGCTGCAGCGCAGCAGCTGCTTCGAATGCTGCTGCTCGGTCGAATTCCTCTTCCCGTTCTAACCGGCTGATGAGGTCGTCGATCCGGTCATTCGGCTCGTAACAGATCCCGAAACGGGTGCCGGCGCCTGTTTCGTCCACCACTACCACTTCGAGAGTCCCGTTGTGTTGCGATTCGGTCGTCACGTTTGGCTCCTTTCGGCCGTACGAGTGGCCGACCGTTGCTAATTATAAAGCGCATGCACAGTCGGTCAAGCACTAACAAGCGCGCTTGCTAGATTTAGCGGCTACTGGTATTTTGCCTGTCCAGAAGCGGATCGGGTGCGCAAGTATGGGAAAGACTGACGAGCTCGGCGACGAGGCTCGTACAACGGCGGGAGCGCTGAACACCCTGGGAGCGTTCATCCGGAAAGCCCGCCAGGATGTCAGCATGTCGTTGCGGGAAGTAGAGGAGGCAACCAACAAGGAAGTCTCCAACGGCTATCTCAGTCAATTGGAGAGCGGCAAGATTGTAAAGCCGTCGCCGCATGTCCTGTATGCGCTATCAAATGCACTCAGCGTGAACTACGAAGCGCTCATGCAACGCGCGGGCTACATTTTGCCCCGTGCCCCGAGATCCGCTGGAACAAAGCATGGTCGGGCGGCGACGTTCGCAATTGATAATCTCACCGCTGAGGAAGAGAGCGAACTCCTCAAGTACCTCACGTTTCTGCGTACGCAAAAGAAGTGACGCGCATGCGGCCCGACGATTCAAGCCTAACGCTGGGTCAACTGGCCAAGATACGCAAGGAGGCTGAGCGCGCGCTCCGAGAGGCTGGCGTGTTGGGCGTCTTCCCAACACCAATCGAAGAAGTGATGCGCGTCGCGCGGGTCTGCGAAATTGAAGAGGACCTGCTGAACCCGAGATTCGTCGCCAAATTGCTGGGAAGGGCGGAAAAGGCTGGCAAAGCCATCAAACGAGCGCTATCTAAAGTGATAGGTCTTTTCCACGCATCTGATGGTTTGGTCTTCATCGACCGCACAATCATGCTCGTCAAGAAGCGCTTCGTTCGTCTGCACGAGTCTGCCCACGGCTTCTTGCCTTGGCAAAGGCCTATGTACGCTGTCGTTGAGGACTGCGAGAGATCATTGGATCCAGACACTGCCGATCTCTTTGATCGCGAAGCCAATGTGTTTGCATCGGAGGTGCTGTTCCAACTCGACGCCTTTCGCGACGAGGCGGCTCAGCAGCCCTTCGAGATCTGGACGCCGGTGCGCTTGGCCAAGAAGTTCGATGCCTCTGTCTACGCGTCGGTTCGTCAGTACGTATCGAAGAACCGTAGGGCTTGTGCAGTGTTGGTTCTAAACATGCCAGAGATCCAAGCCGAAGCCGGCTTCTGCGCAACCCTGCGACGCGCTGTACAGTCCGAGGCGTTTACAAAGATCTTTGGTCGCCATCGGTGGGACCATTCCTACACGCCGGATGACGATATCGGCGCAATGGTGCCGCTCAACAAGCGGAAAGGCTCTGGCAAGAGGCAGCTAGGGTTGCTCGACGAGAATGGTACGCTCCATGACTGTGTAGCAGAGTCGTTCACCACCTCGCATCAGGTGTTCGTTCTCATACATGCCGTCACAACGCTGACTGCCACGCGCATCCTACTGACCAAGACCGCCTGATCTTCTTGGCGGTGGCTCAGCGTCCGGTAAATGAGGGAAAGAAGGCAAGGAAGCCAGAGGTTCAAAGGTGCCGGCAATCATTCTGCAGTCTTACGACATTCTCAGTCCTGAGTTCGGTAAATCGTACAGTGTCGACTTGGCCGAGGGGCTGGACGAAGGTCATTTGGATCACATCGAAGACTCTTGGGGGCCGCTCTTAGAGCGACAGTACGCCCTCGCCTTGCTAGAGTACTTCGAGCTGGCAGATGATGAACAAACTCCAAGCCGCTTGAAAGAGATTTGCGGGAGACTAGGAGTTCAAGACTACCGCTGGGATTGGCGGATTAAGAATGCCGTTGCGCCGAAGTCTCGGCGCAGGATCTTCTCCATGCTGAACGTCGACCAAGTAGAAGCGGCAATGCTGCTCCTATTTGGCGAGATGTCGCGTGACCCGGCGAGCTCGTCACTTGAGATTGTCTACGTCGACTTTCTAGCTGTCGCTCCGTGGAATCGTAGGGAATTCCAGCATCCGCAACGATTTAATGGCCTTGGAAGACTGATGATAGGCGCCGCAGTGGCGATGAGTCTTATAGCCGGCCATGATGGCCGATGTGGCCTTCATTCGCTCCCGCAAGCGGAAGGTTTCTATCGTCGGATCGGAATGACCGACTTTGGTCCAGATTCCAAGAAGGAGTCGCTCCGATATTTCGAATTCAGTGCGCAAACCGCGCAAGAATTCATCAAGTGAGGTGACCGCATGGGAAATTTTCCACTTGGGCAGGCGTGGGTCTCCCGAATCACCCAAGGTGATGCTCCGGATATTTCTGTCGTGGGAGGCGGTGCAGTTCCGATGCCAGGAGCCGCTGAGCACAACGCATTTGTGAGGAAGATCGCTGCTACCGAAACGGCTCGAGAAATCGCGCGGAGGCGGTGGATCAAACCCGCAAGCGGCGGAGATAAAGTTCTTGAACGGGGCAAGGCCTTGTTCGACTTTCTGTTCGCTGCTGATACGCACCGACCCGCGGTTGCGATGTTTAAAGGGCGCCGACCAAGTACGCGGCGAGACTTGGTGGAGAGCGTATCGAGAATCGCGTGGATTGCTCATGTGGCCGAGGTTGCGAAGTCGAGGCCGAGAACCACGAGTTTCACACCGACATCACTGGATGCAAACTTCATACGAGGCTTGACGAAGCTGAGCGTGCTCCAAGATGGTCCGGCTCGAGCGCTTGCGGCGATTCAGGAGATTGGGATCTCTGTCGTAGTTGAGAGTGGTCTGCCAGGTATGTCCGTCGACGGCGCGTCTTTCAACTATCTCGGCGTGGGGCCGGTGCTTGCTTTGACGCTGCGACATGATCGTCTCGACAACTTCTGGTTTACGTTGCTGCATGAGCTTGGGCATGTAGCGCTGCATTTGTCGAATCCAGGAGAGGATGTCTACATCGACTCTCTTGATGAGAGCGTGAATGATGATCAGGAGGCGGAAGCTGAAGCGGATGCATTCGCAAAGGATGGCCTGATTCCCCGGGATACTTGGCTTCGGAGCGACGTGCGGCGTCTTGGGACCGAGGGAAGTGTGAAGGCCCTTGCTCATCAGCTTGGCATAGATCCTTCAATTGTCGCTGGACGTTTCCGCTATGAGCGCAGGGAGTTCTGGAATTTCACCGATCTTGTAGGTAGGGGCTTAGTCCGCGACATGCTGCTATCTAGGTAGCGTCGGCCATGTATTCACCGATCCTAAGAAACAGACAGAGTGAGTTGCTGGCAATCAAGCATCTGGCGCAGTCGGTGCGCTTGGAGATGATGCCAGTGCTGGATGTGGCCGCTCCGACAAAGAGCATGGACAAGGAAAAGGCAGTAGCATATGTGGAGCGAAATATCGGTCGAACCGGGAAGTGCGCCACAGGTTTTCCGGCGGTCTTCGTGGACTCAAGTGAATTGGCGTCAGAGTTTCGGCTGACAGGTCGTGTACACCCTCTCCAGGCTATGGCGGCTGCAATCGCCCAGAGCGGTGGCTTGGCCATTCCCGTGGCAGGTCTGTATCGAGATGCGGTGCACAATAAGCTGGCGGTAGAGATTGCCAAGGAAAGCGCGGACGAGGCGCTATGTATTCGCCTAGACGCAACAGATGTGAGCACTGCAACAGCAACAGCAAGGCGAATAGAAGAGTTCTTGCAGTCTGTGGACGTCAGGGTGACGAAGACGCATCTGCTCTTGGATTTGCAGTGTCTCTACGGCCAAGATCGGGAGGCCATTTCCAAGCAGGTTCTGCGCTTGTTAACCCATCTGGATACGCAGGGATGGGCGGGAATTCTCATCGGGGGTTATGGTCTTCCAGACCAGATATCAACAGCGGTTGGCTCGAATGACCAAGGCTACCTGCAACGCATAGAACAGGATGTCTTTGAAGATACCCAAGGATTCCGTATGCAAAGTCCGCGCTGGTTCGCGGACTACACGATCTTGCCGCCCTCAGTGGTCGAATTGGACTGGCGTCTTATAGCGAAACTTACGTGCCCGAAGGCTCTGTACACTCTAAGTGACTCGTGGTTCATCATCCGCGGTGGAGCATTGTCCAGCCATCCGGACGGATACGAGCAATATTTCTCGATCGCCGAAGATATTGTCGCGCTGGACGAGTACTGCGGTCCAGGTTACAGCTATGGCGACGAATATATAGCCGACCGTTCCGCGAGGAAAGGAAAGCCTGGAAGTCCGGCGTCATGGATTACGGCGTGCGTGAATCACCACATGACGTTCACGGCCATCACACATGCGAACGACGACAATTCCTAGATTGGCGTAGATCGCCAGTTCGTGCGTTCACGAAGTTTTCGAAGTGCACCACTGCGAAGTGCTGCAGGCTCAACGGACCTCAGCAACTCAGCGCGGATTGTCTTCTTGGAGACCCGTGCTCTTACAGGTGCATCCAAGAGATCGGATAGCAGTTCGCTGACTTCGTCGCGCCAAAGCAATGCCAAGAGCCGCTCAATGTTTAAGCTAGGGTTCGACTTTGGGCGACACAAGAACCGATATCTCAGCTGCCGGCCTGTGCGGCGCCCGACTACTATTCCCCACCAGCTGGGTATCAGCTCGCAGGCCTTCGCCGCCAGCGCTGCATGGGTAACAAGAACGACCTGATCAAAACACTGCGAATAGGCTGTTGCCTGTCTAGGCAGCCGGCTAACGTCGTCCTTCGGGCCTTTGATTTCAATTCCAATCAAGCAATCAGCGATCACCGCAAGGTCGATCCGGGCCCTCCCGGAACAAACCTCCATCTCTTCGACGATGAACGGGCTGGTACTACCACGAATCCATCGGGGAATCTGGGCGCGAATGAGTGCCCGAATGTCCTGCTCTGAGATATCCAGTGCGAATTCCCTGTCGGGGGCAGAGATCGCGAGAACTGGTGCACTTCTCACCATGGGATTGGACCTCGACTGCGACTGAATCGCACGGTATAGGGGGTCGGGGGCGATGTCCACGCTCCAATTGGTGTGCCTGCGCGGTGTCCGATTGCGAGTGGATGAACCCGCAAGCTTTCGCGGGTGTTGATGGTAATACCATGCGGAAAGAGAGAGCCGTAACTAGGACAGACAATCACTTCAGATTGCCTGTCAACAAACGCTATCGGGCGATCTCGGAAGGTGAAAAGCTTGTTTTCAGGGTGTAGGCGTTATCGGCGGGTGACATCGGACGACGTCGGATGTTGTCCTGGTGCCCCCACTCGGAATCGAACCAAGCTCTGCGGTTTACAAAACCGCTGCATCACCACAATGCTTTAGGGGCCGAGTGCCCGCAATTATACGCGCGCAGCCGCGGATTCCCGGGGAGAGGTCACAGCGGCAACGCCTGTCGTGCCCTTGCCGCCATCGGTGAGCGCGTCCACCGGATCCTGAGGGTCGGCCGAATCGACCGGGTCCGCCGGATCCACAGGATCCGTATGCCCGGTGTTCGAAGGCGCAGGCGCGGGTGCCGGGCAGTCCTCGATGCGCAACTCATCCAGCGGCAGACCCGAGTCCGGTGAGCCGCCCGTCACCGAGCGTTGCACGGGCGATGCCGGGCACGTCGAGCCAGATCACCGGTTGATCCTTTTGGCGCTCCTCGACCACGGCTTCCAGCTTGAGGCGCTTGACGCGTCTGGCGCGGTCCTCGGCCCGCTGTTGACTGGAAAACAGGCCTGCCGAAACCCGGAACGACTTGTCATTCGGCATGGCGAATGTGTCGCTCATGCCGGAACGGCGAATGGTGTTCAGGGCTTTGGCCTGGGCGTCGGCGTCGGCGGTGGTCACGTAGACCCACCAGCCGTCATTGACCTGCTGGGTGACCGAGCGGCGCTGCACCTGCCAGCCGAATTTGCCGACTGCCGCCTCGGCCTTGTCGGCCAGGTTCGCGTCGTGGAACGGACCCAGCGTGGCGCAGGGTGGTGGCGGCAACGGCTTCTTGTGACCCGGTGCGCTGGCCACGGCGTGCAGCTGCGGCTTGTTGCCGGCGCTCATCCGCGACCAGCCGAAGACCAGCAGGTTGATCGCGACGAGCGCCAGGACCGCAATGCGCAGCATGGTGCGAAGCCTATCAAGCCCGGCGGCGGATGGGCACTTTGCCCAGCACGGCGACGCCGCGCAGCACCAGATCCTCACAGGGCTTGCAGGCGCTGCGCAGCCGCTGCACCACGGCATCGCTGCCGCCGCCGGTGACGAACAGCACCGGGCGCACACCCAGTCGCCTGGTGATCTGGTTGATGGTGCGATCGATGAAGCCCGCGGCCGCGGCCAGGCAGCCTTCCTCGATGGCCGAGCGCGTGGCATCGGCAAGTGGCGGTACCTGTTCGTGCCCGGCGGGCCGCCTGGCCCGGCGTGGCCCGGCGGCGCGGGTCCGTGCGCGCGGTGCGATGTCGGCGGTGCGGCCGAGCAGCCCGTCCAGCATCAGTGCCGGCCCGGGCGCGATCAGTCCGCCACGGTGGTAGCCATCCTGGTCGACCAGATCGAGCGTCAGCGCCGTGCCGATGCTGGCCGCGCAGACGGTGCGATAGCAGCCGGCGCGATGCCAGGCCGCCACCAGCGCGGCCCAGCGGTCCGCACCGAGCTGCAATGGACGCGCGTAACCGTTCTTCACGCCGGCCGCTTCCACGCTGCTCGAGATCAGTTCGGGCGACGGGCGCCCGCCGGCACGCAGTGCCGAGCGCAAGCGCTTCTCGAAGCGTGCTCCGGCCACGTTGACGCCGACCACCCGCTCCACGGCCGGCGCGCGTTGCAGCCATTTTGTGAAACGCGCGAACTCGCCGAGCTCGCAGGCCTGCTGCCGGCCCAGGCGTCCATCGCGCACCAGCGCCCACTTGATGCGGGAGTTGCCCGCATCGAACAGCAGTGTCTCGGTCGTATTCATGTGCTGCGCACGCTCACTTCACCGGCAATGATGCGATGAATCCGGCCATCGTGCTCGACCTGCAGCGCGCCATCGGTATCGATGCCGCGGGCGGTGCCGATGGCCGGACCATTGCCGCCCTGTATCTGCACGGTCCGGTCGGCGAGCGCATCGGCGGACCGGTACTCGGCCAGAAAGGCGCCCAGGCCGGAAGCGGCAAATTGCTCCATCGCCGCGATGCCGTGGTCGAGCAAGGCCGCCACCAGCGCCTCGCGCGCCGGTGGCCGCGCACCGGGCGCAAGGGCGCTCAGGTCCGTCGCGGCCTGGCCAATCCGCGCACGCGCGGCGCCGCCCAGCGCGACGTTCAGTCCCAACCCGACCACCACGTGCACGGGACCTGCGGCTTCGGATCGCATCTCGATGAGGATGCCGCCGAGCTTGCCGCCCGCGGCAACCAGATCGTTCGGCCACTTCAACTGCACGCCTTCGATGGCCAGCGCCGCGAGCGCGCGCAGCACCGCTACACCCACGGCCAGCGACAGCGCGCCCAGTTGCGCGGCCAGCGCCTCGAAGCACCAGGACCAGGACAGGCAGACGGCGCCACCGGGTGCGGCCAGCCAGCTGCGGCCGCGCCGGCCTCGGCCGGCGCTCTGGAATTCGGCGGTCAGGAAATCGAACTGGCCGGGTGTCGGGGCAGGCCGCTGCAGCAGCGTGCCGTTGGTGGAGGCCGTCTCGGCCAGGCATTGCCCATCACGCAGACGCGCGCACGTTGCCGGCTGCAATCGCTGCAGCACGCCGCGGGCCGACAACGGACTGGAAGGCAGGGCGAGCCGGTAACCGCGATGCGTGATGGCCTGGATCTCGGTGCCCAGTTCGCGCAGGCGGCCCACGGCCTTCCAGATGGCGCTGCGTGTGACGCGAAACTCCCCGGCCAGCGCCGCGCCGGACACGAAGCGCGGTGTGCCCTCTTCGGCGGCGCGCGCCGCGGCGAGTCGCTGCAGCAGTTCCGCCGGGATCGACATCTAATGTGCCCGCCCGTGCGCCAGCGGCACTTCGGCAAGCATGCAACGCACGCTGCCGCCGCCGACCTGCTCGATGACCGGTACTGCCGCCACGACCGGTTCGGCTCCGGCATCGGCCAGCAAGCGCAGCTGCCCGGTGCGCAACGAATCGTGCGCGGCGCGGGACATCACCAGGCAGCTGCGATCCGCTGCCCGTACCTCCAGCATGTTGCCGGCGAACCGGCCCAGCTGGAACGCGTCCAGCTCCAGCAGCGCGCGCCCCGGCGCGCGCAGCGCAGCCGTGAGCGCGGCGCGTTGATCCGGTGCCACCCATGGCACACCGATGCCCGCAACGCGCTCGCCCACCCACAACAGCACATTGGTGTGATACACGGGTACACCGTCGGCGGTGGCCGCATCGAAGATGAAGGGCTGGTAGCCCAGCAGGCGCGACCATTCGCGCACCAGTGCTTCGTTCGTGCGCGGCGAACGGCAGGCATAGGCAACGCGCGTGCGGTGGTCGAGCACCAGGCTGCCGGTGCCTTCCAGGAAGCGGCCATGGTCTTCCTCGCCGGACAGATCAATGCGCCGGGATTCGTGAAAGCCAAGCTGTGACTTGACGGTGTCGATGACCGCCTCGCGCCGTTCGATGCGCCGGTTCGCCTCGTGCATCGGGTACAGCACGACAGTGCCGTCCGCGTGGAAGCTGATCCAGTTGTTGGGAAAGACCGCATCGGGCCGGGGCGGCTCGGGGTTGTCGGGCGCGATGGCGATGCGGATGTGCGCGCCGCGCAGCGCAGCCGTGAGCGCGGCGAACTCAGCGCGCGCCTGTGCCGCGATGGTGGCGGGATCTTCGGTGGAGCCGGACTGGAAGCGGTTGGTGGTGGCGGTCGCCGCGTTGAAGCCGAATGCCGCGGGTTCGACCAGCAGCAGGCCGGTATCCGCAGTACTCACGGAACGGTTGGGAGCAGCATGGCGCCGGCCGGGCGCGTGGAGACTGGCGGGCGCTTCAGTGCGCCGCGTAGGCATCCATCATCAGTCCGGTGCCGCCACCCGACACATGCGCGACGACCGCGGAGCGGCGATGCAGTTTGGTGATGGCGCCGAGATTGATGGCAAAGGCGAGCTGCACCTTTTGTCCCTTGCGAAGTCCCAGACCTGAGGTACGTATGAACACACCGGTGGCCGACAGATTGACAGCCTTGCACAACGAGCGGCGCCCATCGGGCATGACGATATACACGAGCGTACGCGCGCGGTGACGGGTATGAAGGCGGCGTTCCACTGTGTACCTCTCGAACCTCAAACCGGAACTGGGTCACATTATCCCGATCGATGGTGCAGCGCCAACAGGCAACTGAACATAACGTGGGCCTACTATAGTGCCGCGCGCGCATTCAGGGAAACCCTGACCGGGCAATGGTCGGAGAGGTGATAGTGGATCGCATCCGCGGCGCGGAACGGAAAGTGCGCGAACGCCGGTGATGCCAGCGCCGCGAGCAGCGTCCGGCTCACCAGGATGTGATCGATGAAGCTCCGATAGGGTGCGCCCCACACGCAGTTGGCAAATGGCAGCGTGCTCGAGGACGCCAGGAACGCCGGCAGGTCGAGCGCGCGCCAGAATGGGTCGGCGGCGGTGGGTGGCCCGCCGCGATTGAAATCTCCGAGCACGATGAAGCGCGCGCCGGCCCGCGCACGCGCGGCAATCCAGCGGCCCAGAACGCGCGCCTGCGCGGCAAGCAGCCGGCAGGCCGCGCGCCGCGATTGCAGTGGGTCGTGGGCGCAGCCGGATTTCAGGTGCACCACCAGCAGTTCGATGACTCCCAGGCGCGCTGTGTGGATGTCCAGCACCAGACCCGCACGCGTGCGCTCATTCACTGCCAGCGCCGACAGGGGCCGCCCGCAATCGCCGGCCAGTTCGGGCCGCACCGCGAAACCCACCTGCTGGTGGCCGTGACCGGGATGCATGCAGATGCGATAGCCATGGAACACGCGGCGCGCGATGGCCGCGTCCTGCACTTCCTGGAAAGCGATGACATCGGCATCGAGCCGGTCGGCGTAGGCGCGCAGCCGCGCCAGGTCGGCGCTGTCGCGCGACAGCTCGCGCACCACGTCGCAGGGCAGCGCGGCAGGCAGACCCGCACGGCATGCCTTGCGCGCGGCCAGTGCGGTGTGGCCGTCGACCAGCCATTCCAGGTTCCAGGTGGCAATGTGCAGCAGTGGCGGTCTTGCCGGCGACGCCGCGCTGTGGGCGACAAGGGCAACGAGCAGCGCGCACGGCAGACAGGCCAGCAGCAGACGGTACCAGTGCATCCGGCGCGAGACTGGCACGAGTCCGGGCGGCCCGTGCTGCGCATATCTGCGCTGTTTTCATCATTTTGTATTGGGATGGCGGCAGGAATCTTGCATCCTGTAGTGCACCGTGAGCAGCGACGCCACATCGATCAGCCAGAACGCGGATATCCGTTACCTGGGGCGCCTGCTGGGTGACGTGATCCGCACCTATGGCGGGCAGCAGCTGTTCGAACGCACCGAAGCGATCCGGGCCAGTTCGGTGCAGCGCCACCGCGGGCTGGCTGATGCCAGCCTGCTGAGCCAGAACCTCGCGGCCCTGTCGCCGGACGAGACGCTGGCCTTCGTGCGCGGCTTCATGCTGTTTTCAATGCTGGCCAATCTGGCCGAAGACCGCCAGGGGCGCCTCAGCGCCAGCCCGGTCGGCCTGCAAAGCGCATTGCAGGAGCTGGCCGGGGCCGGGGTGGGCATCGACAGCGTGGCGCAGTTGCTCGAACACGCATTGATCGTACCGGTGCTGACCGCGCATCCGACCGAGGTGATGCGCAAGAGCATGCTGGATCATCGCGGCCGGATCGCCGAGCTGATGGTCCTGCGCGACGGAGGCGCCACCGAGACCCCCAGCGGCGACGTGATCGAACAGGCCATCCTGCGGCAGATCGCGCTGCTGTGGCAGACGCGGCCGTTGCGACGCGAACGCATGCTGGTGCGTGACGAGGTGGAGATCGCACTGGCGTATCTGCGCGATGTGTTCCTGCCGGTATTGCCGCGGCTGTACGCGCGCTGGGAGCGCCTGTTGCCGCATCGTCCGGCCAGCTTCCTGCGACTGGGCAGCTGGATCGGCGGCGACCGCGACGGCAATCCCAACGTGAAGGCAGCCAGCCTGCGTTATGCATTGCAGGCCGGGTCGCGCGCGCTGCTTGCCGACTACCTGGCGCAGTTGCATGCGCTGGGCAAGGAGCTGTCGGTGTCCACCGAGCTGGCCGCGGTCAGCCCGGAAGTCACCGCGCTGGCCGAGGCCAGCGGTGATGACTACGCCGGGCGGCGCGATGAACCCTATCGGCGCGCCGTGCTGCGCATCTACGCGCGCCTGGCGGCGACCTACCAGGATTTCTTCGGCCAGGCGCCTGCGCGTCCAGCCACCGCATCGGCGCCGGCCTACACGACACCGCAGGAACTGCGCCAGGATCTGGCGTGGCTGGCGCGCAGCCTGGCCTCGCACGGGGCGGGCCTGTTCACCGGCGGCGGGGCGCTGGGGCGTTTGATCCGCCTGGTGGAAACCTGCGGCTTTCATCTGGCGACCGTGGACCTCAGGCAGAACTCCGACGTGCACGAGCGCGTGGTCGGTGAGCTGCTGCGGGTAGCCGGCGTCGCGCAGGACTACCGGCAACTCGACGAGGCCGCGCGCATCGCATTGCTGCGCGCGGAACTGGCGGGCCAGCGACTGCTGTGCAGCGCCTTCGCGCAGTACGGCGAAGAGACGCTGACCGAGCTGGCCATCCTGCGCGAGGCCGCGGCGTCCCACGCGCGCTACGGGGCGGCCTGCATCACCGCGTACATCATTTCCAAGTGCGACAGCGTGTCGGACATGCTGGAAGTGAACGTGCTGCTGAAGGAAGTCGGCCTGTACCGCCCGGCGGACCCGGGCAATGCGCCCGTCATGGTGGTGCCGCTGTTCGAGACCATCAGCGACCTGGAGCATGCGCCGGCCATCATGCGCCAGTGGCTGGCATTGCCCGAGATCGCGGCGGCGGCGTCGCGCCGCGGCCACCAGGAAGTGATGGTCGGCTACTCGGATTCGAACAAGGACGGTGGTTATCTCACCTCGGTGTGGAGCCTGAACGAGGCCAGCCGCGCGCTGGCCGCGGTGTTTCGCGAGAGCGGCACGCGCCATGCAGCTGTTTCACGGCCGCGGCGGTTCGGTGGGGCGCGGCGGCGGCCCGGCCTTCGCGGCGATCCGCGCGCAGCCGCGCGGCACCGTCCAGGGGCGCATCCGCATCACCGAGCAGGGCGAGATCATCGCCGCCAAGTACGGTACGCCCACGTCGGCCGCCACCAATCTGGAGGCCATGGTCGCTGCCAGCGTGCTGGCTTCGCTGGAGCCGGACGCGGGCGACGTGGCGCTCAGCCGCGCTACTTCGAGGCGATGGCGGGATTTCCGCGCAGGCCTTCGCGGCCTATCGCGAGCTGGTCTATGGTACGGACGGCTTCAGGACCTTCTTCCGGCAGATGACGCCGCTGGCCGAGATCGCGACGCTGAAGATCGGCTCGCGCCCGGCTTCGCGCACCAGGTCCGATCGCATCGAGGACCTGCGCGCCATTCCGTGGGTGTTCTCCTGGGCGCAGGCGCGCGTGATGCTGCCCGGCTGGTATGGCGTCGGCCAGGCGCTGGCCGCATTCGGCGATCGCGGCCTGCTGCGCGAGATGGCGCATGCAGTGGCCGTTCCTGCGCACCACGCTGGACAACATGGAGATGGTGCTGGCCAAGAGCGACCTGGACATCGCCCGGCGTTACCTGGAGCTGGTGCGAGGACCAGTCCATGGCGCGGCATTACTTCGGACAGATCGAATCCGCGTGGCAGCTCACCGTGGACACGCTTGCTGGACATCACCGGCCAGTCGCGGTTGCTGGAAAACAATGCCGCGCTGGAGCAATCCATCCGGCTGCGCCTGCCGTATATCGAACCGCTGAACCTGCTGCAGGTTGAACTGCTGCGCCGGCACCGCGGCGGGCGACGCCGATCCGCGGGTGGCCGAGGGCATACAGCTGACCATCAATGCGGTGGCGACGGCACTGCGCAACAGCGGCTAGGGCACGCGGGACACGGTGGCCGTTGCTGCCTCATGGCGGAGCAGGCCCGCGCCATCCCGCCCCGGCTTGGTGCAGGCCGGCCGCCGGCAGGGGCGGGCGCGGGACATCTGGTCCTGCACGGGACTTGCAAAGAGTATTGTGTGTCAATACGCCACAACGGGACCGCCATGCTGCAGCCGGCCGAAGCGAAGGGGGTGAGTGCCCGCGACGCGTTCAAACATGATTTCCTGGACAACCTGTTCTACACGCAAGGCAAGTTCCCGGCGCTGGCCACGCAGAACGACTATTACAAGGCGCTGGCGTACACCGTGCGCGACCAGCTGCTGACCCGCTGGATCAGCACCGCGGCGGCTTATACCAAGCAGGGTTCGCGCACCGTGGCCTACCTGTCGGCCGAGTTCCTGATGGGGCCGCACCTGGGCAACAACCTCATCAACCTCGACATGTACGAGGAGGTACGCGCGGCCATCACCGAACTGGGCCTGGATTTCGACCATCTGCTGCGGCTGGAGCAGGAGCCGGGTCTGGGCAATGGCGGTCTGGGCCGCCTGGCAGCCTGCTTCATCGATTCCATGGCCACGCTGGAGCTGCCGTGTCTGGGCTACGGCATCCGCTACGAGTTCGGCATCTTCCACCAGGAAATCGTCGACGGCTGGCAGCAGGAGCGCACCGACAACTGGCTGCGCTTCGGCAATCCATGGGAGATACAGCGGCCGGAGTGGGCGGTGGAGGTGAAGTTCCGCGGCCATACCGAGCAGTATCGCGACGAGCTGGAACGGCTGCGGGTGCGCTGGGTGCCGGAGAAGGAGGTGATCGGCGTGCCCTACGACACGCCCATCCTGGGCTACCGCAACAACACCGCCAACACGCTGCGGCTGTGGACCTCCGAGGCGCCGGAATCCTTCGACCTGTCCACGTTCAATCGCGGCGACCATCACGGTGCGGTCATCCGCAAGGTGGCCAGCGAGAACATCAGCAAGGTGCTGTACCCCAACGACGAACAGCTGCAGGGCAAGGAACTGCAGGCTCGAGCAGCAGTACTTCTTCGTGAGCTGCTCGTTGCAGGACATGTTCCGCATCCTGCGCACGCAGCGCGTTGCGGTGGATCGCTTCCACGAGAAGTTCGCGGTCCAGCTCAACGACACGCATCCGGCGATCGCCGTGGCGGAGCTGATGCGCCTGCTCATCGACGAGCACGTGATGCCCTGGGACGAGGCCTGGTCCATCGTCACGCGCACGTTTGCCTACACCAACCACACCCTGCTGCCCGAGGCGCTGGAGTGCTGGCCGATCGACCTGTTCCGGCGCGTGCTGCCGCGCCACCTGGAGATCATCTACGAGATCAACGCGCGCTTCCTGGACCAGGTGCGGATCCGCTTCCTCGGCGACGAGGAGCGGCTGGCGCGGCTGTCGCTGATCGACGAGCGCGGCGATCGCTATGTGCGCATGGCGCACCTGGCCTGCGTCGGCAGCACATGCCATCAATGGCGTGGCGGAGCTGCACTCGGAACTGCTCAAGAGCGACGTGCTGCGCGACTTCCATGACCTGTGGCCGGGCAAGTTCCAGAACAAGACCAATGGCGTTACTCCGCGGCGCTGGATGGTGCTGGCCAATCCCGAACTGGCCAGCCTGATCTGCTCATCCATCGGCTCGGCCTGGGTCACCGACCTCAACGAACTGCAGGCGCCTGGAACCGCTGGCCGAAGATGCCGGGTTCCGCGGCCAATGGCAGGCCATCAAGCAGGCCAACAAGCGCCGCTTCGCGCAGTTCGCGCTGGAGCGCACCGGCATCGCGATCGATCCGCAATCCATGTTCGACGTGCAGGTCAAGCGCATCCACGAATACAAGCGCCAGCACCTGAACATCCTGCATGTCATCGCGCTGTACCTGAGCCTGAAATCCGACCCCAACCTGTCGTTGCCGCCGCGCACCTTCATCTTCGGCGGCAAGGCCGCGCCCGGTTACCGCATGGCCAAGCTGATCATCAAGCTGGCCAATTCAGTGGGCGATGTCATCAACCGCGACAGCGCGATCCATGATCGGCTCAAGGTGGTGTACCTGCCGAACTTCAACGTGAGCAATGGCCAGCAGATCTACCCTGCCGCGGATCTGTCCGAGCAGATTTCCACCGCCGGCAAGGAGGCCTCCGGCACCGGCAACATGAAGTTCACGATGAACGGGGCGCTGACAATCGGCACGCTGGACGGTGCGAATGTGGAGATTCGCGAACAGGTCGGCGCCGAGAACTTCTTCCTGTTCGGCCGGACCGAGGAGCAGGTCGCCGAGACCTGGCGCAACGGTTATCGGCCGCTGGAGGCCTGCGCGCAGGATCCGCTGCTGGCCGAGGCGCTGGAGCTGATTCGCAACGGCTTCTTCTCGCGCGGTGACACGGACCTGTTCCGGCCGCTGCTCGACAACCTGACTTTCCACGACCCGTACCTGGTGCTGGCGGATTTTGCTGCCTATCGCGAGTGTCAGCAGAAGGTATCGGCCGCCTACACGGACCCGCATGCGTGGGTGCGCATGTCCATACTCAACAGCGCACGCTCGGGACTGTTCTCCTCCGACCGGACGATTCGCGAGTACGCCGAGGACATCTGGCGCGCCAGGCCGGTACCCGTACGGCTGCTGTCGGAGGAGGAAGTGAAGGTGGGATTCCTGCAGTAGGGCCGGCCGCGTGCAATCCGGACAAACTGGATCGCCGGCGCAGCTGCAGGGGCAGCCGGTGGTGCGGGCGGGGCATTTCGAGCCCGGTGAGCGCCTCGCACTGAGTGGTCTCTACGGCGGCGTGGCGCTGCTGCACATGCTCGGAATCGGACTGCTTCTGGTCCGGGGTGGTGCGCATCCGGCCTTGCTGGGCACCGGGTTCGCCGCCTACATGCTCGGCATGCGCCATGCTTTCGATGCCGACCATATCGCCGCGATCGACGATACCGTGCGCTTCATGCTGCAGAAGGGTCGCCGGCCGCTCGGGGTCGGCTTTTTCTTTTCCCTGGGGCACTCGAGCATCGTTCTTGTGCTGGCGACGGCTCTGGCGCTGAGCGCTTCCACGTTGAGTGCGCAGCTGCCCGCGCTGCGGGAGCTTGGCGGGTTGATCGGCGCCGGTGTGGCCGGTGTGTTTCTGTTGATCATGGGGCTGCTCAATCTGCGCGTGTTGCTGGACCTGACACAGTTGTGGCGCAAAGCACGGCACGACGCACACGGTCATGCTCATGTCGAGCAGTTGCTGGCCCGGCGCGGCCTGCTGAACCGCCTGTTCGGCGCGCTCATGCGCCGGTTCGCCGGTCGCAGCTGGCACATGTATCCGCTGGGAATGCTGTTCGGGCTGGGTTTCGATACCGCGTCGGAGATCGGCCTGCTGGCGATTACCGCGGGCGCGGCCAGCGGCGGTGTGCCGTTGTCCGCGGCGCTGGCCCTGCCGCTGCTGTTCGCCGCCGGCATGTCGCTGATGGATACCACCGATGGCGTGCTGATGACCGGTGCCTACCGCTGGGCGTTCGTCAATCCGCTGCGCAAACTCTTCTACAATCTCGGCACGACCAGCCTCACGGTGCTGGTCGCGCTGGTCATCGGCGGCATCGACTTGCTGCAGTTCCTGATCCGGCTGCTGGGATGGCACGGTCCGTGGGCCGAGCGCGTCGCGGGACTGGATTTGGGCACGCTGGGCTTTGTGATACTGGCGCTGTTCGTGCTGGCCTGGGCGTTATCCGTGGCGCTGTGGAAGCTGGGCCGTTTCGAGCGGCACGCGGCGCCTCATCCCCCGCACGCGCATGAGCACGTGCATGCCGATGGCACGCGCCACCGGCATCCGCATTTTCACTAGCTAGCCGAGGAAGTTGCGGATCGCCGCGTCGAAGGCCGGGTGGTCCACCAGAAAGGCGTCGTGCCCCTCGATGCTGTCCAGGCGCGTGAACGTGGTCGCAACGCCGGCACTCTCCAGTTCCGTCGCGATCCGTACCTGTTCGTCGACATTGAACAGGAAGTCAGATTCCACCCCGATGACCAGTGCCCGCTCCACACCGGAGCGCCGATATACCTCGGCCGGCGCGCCATGCTCGGCGATGTCGAAGCAGTCCATGGCCCGCGACAGGTACAGGTAGCAGTTCGGATCGAAGACCCGCACGAACTTCTCGGCCTGCGACTCCAGATAGGTTTCCACGGCGAAACGCGGCCCGAAGCCCTCCGGCACGCGCGCCGAGGCGGTATCCACCGCGCGCTGTCCCACTTCGCTCAAGCCCGAGCGGCCGAAGCGTCCGGACCATTCCGCCGCCGAGCGGTACGTGATGGTGCCCAGCTTGCGCGCGATGCGCATGCCCGACTGCGGACCGCGCTCGTCCTCGGTGTAGTGGCCCTTGTTCCAGGCCGGATCGCTCATCACGGCTTCGCGTTGCACGGCGCGCAGCGCGATGGCAAAGGGCGAGGCGGCCGAGGAGCCGGAAATGGATACCAGCCGCCGCGCCGCGCCCGGCGCGATGGCGGCAAATGCCGTGACCACCATGCCGCCCAGCGACGGGCCCATCACGGTGTCCAGCTTCTCGATGCCCAGCGTGCGCGCGGCCTCGTATCCGGCGCGCGCAATGTCTTCCACCGAGAGTTCGGGAAATTCCAGGCGCCAGGGCCTGCCGGTGGCCGGGTTGACCGACGCCGGCCCGGTCGAGCCAAAGCAGCTGCCCAGCGAATTCACGCACATCACGAAGTATCGGTTCGTGTCGATCGCCCGGCCAGGTCCGATCATGCGCTCCCACCAGCCCGGCTCGGGGCTGTCCACGGAGGAAGCCGCGTGCGCCGAAGGCGACAGACCGGTGAACAGCAGGATGGCGTTGCTGCGCGCCCTGTTCAGTTCGCCCCAGCTTTCATAGGCTATCTGGGCTTCATGCAGGACGCCGCCTTTCCACAGATGGAACGGCTCCGGCAACCGCGCGTAGCTCACGGCGGTAACCTCGGGCAACTGCTTGCGCACTGCGTTCACGGCTCGGGATCGCTGCCTTCATTGATACCCTCGGCCAGCGCGGTGGACAGATAACGCTCACCGGTGTCCGGCAGCATCGCCAGGATGACGCTGCCCGGCGAGGCGTCACGCGCGACCGTCAACGCCGCCGCGAAGGTTGCCCCGCAGGAAATGCCGCAGAAGATGCCTTCGCGCGTGGCCAGCTGGCGCGCCGTGGCGATGGCGTCGCCGTCGCTGACCGTCACGATGCGATCGGCAACCTTGGTATTGAGCACCTTGGGCACGAAGTCCGGCGTCCAGCCCTGGATCTTGTGCGCCGAGAATTCCTTGCCCGAAACCAGCGCCGCGTTCTCCGGCTCGGCGAGCACTATCTTGGTGGCCGGCCGCGCCAGCTTGATCACCTCGCCGGCGCCGGTGACGGTGCCGCCGGTGCCCCAGCCCGAGACGAAGGCGTCCAGGCGCTTGCCGGCGAAATCGCCGAGTATCTCGGGCCCGGTGGTATTGCGGTGGTAGGCGGGGTTGGCCGGATTCTCGAACTGCCGGGCCAGGAACCAGCCATGCTTCTTTGCCAGCTCCTCGGCCTTGCGCACCATGCCGGTGCCGCGTTCGGCCGCCGGCGTCAGGATCACCTTGGCGCCCAGCATGCGCATGATCTTGCGCCGCTCGACGGAGAACGACTCGGCCATGGTGGCCACGAAGGGGTAACCCTTGGCCGCGCAGACCATGGCCAGCGCGATGCCGGTGTTGCCGGAAGTCGCCTCGACCACGGTCTGGCCGGGCTTCAATGCGCCGCTTTGCTCGGCGTCCTCGATGATGGCGATGGCCAGGCGGTCCTTCACCGAGCCGCCCGGGTTGAAGTACTCGCACTTCACGTACATCGTGACGCCGGCCGGCGCCAGATGATTGATCCGCACGATCGGCGTGCGTCCGATGGTTTCCAGGATGTTGTTGTAGATCATGGCGCTTCCCCAGTTTTCCTTAAGTGCAACCGACCGCCGATCTGCCTGGACCGGATGGCGACTCTAAATCCGGATGCCGCAGGGCAAAAGCATTACCGTGATGGGTGAAGCATTGATAACGGTTCGTTATAATCGTATTGAACCATTGTCAGGTCAGTCATGAATTTCCATCAACTCCAGTACGCGCTCGCGGTGGCCCGCAACGGGCTGTCGGTAACCAACGCGGCCAGTGCGCTCGGCACCTCGCAGCCCGCCATCAGCCGCGCACTGAAGGAGCTGGAAAGGGAACTGGGGTTCGATCTGTTCGTGCGCGAAGGGCGCAGCTTTGCGCGAGTGACCCCCGAGGGCACCAAGGTACTGGAGTACGCCTCCCGGGCACTGGCCGAGATCGAGAGCCTGCGCTCGGTGGCGGCGGACCTGAACCAGGACGCCCGCGGCACATTGTCCATCGCCACCACCCACACCCAGGCGCGCTACGTCCTGCCGCCCGTGGTGCAGGCGTTCCGCAAGCGCTATCCCGAGGTTGATCTGCACCTGCACCAGGGCACTTCCGAGCAGATATCGGAGATGGTGGCCAGCGATCGCGTGCAGCTGGCCATTGCCACGGGATCCGAGGCATTGTTTCCGGAATTGGTTCTTCTGCCCGTCTATCGCTGGTATAGGCAGGTTATTGTTCCAAAAACGCACCCATTAGCCCGAAAGGATGCCCCGAAGCTGACGCTGCCGATCCTCGCGAAATACCCGCTGGTCACCTATGTATTCAGCTTCACCGGACCGTCCTCGCTGGAGACGCTGTTCGCGCGCGAGGAACTCAAGCCGCGGGTGGCGCTGACCGCCCGGGACTCGGATGTCATCAAGACCTATGTGCGGCTGGGCATGGGCGTGGGCATCCTGGCCAGCGTGGCCTACGAGCCGCAGCTGGATTCGGATCTGGTCATGGTCGATGCCTCGCATCTGTTTCCCATCCACACCACCTGGGTGGGCTTCCGGCGCGGCACGCTGCTGCGCAATTTCGCCTACGATTTCATGCAGCTGTTCGGGCCGCACCTCACGCGCCGCCTGATCGAGGAGGCCATCGAGGCCCGCGAACCGGAGGCCAAGGCCGAGGTGCTGGGCAAGCTGCAGTTGCCCATCCGCTGACAGGCCGGCGTCCATGGCGGAGCGAATCCAGAAACTGCTTGCCGCGGCGGGCCTGGGCTCGCGGCGCGGTATAGAAGAGTGGCTGGCCGCCGGGCGGCTGCGCGTGAACGGGCGCGTGGTGGGGCTGGGCGAAAAGGCCGAACCCGGCGACACCTTCGAACTGGACGGGCGGCGGCTGGATCTGGGCGCAGCGGCGGCGCCCGGTGCGGCGGCCACTGCGGCCGTCCTGCTCTATCACAAGCCGGTCGGTGAGGTGACCACGCGCCATGATCCCCAGGGGCGGCCAACGGTGTTCGAAAGACTGCCGCCGGCAGCGGGTGGTCGCTGGGTGGTGGTCGGCAGGCTGGATGTGAATACCTCGGGCCTGCTGCTGTTCACCAACGATGGGGGGCTGGCCCATCGGCTGATGCATCCGGCCTTCGGGGTGGAGCGGCGCTATCTGGTCCGGGTGCGCGGCAACCCGGGACCCGACCTGGCGCGTCGGCTGCTGGAGGGCATCGAACTCGAGGACGGCCCGGCGCGCCTGGCGCACATCGAGCCGGCAGGCCGCTCCGGCGGCCATGCGTGGTATCAGGTGGCCCTGCGGGAGGGGCGCAACCGGGAAGTGCGCCGCCTGTTCGAAGCCGCCGGGCATGAGGTCAGCCGCCTCAAGCGGCTGGCCTACGGACCATTCGAACTGCCCGAGGATCTGCCGGCCGGGCACAGCCGCCTCGTGCGCAGGATTCCGGCCAGTTTGCTGCACCCGCGCTGAGGCGGCCTATACGCCTGAATCTGGCCAGATTTTTGCGTTGACACTGCCAGGTCGCGAAATCAGAATACGCGGCTCGTTTTTGCGCGGAGGGGTACCCAAGCGGCCAACGGGAGCAGACTGTAAATCTGCCGGCTTACGCCTTCGTAGGTTCGAATCCTACCCCCTCCACCAAAGCCGGTGCGGGCGTGGGACCGACGGAGCTTGCTTGAGGCGGAAGGACAGGGCGATCGGGCGGACTTGGCGGGTGTAGTTCAATGGTAGAACCTCAGCCTTCCAAGCTGATGACGCGGGTTCGATTCCCGCTACCCGCTCCAGCTGTCATCGCCGCGGCGTCAGTTGCTCGCGTGGTTGGTTTGGATATCCAGATCCGCTGAAGCAGATCGTCGTCCGCTCACGTAGCTCAGTTGGTAGAGCACGTCCTTGGTAAGGACGAGGTCACCGGTTCAATCCCGGTCGTGAGCTCCAGCGACGCGAACTGCGCAAGCGTGGAGAGGGTTTTGTTTTTCGTGTTCGGGGTCTGCCATGGCGGACCCTGTTGATAACTGGCCGGAGGCCTTGGGAAATGTCCAAAGAAAAGTTCGAACGCAGCAAGCCGCACGTGAACGTGGGAACTATTGGTCATGTGGACCATGGCAAGACGACATTGACGGCGGCCTTGACCAAGGTGATGGCCGAGAAGCACGGCGGCCAGTTCAGCGCCTACGACCAGATCGACAAGGCGCCGGAGGAGAAGGCGCGCGGCATCACGATCAGCACGGCGCACGTGGAGTACAGCTCGGATGAGCGTCACTACGCGCACGTGGACTGCCCGGGGCACGCCGACTACGTGAAGAACATGATCACCGGCGCGGCGCAGATGGACGGAGCGATTCTGGTGGTGTCTGCCGCCGACGGCCCGATGCCGCAGACGCGCGAGCACATTCTGCTGTCGCGCCAGGTGGGCGTGCCCTACATCGTGGTGTTCCTGAACAAGGCCGACATGGTCGATGACAAGGAGCTGCTGGAGCTGGTGGAGATGGAGGTGCGTGAGCTGCTGTCCACGTACAAGTTCCCCGGCGACGAGACGCCGATCGTGATGGGCTCGGCGCTGAAGGCGCTGGAGGGCGACAAGAGCGAGATTGGCGTGCCGGCGATCGAGAAGCTGGTGGCCGAGATGGACAAGTACATCCCGGTGCCCAAGCGCGAGATCGACAAGCCGTTCCTGATGCCGGTGGAGGACGTGTTCTCGATTTCCGGTCGTGGCACGGTGGTCACGGGGCGTATCGAGCGCGGCATCATCAAGGTGAACGACGAGGTGGAGATCGTGGGCCTGAAGGCCACGGCCAAGACCACCTGCACGGGCGTGGAGATGTTCCGCAAGCTGCTGGACGAGGGCCAGGCCGGTGACAACGTGGGCGTGCTGCTGCGCGGCACGAAGCGCGAGGAGGTCGAGCGCGGCCAGGTGCTGGCCAAGCCCGGCTCGATCAACCCGCACACGCAAGTTCGAGTGCGAGGTGTACGTGCTGACCAAGGAGGAGGGCGGTCGTCACACGCCGTTCTTCAAGGGCTATCGGCCGCAGTTCTACTTCCGCACCACGGACGTGACCGGCTCGATCGAGCTGGACGGTGGCGCCGAGATGGTGATGCCGGGCGACAACATCAAGATGACGGTGGAGCTGATTGCCCCCATCGCCATGGATGAGGGGCTGCGCTTTGCCATCCGCGAGGGTGGCAGGACCGTCGGCGCGGGCGTCGTGTCGAAGATCATCAAGTAAGACTTAGGCCAGTAGCTCAATTGGCAGAGCAGCGGTCTCCAAAACCGCAGGTTGGGGGTTCGATTCCCTCCTGGCCTGCCAGCAAGTAGCGGCGGAACATGAACGAACACGGTCGGCAACAGGATGCGGGCGGCACGAGCAACGCACCGCTTTGGATAGCGGTCGTACTGCTGCTGGCCGGAGTGGCCGGCTACTACGTGCTCGACACCAGCAATATATGGCTGCGCTGGGGCAGTGTCGTGGCCGGACTGGCGGCAGGGGCCGCGGTGTTCGGCTTTTCGCCCGTCGGGCGCGATTTCCGGCAGTTCATGGTTGCCGCGCGCGCCGAGCTGCGCAAGGTGTTCTGGCCGACGAAGAACGAGACCTGGATCACCACCGGACTGGTGTTCGGCTTTGCCGCGCTGGCCGGAGTGATGTTCTGGTTGCTCGATCTGTTCCTGGCCTGGGCGACCAAGCTGTTGACCGGGCAGGGAGGCTGACGTGGCGCTCAAGTGGTATGTGGTGCATGCGTACTCGAATTTCGAGCATCGTGTGGCCGAAGCACTGAAGGAGCGCATCAAGCGCGACGGTCTCGAGGAGAAATTCGGCGAGATCCTGGTGCCCACCGAAGAGGTGGTCGAGATGCGCGAAGGCAAGAAGCACCGGAGCGAACGCAAGTTCTACCCGGGCTACGTGCTGGTGCAGATGGTGATGGACGAGACCACCTGGCACATGGTCAAGGACGTGCCGAAGGTGCTCGGATTCATCGGCGGCACCAGCGACAAGCCGGCGCCAATCAGTGAGCGCGAGGCGGCGCAGATCCTCCACAAGGTGGAGGAGGGCGTCGACAAGCCGCGGCCGAAGGTGCTGTTCGAGCCGGGCCAGGTGGTGCGCGTGACGCACGGCCCGTTCAACGACTTCAACGGCGTGGTGGAGTCCGTGAACTACGAGAAGAGCCGGCTGCAGGTGGCCGTGCAGATTCTCGGCCGGTCCACGCCGGTGGAGCTGGAATTCTCGCAGGTCGAGAAAGCCTGATCATTTGAATCCGAACGCCGGCGCGTGAGCGACGGCGTTTATTTCGGGCCGCAAGGCCCTGACTAGGGGAGCTTCCCGCGAGGGCGGCGTCTGTACCCAGGAGCAGTAGATGGCGAAGAAAGTCCAAGGCTACGTGAAATTGCAGGTGCCCGCGGGCGCTGCGAACCCGTCGCCCCCGATTGGCCCGGCGCTGGGCCAGCAGGGCGTCAACATCATGGAGTTCTGCAAGCAGTTCAACGCGCAGACCCAGAAGCTGGAGAAGAACCTGCCGATTCCCGTGGTGATCACGGTGTACTCGGACCGTAGCTTCACCTTCATCATGAAGACGCCGCCGGCGTCGGTGCTGATCCGCAAGGCCATCGGCATCGAAAAGGGCAGCGGCACGCCGAACACCAGCAAGGTCGGGAAGATCTCGCGCCAGCAGCTCGAGGAAGTTGCCAAGACCAAGCAGCCGGACCTGACGGCCGCCGATCTTGATGCCGCCGTGCGCACCATCGCGGGCTCGGCCCGCAGCATGGGCGTCGACGTGGAAGGCGTTTAAGGAGTTCCCGCCATGGTTGCAGCAGCAAAGAGAATCAAGGTCTGGAAGGACAAGATCGTTCCGGGCAAGGCCTATCCGATTGAAGAGGCGCTGGGTCTGGTGCAAGGAATTCGCCAAGGCGAAGTTCGACGAGTCGGTGGACGTCGCCGTGAACCTGGGCATCGACGCCACCAAGTCGGACCAGCAGGTGCGCGGTTCCACCGTGATGCCGCACGGCACCGGCAAGACGGTGCGCGTCGCGGTGTTCACTTCCGGCAAGAACCAGGAAGTGGCCAAGGCGGCCGGCGCCGACCTGGTCGGCCTGGAGGACCTCGCCGAGAAGGTGAAGGCCGGCCAGATCGACTTCGATCGCGTGATCGCCAGTCCCGATGCCATGCGCGTGGTCGGCCAGCTCGGCCAGATCCTCGGGCCGCGCGGGCTGATGCCGAACCCCAAGGTGGGCACGGTCACGACCGACGTCGCCACCGCGGTGAAGAACGCCAAGTCCGGCCAGGTCACGTACCGCGGCGGACAAGGCCGGCATCGTGCACGCCTCGATCGGCAAGGCGGCGTTCGAACCGGCGAAGCTGCGCGAGAACCTTCAGGCGCTGATGGGCGACCTGGCAAAGGCCAAGCCGTCCAGCTCGAAGGGCATCTATCTGAAGAGGGTCACGCTGTCCTCGACCATGGGGCCGGGCGTGATTGTCGATCACTCGACTTTGGCTTAGGAGTTTGATGTGGGTCGGTGCAGGTCCATGAAGGGCGGGCACCGGTCATCGTCGAAGACCGCAGGCGGATCCACACCGGTTCCGGTGTGAATCCTTAATAGCCCGACCCGCAAGGGTGGGGGGCCTGCGCAGATGGTGTACGCACATCGGGAATCGATGTTGGTCACCGTCAGTGTGAAAGGGGGAGATCGAAGGCATGAGGCCCTCGTCTCCATGTGTTGGTGATTCAACTGGAGTTTGGTCAATGCCATTGAACCTGGAAGGCAAGAAGGCCATGGTGGAGGAAGTCAGCGCGGTAGCGGCGAATGCCCTGTCCGTGGTGGCGGCCGAATACCGTGGCCTGACGGTTGCCCAGATGACCGAGCTGCGCTCCAAGGCGCGGGCTTCCGGCGTGTACATGCGTGTGGTGAAGAACACGCTGGCGCGCAAGGCCCTCGCGGGGACGGCTTTCGAGTCATTGGGACCGACCCTGAAAGGACCGCTGGTGCTGGCTTTTTCGAAGGACGATCCGGGTGCTGCGGCACGCGTGATCAAGGACTTCGCGAAAACCAACGACAAGCTCGTGACCACGAATCTTTCCATCGGGAGCGGCGTGCTCCCGGCGAAGGATCTCGACAAGGTGGCGAGCCTGCCGACGAGGGATCAGGCGCTGTCGATGCTGTTGGGCGTGATGAAGGCGCCGCTGCAGAAACTCGTCGGAACCATTCAGGCAACACCGGTCAAGCTCGTACGCACGATCGTCGCGATTCGCGACCAGAAGCAGGCGGCGGGCTGATTCTTTCAATTCAACTGATTCCCGAAAACATTTTTTACTGGAGATATTCAAATGGCCGTTTCACGTGAAGAAATCGTCGACGCGATTGCCAAGCTGTCCGTGCTCGAGGTCGTCGAGCTGATCTCGGACCTGGAAGAGAAGTTCGGCGTGACCGCCGCCGCCCCGGTGGCCGTGGCCGCTGCCGCTGCACCGGGCGCCGCTCCGGCTGCCGCCGCCGAGGAGCAGACCGAGTTCAGCGTCACGCTGAGCGAATACCCGGCCGACAAGAAGGTCGGCGTCATCAAGGTGGTGCGCGAGATCACGGGCCTGGGGCTGAA
The DNA here is from genome assembly GCA_963812195.1 of uncultured Gammaproteobacteria bacterium. GTDB lineage: Bacteria > Pseudomonadota > Gammaproteobacteria > Steroidobacterales > Steroidobacteraceae > ZC4RG30. The sequence goes on from CAWEUI010000013.1 coordinate 217,517, forward strand.
GGAAGCCAAGGACCTGGTCGAGGGCGCGCCGGCGCTGGTCAAGGAAGCCGTGGCCAAGGCCGACGTCGATGCCATCAAGAAGAAGCTCGAGGATGCCGGCGCCAAGGTGGCGGTCAAGTAAGGGCCGTCGTGCGGCCTGACGGGCCCTTCGTGGCCCACAACGCGCTCCGCGGTTCCGCCTCTGGTCGAGGCGGTACCCGCGGCGCGCGCGTCTTTCATGTTCGTAAAGCTTAAGGTGAAACCGATGGCTTATTCCTTCACGGAAAAGAAGCGCATTCGCAAGAACTTCGGCAAGCAGCCGGGGATTCTTGACGTTCCCTACCTGCTGGCGATCCAGCTCGAATCCTACCGTACGTTCCTGCAGGAGAACGTGGCAGAGAGTGAGCGCGTCAACATCGGCCTGCATGCGGCCTTCAGGACCGTGTTTCCGATTTCGAGTTACAGCGGCAACGCCACGCTCGAATACGTGAGCTATCGGCTCGGCGAGCCGCCATTCGACGTGAAGGAGTGCCAGCTGCGGGGCCTGACCTACGCGGCGCCGCTGCGCGTCAAGGTGCGCCTGATCGTGCTGGACAAGGAGGCCCCCGGCGCCAAGAAGCCCGTCAAGGACGTGCGCGAGCAGGAGGTCTATCTGGGTGACCTGCCGCTGATGACCGACAACGGCACGTTCGTCATCAATGGCACCGAGCGCGTCATCGTTTCGCAGCTGCACCGTTCGCCCGGCGTGTTCTTCGATCACGACCGCGGCAAGAGCCACAGCTCCGGCAAGCTGCTGTTCTCCGCGCGCATCATTCCCTACCGCGGCTCGTGGCTGGACTTCGAGTTCGACCCGAAGGACGCCGTGTTCGCGCGCATCGACCGCCGCCGCAAGCTGCCGGTCAGCATCATCCTGCGCGCACTGGGCATGAACGAGAGCGAGATCCTGGAAGTGTTCTTCGAGAAGAACACCTTCTTCCTCGGCAAGGACTCCACCACCATGGAGCTGGTGCCGCAGCGGCTGCGTGGCGAGACCGCCAGCTTCGAGATCCGCGTCGGCGACAAGGTGATCGTCGAGGAAGGCCGTCGCATCACGGCGCGCCACGTGCGCGAGCTGGAGCAGGCCGGCGTGAAGAAGCTGGCCGTGCCGCGCGATTACGTGTACGGCAAGATCGTTGCCCACGACGTGGTGAACTCCGACACCGGCGAGATCCTGGCCAAGGCCAACGAAGTGCTGACCGCCGCTTCGGTCGAGAAGCTCATCGAGGCCGGCATCAAGGACGTGCAGACGCTGTACGTGAACGACCTGGACCGCGGTGCGTTCATCTCCGACACGTTGCGCATCGATCCCGACGAAGACGCGCCTGGAAGCGCTGGTGGAGATCTACCGCATGATGCGCCCGGGCGAGCCGCCCACCAAGGATGCGGCGGAGAACCTGTTCAACAACCTGTTCTTCAATCCCGAGCGCTACGACCTGTCGGCCGTGGGCCGCATGAAGTTCAACCGGCGCGTGGGCCGCAAGGAGATCGAAGGCTCCGGCGTGCTGTCCAGGGAAGACATCCTGGACGTGCTCAAGGTGCTGATCGACATCCGCAACGGCAACGGCAGCGTGGATGACATCGACCACCTGGGCAACCGCCGCGTGCGCTCGGTCGGCGAGATGGCCGAGAACGCGTTCCGCGTCGGACTGGTGCGCGTCGAGCGCGCCGTCAAGGAGCGCCTGACCATCGCGGAGTCCGAGCCGCTGATGCCGCAGGAGATGATCAACGCCAAGCCGGTGGCCGCGGCGGTGAAGGAGTTCTTCGGCTCCTCGCAGCTCTCGCAGTTCATGGACCAGAACAATCCGCTGTCGGAAGTCACGCACAAGCGCCGCGTCTCCGCGCTGGGCCCGGGCGGCCTGACGCGCGAGCGCGCCGGCTTCGAGGTCCGCGACGTGCACACCACCCACTACGGCCGGGTGTGCCCGATCGAGACGCCGGAAGGTCCGAACATCGGTCTGATCAACTCGCTGTCCGTGTACGCGCGCACCAACCAGTACGGCTTCCTGGAGACGCCGTACCGGCGGGTCGAGAACGGCCGCGTCTCCGACAAGATCGACTACCTGTCGGCCATCGAGGAGGGCGAGTTCGCGATCGCGCAGGCCAACTGCCGCCAAGGATGCGAAGGGCAAGCTCACCGACGAGCTGGTGTCCTGCCGCTTCCAGAACGAGTTCACGCTGATGCCGCGCGAGCGCATCAACTACATGGACGTGTCGCCGAAGCAGATCGTGTCGGTGGCGGCCTCGCTGATCCCGTTCCTGGAGCACGACGACGCCAACCGCGCGCTGATGGGTTCGAACATGCAGCGCCAGGCGGTGCCGACGCTGCGCTCCGAGGTGCCGCTGGTGGGCACGGGCATGGAGCGGCCGGTGGCCATCGATTCGGGCGTGACGGTGATCGCGCAAGCGCGGCGGCATGGTCGACTCGGTCGACGCCTCGCGCATCGTGGTGCGCGTCAACGACGAGGAGACCACCGCCGGCGAGCCGGGCGTGGACATCTACGGCCTGACCAAGTACACGCGCTCGAACCAGAACACCTGCATCAACCAGCGTCCGCTGGTGAAGACCGGTGACGTGATCGCGCGCGGCGACGTGCTGGCCGACGGTCCGTCGACGCGACCTCGGCGAGCTGGCGCTGGGCCAGAACCTGCTGGTCGCGTTCATGCCGTGGAACGGCTACAACTTCGAGGATTCGATCCTGATCTCCGAGCGCGTGGTCGCAGGAGGACCGCTTCACGACGATCCACATCGAGGAGCTGACCTGCGTCGCCCGCGACACCAAGCTGGGCCCGGAGGAGATCACCGCCGACATCCCCAACGTGGGCGATGCGGCGCTGGCCAAGCTCGACGAGGCGGGCATCGCCTACATCGGCGCGGAGGTGCGGGCCGGCGACATCCTGGTCGGCAAGGTCACGCCCAAGGGCGAGACGCAGCTCACGCCGGAGGAGAAGCTGCTGCGCGCGATCTTCGGCGAGAAGGCCGCGGACGTGAAGGACACCTCGCTGCGCGTGCCGCCCGGCATGGACGGCACGGTGATCGACGTGCGCGTGTTCACGCGCGACGGTGTCGAGAAGGACTCGCGCGCGCTGTCCATCGAGCGGGCCGAGATCGAGCAAGGTCAAGAAGGACCTGCAGGACCAGCAGCGCATCCTCGAGGACGACCTGTTCTCGCGCGTGCGCGAACAGATCCTGGGCAAGGTGGCCGCCGGTGGTCCGAACAAGCTCAAGAGCGGCACGAAGATCGACGGCGGCCTACCTGGATGAAGTGCCGCGCGAGGAATGGTTCGAGATCCGCCTGCGAGAGCGAGGAAGCCGCAGCTCGGCTCGAGGCCACCGCCGAGCGCCTGAAGGCGCAGCGCAAGCACTTCGAGAAGCGCTTCGAGGAGAAGACGCGGCAAGATCACCGCAGGGCGACGACCTGGCCCCGGGCGTGCTGAAGATGGTGAAGGTCTACCTCGCGGTGAAGCGGCGCGTGCAGCCGGGCGACAAGATGGCCGGCCGCCACGGCAACAAGGGCGTGGTCTCGCACCATCGTGCCGGTCGAGGACATGCCCTACCTGGAGGACGGCACGCCGGTCGACATCGTGCTGAACCCGCTGGGCGTGCCTTCGCGCATGAACATCGGGCAGGTGCTGGAGACGCACCTCGGCTGGGCCGCGAAGGGGCTGGGCCTGAAGATCGGCAGGATGCTCGAGGCCCAGGCTCGGCCGCCGAACTGCGCGGCTTCCTCGACCAGGTCTACAACAGCACCGGCGGCCAGGGCGAGGACATCAAGTCGCTCAGCGACGCCGAAGTCACGAACTTGTCGCAGAACCTGACGAAGGGCGTGCCGATCGCGACGCCGGTGTTCGACGGCGCCAGCGGAGGCCGAGATCAAGAAGCTGCTGGAGACTGGCCGACCTGCCGACCAGTCCGGCCAGACGGACTGTTCGACGGCCGCACCGGCGAGCACTTCGATCGCCAGATCACGGTCGGCTACATGTACATGCTGAAGCTGAACCACCTGGTCGACGACAAGATGCACGCGCCGCTCCACGGGTCCGTACTAGCCTGGTCACGCAGCAGCCGCTGGGCGGCAAGGCGCAGTTCGGCGGCCAGCGCTTCGGCGAGATGGAGGTCTGGGCGCTGGAGGCCTACGGCGCCGCGTACACGTTGCAGGAAATGCTGACGGTCAAGTCGGACGACACGACCGGCCGGACGCTGATGTACAAGGACAATCGTGGACGGGAACCACGAGATGAAGGCGGGCATGCCCGAGTCCTTCAACGTGCTGGTCAAGGAGATCCGCTCGCTCGGCATCAACATGGAGCTGGAGCAGGACTGAGGTCCGGGCCAGGAGTAACTACATATGAAAGATCTACTGAAGCTCTTCAAGCAGCAGGCTCCGGTCGAGGACTTCGACTCGATCAGGATCGGACTGGCGTCGCCGGAGCTGGTGAGGTCCTGGTCGTACGGCGAGGTGAAGAAGCCGGAGACCATCAACTACCGCACCTTCAAGCCGGAGCGCGACGGCCTGTTCTGCGCCAAGATCTTCGGACCGGTGAAGGACTACGAGTGCCTGTGCGGCAAGTACAAGCGCCTGAAGCACCGCGGCGTGGTGTGCGAGAAGTGCGGCGTCGAAGTCACGCAGGCCAAGGTGCGTCGCGAGCGCATGGGCCACATCGAGCTGGCCAGCCCGGTGGCGCACATCTGGTTCCTGAAGTCGCTGCCCGTCCGCATCGGCCTGATGCTGGACATGACGCTGCGCGAAATCGAGCGCGTGCTGTACTTCGAGGCCTTCGTGGTCATCGATCCGGGCATGACGGAGATGACGCGCGGGCAGCTGCTCACGGACGAGAGGTACCTCGAGGCCATCGAGCAGCACGGCGACGAGTTCGACGCGCGCATGGGCGCCGAGGCGGTCCACGAGCTGCTGACCAGCATCGACCTGGCCGCCGAAACCGCCAAGGTGCGCGAGGAGATGGGCGGCGACTTCACTCCGAGACCAAGCTCAAGCGCCTGTCCAAGCGGCTGAAACTGCTGGAGTCCTTCCTGGAGTCCGGCAACAAGCCCGAGTGGATGGTGCTGACCGTGCTGCCGGTGCTGCCGCCGGACCTGCGGCCGCTGGTGCCGCTGGACGGCGGCCGCTTCGCGACCTCGGACCTTAACGACCTGTACCGCCGCGTCATCAACCGCAACAACCGCCTGCGCCGGCTGCTGGAGCTGAACGCGCCGGACATCATCGTGCGCAACGAGAAGCGCATGCTGCAGGAGTCGGTGGACGCGCTGCTGGACAACGGCCGCCGCGGCCGCGCCATCACGGGCACGCAACAAGCGCCCGCTGAAGTCGCTGGCCGACATGATCAAGGGCAAGCAGGGCCGCTTCCGCCAGAACCTGCTGGGCAAGCGCGTCGACTACTCGGGCCGTTCGGTCATCGTGGTCGGCCCGACGCTGCGCCTGCACCAGTGCGGCCTGCCGAAGAAGATGGCGCTGGAGCTGTTCAAGCCGTTCATCTTCCAGAAGCTGCAGATCCGCGGCGACTGGCCTCGACCATCAAGGCCGCCAAGCGGCTGGTCGAGCGCGAGGGGCCGGAGGTCTGGGACATCCTCGAGGAGGTGATCCGCGAGCATCCGGTGCTGCTGAACCGCGCGCCGACGCTGCACCGCCTCGGCATCCAGGCCTTCGAGCCGGTGCTGGTCGAAGGCAAGGCCATCCAGCTGCATCCGCTGGTCTGCACGGCCTTCAACGCCGACTTCGACGGCGACCAGATGGCCGTGCACGTGCCGCTGTCGCTGGAAGCGCAGCTCGAGGCGCGCGCGCTGATGATGTCGTCCAACAACATCCTCTCGCCCGCCAACGGCGATCCGATCATCGTGCCGTCGCAGGACGTCGTGCTGGGCCTGTACTACATGACGCGCGAGCGGGTCGGTGACAAGGGCGAGGGCATGTTCTTCAGCGACGTGCACGAGGTGCACCGCGCCTACGAGGGCCGGCGGTCGACCTGCAGGCCAGCGTGAAGGTGCGCATCGTCGAGCACGAGCTGGCGAGGACGGCAAGCTCGGTGCCGAGAAGGGCCGCATCGTGGACACGACCGTCGGCCGCGCGCTGCTGTCGGAGATCCTGCCGAAGGGCCTGTCCTTCGACCTGGTCAACCGCCGACATGACCAAGAAGGCCATCTCCGGGCTGATCAACACCTGCTACCGCGCAGCTCGGCCTGAAGGAGACGGTGATCTTCGCCGACCAGCTCATGTACACGGGCTTCCAGTACGCCACGCGTTCGGGCATGTCCTTCGGCATCGACGACATCGTGATCCCGGACGCAGAAGGTGAAGATCGTCGCCACGGCCGACGCCGAGGTGAAGGAGATCCAGGACCAGTACGCCTCGGGTCTGGTGACCAACGGCGAGCGCTACAACAAGGTCGTCGATATCTGGTCGCGCGCCAACGACCAGGTCGCCAAGGCGATGATGGAGAAGCTCGGTACCGAGGAGGTCGTCGACAGCAAGGGCAAGACGCACCGCCAGAAGTCCTTCAACTCCATCTTCATGATGGCCGACTCGGGCGCGCGCGGCAGCGCGGCGCAGATCCGCCAGCTGGCCGGCATGCGCGGCCTGATGGCCAAGCCGGACGGCTCGATCATCGAGACGCCGATCACCACCAACTTCCGCGAAGGCCTGAACGTCCAGCAGTACTTCATCTCGACGCACGGCGCCCGCAAGGGTCTGGCCGACACCGCGCTGAAGACCGCCAACTCCGGTTACCTGACCCGCCGCCTGGTGGACGTGGCCCAGGACCTGGTGGTCACGGAAGTGGATTGCGGCACGAGCGAGGGCCTGACAATGGCGCCGCTGGTCGAGGGCGGTGACGTGGTCGAGGGCCTGGGCGAGCGCGTGCTGGGTCGCACCGTGGCGGCCGACGTGGTCAAGCCCGGCACCGACACGGTGCTGTATCCGGCCGGTACCCTGATCGACGAGGACAAGGTGCGCGTGCTGGAGCAGGAGAGCGTGGACGAGGTGCTGGTGCGTTCGCCCATCACCTGCGCGACCCGCTACGGCGTTTGCGCCAGCTGTTACGGTCGAGACCTGGCGCGTGGCCGCATCATCAACATCGGCGAGGCGGTCGGCGTCATGGCCGCGCAGTCGATCGGTGAGCCCGGCACGCAGCTGACCATGCGTACCTTCCACATCGGTGGCGCCGCCTCGCGTGCGGCCGCTGCCTCCAGTGTGGAGATCCGCAACGAGGGCACGCTGCGCTTCCACAACATCAAGTCCGTGCAGCACGAGAAGGGTCACCTGGTGGTGGTGTCACGCTCTGGCGAGCTGGGCGTTGTGGATGCCTACGGCCGCGAGCGTGAGCGCTACAAGATCCCCTACGGCGCCATGGTCAACGCCAAGGAGCACGACAAGGTGAAGGGCGGCCAGATCGTGGCCACCTGGGATCCGCACACCCATCCGGTGGTCTCCGAAGTGGCCGGTTTCCTCAAGTTCCAGGAGTTCGTCGACGGTCTCACCGTCACGAGCCAGGTCGATGAAGTCACCGGTCTGTCCTCCATCGTGGTGCTGGACTCCAAGCAGCGCGGTGGCAAGGAGCTCAAGGCAACCATCAAGCTGGTCAATGCGAAAGGCAAGGAAGTTACCTTCGGTAACACCGAAATCCCGGCCGTGTACGCATTGCCGACCGGCGCACTGATCAACCTCTCCGACGGTGCCAAGATCTCGGTGGGCGACATCATCGCGCGCATTCCGCAGGAGTCCTCGAAGACCCGCGACATCACCGGCGGTCTGCCGCGCGTCGCGGACCTGTTCGAGGCCCGCAAGCCCAAGGACCAGGCCATCCTGGCCGAGCGCACCGGTACGGTGAGCTTCGGCAAGGAGACCAAGGGCAAGCGCCGTCTGGTCATCACCGGTGATGACGGCGAGAAGTACGAGGAGCTGATCCCGAAGTGGCGCCAGCTCAACGTCTTCGAGGGCGAGCAGGTGCAGCGTGGCGAGGTCATCGCCGATGGCGAGCCGAACCCGCATGACATCCTGCGCCTGCAGGGTGTGGAGGCGCTGGCCAATTACCTCGTGCGCGAGATCCAGGAGGTCTACCGCCTGCAGGGCGTGAAGATCAACGACAAGCACATCGAGGTGATCATCCGGCAGATGCTGCGCAAGACCGAGGTGCTGGCCGCCGGCGATACCTCGCTGCTGCGTGGCGAACAGCTGGATCGCGCCCGGGCGCTGGACATCAACGATGCGGCCAGGTCCGACAGCAAGGAAGCGGCGGCGCTGCTGCCGGTGTTGCTGGGTATCACCAAGGCCTCGCTGGCGACCGAGTCGTTCATCTCGGCGGCTTCCTTCCAGGAAACCACCCGCGTGCTGACCGAAGCCGCGGTGCGGGGCCTGAAGGACGATCTGCGCGGCCTGAAGGAAAACGTCATCGTCGGCCGTCTGATTCCGGCGGGCACGGGTTTCGCGGCCCACGAGCACCGTCGGCAGAAGATCACCGAGGCGAACCGCCGCGGCTACGTGGATGTGAGCGGTGGCGTGGTCGATGCCGAGGACACGCCGGTAAGCGAAGAGTCGGACGCCTAAGGCGCCGGCTCGCAACAGCGGCCCTTTGCGCAGAATCGGGGGCGCACTGGCGGGAGCTGGTGCGCCCTTTGTGTTTTTCGGCCAACATAGGGTCCATCGCACGCCTCGCGCATGCGCTTCGAATTTCCTGTTTATCGCCACCTTTCAGGGGTCAGGGGAGGCACCATGAAGAAGAAACCGCTGTCAGCTTCCATCGCGCTGCTATCGCTGCTGGTCTGCGCGATGGCCTCGGCCCAGGCGCCGGGTCCGCGCGACGCAGTTATCCGGACGGATACATCACGGGGCACGTCATCGGCGCCAGGGGACCCGAAGCCGGCGTCTGGGTCATCGCCCAGACCCACGAGACGAACACGCCCTTCGTCAAGATCGTGGTTACCGATGACAACGGCAATTTCACCCTGCCCCAGTTGCCGCAAGCCACCTACGACGTGTGGGTACGCGGCTACGGTCTGAAGGATTCGGGCAGGACCGAAGGGCGCCCCGGCGACCGGAACATGGAATTGAAGGTGGAGAATGCCTCCTCGCCCCAGGAAGCCGCGCAGATCTATCCGGGCAACTACTGGGTGTCGCTGATCGACTTTCCGACGGCCGACAAATTCCCCGGCACCGGCCCCGTGGCCTCCGGCGGCAACGGCTTTCTGCCCAGCATCCGCAGCCAGAGTCAGTTCGTCCATGACTTCAAGTCCGGCTGCGGCTTCTGTCACGAGCTCGGCACCAAGGTCACGCGCACGCTCGATGACATGAAGAACCTGAGTTTCAAGAACGACGAGGAAGCCTGGGTCTATCGCACCTCGCTGGGCGTGCGGGGCAGCAACATGCAGGCCACCTTCCTGAAGTTCGGCAAGGACGCAATGGCGAAGATGATGGCCGACTGGACACGTGGAATCCGGGCCGGTGCCGTGCCGCCCAGTCCGCCGCGGCCGAGCGGCGTCGAACGCAATATCGTGATCACGCTGTGGGACATCGGCGGTCCGCAGGACTTCATGCATGACGAGATTTCAACGGACAAGAACGATCCCACCGTCAATGCCTACGGGCCCATCTATGCGGTGTCGGCGGGGCATGGCGCACTGGAGGCTGTCGACCCGGTCACCAACGATTCCTACAAGTACATCATCCCCACACGCGAAGATCCCCGCGAGGTCAGGTCGCGTTTTCCCCCACCTGCCAAGCCTTCCAATTTCTGGGGCATGGAATACCTGTGGGGCCTGGAGAATCCCGCCGACCCGCACAACCCGATGATCGGTCCGGACGGCCGCGTGTGGATGACCTCCAAGATCCGCAACGACGAGCCCGCCTGGTGCCAGAAAGGTTCCGACAACAAGTATGCAAAGTACGATCCGCTGGGTTTCAGTGCCCGCCAGGCGTCGGTCTTCGATCCCAGGACCGGGAAATTCAATCTGATCGAAACCTGCTTCAGCACGCACCACCTGCAGTTTGCGTCCGATCCTGACAACACGTTGTATTTCAACGAACTGATAGGCCCGACTTTCGGCTGGATCAATACCCGGCTGTACGACCTGACGCACGACGAGCAGAAGGCCGTGGGCTGGTGTCCGCAGGTTGTCGACACCAACGGCGACGGCAGGATCACCAAACCCTGGAACCCGCCCGATGCCGAGCACCCGGATCCGAAGCTGGATACCGAAGTGCGTCACAACATGTATTCGGTGATACCCGATCCCGGCAACGGCAACGTCGTATGGGGGGCATCCGAGGACTATCCCGGCTACATCATGCGACTGGACCGCGGCAACAACCCGCCCGAAACCTGCATCACGGAAGTGTACGAGGTCCCCAAGGGTTCACTCGACCCGCGTGGCATCGACATCGACAGCAAGGGCCATCCATGGGTGGCCATGGCGGCGTCCTCGGGGTTCGCCAGGTTCGACCGCAGCAAGTGCACCGTGTTCAACGGCCCGGGTACGGACAAGGGCGAGCAATGTGCGCAGGGCTGGAAAGTCTGGAAGGTGCCCGGCCCGAAGATGAAGAACACCGACGATGGCGCGGACTTCCATTACTACGGGTGGGTGGACCAGCACAACGTGATGGGCCTGGGCAAGGACACGCCGATCATCAACGGCTCATGGTCGGACTCGCTGGTCGCGCTGAATCCCGACACCGGCAAGTGGACCCGCTTGCGCGTGCCGTATCCGCTGGGCTTCTATTCGCGCGGCATGGATGCGCGTATCGATGACGTGGATGGCGGCTGGAAGACGCGCGGCCTGTATGCCAACTACGGTACCCACCTGGTCTGGCACATCGAAGGTGGCAAGGGGACCACGGGCAAGATCGTCAAGTTCCAGGTCCGGCCAGATCCGCTGGCGCACTGACTGGTTGGCGCTGCGCCGCTACACGTCCATCACGGCCAGCGCCTGCCTGATTGCCTCGACCGGGTCGTGCCCGGGGTGCGGCCGCCATTCGTGGGCGACGTAACCGTCGTAGGGCAGTGATGCGATGACCTGCGCGATGTAGTGGTAGTTCAGTTCCTGCTCGGCGTCCGGCTCCGACCTGGTCGGCACGCCGGCCACGTGGAAATGACCGATGTGGCCGATCGATTCGCGGATGCGGGTGGTCACGTCACCGTCCATGATCTGCAGGTGGTAGATGTCGCACAGCAGCTTGATGTGTGGCGAGTCGACGCGCGTGACCACCTCCATGCCCCAGTCCCAGTGGCCGAAAACCATGTCCTGACGGCCGAGCCGGGCGTTCTTGCCGCGGCGATCGTTGACGTTTTCCATGCACAGCGTGACGTTCAGCCGTTCGAAAGTGTCCTTCGCGCGGTTGAGCAGCGCCACGGCGTTGTCGGCGGCTTTGGCGTAACTCAGGCCGCGTCGTTGTCCGGCGTTGAAGGCGACGCGGCGGACGTCGGCTTTCGCGCAGACTTTGGCCTGGGCGATCAGTCCCGCCAGCTGCGCCTCGTTTGCCTCTGTATGGATAATGCCGGTTTCGAAGTCTATGCCGCCCGGACCGGCAAGCGTGGGCGTGAGACCGTAGCTGCGCTGCATCGGCCAGGAGGCTTCCGGCAGCAGGTCGAAACCGTACGCGCCCAAGCGCATCGCGGTTTCGCACATGTGGTTGAGCGCCTTGCGCTTGGCTTCCGGGTCGTCGGGCGTGGACTTGCCCGCCTGCTGGAAGTTGATGGCCCACAGCGCCTGCTTGAGACGGCCGCGGCGCGCGTTCGGGCGTCGTTCATCCGCCTGCGCCGTCGATGCCAGCCCGGGCCAGCCTGCTGCGACACCGGTCGCGGCCACGGCGCCGAGGAAATCCCTACGCTGCATGTCGGTCTCGCGTAGCCCTGTGAGAGCTGGAGACTAACAGAGCGAATAGTGCGCTCAAAGCTTCTTCGCTATTCGTGCAACGAGGCTCGCCGGAGGCGGCGACCCTCAATCGATCACCCGGCAGTCGCCGTCGTTCCCGGTGGGCCCGCCGGTTCGGAAACTGTAGCAGTTGGTGCCGGTCGTGGTCCGCTGGTCCGGTCAATGCGTTCACGCTGTGGAAGCCGGACAACGTGCGCATTACCAGGGGCGCGCAGTTCCTGGGCGGATACGCCAAGCATCCCACCAGCGACCGCAAGTTCTGCACGAAGTGTGGCGGGCACGTGCTGACCGAGCACCCGACCTTCGGGCTGACAGACGTCTACGCCGCCACCATACCCGGCGTGCCCTTCAAGGCGGCCGTGCACGTGAACTATGCCGAGACCGTGCTGCCGATGAAGGACGGTCTGCCGAAGTTGAAGGACTTCCCGGCCGAACTGGGCGGCTCGGGGGAGGCCGTTCCCGAGTAGCGTTTCAGGTGCCCAACCGATGCCGCACGCCATGCAACGCCAGCATCACCCTGACCCGCGTCCATATCATTTCGATGGTCATGCCCAGCAATGCCGCGCACAGCGTTGCCACCAGCACCGATCCCAGGGGGCCCCAGCTCACCGGGGCCCACCACTGCCATTGCGCGTTCGACTTCCACACCACGAGGGTCGAGCCAACGAGGAGTGTGGCCGCCGCCAGGCATGCGGCGAGCACGCAGTTGCAGGTCTGGGAAAGTTGCGCGATGCGGTGCTGCGCGCGCTGTACATCAAGCTGGGCGGCGCCCTCGATGCCGATCTCGACGCGAGGCAGGGTCCAGTGGGTGAACAGATGAATGGCCAGTCGGTATTTGTCGGGGGCATTGCGTACTACCACCCGCGGGCGTTGATGACGCGGCAGTGAGTGCGGCGCGCGACTGTCCTGTGTCCCGGCGCCATCCGCGGTATGGGCATGTGCCCTGGCGGCCGGTTCTGCCGATACCCGGCCCGCATAGCGCGCCGGTTCGTGGGTCACTTTGCCGGTAACAAGCTGATGCCGCAGTCCATGCAGGACCCGCATCAGCCGCAAGCGCGTCCAGGCCGCCTGGAGCATCCAGCCAATCAGTCCGGCATACAGTGCCGACAGCGCTATCAGCAGCATGTGCTGCCAGATCTGCCCCGAGGTCCATATCGATCTCTGGATCGACGCCCAGCTCATGTACGAACGGCCCAGCAGGGTTGCCGCCGCCAGCAGAATGCCGAGCAGGCAATTGCACGATTCGGACATGCGCGTGAAACGATGTTGCGCGTGTTGCACGACCACTGGCGCAAGCCCCTCGATCTGCATCTCCACCCGCGGGATCGTCCAGCGTGTGAGCAGTAGGAGGTTCAGGCGCCTGATGTCCACGATGTGGCGGACGACGGATACGGGACGCGCGTGCGCTGACACTTGATTCTTTCCCCCGTCCGCTACCCCGACCTGTCAGGCGATTGAGTATCCGTGCCCGTGCAGACTACTCCGTTGCGTATGACGTTGGCAGTGGACTGGAAAGTGGCCGAGGCCGCATGCCGGCCTCGCCGCGATTTGCGCTTTCAACCAGCGTGTCCGGCGTCGCCTGTGTCGATTGACAGGGTGGCATCCACAGGCCTGCGCGAGAACGGCAGGCCGGCCGCGACGCCTGCCAGCATCGCGGCCACCAGCAGCGCGATGGAATCGGCTGCGCCGGGCTTTATCGTCATCAGGAAGATGATGGCCAGCAGCAGCGTGTGCGTGGTCATCTTCGCGCACCAGGCCACCGGGTCACGCACCATCTCACGCGCCCTCCCGGACAGGCCGGCCGTTTCCAGCTCGTGCTGCAGTTTGCGGTTGCGCCGCCCCTCGATGCCCGGGCCCAGCAACAGGATGAGAGCCAGTCCGATGATGGAGGCCACCAGCCAGGGGTCGGTCCAGCTCCAGGCCAGGTGGACCATGTAGCCGCCGCTGGCGAGCAGGCCGCATACGGCCACCGGGAACAGCCGCACGGTGCCCAGGATCGCTCGCAGCCGGCGGATGGCGCGCCCGGCATCGGCGCAGGAGCGCAGGCCGATGGCAAGGGACGTGGTGTGGGTGGCGGCGGCGGTTGCCAGCAACAGCGAGGCAAGATGGCAGAACAGGGCGATTGAATATCCGTTCATGGCTGTGCGCATCCTTTGCCCGGAAGAAGTTCCGGGATATGTATTTAGATTCAATATAGCGTAATATATCCAAATGAAGCCGGTCAAGAAACGCGTCTATCAATCGCCGCGTCGGCAGCAGCAGGCGCAGCAGACCAGGTCCCGCATCGTGGCCTGCGCCCGCGAGCTGTTCCTGTCCACTGGATTTGCTGCAACCACGATCGACGCGATCGCGACCAGGGCAGGGGTGGCGGCGCCGACGGTCTACGCGGTGTTCGGCTCCAAGCAGGGAATCCTGTTCGCACTGCTGGACGACATGGCCGGGCGGGCGGACCCCGCCGCGCTGGCGGCAGAACTGCAGGCCGCCGCCGGCCAGCCGCTGCGCCAGCTGGAGGCGGGGATAGCCTTCAATGTCCGCTTCTACGCGGACAGCATCGAGTTGATATCACTGGTTAGAACCGTCTCCGGCGTGGATCCGGACCTTGTGGCGATGTGGAACGAAGGCGAGGCCCGCCGGCGCAAGGCGCAGTCGAGGCTGGCGGCCGAATGGGAACGCGCGGGCAGTTTGGCTCGCGGCGTCACTGCCAGACGGGCAACCGACCTGTTGTGGGCCATGAGCGGGCCGGACGTCTACCGGCTGTTCGTCGTCGAGAACGGATGGAGCCGGCAGGAGCTCCAGGAGTGGCTGATCGCGACGCTGGCGCGGCAAATCCTCAGGCCGGGCCGCTAGAATGCCGGCGTGTCATCACCGCAAGACATTCTCCAGTTCTGGTTCTCCACCGAGCCTGCGACTTCGGAGGACGCACTGGCCCGCATGGGCCGTTGGTACGGCGGGGGACCCGACCTCGACCAGCAGATACGCGAGCGGTTCGGCGCACTGCTCGAGCGGGCGCGCCGGGGAGAGCTGGCAGACTGGGCGCGGACTCCCCGCGGAACTCTCGCGCTGATCGTCCTGCTCGATCAGTTCTCGCGAAATCTGTATCGCGGCAAGCCCGAAGCGTTTTCGCACGACGACAAGGCGCTGGAGCTGGCTCGCGACGGCTACGACGCGTCGGCGTTCAAGGGCTTCGGTACATTGGAGCATGTGTTCGCCGCCATGCCGTTCTGCCATGCGGAGAACTTCGAGGATCAGCGCCGCGGCCTGCGGTTGGTCACGCTGAACGCGTTGCGGGCGCCGCCGCACCTGCTGCCGGCGGCAAAGCTCAACGTCGAGTGGGGCCGCAAACACCTGGATGTCGTGGCGCGCTTCGGCCGCTTCCCGCACAGAAACGAGACGCTGGGGCGGAGCTCGACCGATGAGGAACTCGAGTACCTTGCATTCTGCAAGGCAACTGGCCAGTGGCTGTGAGCACTCCGGTGGTCGACCCGGGGCTCTTGGAACGCCATTCAAGAAATACATAAAACGTTATCGCTTGGCCGTTCCCTATGCGAACCCTCATACTCGCCCGAGGTGTAATAGCAGTGATTGCTGTTGGAAACTGTTGACAGGGAATTGAGAAACAACCTCGGGGGTCTCGCCATGTTGTCTAAGTTCAGGTCGCCCATGCTCAGGGCGGCTGCCATCTCGCTTGTTTGTTCAGCATTCATTCCTGTGGTGTTTGCAGCGGACGAGCAGAAGAAGTCGTCCGATGATGAATTGCAGGAAATCGTCGTCACTGCGCAGTTCCGCGCGCAGAACCTGCAGGACACGCCGATCGCGATCACCGCGGTCAACGCCGAAATGCTCGAGAAGCGCGGCCAGACCGACATTTCGCAAGTCGCCGCGCAGGCGCCGAACGTGTACGCTGCGACCGCAACCGCAGAACGGCGGTTCCGGCCTCATCGCCTTCATCCGCGGCGTCGGCCAGACCGATTTCAACTACGCGCTCGATCCCGGCGTCGGCATCTATGTCGACGATGTCTACATTCCGACACTGTCGAGCTCGCTGCTCGAACTGATCGATCTCGACCGCGTGGAAATCCTGCGCGGCCCGCAGGGCACCCTGGCGGGCAAGAACTCGATCGGCGGCGCGATCAAGCTGTTCAGCGCCAAGCCGAAGGGCGACGGTTCGGGGTCACTGAGGGTTTCATACGGTTCGTATAACGAGCTGAACGTGCGCGGCATGGCCGATTTCGAGATTACCGATAATCTGGCAATGCGCGTGTCGGGGATGAGTCGCGGAGCACGACGGTTACGTCGCCATGCTCGACTATGGCCAGACGCATCCCAATTCGAACGTGAATGTCGGCAACAACTCACGCGGGAGCGGCAATTCCGACTATCAGACGATGGGTGGCGAGAACGTCCCGCCGGTCGCGCCGCGCTGCGCTGGACGCCGAACGATCAGCGTCGAAGTCAACATTTCGGGCGACTACACCCGTGAGAGAAACGAAGCCATCCCGGTGGTACTGCTGGCGGCTGGCGCGATCGCTCCGGCGTGGCACCACCTTCGACCCCAATTCGACCGGTGCGTCTCGGCTCCTGTCCTCGTTCCCGCCGCCGACCTACGCCAACCCGTGGCTGGTCGGCAAGGACGGCAACCCGGTCAACATGATCATGCGCGTTCGTTCCCGCCGGCGCCTTACAGCTGCGACACGGGCGGCAATCTGCTGGGCTACGATCCGCGTTTCGTCAGCTATTCGAACTTCCTGGATGCGATGGCGCCGACCACCCAGGCACCGTTCAAGCCCTATTTCGCGCTGCCGGAATCACCAAGTTTCAGGGCTCGGGCTCCATCGATAACGACGAGCGACCACTCAGTGACAACGTGCAACCTGGTCTACATCGGTTCGTATCGCAAATATAAGTCGAAATTCGGCCAGGATCAGGACGCCACGCCGATCCCGGTTGCGCAGCTCGACAACCAACTGAATCACCATGCGTTCAGCTTCGGAAGTCCGCCTAAATTTCAAGACGACTCAAGGATTTCTCGAAGGCACCGTCGGCGGCTTCTATCTGAAGCAGAAGGGCACATATACCGCCCGCGTCGATCTGAACTACGTGGCGTCCGCGACGATCGACTTCCTGCACGGCCCGGACACCACGCCCAGCACCACCAAGGCGGTGTTCGGCACGGTGACGATGCACCCGACCGAGGCGATGAGCGTCACCGGCGGTCTGCGCTACACCAAGGACGAGAAGGATTACACCTATTTCCGTCGCAATCCGGACGGCACGATCCCGGATCCGAATCGCTTGCGCCGCTGTTCACTCAGCCCAACTGCCTGCTCGCCGGCATTTACAATGTGACCGGCAGCTTCCGGGGCGATCGCATGGGATTAGCGCGTGGTCACCGATTATCGCTTTTCGGACCAGATTCCTGGCCTATGCGTCGGTTCAACCGGCTTCAAGGGCGGCGGCGTGAATCCCGCGCCCGTTCGTTGCCGACCAGGCAGCTGCCGTTCAATCCGGAAACCCTCACCACCTATGAGAGCGGGTTTCAAGGCCGACCTGCTTCGACCGCCGCGTGCGCCTGAACGGTGCGGGCTTCCTTAACAAATACAAGGACATCATTCTCGGCAAGCTGGTTTGTCCGGAATCGTCGCTGCCGTCCCCGTGCCTGCGGCCCGCCAACATCGGCTCGGCGGACATGAAGGGCCTCGAACTTGAAGCCTCGATCTACCCGGTCGACGGTTTCTCGTTCGACGGCAGCATCAGCTACCTCGACTTCAAGTACACCACCCCGACCGACGCGGCGGCAATCTGGTGGGCAGCGCCATTCCCGGCGACGGCATCACGCCCTATACGCCCAAGATCACCTATTCGGTGGGCGCCCAGTACGACCATCCGATCGAATCCGGTTCGATCTCCGTGCGCCTGGACGGGTCGTATCAGGGCAAGCTCTATACGAACGCCGAAAACACCTTCTGGGCGCAGGATCCCGGGTTACTTCCTCGCCAATGCCCGTTTCCTCGGCTGGAACAATAACGACAACTGGAAGGTGGCGCTCGAGGTCCGCAACCTCTTCGACAAGTACTACTACCAGTCGGTCAGCGACATCACGACCTCGCTCGGCGTGGTCACCGGCGTGCCCGGCATGCCGCGGACCTATGCCGTGTCGGTCGAACGCAAGTTCTGATCCTGCAGACTGCCGCGTAATGGAAGGGCCGCCGTCGTGAGACGGCGGCCCTTTTCTTTCACGACGCGTTCAACGCGTGATTGAAATCGATCCTTGACGGGCTGGTTCGCGCTTACGTTTTCCTAACGATGCGGCTGGTAAAGTGCGCCAGGTGCGCATCCTGCTTGTCGAGGACAACGCCGATCTGGCCGCCAATATCAGCGAGTTCCTGCTCTCGCGGGGGCAGGTCGTCGATCATGCCCGCGATGGGCGAACCGGCTTGCGCCTGGCGGCATCCAATCCCTACGACGCGTTGATTCTCGACCTCACGCTGCCCGGCATGGACGGGCTCGCCCTGTGTCAGCGTCTGCGGGAGGGCGCGCATCGGGATCTGTCGATCCTGATGTTGACGGCGCGGGATACCGAGATGGATAAACTCAGGGGCTTTGACGCGGGTGCCGATGACTACCTCACCAAGCCGTTCTCGCTTCCCGAGCTGCTGGCGCGACTGAAGGCCCTGAAACGTCGCCAGTCCGACGCCGGGACGGTGCTGGAAGTCGCCGACCTGAGCCTCGATCCACACACGTTGATCGTGCGCCGCGGCGGCCGCCGTATCGAGCTCGCCCCCACCGCGTTGCGTCTGCTCGAACAGCTCATGCGGGCCGCGCCGGGGGTGGTCACGCGGGCGCAGATCGAACGCACCATCTGGGGTGGGGATCCGCCGCAAAGCGACGCGGCGCTGCGCGGGCACGTGCACGCACTGCGCGCGGCCATTGATGGCGCGGGTGAGACCCGGCTTCTCCAGACGGTACACGGCATCGGCTACCGGCTCGCCTGCGACGATGATGTCTAGGTTGACGCTGCGCGCGCGCTTTCTGCTCGCCATGTTTGCCGTGGTGCTGCTGCTGTGCGTGACCTTCGGTTTCACGGTCCACCAGTTCATCGAGATTCTGGAAGGCGAGATGCTGCACCGGACCCTGGTGCGCGAGATGCAGGAATTCGCCACGGATATCGCGCGCAACCCCGAACGGCCCCCGCCGTCGGCCGGTGGGCTCAGCGGGTACGTGGTGCGCGACGCGCAGGATGCCGCGGGCCTGCCGTCGGCTCTCGCGGCACTGTCTGCCGGGTTGCACGAGGACGTGCGGATTGGCGCCGGCACCTACTATGTGGCACGGCAGGATGTGTCCGGCGCACGGCTGTATTTGCTGCTGGACACCAGGCACGTCGAGGCCATCGAAAGGGGCGTCACAACGGTGGCGGTCGTGGCCGGGCTCGTCGCGCTGGCGCTGGCGGCACTGGTCGCCACGCTGCTGGCCAGAGCGGTGTTGCGGCCGGTTACCGAACTGGCGGAAGAGGTCTCGGCGCTGGATCCGCGCCGGCGCGGCAGCCGCCTGCATGGCCATTTCGCCGACCGCGAAGTGGGCGTGATTGCCAGCGCCTTCGACGGCTATGTAGCCCGCCTGGAGCAGGTGCTGGAGCGCGAGCAGGCGTTCACCGAAGACGCGAGTCACGAGTTGCGCACCCCGCTGTCCGTCATCTCCAGCGCCGCCGAGCTGCTGGAAGAGGAACCGGACCTGTCCGCGGAAGCGCGCGAGCGGGTGCAGCGTATCCGGCGGGCCTGTCGCGACATGCATGCGTTGATCGAGGCGCTGCTGTACCTGGCGCGTGAAGGCAGTCCGGAGGCCCGACCCTGTTCGCTGGACGAGATCGTGTGTGCAGCCGTCGACACGGCCCGTGTCCTGGTCGAAGGCAAGGGCGTGGGCCTGGACGTGCGTGTCGAGCCGACAATGTTGACCGTGCCGCCCGGCATGGCGGCCTGCGTGATCAGCAACCTGCTGCTCAACGCGATAAATTTCACCGAGCAGGGCCTGATAGAGGTCGAACTCAGTACCGCGCGGCTCGTGGTACGCGACACGGGCGCGGGCATTGCGCCCGAGGACCTCTCGCGCATCTTCGAGCGGCGCTACCGCGGATCGGACAGTCGCGGTCTCGGTCTGGGTCTGTATCTGGTGCGACGCATCTGCGAGCGTCTCGGCTGGCGTATCGAAGCCGACAGTGCTCCGGGTGTGGGCACACGATTCACCGTCACGTTCCATTCCGGAGAGCGAGCATGAGCCACCCCATGCGCCACGCGCGCAGGCAATCCGCGCTGTTCATCCTGTGTGCGCTGACCAGCGCCGCGGTGGTGGCGCAGACTGCAGCGCCCCACACGGATCCCATCACGCTGGATCAGGCGCTTGCCGAGGCTCATAGCGCCAACGCGCAGCTGCCAGTGGCGCAGTACCAGCTGCTGCAGGCACAGGCCCGCGTGCAGCAGGCCCGTGGCGCGCTGTATCCGAGCCTGTCACTGGACGGCGACCTGCATGGCGGCGCACCGCAGGCCTATGCCAGCAATGACGCGCTGACGCGCATCCTGCTGCAAACGCCGTTGTACGCGGGCGGGGAGTTGCGCGCCGGGATCAAGCGTGGCGAGGCAGAGGTCGATGCCTCCGCCGCCGGCTACAAGGTGTCGGTGCGCGACGTGGATCAGGCCGTGCGCATCACCTATGGGCGCATGCTGATGGACGACGCGGCGCGCGATCTGCGCCGGCGCGCGATCGAACGCCTGCAGTCCTACCTGGCCGTGGTGCGGGCGCGCCAGAATGTCGGGCAGGGGGTGGCCAGCGACGCGCTGCGTACGCAGCAACGCATTGCCGCCGCGCAGGCCGACCTCGCTGCCGCCGAACGGGACCGGGAACAGGCGCGTACCACGCTCAACGATCTGCTGGGCCGGGCGCCGGACGGTCCGCTGTCAGTTGCGCCGCTGCCGGACCCGCGGCCGCCGGCCCAGCGCGCCGAGCAGCCCTGGCTGACCACGCCGGACATCGAGCAGTCCGATGCCGCCGTGCGCGCCAGCCAGGCGGATCTGGAGGCGACACGCGCTGGCCGCCGCGCCCATGTGGGGCTGGAGGCGGATCTCGGCAAGCAATGGGGCGGGGCGGGTAATCCGGCGCCATACAACATTGGCAGCAAGGCCGGTGGCCAGGTATTGCTCACCTTTACGCTTCCCATCTGGGACAAAGGTGTATTCCACGCCCGCGTCGACGAAGCCAATGCCGCGCTCAACGAGGCCCGGCAGCACAAGACGGTGGTCGAACGCGCCGCGCAGCTGGGATGGACCCAGGCATTCAACAGCGTGCGCGACCTGTACCGCGAATACCAGGCCCGTCGCCAGGAAGCAGACACGGCGCGCGATGCCTGGTTGCAGACTGAAAGCACCTATCGCGGTGGCAGCAGCTCCGCGCTGGACGTGCTCGATGCCTACGACGCCTGGCTGCAGTCCAATCAGGCGGTGCTGGACGTGATTTACAACTACCGAGTCGCACAAGCCAGTCTCATCCGGTGGGGAACGCAATGAGAAATGCCATCAGACTTTTGCCGTGTACGCTGCTGGCCGCGGCGGTTCTGGGCGGTTGCACGCGCGGCGCAACTCCCGATGCAGATGACGCCACGCCGCCCAGCGCGCCGGCTGCGCCGGCTTCCAGTGAGGTGCCGGTGCGTGTCGACGAAGTGCGCCACGAGACAATGCGTGTCATTGTCGCCGCGACGGGCCGCACCGAGGCGCTGCGGCAGGACCGGATCCGCGCGCCATTCGCCAGTCGTGTCGTCTCGCTCTCTGTTGCCGACGGGGATCGCGTCAACAAGGGGCAGGTGATCGCGGTGGTGCTGTCCAAGGACAGCGCCGCCGCGCTGGCCGGGGCCCGGCAGATGCTCGCGCAAGCCAAAGATGACGCGGACCGGACCGACGCCCAACGCGCGGTGGAGCTGGCCAACAAGCAACTGGTGCAGTACACACTGCGTGCGCCCGAGGCCGGTGTGGTGCTGGCGCATGCCGCCGAGACCGGCGACTTCGTCGATGAAGGCGAAGTGCTGGTCACTCTCGCCGAAACCGGTTCGGTGTTCTTCAACGCGCAGGTCTCGCAGGCCGATGCGGATCGGCTGCGCAGCGGGCAGGCGGCAGGCATCGTGTTGCCGGCGGTAGGCGAGCAGCCGCTGGCTGCCCGGGTCCATGGCCGCCTGCCGATTGCATCCAGCCAGAACTTCAGTGTTCCGGTGCGGCTGGATTTCGATCCGCCGCGCCCGGACCTGGTGCTGGGCCTGTTTGGCACCGCGCGGATCACCGTGGCGAGCCGGCCCGATGCAACAGTGGTGCCGGTCAGTGCGGTAGTGCGCGACGACATCAGCGGCGTCAGCCGCGTGGCGGTGGTCGAATCGGGCGTGGCCCACTGGCGTGAGGTCGAAACCGGCGTGCAGGTGGATGGTCGCGTCGAAATCCTGCGGCCGGCGATGCCAACGGGCACCCGTGTCGTTGTCCAGGGGCAGGTCGGCCTGCCCGATGAGGCCAGGGTCGCGGTGCAGCCATGACGGTGTTCGAGCGACTGCGCGCCCGGCCGCAGGCCGTCTTCGGCCTGCTGCTGGTGCTGGCCGCCGGCGGCGCGTTCTTCGCCGCGCGCCTGCCGTCCTCGATCTTCCCGTCGGTGACGTTCCCAATCGTCAAGGTGATTGCCGATGCGGGCGAGGAGCCGGCCGCACGCATGATGCCCACGGTTACCAGGCCACTGGAGGAGGCGGTCCGGCGCGTGCCCGGCGTCACTGTGGTGCGTTCCATCACATCGCGTGGTTCGACCGAGCTGTCGGCGCAGTTCCGCTGGGGCACGGACATGCAGGTGGCCATGGAACGCGTGCAGGGCGAGGTACAGCGCATCAAGCCGGATCTGCCGCCCGACACGCACATCGACGTCGAGTGGATGAACACGGCCATCTTCCCGATCCTGGGTTATGCGCTGACCTCCGACACGGCTACCCAGGCGCAGTTGTGGGATCTGGCCCAGTACACCATCAAGCCCGCGTTGCTGGACATCGACGGCGTCTCGCAGATCGAGGTGCAGGGTGGCCGGCAACGCGAATTCCAGATCCGGCTGCAAGCCAGCGCGTTGCACAGCCGCGGTCTGTCGGCCGAGGACGTGGTCAATGCCCTGCAGACCAACAACGACGTGCTGTCGGCCGGTCTGGTCGAACGCAATCACGAGTTGTACCTGGCGCTGGTCAGCGGGCGCGCGCATTCGGTGGAAGCACTGTCGCGGATCTCCATTCCGGTCCGGGGCGCGCCGCCTGCGACGCTGGCCGATCTGGGCGCGCTGTCGGTGGAGGACGGGATTTCCTACATCCGCACGACGGCCAACGGCAAGCCGGCGGTGCTGCTCAACGTGATCCGCGAGCCGTCGGCGAATACGGTCTCCATCGCCCAGGGTGTGCAGGACCTGCTGCGCCAGCGACCCGAGCTGCTGCCGAAGAACGTGCAGTGGACGCAGTTCTATGATCAGGCGCAGTTCGTCTCCAGCTCGGTACGGGGCACCGAGGACGCCGTACTGATTGGCGTGGCCCTGGCGGCGCTGGTGCTGTTCGCGTTCCTGCGGCGCTGGCGGCCCACGCTGGTGGCTGCCGCGGCGATACCGCTGGTCGTTGCCATCGTCGGACTGTTCCTTGGAGCGGTCGGGCAGACCATCAACCTGATGACGCTGGCGGGCATCGCGGCCTCGCTTGGCCTGATCGCCGATGATGCAATCGTCGTGGTCGAGGACATCGAGCGCCATCGGGATGCGCGCGTCGCCGATCCGACCGGCACTTCCATTCGCAAGCTGCTGCCGGCGCTGGTGGGATCCAGCCTGTCGACCGTCATCATCTTTCTGCCATTTGCGTTCCTGCCCGGCATCACCGGCGCCTTCTTCAAGCCACTGGCGCTGACCATGGCCGTGGCGCTCACGTTGTCGTTCTTCATCTGCGTGATCGCGGTGCCCATCGCCACGGTCGCCCTGGAGCGCCGCACGGACCACGTGGCGCCGCCGGCAAGGACCGATGCCGCACCCGTGCGGGGTGGACTCCTGGGCGCAATGCAGCGCGGCCTGAGTGGCGCCTACCGTCGTGTGGTCGACGTATTCGTCGATCATGGGTCCGTCGCGGTGCTGGGGCTGCTGCTGCTGATCGGCGCGGGCGTGGTGCTGTACCGGCAGGTCGGCACGGATTTCCTGCCGGCGATGGACGAAGGCTCGATCATCCTGGACTACTTCACGCCGCCGGGCACCTCGCTGACCGACACCGATGCCATGCTCAACGAGGCCGAAAAGGTCATCATGGCCATGCCCGACGTGGTGAGCTACTCGCGGCGCACGGGTACGCAGCTGGGTTTCTTCATTACCGAGCCGAATCGCGGCGATTACGTCATCAATCTGAAGCCGCGTAATCAGCGCCGGCCGGTGGATGATGTCATCGAGGATCTGCGCACACGGCTTGCCGCCGTGGAGCCGGCACTGGAGACCGACTTCGGGCAGCTCATCGAGGACAATCTTGGCGACCTGACGGGCGGTGAACCGCAACCGATCGACATCAAGCTCTTCGGCAGCGACCCGGTCCAGCTGCAGGCGAAGGCGCGGCAGATCGCGAAGATCGTGGAGGACACCCGCGGTACGGACGACACCTTCGATGGCATCACGATTGCCGGTCCCGCGTTGAACTTCGAGGTGAATCCGCAGGCAGCCGCGCGCTACGGCCTTACCACGGCGCAGATCCACGCCCAGGTCGAGCCTGCCATCGTGGGATCTGTAGTGGACAAGGTCCGGGTGGGTGATCGCATGTACGACCTGCGCGTGCTGCAGCCCCACGATGGCCCGCTGGGCGATCTGCGTATTCATGCCGGCGATGCGCTGGTGCCATTGCGGGAGCTGGCAACCATCGGTACCGGCGCGCCGGAAACCGAGATCGATCGCGAAAACCTCAATACCTATGTCGCCGTGACCGCGCGCCTGTCGGGACGCGATCTGGGCAGCACCATCGCGGAAATCCGCGGACGCATCGCGCGAGACGTGCAGCTCGGGCCGGGCATGTCGATCCGCTTCGGCGGGCAGTACGAACAGCAGCAGCAGTCTTTCCGGAATCTGCTGTACGTGCTGATCGCCGCGCTGGTGCTGGTGTCGCTGGTGGTGCTGTTCGCCTTCGACGACTGGCGCGCCGCGTTCTCCACGGCCATCTGCGCCATCGCGGTTTTGCCGGGCGCGCTGGCCCTGCTGCTGCTCACCGGCAAGTCGCTGAACATCTCCAGCTACGTCGGGGCGATCATGATGGTCGGAATGGTGGCCGAGAACGCCATGTTCGTGATCAACGAGGCCCGGCATGGCCTGCACGAGGGGCTGGATGTGCGCGAGGCCTGGCATCGCGCGGCACATCGTCGCCTGCGGCCGGTCGCGATGACGATCTTTGCCACCGGCTTTGCCCTGATGCCGCTGGCTCTGGCGGTGGGCGCGGGCTCGCAGCTGATGCAACCGCTGGCCATCGCCGTGATCGGCGGATTCACGCTTTCCGGTCCCATTGTGCTGCTGCTGCTGCCGGGTCTGTACCGGCTGATCGATCCGCACGGGCGGCTGGCCGGTGCGCGCCATCAGCAGCATGGTTGACCGGGATGGTGTGACGGTCATAACCTGCACTGAAACACCACAAGAGTTGTGCGCGGTGAACCGGGCCCGGCAAGCGGCTTGGCGTTGCTGTCCGCCAAGCCTGTCCGGAGCCTGAATCTATGAGCCAATTCTTTTCGCTTCAGCGCCGCTACGGCCTGTGGAGCATGTCGCTGATCGCCATTCTGGTGGGCGTCATCACCGGGCTGGGGGCGGTGCTGTTCCGCGCGCTGATCGGCCTCATCCACAACGTGGGTTTTCTCGGGCTGTTCTCGTCCGCCTACAGCGCCAACGACTACACACCGGCCAGTCCCTGGGGTGCCCTGGTAATACTGGTGCCGGTGATCGGTGGGCTGGGTGTGGTGTTCCTGGTCAAGAACTTCGCGCCCGAGGCCAGGGGTCATGGCGTGCCGGAGGTGATGGACGCCATCTTCTACAAGGATGGTGTCATTCGTCCGGTGGTGGCGGCCATCAAGTCACTGGCCTCGGCGCTGTCCATCGGCACGGGCGCCGCGGTGGGCCGCGAGGGTCCCATCATCCAGATCGGGGCCTCCTTCGGTTCGACCATGGGCCAGGTCCTGCCGCTGGAGGCCTGGCAGCGCATCACGCTGGTGGCGGCTGGCGCCGGTGCCGGCATCGCGGCCACGTTCAACACGCCCATTGGCGGCGTGCTGTTTGCCATCGAACTGATGATGCCGGAAGTAAGCGTGCGCACCTTTCTGCCGGTGGCACTGGCTACCGGTACCGCCACCTACATCGGGCGGCTGTTCTTCGGGCTCAACCCTGCCTTCCAGGTGCCGCCGCTGTTCCTGGTCGATCATCAGGCGCCGCTTTATCTGCTGCTGCTCTACGCGGGTCTCGGCGCGGTGATTGGCATTGCGGCGACCGGTTTCATCCGCAGCCTGCACTGGCTTGAGGATGTCTTCGAACACATCAGGAATCAGTACCTGCGCCACGCCGTCGGCATGCTGATCGTCGGCGTGACGATCTACCTGTTCTTCGTCTTCTCGGGCCACTACCACGTGGACGGTGTCGGTTATTCGACCATCCAGGACGTGTTGCTGGGCGGGCTGACCGCGGCGCCGTTCCTGTTGCTGCTGTTCGGCGGCAAGCTGCTGGCCACCACGCTGAGCCTGGGTTCGGGCTCGTCCGGAGGCATCTTCTCGCCGTCCCTGTTCATGGGCGCGGCACTTGGTGGTGCCTTTGCGGCGGGGATAAAGATGATCGCGCCGGACGCGGACGTGAACGTCGCCTCGTTCGCCATGGTCGGCATGGCGGCCATGGTCGGTGGTGGCACCGGTGCCGCGATGACCGCGGTGACCATGATCTTCGAGATGACGCGCGACTACGACATCGTGATGCCGATGATCCTGGCGGTGGCGGTGGCCATCGGCGTGCGGCGCCTGTTGAGCCGCGAGAACATCTACACCATCAAGCTGGTGGCGCGACGGCATTTCATCCCGAAGGCGCTGCACGCCAACATGTTCCTGGTGCGCCCCGCGGGCGATGTGATGGACCGCGACATCCTGGTGTTGCCCAAGACCATGGCCTTCGACGAGTTCCTGCGTATGCCGGAGCACAAGGGCAAGTTCCGTCATGTGGTGGTGACCGACGGCGACCGCATCAGCGGCGTGCTGCGCGTGAACACGGGTCTCAGGCGCGGCCTGGAAGGCGCCTATACCGGCGTGACCCTGGGTGACGTGGCGCTCAAGGAGTTCATCGTCGCGCGCGAGCAGGACATCATGTTCCAGGTCATCGGGCGGGCCTGGCGCAAGAAGGCCGCGATGATCGTGGTGGTGAACACCACGCGGCGGGTGCCGCATATCTCCGACGTGACCGGCGTGGTCGCCAAGGAGCACATCGCCGATTCCGTGGCCGAAAGCGTGCGTCCCTATGCCGATGAAGGCGGCACGGTGATGTGAAGCCGCTGGCGGCCTACTGGTACACCCAGTAGCGTGGTCCGAGCCTGGCTTCGAGCTTCGCCAGCTGTTCGCGATGGATATCCGCGACCCGTTGCGGCGTGATGAGCTCACTGGCCGGAACCGGCGTGATGACCACGCTGGTCTTGTCCTCGTAAAGGTTCTCGCCCTTGAGCAGGGCCTTCTCGTCGTAGGGCCAGATGAAGGCCTGCCGGCTCTGCAGGTGGTAGTGGCCGTCCGGGTCTTCAGCCTGGTAGCCCATGCGCTGCAGGTCGCTGCCCTTGAGCAGCTGGTTGAAGGTCAGTTCATCCGCAACGCCCCAGTCGTTGACCGCCAGCAGGTCATCGGAATTCCACAGCACCTGCGCACCGATGCTGTGGTAGAAATTGACCACGTTCTGGCGGCCCTCGACCACCACCGGGTTGGCGCCCCATGCCACGCGATAGACCGGATGCCTGACCATCATGTCGTCGGCCGAGATCAGGTCGAACTGCCCGGAGCCTTCCAGGTGAACGTGGCGGCGGAAATTGTGCAGGATGGCGCGCTGCAAGGGGCTGCTGGTCTTCGCCAGCAGCTGCTCCACCGGGTCCATGCACTGGTAGACGGCCTGTTCGAAGCGATTCATGTGTTCCCCTTTGCGGCAAGCGCCGCACTGAGCTCGGCGAGGCGTTGGCGGGCGTCGGCATCATAGGCCTGCGCATTGGCACGCGCTTCGGTCTTGCCGTCGAAGTAATGCCCGGTGACGCCATCCAGTTCCGGCGCCGCGACCAGTTGCTCCACGGCGGCCGCACCCTGCTCGGTGCTGGTCATGGGAGCCGGAAAGAGGCCGGATTCGGTAACCATGCGCGTGTCCATCAGCGTGGCCGGATGCAGGCTGTTCACCGTGACACCGCTGCCGGCCAGCTGCGCGGCCAGGTCGATGGTGAACATGATCTGCGCCAGCTTGCTCTGCCGATAGGCGCGCAGGCCGTCGTAGTCGCGCTCCAGCATGATGTTGGCGAAATCCAGCTCCTGCTGGCCGATGGAGGCGACGTTCACGATGCGCGCCGGTGCCGAGCGCTGCAGCAGCGGCAGCAGTGCGCGCGTCAGCACGAATCCGGCCAGATAATTGACGGCGAACATCAACTCGTGGCCGTCGGCGCTCAACTGCCTGTGGTCGGGCTTGCGTGGGCCGATGCCGGCGTTGTTGACCAGCACATGCAGGGCCGGTTCGTTGTCGATGATTTCCCCGGCCAGGGCCCGGACCTCGGCCAGCGAGGCCAGGTCGGCGTTGTAGTAGCGCAGGTTGGCGTTACCGGTGCTGCCCTGCAGCTGCTCCACCAGGGCGCGGCCCTTGTCCGGATTGCGCCCGTGCAGCAGCACGCGTGGCGCCGCGCGCGGCCAGATGCGTGGCGACGAGGCGCCCCAGGCCGTCGGTGGCGCCCGTGACCAGGATTACCTGTTGATCCAGTGCCCGCATGTCCACCCCCGCCGCGCGCTTGTCTGCGCGCCTGTCATTGGGCAGGATGCAGCCTCGGCGAGCGCCGCACAAGGCGCGCCATGCCCCGGGAGAATGCGCCCATGGCCGAGCGAGCCACCACCGAGTTCTGGAAGGACATCAAGCCGATCCCCGAGGCGTTCCGCCCGGGTGCGCTGCCGGAGAGCTACCAGGCGAAGATCGCCGAGGGCGACGAGCGCTACTGGGTGCCGGTCACCCCCACGGTGGGCTCCAAGCCGGTGTGGATCAGCCCGTCGCGCAACATGTGGGCCGACGTGCTGATGGCGAAGGAAGCCGGGCTGGTGAACCGGCACTACCACCCGCAACCGGTGTGGGCATACACCATCAGCGGCAAATGGGGCTATCTGGAGCACAACTGGACGGCCACGGCAGGGGACTTCATCTACGAGACGCCCGGTGAGAGCCACACGCTGGTGGCCTATGACCATCCGGATCCGATGCGCGTGTTCTTCGTGGTTTCCGGTCCCCTGATGTGGCTGGACGAGCAGGGCAATACCGTGGGGCATTTCGACGTGTTCGACTACCTGAAACTGTGCCGGGAGCACTACGCGCAGGTCGGCATCGGTCCCGAATACCTCGAGTCCATCACTCGCTGACCGATTGCCGATGCACCGCCAGCGACTCCTCGGCGCATTGCTTGTCCTGGTGCTTCTGCCACGACCGGCCGCAGCCGCGGAGCCGGCTGGCGGGCCGGGTCCGGATGCGCGCATTGCGCGCATCGTCGCATCCATCTCCGGGCAGCGGCTGCGCCGGATCGACACGACGCTGGTGGGGTTCGGCACGCGCCAGACTTCCTCGGACGCCACCAGCAATACCCGCGGCATCGGCGCCGCGCGGCGCTGGATCTTCGACGAACTCAAGCGCAGCAGCCCGCGCCTGCAGGTCAGCTACGAGACCTTCATGCTCGCGCCCCAGCCGCGCGTGCCACACGCGGTGGAACTGCGCAACGTGCTCGCGATACTGCCGGGACGCACGCCGCGCCGCGTCTACATCACCGGCCACTACGACACGATCAATGTGGAGGCCCTCGGCAAGCCCGGTCCCGACGGCAAGATCGTCACCTGGGACACGCTGGACTACAACGCCGACGCGCCGGGCGCCGACGACGACGGCAGCGGCACGGCACTGACCATGGAGCTGGCGCGCGCCTTTGCCGACAGCGGCATCCAGTTCGACGCGACGCTGGTCTTTGCCTGCTGGGCGGGCGAAGAGGAGGGCCTGTACGGTTCGACTGCCCACGCCGCGGCGCTGGCGAAGACCGGCACGCGGGTCGAGGCCAACATCAGCAACGACATCGTCGGCGGCAGCCGCGGCGGCAGCGGCCGGCTGGAGAACGCGCGCGTGCGGCTGTATTCGCAGGGTCCGGCCGATTCTTCCTCGCGCTCGCTGGCGCGCTACATTCGCCGCGTCGCCGCGCAGTATGTCCCCGGCCACGAGGTCGAGCTGATGGCGCGTATCGACCGCTTCAATCGCGGCAGCGACCACATGTCTTTCAGCACGCGCGGCTATCCGGCCGTGGTGTTCCGCGAAGCCAACGAGAACTACTCCCGGCAGCATTCCTCGCGCGATACGCTCGATGGTGTGGATTTCGACTACCTGGTGCGCAATGCCCGGGTGAATGCCGCCGCGGCGGCGGCCCTTGCGCTGGCGCCGCCGGCCCCTGTGGTGACCGACAAGGGCGAGCCCATGCTCGGTCGGGGATCCGGCGGCTATGACGCCAGTCTGCGCTGGCAGCCATCACCCGGCACCGCGGGTTACCGCGTCTATCGTCGGCGCACATGGTCGAACGACTGGCAGGATTCCTGGGAGGTCGGCAACGTCACCAGTTTCGTGCTGCCGGGCGTGAGCATCGACGACTACGTCTTCGGCGTGGCGGCGGTGGGTGCCGACGGCAACCAGAGCATCATCAGCGCCTATGTGGCGCCACCGCAGAGGGCGGGGGAAGTGAAGCTCGCGCCCAGGTAGGCGCCAGGGCGGGCACACACCGCGCCAGATTGCCTGCCCCCGGCAGGCGATGCCCAAGGCTGCCATCCGCACCGGCCTGGGCACCCCGGGCGTTTGACAGCCCACCCCGCCCTCCCTAAACTTCCGCGCCTTTCCGCCAGCCTCCCTGAGGCTGGGGATAAACCGTCGCCGGTGCTCCTTGATCGGGGTGCGAGAGCGACAGACCGCCGCCAGCTGCTCAAGGTTGGGGTCGTGGCCCTGGGTTCTCCCGCCAGCTCATTGAAGCTGCGGGATGTTTTTCAGGGAGAGCGATCTCTTGCCGTGCCTCTGGCTGAAAGAAACGAAGTGTTTCGAATCGGAGATTGCATGGCCACGACGAGTCAGCTGATCCGCGCCCCGCGCCGGACCCGCGCCGAGAAGACCAAGGTGCCCGCCCTGGGCGCTGCGCCGCAGAAGCGCGGCGTGTGCACGCGCGTGTACACCACCACCCCGAAGAAGCCCAATTCGGCATTGCGCAAGGTGTGTCGCGTGCGGCTGGTCAACGGGTACGAAGTCACCAGCTACATCGGCGGCGAGGGCCACAACCTGCAGGAGCACTCGGTGGTGCTGATCCGCGGCGGCCGCGTGAAGGATCTGCCGGGCGTGCGTTATCACACCGTTCGCGGCTCGCTCGATTGCTCGGGCGTCAACGATCGCAAGCAGAGTCGTTCGAAGTACGGCGCCAAGCGCCCGAAGAAATAAGAATCACGTCAGGAGCATCAAATGTCCCGTCGCGCCGCAGCCCCCTCCCGCACCATCCTGCCGGATCCGAAATTCCACAGCGAGATGCTGGCCAAGTTCATGAACGTGGTCATGCAGGACGGCAAGAAGTCCGCCGCCGAACGCATTCTGTACGGTGCGATCGATCGCATCGGTGAGAAGACCGGCAAGCAGGGCAATGAAGCCATCGAAGTGCTGTCCGTGGCGCTGGACAACGTCAAGCCGGCGGTCGAGGTGAAGTCCCGCCGCGTCGGCGGCGCCACCTACCAGGTGCCCGTGGAAGTGCGTCCGTCGCGTCGCCAGACGCTGGCGATGCGCTGGGTCATCGAGGCCGCACGTGCGCGCACCGAGAAGTCCATGGCCTTTCGCATTGCCCACGAGTTGATGGACGCGGCCGAGAACCGCGGCGGCGCCGTGCGCAAGCGCGAGGACACGCACCGCATGGCGGAAGCCAACCGCGCGTTCGCGCACTATCGCTGGTAACTGCCCGGTAAGGGCGCGCGCGTACACAGGAGGATCAACGTCCGTGGCCCGCGTCACGCCCCTGGAGCGCTATCGCAATATCGGCATCTCTGCCCACATCGACGCGGGCAAGACGACGACGACGGAGCGCATCCTTTTCTATACCGGCGTCTCGCACAAGATCGGCGAGGTTCATGACGGCGCGGCCGTGATGGACTACATGGAACAGGAGCAGGAGCGCGGCATCACCATCACGTCCGCCGCCACCACCTGTTTCTGGAAGGGGATGGAGAACAACTTCCCCGAGCATCGCATCAACATCATCGATACGCCGGGACACGTGGACTTCACCATCGAGGTGGAACGTTCGCTGCGTGTGCTGGATTCGGCCGTGGCGCTCTTCGACTCGGTCGCGGGCGTGCAGCCACAGTCTGAAACGGTGTGGCGACAGATGAACCGCTACGGCGTGCCGCGCATCGCGTTCGTGAACAAGATGGATCGCGCAGGCGCCAACTTCCTGCGGGTGGTGGAGATGATCCGCCAGCGCCTGCGCGCCAACCCGGTGCCGATCCAGTTGCCGATCGGCGCCGAGGATGATTTCCGCGGCGTGGTCGATCTCATCAAGATGAAGGCCATCTACTGGGACATGGATACCCAGGGGATGAAGTTCGAATACCAGGACGTTCCTGCCGAACTCAAGGCCCAGGCTGACGAATACCGCGCGAAGATGATCGAAGCCGCCGCGGAGGGCAACGACGCGCTCACCGAGAAGTACCTGGAGGGCGGGCAGCTCACCGACGCGGAGATCAGGCAGGGATTGAAGGCGCGGTCGCTGAAGAACGAAGTCGTGCTGGCGATGTGCGGCACTGCGTTCAAGAACAAGGGCGTGCAGGCGCTGCTGGATGCCGTGATCGAGTTCATGCCCTCACCGCTGGAAGTGCCGGATACCCGCGGCCATGACCTGAAGGGCAACGAGATCACCCGCAAGGCCAGCAACGAGGCGCCCCTTGCGGCACTGGCCTTCAAGCTGCTCAACGATCCCTTTGTCGGCAACCTCACTTTCTTCCGCATGTACTCGGGTGTGATGAAGACCGGCGACATGGTCTACGTGTCCACCAAGGACAAGCGCGAGCGCATCGGGCGCCTGCTGCAGATGCATGCCAGCGACCGCTCCGAAATCAAGGAGGTGCACGCCGGCGACATCGCCGCGGCCGTGGGCCTCAAGGACGTGGTCACCGGCGACACGCTGTGCGACGAGGACAAGCCGATCATCCTGGAGAAGATGGTGATTCCGGTGCCGGTGATCTCGGTGGCGGTGGAGCCGAAGACCAAGGCCGACCAGGAGAAGATGGGCCTGGCGCTGCAGCGTCTGGCCCGCGAGGACCCGTCCTTCCGCGTGCACACCGACGAGGACTCCGGCCAGACCATCATCTCCGGCATGGGTGAGCTGCACCTGGACATCATCGTCGACCGCATGAAGCGCGAGTTCAAGGTCGAGGCCAATGTCGGCAAGCCGCAGGTGGCCTACCGCGAGACGATCCGCGGCACCGTGGAATCCGAGGGCAAGCACGTCAAGCAGTCCGGCGGCCGTGGCCAGTACGGACACGTGTGGCTGAAGCTGGAGCCGAACGAGGTTGGCAAGGGCATCGAGTTCACCAACGGCATCGTTGGCGGGTCCGTGCCGAAGGAATTCATCCCGGCCGTGGAAAAGGGCGTCCGGGAAGCCGCCGAAACCGGCGTGATCGCCGGCTATCCGGTGGTCGACGTCAAGGTGACGCTGTTCGACGGCTCATACCACGACGTGGACTCGGACGAGATCAGCTTCCGCATGGCGTCGATCTTCGGCTTCAAGGACGGCTTCCGTAGTGCCAGGCCGATCATTCTCGAGCCGATCATGAAGGTCGAGGTGGTGACGCCGGAAGAATACATGGGCGATGTCATCGGTGACCTGAATCGCCGCCGCGGGCAGATCCAGGGCATGGAGGACGGACCGGCCGGCAAGACCGTGGCCGCGGAAGTGCCGCTCGCCGAAATGTTCGGCTATGCCACCTCGGTGCGCTCGATGAGCCAGGGCCGCGCCACGTTCACGATGGAATTCGAGAAGTACATGGAGGTCCCGGCGAACGTTGCCGAGACCATCATCAGGCATTGAAGCAGACGATCCTCCCACCAACCACTTGAATCAAGCCAGGGTATACACACATGTCGAAGGAAAAATTCGAGCGTACCAAGCCGCACGTGAACGTGGGAACTATTGGTCATGTGGACCATGGCAAGACGACATTGACGGCGGCCTTGACCAAGGTGATGGCCGAGAAGCACGGCGGCCAGTTCAGCGCCTACGACCAGATCGACAAGGCGCCGGAGGAGAAGGCGCGCGGCATCACGATCAGCACGGCGCACGTGGAGTACAGCTCGGATGAGCGTCACTACGCGCACGTGGACTGCCCGGGCCATGCCGACTACGTGAAGAACATGATCACCGGCGCGGCGCAGATGGACGGAGCGATTCTGGTGGTCTCTGCCGCCGACGGCCCGATGCCGCAGACGCGCGAGCACATTCTGCTCTCGCGCCAGGTGGGCGTGCCCTACATCGTGGTGTTCCTGAACAAGGCCGACATGGTCGATGACAAGGAGCTGCTGGAGCTGGTGGAGATGGAGGTGCGTGAGCTGCTGTCCACGTACAAGTTCCCCGGCGATGAGACCCCGATCGTGATTGGCTCGGCGCTGAAGGCGCTGGAGGGCGACAAGAGCGAGATTGGCGTGCCGGCGATCGAGAAGCTGGTGGCCGAGATGGACAAGTACATCCCGGTGCCCAAGCGCGAGATCGACAAGCCGTTCCTGATGCCGGTGGAGGACGTGTTCTCGATCTCCGGTCGCGGCACGGTGGTCACGGGGCGTATCGAGCGCGGCATCATCAAGGTGAACGACGAGGTGGAGATCGTGGGCCTGAAGGCCACGGCCAAGACCACCTGCACGGGCGTGGAGATGTTCCGCAAGCTGCTGGACGAGGGCCAGGCCGGTGACAACGTGGGCGTGCTGCTGCGCGGCACGAAGCGCGAGGAGGTCGAGCGTGGCCAGGTGCTGGCCAAGCCCGGCTCGATCAACCCGCACACGAAGTTCGAGTGCGAGGTGTACGTGCTGACCAAGGAGGAGGGCGGCCGTCACACGCCGTTCTTCAAGGGCTATCGGCCGCAGTTCTACTTCCGCACCACGGACGTGACCGGCTCGATCGAGCTGGACGGTGGCGCCGAGATGGTGATGCCGGGCGACAACATCAAGATGACGGTGGAGCTGATTGCCCCCATCGCCATGGATGAGGGCCTGCGCTTTGCCATCCGCGAGGGTGGCAGGACCGTCGGCGCGGGCGTCGTGTCGAAGATCATCAAGTAAGAGTTGTTTACTTCTAACGAACGGGGGCCACGAAGTGGACCCCGTTGGAGGTAGGGCGAAGCCCTAACAAGATATGGCTAACCAGAACATCCGGATTCGCCTGAAGGCCTTCGATCACCGTTTGATCGACAGCTCGGCACGGGAAATCGTCGAAACAGCAAAGCGTACCGGCGCCACTGTGCGCGGCCCGGTGCCACTGCCCACCAAGATGGAGCGCTTCACCGTGCTGGTCTCCCCGCATGGCGACAAGGACGCGCGCGACCAGTTCGAGCTGCGCACTCACAAGCGCCTGATGGACATCCTGGATCCGACCGACAAGACGGTGGATGCACTGATGAAGCTGGAGCTGCCGGCCGGCGTGGACGTGCAGATCAAGCTCAACTAGGAGCTTGTCGGCGGCTGGCGCGGCCTTGCCGTCGCCAGCCGCAATCCGGGGTGGAGCTGTTGCACCGATCGGGGTGCCCGCTGCGCCATCAACATCTTCAACGCGTCCCGGAAGTCGGCCTGATTCGGGCTTTCCACTCCCCAGGCGGCGAGTACGCCGTCCAGAAACCCCAGTTCCCACGGGTCCAGCGCCTGCTTGTCTGCCTCGGTCCCTGAAGCCGGGCGGTGCGTGTCGTCCATGCGAGGCTTTGTACCCCGGGTCGGCGCGCCTGCGGGTTGTAGTCTTTCGGCGACGTCTGCCAGCCGCGACAGAGGTAGTTGCCCCGCAGTTGTGCTGTGAACAGTGCGAATCAGGGCAATGATCAGAACACCTTCCAAACCGGATCGTCCGCCGTGTCCGCGTCATCCGCTGCATAGTCACCGGCCTGGGCGCCGCCCGGTACCGGACCACGGGCGGCCGGGGCCGCGCCGTTCATCGACGGGCCCGGTGCCCGCGGTGAGCGGTGACGCCGGATGCGCGGCGGATATCCCGGCCGCCGGCGGCGAGTCTGCGTGGACGCGATAGCGCTGCATGGCGCTGTTGAGCTCCCGGGCCTGATCAGCCATCGCCTGGCTGGCCGCCGAGGCCTGTTCGACCAGTGCCGCGTTCTGCTGGGTCAGCTCATCGAGCTGCACGATCGCCTTGTTGACCTGTCCGATGCCCGCCGACTGCTCATTGGATGCGGCCGCGATCTCCGCGACGATGTCCGTAACCTTCTTCACGGCGGTGACGATCTGCTCGAGCGTCGAGCCGGATTGCGTCACCAGCGATCGATCCTTCGCTCACCTTGCTGGCGCTGTCCTGTATCAGTGCCTTGATCTCCTTGGCTGCCTTGGCGCTGCGACCGGCAAGATTGCGCACTTCCGTGGCCACCACCGCAAAGCCGCGACCCTGTTCGCCGGCGCGCGCCGCTTCCACCGCTGCGTTGAGTGCCAGCAGATTGGTCTGGAAGGCGATTTCATCGATGACCCCGATGATGTCCGAGATCTTGCGGGACGAGACGTCGATCTCGGCCATGGCATGCATGGCCCTGGAAACCACGGCTCCGCCCTTCTCGGCCTGGTCGCGGGCCGCGATCGCAAGCTGGCTCGCCTGGCTGGCATTCTCCGCGTTCTGCTTGACCGTGCTGGTCATCTGCTCCATGGAACTGGCCGTTTCTTCCAGGCTGCTGGCCTGCTCCTCGGTGCGCTGGGACAGGTTGGCACTGCCCTGGCTGATCTCGTCAGCGCCGCGACTGACTTCCGAAGCCGCGGATTTCACGTGCGACACGACGGCGGCCATGCCTTCCGTCAGCGCGTTGATTCCCGAGCCGATAGTCACCAGCAATCCGGCCCTGTTCGCGTGTCGATGCGCTTGGTCAGGTCTCCGTCATTGGCGGAGGAGACGAGCTGCTGGACTTCCCTTACCACGGTTTCGATGGAATCGACCAGATCATTGATGCCGCGCGACAGCGATTCGAAGAAGCCGGTCTTTCCGTGCCAGCGAGATGCGGCGATCCAGATCGCCGGCGGCCACTGCAGATACAATGCTCTGGACTTCGGTCTGGGTGGCGACTTCCTGGGTGCGATCAAACCACTCCACAACCGTACCCAGGCGCTCGCCGCCAGCGTCGTACATGGGATTGGCGACCAGCTTCAGGGTTCGTCCGCCGAGCTTGATTTCGGTGGTGTGGGTGGAGGTCAGGTTCGCGAGCAGATTGCGCTGATGCGCTGGGTCGCGATGGAATACATCCATGTTGGCGTTCAGCAGCTTGGCGGCCTCGAAGTCCGGAAGATCCTTGCGGATATCCGACTCGGCGGCCTGCAGCATTGCCTCGTTCGAATCGTTCAGGTAGATGATCCGGCCGTCATTGTTCGCCACCATCACGTTCGAGGTGAGCTTGTTCAACGCGCCCTTGAAGGCCTCGTTCAACTGGGCTTCCTTGCGCTGCTGGGTAACGTCGGTCAGGTACGCAACAACCTTGAAAGGCTTGCCGTTCGCGCCGAAGATCGGGTTGTACACGCCCTGGACCCATATGTCCGCGCCGTTCTTGGCGCGCTTGCGGTATTCGCCCTGGCGGCTCTCGCCGCGCTCGAGGCCGGGCCAGAACGCCTGGTAGCTGGCGCTGTCACGCACGTCCTTGTCCACGAGCATGGAATAGTGCTTGCCCTTGATCTCTTCCAGCGTGTAGCCGACCAACTCCAGGAAGATCTCATTGGCGTTGACGATGTCGCCGGCCGGCGTGCACTCGACCACGCCCTGGACTCTGGCAATGGCATCGATCTGCCCTTCATGGTCCAGCTTGGAATGCAGCAGACTTTCCTTCATCTGGCGCAGCGCGCCCAGCAGGCTTGATTCGTCGTTCTGCGGGACGGCACCTCGAATTCCAGGTCGCCCTCGGCGATGCGCATTCGCGATTCGGGCCGCCTCGGCCGGGTCCGCGCCGAGGCGACGCATCGCGGCGCGGATCGTCAGCCATGCAAGGACGACTGGCCAGCAGGCCGCCTGCGGACAGCATCGCGATACTGTTGCGCACGGTCATCTTGTAGTCCCTGGCAGCCTTCTCCAGGTCCATGTTGGCGGCGGTGAGCTGCATGTCGATCAGCGCCTTGAGGTTCGCTATCGCGCCGGCAAGGCTGGGACGCAGCTCGGCATTGCGCCAGGATTCCAGGTCGGCGATGTCGCCGGATTGGAGCCTGGTCTGGAGCTTGCGGATGGCGATGTAGGCCTTGTCGAGCAATGGAGTGGTCTGGTCGGCCAGCTTCTGCTCCTGGGGAATCATCTCGGCAAGGAAGTACTGGTCCCAGTCTTCCTGTGCCTTGTCCACCGCCTTCTTGATCTGGTCGTGCGCTGCCGCCGGTTCGAGCTTCCTCTGCGCGACGTCCTCTGCGTCCTGGATCGACAGGGCCAGTGCATCCGCGACGCCCTGGATGGCCTCGCCGGAGACCATGCGGTTGTCGACGGTATGCTTCAGTGTTCCCTGTGTGCTGCGTACCGCGTGCATGGCGTAAGACGATCAGGCCACTGGCAATAAGCAGTGATACGGCGACCTGGGCATACAACTGGGTCGAAAGGCGGACATTCTTGAGAACTTGAAACGCATGAGACTTCCCGTTTGCTTGAGTTCTTGGTATTGGTGTGGTTACCGGACTCAGGCAGCCGTGCTGGCCGGTGAGTCGGTGGGCATTTCCTGCAGGACCAATTCATTGACCTTGAGCAGGATCAGCATGCATTGGTCGAGGGTGACGATTCCCTGGATGAATTCGCCGGTGCTGTTGCCGGACATGGCGGGCGCGGGTCGGATGTCGTCCGCGGTGACGTCGACGACGTCCTGAACGCTATCGACCACTACTCCGCACTCGCGCTGACCGCGTTCGCGTACGCAGGGTGAGCACGATGACTACGGTGAGTGCGGTGAATTCGGCAGTTGGCAATGCAAAGCGTGCACGCAAATCGATGACCGGCAGGATTTCGCCGCGCAGATTCAACACCCCAAGCATGCACGGAGGCGAATGCGGTATGGGCGTGACCGGAGACCATCCCCGGATTTCCTTGACACGCAGTATGTCGATTCCGTAGAGCTCGCCCTCCAGCGAAAAGGTCAACAGTTGCTTCGGCGCGTCTTCCACGGATCGGGCGGCGTCGCTTCTATTGTCCTGTTGCATCCCTAAGGTGCCGCCCTCGGGGGTGATGGTCCCCGATTCCCGGCGGTAGTCCGGCAACTATCGGACGTGAACCTCGCGGGCGCAGGAAGCGCGTCACGTTTCGTCAAACCACGAGTGTTCCGCGGGTGCTGTCATGCGCAGGCGTGGCAACTGGATGCCGCGACCGTGACGCAGTTGGAGAATTGCGCCGAATGCGGATTCGATAATCCGGGCGCTGCCGCAGGAAGCGGCGTAATCGGATAGCCTACATAATTCGGAGACGATCAATGATGAAGAAAGCAGTCCCTTTTGCCTTCCTGCTGATGGTGTGTTCGGTGCCCGGCTTCGCATGCGAAAGACCCACGCCGCCGGCCTCGATTCCGGACGGCAAGACGGCGAGCAAGGAAGAGATGCTGGCGTCAAAGCGGGAAGTCGATGTATTCAAGCGCGACATGGAAGAATACATGTCCTGCGAGAAGAGCTCTCCCAAGGTCGATGCCGCCCAGGAAGAGCTGGAGCGGGTGGCCAATCACTTCAATATGGAAGTAAGGGCATTCAAGTCCAAGAGCTGAGCCGGCTGCAGGGTGCTACGAGGCGGCGTTCGTGAGCTCCGCCAGCGCCCTGCGCAGATCCCGCAGACGCGGTGGCTTGCCCAGTATCCGGTCCATGTGCGCTACCGCGTGACCCTCTGTGAGCAGCCGCTCACCCCAGCCGGTCAGCAGAATGACAGGGGTGGCGGGCGCGAGCTGCTTGACGGTACGCGCCACTTCGCGGCCGTCCACATGCGGCATGCCGAGGTCGGTGATCACGAGTGAATACGGCGAGGCGCCCGGTTGCAGCGAGGCGCGGAATGCTTCTATTCCCTGCCGACCTCCTTCCGTCGCCGTGAAGGAATGGCCATCGAGTTTCAGGATCTCGCTCAGCGACCGCAGCAGGATGGGATCGTCGTCTACCAGCAGGATGTTCAAGGGCCCCGGCAGGGCAAGGGTTATGCCCGAGGCATCGGGCAGGGGCCTGTCGGAAATGGCGAATGTCAGCTCCACGGTGGTGCCTTCGTCGGGTTTGCTGGCTATGGCGACCTCGCCGCCATGGCGTTGCATCACGCCGTAGACCATGGCCAGGCCCAGGCCGGTGCCGCGCTCACCCTTGGTAGTGAAGAAGGGTTCCAGGCAGTGACGGCGCGTCTGTTCGTCCATGCCGGTTCCCGAGTCGGATACCTTCAAGGCCACACGGCCTTGCGCGCCCAACTCGGTACTGATGGTGAGCCGGCCACCACCTGGCATGGCGTCGACAGAATTGAATACGAGATTGATCAGCGCTTCGCGAATCTCGCTCTCCATGCCAAGGATGGTGGGCAGGCCCTCGAGAAGTTCCAGGCGCAGGTCAATGACGATGCCCTGTTGCTGCGGAATGGTCTCCCAGCGTGCTCGCGTCAAGTCGCGTACCTGGACTACGAGCGCGTTGAGGTCCACCGCCTGCGGTTCGCCGCGTGAATCTGGTTGACGATAGAATTCGCGCATACGCGCAACAGTCTCAGCCACGTCGCTGGCTGCCTGCTGGATGGTCCTCAGCGACTGCATTGCCTGAGCGTCCAGTTCCGGCCTGCGCTCGAGCAGGGCGTCGGTATACAGCATGATCGGTGAAATGGCGTTGTTGATGTCGTGCGCAATGCCGCTGGCCATCTGGCCGAGCACGCGCAGGCGTTCCTGCTGCATGACCGCTTGCTGCGTGTTGCGCAGATCGTCGTAAGCGGCTTGAAGTGCCTCGTGCAGCTGCGCCTGGTGCGCGGCCAGCGCGACGTGTTCGCTGAGCTGGCGCAGAAATTCGCAGTCGCTGCCGGTAAAGCCGTTCGCGTTGAAGCGGGCGGCAACCAGCACGCCGAATACCTGCTTTTCCACATGCAAAGGTGCCGCCACCAGGGAATGCAGGCCTCCGGAGGCAAGGCGCTGTGGAAACGGGAACTGGACCTGTTCGACGTCCGGTTCATATACCAGCTGGCCGCGCACGCAGCGGGACAGGCCGTCAGCGTCCAGTGCGATCCGCTCACCGACGCCCAGCCCGAGCTTTCTGGCCAATGCATCGCTGGCCGCACCCACCGAAGTGACAGTCAGCTCCTGTGCGCCGGTCTCGTACAGGCACACGCAACACAGATCCAGCGGTAGTTGCTCCTCCAGTGTGTGGATGACCACCAGAAGGATGCTGGCAAGGTCCTGGCGCTCGCCGATGGCGCGCGTGGTGCGTTCCAGCAGATGCATGCGCTGCAATTGCGCGTGAACCCGAAGTTCCGACAGCTTGCGCTCCGTGACATCCTGAAATGCGCCGCGCATCCGCACCACGCGGCCGTCCTGTATTTCCGGCCGGCCGATCGTGCGCACCCATTTGTGGACGCCCTTTGCCGAGATGAACTCCAGCTCCAGGTCGTAGGCACTGCCATCGACAAGGGACCTCTGCAGGGCTGCCTCGATCCGGGTCCGCGACTCTCCCGGATAGAATTGCAGGCCGAGATCCCTGCTGGGTTCCAGCGTGTCCGGGAGGTCGTGAA
Organism: uncultured Gammaproteobacteria bacterium; assembly: GCA_963812195.1. Taxonomy (GTDB): domain Bacteria; phylum Pseudomonadota; class Gammaproteobacteria; order Steroidobacterales; family Steroidobacteraceae; genus ZC4RG30. Next base: position 259,612 of record CAWEUI010000013.1, read on the forward strand.
TGCGGGCAATTTCGGCCGTCCACATGCCCTTGCCGGTTTGCGGATCGAACTCCCACCCACCGACCTTGGCAAGCTGCCCGGTTTCCTCCTGCAGTGCTTCGCGGTCCTGAAGTTCCTTGTAGCTGCGTGCCAGTTCCGCGGTGCGTTCGCTCACCCGCAGTTCCAGCTGCTGGTTCATCGCGCGAAGCGCTCCGAGAGCCTTGCGCCGCGCGCGCAGCAGCCAGGCGCTGAGCAGCGTGAGCAGCATCAGGCCGGGAACCACCAGGGACATCACCTGGCGCAGGCCTGCTGTCAACGCCATCAGCTCCTGCTGCGGCACGTCCGAGGCCACGACCATCCAGGGCATCCGCGCCACCAGTGTTGCCGCGGAATCGCCAATAAGGGTGGCCGGGCGCACCTTGCGCCAGGTGAACAGATCCTTGCCCAGCTCCTGCCCTTCCTGTTGTCGCTGAACCTGCGCCCAGAGTCCGGGGTTGCTGCGTGCCATCGTGAAATCCGCGCGACCGGGGAGTATGGAGCCCCATTCCTGGTCCGGACTTGCGGCCCGGATCCAGTATCCGTTCGAGTCGAGCAGGCGCATCCGGTCGCTGTTGGCGGGAACCGCATGTTGCAGGTATCTGATCAGTTTCGCGCCGAGGTAATTGACGATACAAATGCCGCGCCGCGCGCCCGATGCGTCGAAGACCGGCGCGGCAAGACGCAGGGTGGGTTTGAGCGGCCTCTCCACTCGGCCGTTCTCGATGTTCAGGTCCAGATCAGATACGTAGAACGAGCCGGCCGGCAGACTGATGGTCTGCTGGAAGTAGTCCCGCCCGGCCTTGTCCTGCAGCAGTTCGCGCTGCACCACCCTGCCACCCTGATCGACCCGCAGGATCTCCTTGCCGGAGGCGTCGATGAAGCGAATCTGGTCGTAGGCGGGATGGTTCAGGCTGATGAATCGGGCGCGTCGCGTCGCCGCGGCAAGGGCGGTACTCGAACCGGACCTGAGCCAGGCGCGCATGCCATCGCTGTCGGCAAGCAGACGCAGGTCGATGGCCACTGTCTGCAGCCTGCTGGTCATCAGATTCGCCAGCAGACTTATCCGCGTGCTTTCCCGCTGGCGCTGCTCGTCGATGACCTGCCTGGCTTCGATCCGATACAGCAGCCAACACGCCAGAAGGACTACCGCAAGCGCGAGCAGGGTCACCGCCAGACCTGCGAGACGCCCGGCGTGCCTTGTGGGTTCTTCCGGCAAGTTGCCCGTCACTTCCATGCTCGTTCGTACACCACGCCATCCCGACATGGATTGGCGCCGGCAGATCGATGACGAGCCGCCGGCATCCCCGCGATTGTAATGCGACAAGGCGGTCCCGCGTCATCACCTGTCCGGGTGCGCTCATCGAAGAATCCGACCCTGTCACCCGAGCTTGTCCTTGGACCTTGCAGCGGTCGTATCGCCGACGCAGGTGCTGCCTGCGTGATCCGGCTGGCGTATTTCGCTGTATCGGTCAAAATGCCGGACTCATGCTGCGTGTACTGGCAACTTCCTCCGGGCTCGTTGTGGGGCGGGATGGCGAACTTCGCCGGCCTGCGCATCCGATGAGCCTCGACGAGATCTTTGTCGATGCGGACCCCGTGCGGCATGTTGCCGCGCAGTTTGCGGCCGGATCCCCCCTGGAGGGACCCGCAGAGGCGCAGCTGCGGGCGCCGATCCAGAGCCAGGAGGTGTGGGCGGCTGGCGTAACGTATTTGCGCAGCAAGGATGCGCGCATGGAAGAAGCGCGCAACGCCGGCGGTGGAAACTTCTACGACCGTGTCTACGATGCAGTGCGTCCCGAGCTGTTCTTCAAGGCCACGCCACACCGGGTAGTCGGGCCGGGTGGGCAGGTGCGGATCCGCGGCGATTCGAAGTGGAATGTTCCGGAGCCGGAGCTGACGCTCGCCATCAATTGCGCAGGCCGGATCTTCGGATACACGATCGGCAACGACATGAGCTCGCGCGACATCGAGGGGGAAAATCCGCTGTACCTGCCACAGGCCAAGACCTACCTGGGCAGCGCCGCGCTCGGCCCCTGTCTCGTGGTCTGCAACGAATTGCCGGGTCCGGAGCTGATGATTCGGCTGGAGATCATCCGTAGCGCGCGTGCGGTGTTCGCGGGCGAGATCAGCGTCGGGCAGATCAAGAGGCCACTGCCATCGCTGGTCGAGTTCCTGTTTCGCGACAATGCCTTTCCAAGAGGCGCCTATCTGATGACCGGAACCGGCATCGTGCCGCCCGACGATTTCACGCTCGAGGGCGGCGACGAGATCCGGATCACGATCGATCCGGTCGGTACACTGCACAACACCGTGGCCTGAGCCGTTCAACGCTCCAGGTAGGTGAAGAACTCGAAGTCGGCAGCATGCTGCCGGCCGCTGATGTCGTGGCAGGCCATGCCCACGAATGCGCCGGTGAAGCTCTTGGACATGCCCCGGCCGGCTTCGTCGGAGATCACCGCGTAATCCAGCTCGCCCTCGTGGGAGGTCCAGCGTTCGCCGTCCAGTGACCACGAGAAGCGCAGGGCCGCGAAATCCACGTCGGCGCGCAGCCAGACGGCCTTGCCGCGCGGCAACGGGATGAACTGCGCCGATTCGAGCGGGTAGGCCAGGTTGAAGCGTTCTTCACCGAGGCAGCTGACGATGGCCAGCTGCTTCTCACCGGCCTCATCGCAGGTGATGTGCAGATAGTGGAACTTGTGCGCGTTGTAGTAGCAGATGAGGCCCGCGCATTGCTGGAACGTTTCGGGCTCGAACTCGACCCGGGTCTTTGCCGTGAAGCAGAAGGCCTGCTGGCGCCGCGCGACCAGTGCCTGCCTGAACCACGACCCGAAGGACTCGGCGCCATACAGCCGCAGAAAGCCGGGGCGCGCCTGCAATGAGAACAGCGACTCATCCCGGGGCGCACGCAGCCACTGGAAATCCGGTGGCAGTTGCCCGCCATCGAAGGTGGTGCGCGCCGGCGCCTGTGGCCAGGGGTGCGCAGCAAGCTCCGGCGCGGGAGTCTCCAGGTCCGGCGTGTTGCCGCCGTTGGCCAGCCGCAGCCACCCGTCCTGCGTCCAGTACGCCTTCTGGATGGCGGTTTCCCGGCCCATCGGGCAGTGCCGCTGATCGCTGGTCGAATGCAGCGACAGCGGGCGGCCGCACAGGTGCACCAGGTAAGTCTCGCCGCTCTGGGTCTGCACCCAGTCGGCGTGGCCCGCGCGCTGCAGGGGCAGCTGCGGGTCGTCCTTCGACGTCAGGATGTGCTTGATGGGATCGAGCTCGTAAGGTCCCTCCAGCCGGCGTGATCGAGCCATCGTGACGGCATGCGAGTAGCCGGTGCCACCTTCGGCCGTGAGCAGGTAGTACCAGCCGTTGCGCTTGTACAGGTGCGGTCCTTCGGTCAGACGCAGCTCCGTGCCCTGGAAAATGTTGCGGATCGGACCGACGAGTCTGCCGCGCATCGTGATCGTATTCCTGCAGCACGATGCCGTGGAACGGGTGATTGCCGGGTCGATAGTCCCATACCATGTTGACCAGCTACTTGCGGCCGTCCTCGTCGTGGAACAGCGAGGGATCGAAGCCGCTGCTGTTCAGGGGAATGGGGTCCGACCAGCGGCCGTCGATGCTCGCGCACGTGGTCACGGTAGTTGTGCGTGTCCTTGAAGCTGCCCTCGTGGCGCTTCACGTCGGTGTAGACCAGCCAGAACAGCCCGTCCGCCCAGCTCAGGCACGGTGCCCAGATGCCGCAGGAGTCCGGATTGCCGCGCATGTTCAGCTGGCCGGCGCGGTCCAGCGGATGCGTGAGAGACGCCAGTGCACCAGGTCGCGCGAGTGATGGATCTGCACGCCCGGATACCACTCGAACGTGGAGGTGGCGATGTAGTAGTCATCGCCGACGCGCACGATCGAAGGATCCGGATTGAACCCGGGAAGAATCGGATTCCGGATCATCTGGGACATGGCGGGATCATAGCAGCCGCTCAACGCGGCTCCTGCCAGCCACGCGTCAGTCTGTAAAACTGCAGGCAGACCAGAACGAGCAAGGCGCCAACCACCGTGCTGCCGGCGAAGGCAAACATGATGCCGGTGAGCGCGTGCGGGGTCTGCGTGACATTGGGCTGGTAGCCGAACCAGCCCAGGAACTGGCCCGTGAAGAAGCCGCCGAAGGCGTTGCCCATCTTCAATGCGAACAGATGTCCGCCGCAGAACATCGCCATGGCGCCCTTGCCGATGGTCCTCAGGCCGTAGTCGACCGTATCCGGCACGGTCGAAAACAACATGGGCACGAACATCATGTGGAAGAAATTCGGATGACATCACCAGGCAGCAGCGCCGTGAAGCACCGATTCGCGCGGAATCAGGAACAGCAGCAGGTTCATCACGATAGTGCCGCCCAGCGCGAACTTCATCACCGATACCTTGCACCAGGACTTCGACCAGCCGGTTGGCCATCACGGCCCCGGCCACGCCGGCCAGCATGGTCATGCCGAGGAAGGCGGAAAGCCTGGAAGAGGTGCTGCCCATGAACCGGCCAGCCAGGCCGGCAGGTGGTTGATCAGGTAGTAATCGACGAAGTAGGGCTTGGCGGCGCTTTGCATCGCGCCGCGGGTCATGATGATCAGCGTGGCCAGGGCGATGATCAGCCACTGCGAGTTGGTGAACATGGCCTCCACATCCTGCAATGGGTTGCGCCTCGGGCTGCATCCGGATCAGCCGTGATGTATTCCTTCGTGAAGCGCGAAGACAGCCGAGGAAGCAGACCACGCCGATGATGGCCATCACCGTCATCGCAAGCGGGAACCCGAGCCGGTAGTTCTCCGGCTGATCCCCGCCGCCCAGCAGCTTGGCCAGGGGAAATATCGAGGTCGGTGACCAGGAAGCCACCGACCATCGCCATGGCGAAGCGCCAGGTCTGCAGGTTGCCGCGCTCCTCGCTGTCCTCGGTCATCACGCCGCCAAGCGCCGAGTAGGGCATGTTTACCGCCGTGTAGGCCGTCATCAGCAGCGCGTAACTGATGTAGGCGTAAACAAGCTTCGTGCCCATGCCGGCATTGGGCGTGACGAACGCGGCCACGGCCAGCAGGCCGTAGGGAATCGCCACCCAGAGCATCCACGGCCGGTAGCGCCCGTGCTTGGAGCGTGTGCGGTCGGCGACCGCACCCATCATGGGGTCGGTGATGGCGTCGAAGAGCCGTACCACGAGCATCAACGTGCCGGCGGCGGCGGCCTGTGATGCCGTAAACGTCCGTGTAGAAGTACAGCAGGACGTTGATGACGGCCTGGTAGACGATGTTGCTGGCGGTGTCGCCCAGGCCGAAGCCGAACTTTTCCAGCAGTGTCAGGTTCTGTTTGGCCATCGTGCGTGCTGCCCGCCCTAGAGTTCCCTGATCGCGAGCTGCATCAGCCGGTCATAGGCCGGCTTGGGCTGCATCTTGCGGTCGAACAGCAGGGGATAGTTGGTGCGCCCCGGGATGGGGAAGTTGTTCTTCCACGAGATGCCGTCGTACAGGCCCCAGAATGTCACGCGCTCGACTCTGGCAACGTGGCGGAAGAGTATCCGGAACAGCTGTTCGTAGCGGTCGGCCAGCTTCTGCTGCATTTCGTCGGGCAGACCGTCGGGCCATGGGTCGTTCTCGCGCGAATACTGGATGCGGTTCGCCACGTCCGCGGTCTTCTGGTTGGGATTCGGCAGTACGTCCACATCCAGTTCGGTGATGTGTACCTGCAGTCCCATGGCGGCGTAGGTGGCAATGCTCTTCTCCCACTCCTCCAGATCCGGGTAGTCCAGCCCCACGTGGCTCTGCAGTCCGATGCCGTTGATCGGCACGCCGCGGTCCAGAAAGTCCCTGAGCACGCCCACCAGGAATTTGCGCTTGGCGGGGTTGTGCATGTTGTAGTCGTTGTACAGCAGGTTGGCCTTCGGGTCGGCCGCGTGCGCGAAGCGGAAGGCCCGCTCCATGAAATCGTCGCCGATGATGTCGTGCCAGCGCGAGTGACGCCAGCCGTTGCCTTCGTCGATGGCCTCGTTGACCACGTCCCAGGCCCACACCCGCCCCTTGTAGCGTCCGACCAGCGTATCGATGTGCTCGTGCATCTTGCCGAGCAGCGCCTCGCGGGTCAGAGGCTTGCCCTGCGCATCCACGAAGATGCTGTTCGGCACCTGCGAGTGCCAGACCAGCGTATGGCCCACCGCGTCCATCCCGTGCCGGTTGGCGAAGTCCACCAGCCGGTCGGCGCGCTGCCACTGCCAGTTGACGCCGTCCGGCCGGATCACGCCCCATTTCATGGCGTTCTCGCCGGTCACGGAATTGAACTCACGCGCGATCAGATCCAGCTGCGCCTTGATCTGCCGGTCCAGCGCCTGGTTGCTCACCGCGACGCCGATGCGAAATGCCTTGCGATAGGCCCGGGAAAGCCCGCTGCCCTGCAACGCCCTGGCAATCGCCGCGTGCTTTGCCAGTGCCAACCCGCCCATGGCAAGCGCGCCATTCACAAGGACGGCGCGGCGGCCGCGCGAGACAGGCTGGGGGATGGAGTTTGCCCTGCTTGGCATGGTGGTTCCTCGTATCCGGTTCATGTGCCCGCGCCGCCATGGACTGACCCCGGCCCGGACTGGTTTTGGTCAGCATATGCTTAGGGCCCGCGGCGCCGCAATCGTCACGGCTGGCGCATCTCATCGACACGCGTCGATATGTTCAGCCCCTGATGTATTCGTGCGCGGCGTCCGCAGCGGACGGCATGTGGGCACTGGCTCGCGCGCTGCAGTGTTGTCGGGGCTGGAGATGATCCTCACGGCAACGCATACTGGCCAGCATGATCCGTCCTCCTGTCGGCATCGGGAGTGAATCGTGAACAGCAGGATTCGATTGGCGACAATCTGTTTGAGCGTCGCTGTGGCTTCGACGCTGTGCTGGACGTCCGCCACCAGTGTGCATGCCGCGCCCGCAGTGGCGCCCGAGGCTGCACCGCCGCCCGTGAAGCATCTGCACCGGCTCGGCGTGGTTCGGGTGCGGGGCAACGAGCGCCTCGCCCGCTCGATCCTGGCCGCGGAGGATGAGTTCTTCGGGCTGTACAACGCGCTGAACCGGGATGACGACTACTACATCAGTTGCGGGCACACGAAGATCAAGGCGGATGTGGTGCGCCGACAGTGCGGCGCGAGATTCGTACCCGACGACGTTGCAGTGCGCTCCTATGGAGCCGGCACATGTTCCGGCATCGTGCATGGATGCAGCGGCGTGGGATTGGCATTCCACACGGCGCATCCATCGGAGGCGATTCCTCCCGCGTTCATGGAGCGTCCCAACACCTTCCGGAACAACCTGCTGAAGGTGATCAACGGTGATCCGGTGCTGTTGCGCAAGTACCATCACCTGCTCGGGCTGTACCGGCAGATGGATGCGAGCCAGCAGCAGGATGCACAGCACGGCCAGTGAAGCGGCCGATGCAGGTGCTTAAGAGCCGGCCGGGATGGGCGGATACAATGAAGACCCGATGGATTGGGGACGCCACGTGAATATCCAGAACAAGAGCAATTCCTGCGGACGCTTTCTCGCGGGGCTGTGTGCATTGGCCTGCGGGCTTTCCGGGGCCGTCGCGGGTGAGATGCCGGCGCCGGGCTTCGATGCGGTATTCGGCAGCGGCATGGTGTTGCCGGCCGGCAAGCCGGTCACGCTGCGTGGTCATGCGGCACCCAACGAGCGGCTCACCCTGCAGTTGGACGGGCAGCGCTACACGATGCGGGGTGATGCCACGGGTCAGTGGCGCGTGCAGGTGGCGCCATTGCGTGCCGGTGGCCCCTATACCCTCGAGCTGCGCGATGAACACGGAGCGGGCGAAAAGCTCGAAGATGTGCTGGCCGGCCAGGTGTGGCTGTGTTCAGGCCAGTCCAACATGGAGTTCCCGGTGGCGATGTCCACCGACCAGCCGGCCGCGGCCATGCAGGGCAATCCGGCGATCCGGCTGCTGTCCATTGCGCACCAGACCGCGCTGCAGGCCAGTGCCACGTTCACCGATGCACCGACCTGGCAGGTGGCCACCGCGGACACCATCAAGGATTTCTCGGCGGTCTGTTACTTCTTCGCGCAGCAGAAGATCGCCCTCGACGGTGTGCCGATAGGGCTGATCGATTCATCCTGGGGTGGGTCGGCCATCGAGCCGTGGATCAGCGAGCAGACGCTGTCGGGCTTGCCGGATTACCGGCAGGGCGTGGAGCTGCTGCGCCAGTATCGCGACAATCGCCGCAAGGCGGATCTGGCCTTTGCAGATGACTGGGTCAGGTGGTGGAACCGTGCGTCGTCCATGGGTCCGGTGTGGCAGCGCGGTGTCCTAGACAAGAGCGCTGCGTGGCGCGATGCGCCGCTGGCGGACTGGCGAACCTACCCTGATCCGCGCCTGAAGACATTCACCGGGAATCTGTGGTTCTCCAGGAGCTTCCAGCTCAGCGCTGCACAGGCCAGGCAGGGCGCCAGCTTCGTGCTGGGCAGGATCGATGAAGTGGATTCGACCTGGCTCAACGGCAAGTTCGTCGGCAACACGTTCGGCTATGGCACGCGGCGCGAATATCGCCTGCAACCCGGCATGCTGCGGCCGGGGATCAACCAGTTCAGTGTATTCGTCACGAATACCTACGATGCCGGCGGCATGACCGGACCGGAAGGCGACATCGGCATCCGCTTCGACGATGGCCAGTTCGTTCCGCTCGGCAGCAACTGGAAGTACCTGTTCGTGCCGAAGCAGACCGGCTACCCGCCACGCGCCCCGTGGGAGAGCGTGTCCGGCCTCAGCGGCATGTTCAATGGCATGATCGCGCCGCTGCAGGCACTGGTTCCCACCGGCGTCATCTGGTACCAGGGTGAGTCAAACGCCGACAAGGCCGGCGGCTACGGTGAACTGCTGACCAGCCTCATCAGCGACTGGCGCGGGTACTTCGGCAGCGAGCTGCCGTTCATCGTTGTCCAGCTGCCCAACTACGGCGCCGTGGCCTCCGCGCCGGCGCAGTCCGGCTGGGCCACACTGCGAAACGCGCAGCAGCAGGTGGCATTGCACGATCCCGGGGTGGGCCTGGTCGTCACCCAGGACCTGGGCGATGACGCCAACATCCATCCGCGCCTGAAGTACGCGGTGGCACGGCGGGCGGTGCAGGTTGCGCAGGCAATGCAGGCCAGCGGTCCCGTGGACGGGGTGGTGCCGCACCTGATCGCCCGCAACAACGACAGGCTGACACTGGATTTCCTGCCATCGCTGACGATCAGCGTTGCGCCACAACCCGTTGCCGGCTTCAGTCTGTGCGGAGCGGATACGGGAAGCTGTGTGGCCGCGCACGCCGAGCAGCGCGGCAGTCGCGTGCAGATCGACCGCGCGGCGCTGCCTGCGGCCACACGCCTGCGCTACTGCTGGTCCGATGGCGGTGTCTGCGCATTGCGGTCCCTTGACGGCCTGCCGGTCGCCTCGTTCGAGTTGTCGCTGGGCGAATCGGGCAAGTGATGCCACGGCAGCCGCGGCGGGCCGCCCTGTGCTAGCTTTCCCGGCACGACAACAAGGAGCCTGGATGAAGAAGATTCTGATGCTGGCCACGGCGCTGCTGGCTGCCCAGGTGGCCAACGCGGCGAGCTGCAATCGCGATTGTCTGCGGAACACCATCACGCAGTACCTGGGCGCCATGCTCGGCGCACGATCCGGGCAAATTGCCGCTGGCAGCGCAAGGTGCGTTTCACCGAGAACACGCAGGAGCTGAAGCTGGGCGAGGGCCTGTGGAAGGACATCGACAGTCTCACGGACTTCCGCCAGGACGTCCTGGATGTGAAGCAGGGCATCGCCGGCGTGCACGTCAAGGCGATCGAGAACGGCAAACCCGTGCTGGCCGCGATCCGCATTCAGATGAAGGGCCGAAGATCGCCGGCGTGGAGAGCATGGTGGTGCGGTCGCGCGAGGAAGGCATGATCTTCAACGTCGACGCGATCGTGAAGCCCAGCCCCGCGATGAACGTCACGCCCACGGCCGCGCAGCGCAATTCGCGCGCGGAAATGGAAAAAGTGGCGCTGCGCTATCCGCAAGGCCTGCGGGTGGGCAGTTTCGTCAAGGCCGATGCCCAGTTCGCCAAGGACGCCTACCGGTTCGAGAACGGCCAGCTGATGGCCGGCCCGGGATGCAAGTTCCTGCCCGGTTGCGACAACATCCGCGAACAGCGTCTGCCCACGCTGTCGGGCATCAAGGCCATGGTTGCCGCGGTGGACGAGGAGCAGGGCATCGTCTGGCTGCGCATGGACTTCGGCAAGGGCTCGCTGATGCGCGGCAACGGCGAGCTGTCGGTGTTCGAAATGTTCAAGGTCTACGACGGCAGGATCCAGGCCGTCGAAGCCTTCATGCGCGAAGTGCCCGCGAACTCGCCGTTCCTGTGGAAGTACTGAAGCTGTTCACCTGAGGCAGCGGCACCTGCGCCGTACGGCGGAGGAGGGCTGCCCGGTTGCCGGAATGCTGCGCCGCAGCGTGGCCCTAGCAAGGGCCGTGCCCGAGGGCTTGTACCTCTCCGGAGCCGCGCCTATACTGCGCGCCCTTTTTGCCGCCGGCTGATTTCCGGCGGCCCGCGTTTTCGGACGTGGAATCGGGAACGGTTGGCCACCGGGTGTACCGGAAAGGCCAAGACCACTCGAGCCTCGCGAGCCCGCCGCCATTCGGTGGGCCTTGCCTGTCTCGTGTTCGTTCACTGATTTCCCGTTCGCGCACGTCGAACTGAGGATTGCGAGATGTCTATCGGTCTGGTCGGCCGCAAATGCGGCATGACGCGTATCTTCACGGAAGCCGGCGAATCCGTGCCTGTCACGGTGGTCGAGGTGCTGGCCAACCGTGTCACGCAGGTCAAGGGTGAGGCCGACGGCTACCGCGCCGTGCAGGTCACCTATGGCAAGCGTCGCCCGCAGCTGCTGTCCAAAGCCGTTGCCGGTCACTACGCCAAGGCCAAGGTCGAGCCCGGTCGCTCGCTGGTGGAGTTCCGCCTCGCCGATGACGAAGGCAAGGACCTGCAGCCGGGCGCTGAATTCACCATCGAGCTGTTCAAGGCCGGGCAGCTGGTGGACGTCACCGGCACCACCATCGGCAAGGGCTTTGCCGGCACGATGAAGCGCCACAATTTCCGCGGTGGTCCGGCCACGCACGGTCATTCGGTGACGCATCGCGCCCCGGGTTCGATCGGCCAGCGCCAGACGCCGGGCCGCGTGTTCAAGGGCAAGCGCATGTCGGGCCACATGGGCGTGGTCCGGCGCACCACCGAGAACCTGCAGGTGGTCGAGATCGACGCCAAGCGCAACCTGCTGCTGATCAGTGGCGCGGTGCCGGGCGCGGAAGGTGGCGAGGTGATCGTGCGTCCCTCCGTGAAGGCGGCGCGTCTGGCCCGTCGCAAGAGCATTACGCCCAACAAGAAGGCCGAAGCCGCCAAGGGCAAGAAGTAAGGCAAGGACATGAAGCTCAAAGTCGCCAATGGCGGCGAGGATCTGTCGGTCTCCGACACGACCTTCGGCGCTGAATACAACGAGGCGCTGGTGCACCAGCTGATCACCGCCTACCAGGCGGGGGCTCGTGCCGGCACGAAGCGCCAGAAGAGCCGCGCCGAAGTGCGTGGCGGTGGCCGCAAGCCGCATTCGCAGAAGGGCACGGGCCGCGCCCGCGCCGGCTCCACCCGCAGCCCGCTGTGGGTCGGTGGCGGTCGGGCCTTTGCCGCGCGGCCGCGTGATTACGCGCAGAAGGTCAATCGCAAGATGTACCGCGCGGGCCTGCGTTCGATGCTGGCGCAGCTGGCGCGTACCGACCGGCTCATCGTCACGCAGTCGCTGTCGGTGAGCGAGCCGCGCACGAAGCTGCTGGTGGACGAACTGAAGAAGCTGTCGCTGGATGCAGCGCTGATCGTGATCGAGGCCCAGGACGAGAAGCTGCAGCTGGCCGCGCGCAATTTGCCGCACGTTGAAGTGACCACGGTGGCCGAGCTCAATCCGCTGGCGCTGGCCGCGTTCGACAAGGTGCTGTTCACCGTCGGTGCCGTGAAGCTGATCGAGGAGCGCCTGCAATGAGCCGCGAGCGTCTGGCCACCGTGCTGGTGGCGCCACATGTCACCGAGAAGACCGCGCTGGCCATGCAGAACGCCAACCAGTATGCGTTCCGCGTGCGCCGCGACGCCAACAAGACCGAGATCAAGCAGGCCGTCGAGCAGATGTTCGATGTCAAGGTCGCCGGCGTCACGGTGGCCAACGAGCCGGGCAAGACTCGTCGCTTCGGCCGCACCACCGGCCGCACGCAGGACTGGAAGAAGGCTTACGTGAAGCTCGCCGCCGGTCAGGCGATCGATTACGAAGCGCAGGCCGCGAGGAAGTAGGGACCGCCATGGCACTGATCAAACTCAAGCCGACTTCGCCGGGCGCACGATTCGTCGTCAAGGTAGATCGTTCGCATCTGCACAAGGGCGGGCCGTACGGGCCGCTGACCGTCGCACAGAGCAAGACTGGTGCGCGCAATCACGCGGGCCGCATCACCACGCGTCATCGCGGCGGTGGCTCGCGCCAGAAGTACCGTCTGATCGACTTCAAGCGCGACAAGGACGGTGTCGTCGGCATCATCGAGACCATCGAGTACGATCCGAACCGCACCGCGCACATTGCGCTGATCAAGTACGCCGACGGCGAACGCCGTTACATCCTGGCGCCCAAGGGTGTTGCGGTGGGTGAGGAGATCCGCTCGGGCTCCGAATCGCCCATCAAGCCCGGCAATGCCATGGCGTTGCGCCACATTCCGGTGGGGTCGGTGGTGCACAACGTGGAGCTCAAGCCCGGCAAGGGCGGTCAGCTGGCTCGCAGTGCCGGCGCCTCGGTGCAGTACACCTCCCGCGAGGGCATTCACGCCTACATCCGCCTCAAGTCCGGCGAGACGCGCAAGGTGCACATCGACTGCCGCGCCACGCTGGGCGAGCTGTCCAATGACGAACACAATCTGCGTCAGTACGGCAAGGCCGGTGCCAAGCGCTGGCGCGGCGTGCGTCCCACCGTTCGCGGCGTGGTGATGAATCCGGTTGACCATCCGCACGGCGGCGGCGAGGGCAGGTCCGGCCAGGGCAACCCCGATCCGGTTTCGCCGTGGGGCCAGAAGGCCAAGGGTCTGAAGACCCGCAAGAACAAGCGCACGAACAAAATGATCGTGCAGCGCAGGAGATAAGCAGTGCCACGTTCTCTGAGAAAGGGTCCGTTTGTGGATCTGCACCTTGCAAAGAAGGTGGAAACGGCCGCGGCCAAGAACGACCGCAAGCCGATCAAGACGTGGTCGCGCCGTTCCATGGTTACGCCCGAAATGGTCGGCCTGACCATCGCCGTGCACAACGGCAGGCAGCACGTGCCCGTGCTGGTCACCGAGAACATGGTCGGCCACAAGCTCGGCGAGTTCTCGCCAACGCGGCTGTTCAGGGGCCACGGCGGCGACAGGAAGGCATAGGGCTCAAGGAACCGACATGCAGACCTACTCCAGAATGAAGCACGCGCACATCTCGCCGCAGAAGGCGCGATTGATCGCCGACGTGGTGCGCGGCAAGCGGGTTGGCCTCGCGCTGTCCCAGCTGCGGTTCATGTCCAAGAAGGGCGCGGACCTGGTGCTGAAGACGCTCGAGTCGGCCGTGGCCAATGCCGAACACAATCATGGTGCGGACATCGACGAACTGAAGGTTTCGGCCATTCAGGTCGATGTCGCGCCGGTCTTGAAGCGCTTCCACGCCCGCGCCAAGGGCCGCGGCAACCGTATCGTGAAGCGCACCAGCCACATCACCGTTCACGTCAGCGACGGCAGGAAGGATTAGCAGATGGGCCAGAAGGTAAATCCACTGGGGATACGCCTGGGCATTACCCGTGACTGGGTGTCCAAGTGGTACGCAGGCAAGAAGCTCTTCCCGGACCAGATCCATACCGATTTCCAGGTGCGCCAGTTCCTGCGCAAGCGTCTTGCCGATGCTTCGGTCAGCCGCGTGCACATCGAGCGTGCCGCCCGCAAGGTCAACGTGACGATCCATACCGCCCGTCCGGGCATCGTGATCGGCAAGAAGGGTGAGGACATCGAAAAGCTGCGCGGCGAGACCGCGAAGCTGGTCGGCATGCCGGTCGGCGACGTGCGCCTGAATGTCGCCGAGATCCGCAAGCCCGAACTCGACGCACAGCTGGTCGCCGAGGGCATCGCGCAGCAGATCGAGAAGCGCGTGATGTTCCGCCGCGCCATGAAGCGCGCCGTGATGAGCACGATGCGCAGCGGTGCGCTGGGCGTGAAGGTGCGCCTGTCCGGTCGTCTGAACGGCTCGGAGATCGCGCGCACCGAATGGAGCCGCGAGGGCCGCATTCCGCTGCATACCTTCCGCGCGGACATCGACTACGGCACTGCCGAGGCGCGCACCACCTATGGCGTGATCGGCGTGAAGGTGTGGATCTTCAAGGGCGAGGTGTTCGAGCAGGCGCCGGAAGCGGCCGAAGCCGCTCCAGCGGAAGCTCCCGCCGAGGAAGCCGCTACGCCGGCGAGCGCGTAAGGACTCAAGGACATGTTGCAACCGAAGCGAACCAAATTCCGCAAGCAGTTCAAGGGCCGCAATACGGGCCTTGCGCAGCGCGGCAACAGCGTGGCCTTTGGCGAGTTCGGCCTGAAGGCCACCGAGCGCGCGCGCATGACCGCGCGCGAGATCGAGGCCGCGCGCCGTGCCATGGCGCGCGCCGTGAAGCGTGGCGGCCAGATCTGGGTGCGTGTGTTCCCGGACGTGCCTGTTTCGAAGAAGCCGCTCGAGGTCCGCATGGGCTCGGGCAAGGGCAACGTGGAGTACTGGGTTGCCAAGGTGCTGCCCGGCAAGGTGCTGTTCGAAATGGAAGGCATCCCCGAAGCGGCCGCCCGCGAGGCGTTCCGCCTGGCCGGCGCCAAGCTCTCCGTATCCACCTCATTCGTGAAGCGGCAGGTGCGCTGATGAAGGCAAGCGACCTCAGGACCAGGTCCGCACAGGACCTCAACGCAGAGCTGTTCGAGCTGCGCAGGGAGCAGTTCGCGCTGCGCCTGCAGCGCGCCACGGGCGGCTCGGCCAAGCCCGACCAGTTCGGCAAGGTGCGCAAGAACATTGCGCGCCTGAAGACCGTGCAGCGCGAGATGCGCGGCAAGAAGGAGAGCAAGTAATCATGGCGACGGCAGCAGCAGCCGAGAAGGTGCAGCGCACGCTCACGGGAACCGTGGTTTCGGCCAAGACGGCCAAGACCATCGCGGTGGAGATCCAGCGCGTGCTCAAGCACGAGCGCTACGGGAAATACATCCGCCGCACGACGCGGTTGCTGGCTCATGACGAGGCCAGTGAAGCGAAGGAAGGCGACACCGTGACGATCGCCCAGAGCCGGCCCATTTCGCGCCGCAAGAGCTGGCGCCTGGTGGCGGTGGTTGGGCGCGCGAACGCGCTCTGACGGACTTTGGAAGTTCAGGACAGGTATCGAAATGATCCAGATGCAGACAGTACTCAACGCCGCGGACAACAGCGGCGCACGTACCCTGAAGTGCATCAAGGTGCTGGGTGGCTCGCATCGTCGCTACGCGACGGTGGGCGATGTCATCAAGGTGGCCGTGCAGGACGCGATCCCGCGCGGCAAGGTCAAGAAGGGCGAGGTCTACGACGCCGTGGTGGTCCGCACCGCGTTCGGCGTGCGTCGCCCGGACGGGTCGCTGATCCGCTTCGACGGAAACGCGGCCGTGTTGCTCAATCCGAAGCTCGAGCCGATCGGTACCCGCATTTTCGGGCCGGTCACGCGCGAGCTGCGCAACGTGCGGTTCATGAAGATCATTTCCCTCGCGCCGGAAGTGCTCTGAACGGAGCCACAGGTCAAACAGGTTCAAGGCAATGAAGAAGCTACGCAAGGGCGACGAAGTGGTGGTGCTGTCCGGCAAGGACAAGGGCCGCACGGGCTCCATCAACCAGGTCCAGGGTGACATGGTGCTGGTCGCGGGAATCAATGTCGCGAAGAAGCACATGCGCGGCAATCCGCAGCAGAACCAGCCGGGTGGCATCGTCGACAAGGAGATGCCGCTGCATATTTCGAAGGTGGCGATCTGGAACGCGGGCGCGAAGAAGGCCGAGCGCATCGGCATCAAGAAGCTGGCCGACGGCAAGCGCGTGCGCTTCCTGAAGTCGAACAACGAACAGCTCGACGTCAAGTAAGGCGGAACGAAGATGAGCAGGCTGCAGGAATACTACAAGACCACGGTAGCGCCCAAGCTGGTGCAGGACCTTGGTCTGAAGAACCCGATGCAGGTACCGAAGATCACCAAGATCACGGTGAACATGGGCGTGGGTGAGGCAGTGGCCGACCGCAAGGTGGTCGATGCCGCCGCGGCGGACCTGGCGAAGATCACCGGCCAGAAGCCGCTGATCACCAAGTCGAAGAAGGCCATTGCCTCGTTCAAGCTGCGCGAGAACCTGCCGATCGGCTGCAAGGTGACGCTGCGTGGCAGCCGCGATGTACGAGTTCCTCGACCGCCTGGTGTCGATCGCACTGCCGCGCGTACGCGATTTCCGCGGCGTTTCGGCCCGTTCATTCGACGGTCGCGGCAATTACACGCTCGGTGTGAAGGAGCAGATCATCTTCCCCGAGATTCAGTACGACCAGATCGACCAGCTGCGTGGCATGGACATCACCATTACCACGAATGCGGCCAACAACGAGCAGGGCCGTGCATTGCTGGAAGCCTTCAACTTCCCGTTCCGCAAGTAACGGGCCAGAGGTAAAGAGACGCTATGGCCAAAACAAGCATGGTCGAACGCGAGAAGCGCCGCTCACGTACGGTGCAGAAGTACGCCGCGAAGCGCGCGAAGCTCAAGGAGCTGATCCGCGACCCCAAGACGTCCGACGAGGAGCGTCTGGATGCGCAGGTGCAGCTGCAGAAGCTGCCGCGGGACGCGAGCCCGACGCGCGGCCGCAACCGCTGCCAGCTCACCGGCCGGCCGCGTGGCGTGTACCGCAAGTTCGGGCTGGCGCGTACCAAGATCCGCGAAGTGGCAAGCCGCGGCGAAATCCCCGGCCTCGTGAAGTCGAGCTGGTAGGAGGCGTAAGCACACATGAGCATGACTGATCCTGTGGCCGATCTGCTGACCCGCATTCGCAACGGGCAGACCGCGCGCAAGGCACATATCAGCCTCGATTCGTCGAAGATCAAGGCGGCTATCGCTCGCGTCCTGAAGGACGAGGGCTACGTCGTGGATTTCCACGTCGCCACCGACACCGGCAAGCCGCGGCTGATCATCGATCTGAAGTATTACGAGGGCCGTCCCGTCATCGACCGCCTGGAGCGCGTGAGCCGTCCCGGCCTGCGCGTGTACCGCGGCAAGGACGAGCTGCCCAGGGTGCTCGGCGGAATGGGGACCGTGATCGTCTCCACGCCGCGGGGCGTGATGACCGACCGGCAGGCACGTGCTGCCGGCCAGGGCGGCGAAGTGCTGTGCATCGTGGCCTGAAGGTGCAGGGAACATGTCTCGAGTAGCCAAGAATCCAGTCGTTCTGCCACAGGGTGTGTCCGCCACGATCGCGGCCGGCCTGATCACCATCAAGGGCGCGAAGAGTTCGCTGAGCCTGCCGCTCGCCGATGGCGTATCGGTGGAGGAAAAGGACAAGACACTGCAGGTGTCCTACACCAGGGCCGAGGGTGCGCGCATGCGCGCCGGCTCCACGCGCGCTCACCTGGCCAACATGGTGACGGGTGTCACCAAGGGCTACGAGAAGAAGCTCGAACTGGTGGGTGTGGGTTTCCGCGCGGCGGTGCAGGGCAAGACGCTGAACCTGACGCTGGGCTTCTCCCATACGGTGAATTTCCCGGTCCCCGAGGGCATCACGATCGAGGCGCCGAGCCAGACCGAGGTGCTGATCAAGGGCACGGACAAGCAGCGCGTCGGCCAGGTGGCCGCGGAGATCCGCGGCATCCGTCCGCCGGAGCCCTACAAGGGCAAGGGCGTGAAGTACGCCGACGAGAGAATCAGCCTGAAGGAAGGCAAGAAGAAGTAGGCCTTCGAAGGTACAAGCATGTCGTTCAATTCCAAACAACGTCGTCAGCGCCGGGCCATCAAGACCCGCCAGCACATCCGCGAACTGGGCATGGCCCGGCTCACCGTCCATCGCACGCCGCGCCATATCTACGCGCAGGTGTTCGACCCGAGCGGTGCGAAGGTGCTGGTTGCCGCCTCCACCGTTCAGGAGTCGGTCGCCAAGGAGCTCAAGGGCACCGGCAACGTGGATGCGGCCAAGGCCGTGGGCCGCGCGTTGGCCGAGCGGGCCAAGGCGGCGGGGATCAGCAAGGTGGCTTTCGACCGGGCGGGCTTTCGCTTCCACGGTCGCGTCAAGGCATTGGCCGACGCGGCGCGCGAAGCCGGGCTCGAGTTCTGATACAGGCGGGATATCCAGATGGCACGAGTTGAAAGAAAGGATCAGCCGGCGGACGAGTTCACCGAGAAGCTTGTCGCGGTCAATCGCACGGCCAAGGTCGTCAAGGGCGGACGCCAGTTCGGCTTCACCGCGCTGACCGTGGTCGGTGACGGCAGTGGTCGCGTCGGCTTCGGCTTCGGCAAGGCGCGCGAGGTGCCGGTGGCCATTTCCAAGGCCATGGCGCATGCACGCAAGAACGTGGTCAATGTGCAGCCTGAAGAAGGACACACTGCACTACGCGGTGCGGGGCACGCATGGCGCCACCCGCGTGCTGATGCAGCCGGCCTCCGACGGTACCGGCGTCATTGCCGGCGGTGCGATGCGCGCGGTGCTGGAATGCGTCGGCGTACGCAATGTGCTGGCCAAGAGCTATGGCTCGCGCAACCCGATCAACGTGGTGCGCGCCACCATCAACGCGTTGTCTTCCGTGCGCAGTCCGCAGTCCATCGCGGCCAAGCGCGGCAAGAGCGTCGAAGAGATTCTGGGAGCCTGACCGTCATGGCTACTGCTTCCAAGGTTCGCGTTACGCAGCTCAAGAGCACCTATGGTGAGCTGCGCAACATAGTGTCGTCCGTGAAGGGACTGGGACTGCGTCGACGCCACCACTCGGTGGTGGTGGCCGACACCCCGGAGAACCGCGGCATGATCAACACCGCAGGCCACCTGCTGAAGGTGGAAGAGGCGAAGTGATGAAGCTCAATACCATCAAGCCGGCCGAGGGCGCCAAGCGTGCGAAGCTGCGCGTGGGTCGCGGCGCGTCAAGCGGCCAGGGCAAGACCTCGGGCCGCGGCGTGAAGGGCCAGCGTGCGCGCAAGGGCGGCTACCACAAGGTCGGCTTCGAAGGCGGCCAGATGCCGCTGCAGCGCCGCCTGCCGAAGGTGGGTTTCCGTTCGGCCATCAAGGCCACGCGGGCCGAGGTGCGTCTGTCCGAGCTCAACGGCATCGAGGGCGTGATCGACCTGGCCGCGCTGAAGAAGGCCGGCGTGGTGAATACGTTCGCCGAAACCGCCAAGGTGATCCTGTCCGGCGAGCTCAAGAAGGCCGTCCAGCTCAAGGGCATCAAGGCCACCAAGGGCGCCGCCGAGGCGATTGCCAAGGCCGGCGGCAGCATCGAGGCAGCCTGAGAAGCACCATGGCAAACAGTTCAGCAGCAAATCCGGCAGCAGCACTGGGCGACGTAGCCCGCTACGGTGAGATCCGTCAGCGCCTGCTGTTCCTGATCGGCGCGCTGATCGTCTATCGCATCGGCACGTTCATTCCGGTGCCCGGCATCAATCCGCAGAAGGTCGCGGATTTCTTCAATGACCAGTCCGGCACGATCCTGGGCGTGGTCAACATGTTCTCCGGCGGCGCGATGTCGCGCATGTCCATTTTCGCAATGGGCGTGATGCCGTACATCTCGGCGTCCATCATCATCCAGATGCTGTCGATGGTGATGCCGTCATTGATGGAGCTGCGCAAGGAGGGTGAGTCCGGGCGTCGCAAGATCACGCAGTACACGCGCTACGGTGCGGTCCTGCTGGGCGTGTTCCAGTCCTTCGCCGCCGCCGCGACCCTGCAGAGCAATGGCATGACGCTGCAGACCGGATTCTTCGCGTGGACGTTCCCGGCCACAGTGACGATGACCACCGGCACGGTCTTCCTGATGTGGCTGGGTGAGCAGATCACCGAGCGCGGCGTGGGCAACGGCATCTCGATGATCATCCTGGTGGGCATCCTGGCCCAGCTGCCCGGCGCGGTCGGTCGCACCGTGGGCCAGATCAACAGCGGTGAGCTGGCCGGCCTGTGGGCCGTGCTGCTGCTGGCCGGCGTGGTGGGCGTCACCGCGTTCTGCGTGTTCATGGAGCGTGCGCAGCGGCGCATCACCGTGAACTACGCCAAGCGGCAGGTGGGTCGGCGCATGATGGGCGGGCAGAGCACGCATCTGCCGTTCAAGCTGAACATGTCCGGCGTCATTCCGCCGATCTTCGCTTCGAGCCTGCTGCTGTTCCCGGCGACCATCGCCAGCTTCGCCGGCACCAGCAGCAACTCGGCGTTTGGCGGAGTGATGCAGCGCGTCGCGGCTTCGCTGTCCTACGGGCAGCCGTTGCACCTGATGCTGTACGGCGCGCTGATCATCGGCTTCGCGTTCTTCTACACCGCACTGGTGTTCAATTCGCGCGAGACCGCCGACAACCTGAAGAAGTCCGGAGCCTTCATTCCGGGCATCCGGCCGGGTCAGCAGACCGGCGAGTACATCGACAAGGTGCTGACGCGCCTGACGTTGTGGGGTGCGTTCTACGTCGCGGGCGTGTGCCTGATTCCCGAGCTGATCATTGCCAAGGGCGGCATGCCGTTCCAGTTCGGTGGCACCTCGCTGCTGATCGTCGTGGTGGTCGTGATGGACTTTGCGGCGCAGCTGCAGGCCCATGCGATGTCGCACCAGTATCCCGGTTTGATGAAGAAGGCCAACCTGCTGGGTGGCCGTAACAGCGACGGCTGAAGGAACCCGTAAGGTGGAGTTGCAATGAAAGTTCGTCCTTCCGTGAAGAAGATCTGCAAGAACTGCAAGGTCGTGCGCCGTCGCGGCATCGTCTACGTGATCTGCTCGGACACACGTCACAAGCAGCGCCAGGGCTGACCGACCAGAGCTGATCGAAAGGGTATCGGAGAGAGAATCAATGGCACGTATAGCCGGCATCAACATCCCGATGAACAAGCACGTGTGGGTGGGCTTGACGCACATCTACGGCATCGGGCGCACCCGTTCGAAGGAAGTCTGCGAGCTCGCGGGCGTGAGTCCCACCACCAAGGTGAAGGATCTGACCGAGCCGGAGGTCGCCTCGTTGCGTTCGCAGATCGCCAAGTTCCTCGTGGAGGGCGACCTGCGCCGCGACGTTTCGATGAACATCAAGCGCTTGATGGATCTCGGTACCTGGCGCGGCGTCCGTCACCGCAGGGGCCTGCCGCTGCGCGGTCAGCGGACCCGCACCAATGCGCGCACCCGCAAGGGCCCGCGCAAGCAGGCGGTAAAGCTCAACTCGCCGCCGGGCAAGGCATAAACGCGCCTTTCCCGGCGCTCACAGAATCAACGCAAGGGCACCAGAAGCAAGATGGCCGAACAGAATGCAGCAGGCGGCGCGAAGAAGCCGAAGAAGGCGCGCAAGAACGTGCTGGATGGCATCGCGCACATCCACGCCTCCTTCAACAACACGATCATCACGATCACCGACAGGCAGGGCAACACCCTGTCCTGGGCAACCTCCGGTGGCTGCGGCTTCCGTGGCTCGCGCAAGAGCACGCCGTTCGCGGCCCAGGTTGCCGCCGAGAAGGCAGGTGTGGCCGCGCAGGAGCACGGCCTGAAGAACGTGGAAGTGCGTGTCGGCGGTCCCGGCCCCGGTCGGGAGTCGGCGGTGCGCGCGTTGAATGGCTGTGGTCTGAAGATCACCAGCATCGAAGATGTAACCCCGATTCCGCACAACGGCTGCCGCCCGCCCAAGAAGCGGCGCGTCTGAGGTAGATATGGCCCGATACATTGGTCCAAAGTGCAAGCTGTCGCGCCGCGAGGGCACCGACCTTTTCCTGAAGAGCGGTTCCAAGCCGCTGGAGAGCAAGTGCAAGCTGCAGGTGCCGCCCGGCGGCATCAAGGGCGAGCGCCGCCAGCGTCTGTCCGATTACGGTACGCAGTTGCGCGAGAAGCAGAAATTGCGCCGCATGTACGGCGTGCTGGAGCGTCAGTTCCGCAACTACTACCAGGAAGCCGCGCGCCGTCCGGGTTCGACCGGCGAAACGCTGCTGAAGCTGCTGGAATGCCGGCTGGACAACGTTGTGTACCGCATGGGTTTCGCTGCGACGCGCGCCGAGGCCCGTCAGCTGGTCAGCCACAAGGGCATTGAAGTGAACGGTTCACCCGTCACGATCGCCTCCTACCAGGTTCAGGCCGGCGACGTGGTGCAGATCCGCGAGAAGTCGCGCAAGCAGTTGCGTGTGGTCAATGCATTGACGGTTGCCGCGCAGGTTGGTTTCCCGGAATGGCTGGAAGTCAACGAGAAGGATTTCCGCGGTGTGTTCAAGGCGGCTCCGAGCCGTGATGAAGTGCTGCCGGATATCAACGAAAACCTCGTTGTCGAGCTGTACTCGAAGTAATGCTGGAGGTCTGATGACATCCTCTGTGAATGAATTTCTGAAGCCCCGTGTCGTGAAGGTGCAGCCGGTTGCGCCGCGCCAGGCGCGGGTGGTGAT
Source organism: uncultured Gammaproteobacteria bacterium (assembly GCA_963812195.1). Lineage (GTDB taxonomy): Bacteria > Pseudomonadota > Gammaproteobacteria > Steroidobacterales > Steroidobacteraceae > ZC4RG30. The sequence goes on from CAWEUI010000013.1 coordinate 282,285, forward strand.
CGAGCCCTTCGAGCGCGGCTTCGGCCACACGCTGGGCAATGCCCTGCGCCGCGTGCTGCTGTCCTCGATGCCGGGCGCCGCGATCACCGAAGTGGAGATCGAAGGCGTGCTGCACGAGTACACCAGCATCGAGGGCGTGCAGGAGGACGTGGTTGACGTCCTGCTGAACCTCAAAGCGGTGGCGATCAAGATGCACTCGCGCGATTCCGCGGAGCTGCGCCTGAACAAGAAGGGCCCGGGTCCGGTCACGGCCGGCGACATCCAGGTGGACCACGACATCGAGATCGTGAATCCCGAGCTGGTCATCGCCAACCTGACACAGGCCGGCAGCCTTACCGCCGTGCTCAAGGTCGAGCGGGGCCGTGGCTATCGCCCTGCCTTGCAGCGCGCGGCGTTCGAAGAGAGCACCCGCCCGATCGGCAGGTTGCAGCTCGATGCCTCGTTCAGCCCGGTGCGCCGCGTGACCTACGCGGTGGATGCCGCACGCGTGGAACAGCGCACCGATCTGGACAAGCTGGTGCTGGACATCGAAACCAATGGCACCATCGACGCCGAGGAGGCCATTCGCCGCGCCGGTGCGATCCTGAAGGACCAGCTCTCGGTGTTCGTGGACCTGCAGGGCGAGGACGAGGCGGTGAGCAAGGTCACCGAAATGCAGTTCGATCCGCTGCTGCTGCGTCCGGTCGACGAGCTGGAGCTCACCGTGCGCAGTGCCAACTGCCTGAAGGCCGAGAACATCCACTACATCGGTGATCTGGTACAGCGCACCGAAGTGGAGCTGCTGCGCACCCCGAATCTGGGCAAGAAGTCCCTGACCGAGATCAAGGAAGTGCTGCAGGGCCACGGGCTGATGCTGGGCATGCGGCTGGAAGGCTGGCCGCCGGCCGGGCTGCGCCACGACGATCGGGACGGGATTTAGGGTTTGTCAGGCCCTCGCGGGCCACTGCAAGCGGGGTCGCATGGCGGCCCCGTACATGAAATGGATTAGAGAGAAGCAGATATGCGTCATCGACACTCAGGCCGACAGCTTTCGCGCGTTGCGCCGCATCGCCACGCGATGCTGCGCAACATGGCGGCCTCGCTGCTGCGGCACGAGACCATCCGCACCACGGTCCCCAAGGCCAAGGAACTGCGGCGGGTCGTCGAGCCGCTGATCACGCTGGCCAAGGTGGACACCGAGGCCAAGCGCCGCACTGCCTTCGCGCGGCTGCGCGACGCGGAGGTGGTGACCAAGCTTTTCTCTGATCTGGGGCCGCGTTTCAAGGCACGGCCGGGCGGTTACACCCGCATCCTGCACATGGCGCCGCGTCCCGGCGATGCCGCGCCGATGGCGCTGATGCAACTGGTGGACGGCCCTGCTGCGGCGTCCGAGCCCGAGGACAAGGCACCGGCGAAAAAGAAGGCCAAGGCGAAGGCCAAGGCTGCGCCGAAGGCCAAAGCCAAGGCAGCACCGAAGAAGAAGAAGGCCGCGGCCTAGGGCGGCGGCTGCATGCGCTCGAACCCCGAGCGCAGATGCAGATCGCGCTGCGGGAACGGTATTTCAATGCCGTGGTCGCGCAGGCTGGTTTCGATTTCCCACAGGTACTGGGCGCGGGTGCGCCCCGGCCGGCTCAGCGAATCGCGGCCGACCCATACGACCAGCTCGAAGTTGAGCGAGCTGTCGCCGAAGCCGACCAGCCAGACCTGTGTCTCGCGCGTACTGCTTGCCTGAACGCTGTGGGCGACGCGCCCCGCGGCCTCCAGGACCGCCTTCTTCACCAGGTCCTTGTCCGAGCCATAGGCGACGCCAAACGGTACGTGGATGCGCCGGCTGGTCTCGTTCATCGTCCAGTTGGTCATCACGCTGTTGGTGAGCAGTGAGTTGGGGACCACCACATCCAGGTTGTCGTTGGTGGTCAGCGCGGTGCTGCGCATGTTGATCGCCCGCACCGTTCCCTGCAGCCCGTTTTCCAGTTCGATGAAGTCGCCGACCTTCACGCTGCGCTCGAACAGCAGGATCATTCCGGCCACGAAGTTGTTCATGGCCTGCTGCAGGCCCAGACCGATGCCGATGCCGATTGCGCCGGCCGCCACGGCCAGGGTCGACAGATTGATGCCGGCTCCCTGCAGGGCGATCACCACGCCGATTATCACGATCACGTAGTGGCCGATCTGGCCGATGGCGTAGTAGGCCGGCCGGTTGGCCTCCGCGCTGCGTGCACCGATGCGATGCATCGAGCGGCGGAACAGCGCGGACAGCACCAGCGCCACCACGATGACCCCGATGAAGAAGAGCAGGTCCCCCAGGCTCAGCGAGATCGGACCCAGCTCCAGCAGCGGGTGTTCGAGCAGAGAAGGCAGATCTGGAGACGAATTGGCCATCGGGTGAAGTATATGCAGGCGGGTCACGTATATCATGGCCCAATGCCCGACTATCACGTGATAGTGCTGCTGGCGGTGACGCTGGCCACGTTCTACCTGTACACGCGCTCGTGGATCAGGATGGAACTGGTCTCGCTGGTGCTGTTGCTGTCACTGCTGCTGCTGTTCCACTTCTTTCCTTACGACGGGGTGGGTGAGCACCTGTCGGACACCGACATCTTCGAGGCATTCGGCCACCCGGCGCTGGTGGCCATCTGCTCGCTGATGATCCTGGCGCGCGGCCTGACCATGACCGGCGCGATGGAACCGGTGGTACGCGTGCTGACGCGTGTGTGGCGCTGGAATCGCACCCTGGGCCTGCTGCTGACCCTGTTGCTGGCATCCGTCGCCAGCGGCTTCGTCAACGACACGCCGGTGCTGGTGATGGCCCTGCCGATGCTGATGGGCGTGGCCCGCCGCAGTGGCCAGGGGGTGGGGCGCGAGCTGATGCCGGTGAACTTCGCCATCCTGGGTGGTGGCATGCTCACCAGCATCGGCACTTCGACCAACCTGCTGGTGCTGTCGATCGCGGCGGATCTGGGCATGCGGCCCATGGGGCTGTTCGACTTCACCCACATCGCGGCGATGTCATTGCTGGTGGCGCTGCCCTATCTGTGGCTGGTCGCGCCCCGGCTGCTGCCCGAACGCGGCGCGCAGATCCAGGCGGCCGAGCGGGTATATGCGGCTCGCATCGTGGTCCCCGAGGAGGGTGACGTGCTGCGCGAGCGGACGCTGGCGCAGGCCGGACGCCGGCTGGGCCGGGCGCTGCCGGTGACCAGCATCCAGCGGGGCGAGTCGGAGCTGCGAATCACCGAAGACGCGCTGCTCAAGGCCGGCGATGCGCTGATCCTGAACGATACGGTGGAGGGCCTGACCGAGATCGCATCGTTGTTCAAGGTCGATCTTTTCGACCGCACCGGCATGTCGCATTTCGTGGAGCCCGACGCCGCCAAGGTGGAGGTGCAGCTGGCCGAGGTGGTGATCGGCGGCGAATCCAAGCTGGTGGACCGGACGCTGGGCGGGGCCCGCTTTGCCGAGCAGCACAATGTCGTCGTGGTGGGCATCAGCCGCGGTGCCGAGGATCTGCTGCGCAATGAGTCGGGTCTGGGCAGCGTGCGGCTGGCGGCCGGCGACGTGCTGCTGGTGCAGGCGCCACTGCCGCGCATCGAGGCGCTGAAGACGGTTCCGGGCTTGCTGGTGGTGGGCAGCGACATGCCGCTGCAGCGCACGCCGCAGGCGCCCTGGGCGCTGGCCATCATGGTGGCGGTGGTCGGCGCGGCGGCACTGCACTGGCTGCCGATCCACTTGTCCGCCTTCATCGGTGTCGTCGCGATGCTGCTGACCCGCTGTGTCCGGCTCGACGGCCTGGGACGGGCGCTGAGCCTCCAGGTGGTGCTGCTGGTGGTGTCCAGTATTGCGCTGGGCCGGGCCCTGGTCGCCACCGGCGCCGCCACCTGGATCGCAGGGGGCGTGTCCGCGCTGGCCAGCCACATCGATCCGGCCTGGCAGCTGGCCATGTTCATGGCGTTTTCGGCGGTGTTGACCAACTTCGTGTCCAACAGCGCGGCGGCGGCGGTGGGTACGCCGGTGGCGGTGGCCGCGGCGCTGGGCATGGGCCAGCCGCTGGAGCCCTACGTGCTGGCGGTAATGTTCGGAGCCAACCTGAGCTATGCCACCCCCATGGCATACCAGACCAACCTGCTCGTCATGAACGCCGGCGGCTACCGTTTCGCGGACTTCGTGCGTGTCGGCCTGCCGCTGGTGTTGCTGATGATCGGCGTGCTGTCCTGGATGCTGGTGCGCAGCTACGGCCTGTGACCGGCTTGCGGCGCTCAGGCCGGGCGTTCGCCGGCCACGGTGGTGCGGTACATCTCGCGGCGGAAGCCGTCGATAGTCGTTGAAGGCCTGGTGCACGCACGAACGGTTGTCCCACAGCGCCACCATGTCGCGGTTCCCAGCGCAGCCGGCAGGTGAACGCTGGTTGGGTCAGGTGCTCGCACAGCATCTTCAGCAGCGGTGCGGCTTCCTCCTCGCTCATGCCCTCGATGCCGATGGCATAGGACGGATCCAGGTACAGCGACTGTCTCGCCGGTGCGCGGATGGGTACGCAGCAGCGGATGGGCATTGCCGCTGACCTTGCGGCGCAGTCCGTCGGGCAATTCGGCCTGCGAGCGCGTGGCGGCCAGCTTCCCGATCGGGCTGTCGCGCGGCTCCGCATTGGCCTGGGCCGAGGCGAGCACGTCGCGGATCGAGAAGTGCACACGCAGACCCGCGAACGTGCTGCGTGCGGTCTCGCTCAGCATTCGCTAGGCGAGCGCGCCGTTCGCCCACATGGTGTCGCCACCATAGGGCGGAGTCTCAATCGAGCGCAGGATGGTGATGGCGGGCGGCTCGTCCAGAAACGGCGAATCGGTGTGCCAGCCGGAACCGAACACATGTGCCGAGCGGTCGTCGGCTTCCTTGATCAGGGGCTGCACCTCGCGGAATGCCGGGCACGCCTTCCGTGTAGGCGTCTTCGGCGAACGGGCCGAAGCGCAGGCTGAAGGCGTGATGTTCGGCGTGGCCGATGCTGCTGGTCGCGCAAGTAGATCATCTTGTGCCGGAACAGCGCATCCTCGATTTCGGCGAACTGCGCGTCGCTGAGTTCCCGCAGGTCCGCGCCGCGGATTTCGGCTCCCATGGCCGCCGCCAGTGGCAGGGCGCTGATGTGCCGGTATTCCCGGGCATGGTTGTCGAACTGGCCGTGTGGATGCAGGAACACCGTTATCAACCCCCGTTTGAGCCGAACATCAGCCTAGCACTGTCCGCCATGAGTTTGCCGCCGTGCCACCCATCCGGCTGACAGTTGCCGGACGAGGAGAAGCCGTTCTAGGCTGCGTACCGGTTCGTTCCCTTCCCAACACGTGGAGTCCCAGATGAGCTTCGCATCCGAATTCAAAGAATTTGCCATGAAAGGCAACGTGGTCGACATGGCCGTGGGTGTCATTATCGGCGCCGCGCTTCGGCAAGATCGTATCTTCGCTGGTTGGTGACGTCATCATGCCGTCGCTTGGCAAGGCCCTGTCGGGCATCAGCTTCAGCGACCTGGCGGCAAACATCGGCACGCAGGACATGCCCATCCAGCTCAAGTACGGCGCATTCCTGCAGACGGTCTTCGACTTCATCATCATTGCGTTGGTGCTGTTCATCGCGCTCAGAGGCATCAACAAGCTCAAGAAACCAGCCGCGCCGGCACCGGATGCCCCGCCACCGCCGCCGCCGCGCAATGAGGTGCTGCTGGAGGAAATCCGCGACCTGCTGAAGAAGCAGGGCTAGGGAACGTCGGCGAAGGCGGTCCGCGTCAGGTTGTCGTGGCCGGTGGCGGTGACCACCACGTCATCCTCGATGCGGATGCCGCCGCTGCTGGACAGGGTGTCCACCAGCGTCCAGTTCACCGCGTTGCCGCGCTGACCTTCGCGCAGTGCCTTGAGCAGGCTGCCGATGAAGTAGACGCCGGGTTCGACCGTGACCACCATGCCGGGCTCGAGGTGCCGGGTCAGGCGCAGGGTGGGGTGTCCCGGCGGGCGGGGAATGGCCTCGGCACCGGCAGCCGGCTTGAATCCGGCCACGTCGTGCACCTGCAGGCCCAGCATGTGCCCCAGGCCGTGCGGCAGGAAGGCCGCGGAGACGCCGCTGTCCACGGCCTCGTCCTCGTTGATCTTCAGAACGCCGGCATCGCGCAGCAGGCGTGCCACCAGGCGATGCGCCTGCAGGTGCAGTTCGCGCCAGTCCGCTCCCGGCGCCACCGCCTCGCACAGCTCCTGCTGCACTTCGTGCATGCCGTCGATCAGAGCCGCGAAGGCCCCGGGCCCCATGGCCCAGGTGCGGGTAATGTCGCTGCCGTAGCCGCGGCAGTCGGCGCCGGCGTCAATCAACAGCGACATCGAGCGCGCCGGGGGCTGCCGTTCGCGTAACTGATAGTGCAGCGTGGCGGCATGCTCGTTGAGCGCGACGATGCTGTGATAGGGGAGTTCCTGGTCGGTTTGCCGCACTGCGGCCAGGTACGCGAGGTGAATGTCGAACTCGCTGCCGCCGGCGCGAAAGGCGCGTTCTGCGGCCAGATGGCCGGTCACGCCGAGTCGCGTCGCCTCGCGCAGGCAGCCGATCTCGTAGGCGCTCTTGCGGGCCCGCAGCTGCTCCAGCTCGGCCAGCAGCCCGGCGGGATTGTGCTGCCAGCCGGAGCCCGGCGGCGGGCGTTCACCGATCCACGCGGCCTGGCCGGATGGCGTGGCCAGTGCGCCCAGTGCGGCCTCAGCCCCGGCATACGTGCGCAGGCGATAATGCTTGATCCATGGCGCGGTGGGCACCGCCGGTGGGCTGTGCCAGTAGTCGTCGGGCGCAACGAACAGCAGTTCGGGCATCTCCCCGCGCCTGATCAGCACCAGGCTGCCTGGAGCCGGCGGGGCGGGCACCAGCCACGCGAACCAGGGGCTGGCGCGGAAAGGGCTTGTCTGGTCGTCCTGGAACAGCAGGCGCTCATCCCCGGCATGCAGCACCAGCGTGGTGTACCCGTGTGTCGCCAGCGCCGCGTCGATGTCCGCCAGTGTCGACTGCAGGTGGGCGCCAAACGATACCGAATCAATGCTAGACCAGGACATACAGGCCATATTGCCACTGCGCGGCACCCTGCGCGTGCGAGGAATCTGCCTGTCGTGTTTTCGCGACGCACTTGCTTAAGGACGTGTCATGATTTTGAATCGCATAGCGGAAGTCGCTAGAATTTCTGGCAGCGATGCGAAATCGTCAGGACAGATGAGGTCCTTGGTCTCTGTTGCTTTTGGGTCGTCCTGTTTCAATCCACTCTTTTTCACTTGGGGATACTTCTAGATGAAAACCAAAATTGTTCTCGGCGCCTTCGCTGTCGCGCTGGCCCTTGCCGGTTGCGCAAAGAAGGAAGAGGCGCCTGCGCCTGAAGCCGCTACTCCGGCTGCAGCTCCGGCGCCTGAGGCTGCCGCGCCTGCCGCTGATACTGCTGCGCCGGCCGCCGACGCCGCTGCTGCTCCTGCCGACGAGGGTTCCGCTCCGGCTCCTGCTCCGGCCGAGTAAGCTCAAGCGCAGCCATTGCGCCGGCCGTTCGCGGCTCCGGCGCACATCGGGCCCGGCCAGGTTGCGTGACCTGTCCGGGCTTCATGTTTTGCGGTACCGACGCGTGACGGATCAATAGATCATGACCGTAAGCCTGCGCGATGCGCGCCAGAACTCGGCCGATCTGGGCTGGATCGAGACGGCCTATCGCGATTACCTCGACGATTTGGGCCTTCTGAACACCGGCATGTTTCCGATGCCGGGTGGCATCGAACATCTGGACAGCGATCCGTTGCAGCGCTGGCTGCTGGACCGCTCGGCCCTGCTGATCACCATTCTGGATGATCACAAGCCTGTGGGATTCGCCATGGTTGCGCGCGACACCAATGCCTCGCGCCAGAGCGACTACCGCATGGCCGAGTTCTTCATCGATCGCTCGCACCGCCGGCTCGGCATCGGGCGCAGCGCGGTGCGTTTGATCCTGGACCGCTTCGCGGGCCGCTGGGAAATCATCGAATACATGCGCAATCCCGCGGCCGTGCAGTTCTGGCGCAGTGTCGTGTCCGCGTATACCAGCGGACGCTTCCGGGAGCGCATCGCCAACGGGGAAGTGCGTCAGTACTTCACGTCGCTGCAGCCTCGCCCCGCGACTTGATAAGGTATGCGGAGCTGGCTTTAGGAGGGAGACAATGAATTCCAGCAATGTGTCTGCCCGGCGCGGCAGGGGCGCGATGTTCGCGCTTGCCGCCTCGCTGCTCTTGGCGGCCATGCCGGCAGCGGCAGCAGTCGAAGAGGGGGTCTACATCGCGCTGGACTACAACTCCAACAAATTCGACCGGTCCGCGGCCGATTTCGACGCACAGCTGCAGCCGTTCCTGGAATGCGCCTTTGCCATCGACACCACGTGCACCACCCCGGCGGTCGTCTCTCTCGGCCAGACCGGTCTGGACCGCAAGAGCAAGGCCTTTGACTTGTGGGTTGGCTACCAGTTCACGCCGTGGCTGGCCGCGGAAGCCGCGTACCTGGACATGGGCAAGATCCACCACAGCTTCGATGGCACTGTCGATGTCGGCCCGGTGGACATCAATGCAGACATGGTCACCGACTACGACGGACCGCAACCGCTTTCCGGCAGAACCAGCTTTCGCACGCGCGGACCCGCCTTTGCAGCGGTGGGGACCGTGGGCCTGGGCGCGTATTTTTCCGTGGCAGTGCGTGCCGGCCTGTTCTTCGCCGACAACAAGCTGAATCTGGACCTGCAGTACGCACCGCCGACCGGTGCGGTGCCCTTTACCTACAGCGAATCGGACAGCAAGACCGCGCTGTTCTATGGCGTGAGCGGCACCTTCTGGATTACGCCGTACGTTGGCGTGCGTGGCGGCTTCAATACGTATCACAAGGCCGCCTTCGACCACGACATCAACCAGTACTTTCTGGGCTTCCGTTACTCGTACGGCTACTGAGCGGCTTTCAACAGCGCCTTCAGATATTGCCCGGTGGCCGAAGCGCGCTGTCTGGCGACGGCTTCGGGCGTACCGGTGGCAATGATGTTGCCCCCGTGTGTGCCGCCGCCGGGCCCCAGGTCGATGATCCAGTCCGCGGTCTTGACCACATCAAGGTTGTGCTCGATGACGACAACCGTGTTGCCGCCTTCGCGCAACCGGTGCAGCACGGTCAGCAGTTGCGCCACGTCATGGAAGTGCAGTCCGGTGGTGGGTTCGTCCAGGATGTACAGCGTTCTGCCGGTGGCGCGCTTGGCCAGTTCGCGCGCCAGCTTCACGCGCTGTGCTTCGCCTCCGGAAAGCGTGGTGGCATTCTGGCCGAGCTGGATGTAGCCCAGGCCCACGTCGAGCAGGGTCTGCAGTTTGCCGGCGATGACCGGTACCGGTGCAAAGAAGGCGCGTGCCTCCTCGATGGTCATCTGCAGCACTTCATGCACGTTCCTGCCGCGATAGCGGATTTCCAGCGTTTCGCGGTTGTAGCGGCGCCCCTGGCACACATCGCAGGGCACATAGACGTCCGGCAGGAAGTGCATCTCCACCCGTATGACGCCATCGCCCTGGCAGGCCTCGCAGCGGCCGCCCTTGACGTTGAAGCTGAAGCGCCCGGCGTCGTAGCCGCGGGCGCGCGACTCGGGCACCTGTGCAAACAGATCCCGGAGCGGCGCGAACAGGCCGGTGTAGGTGGCCGGATTGGAGCGCGGTGTGCGGCCGATGGGACTCTGGTCGATATCGATGACGCGATCGATCTGTTCCAGACCTTCGATGCCGCGCGCCCGGGGCGTGCCGAAGCCGGTCAGTCCAAGTTGCCGCCCGACGCCCGCATACAGCGTATCGTTGACCAGCGTTGACTTGCCCGAACCGGATACGCCGGTCACGCAGGTGAACAGGCCGAGCGGAAATTCCACATCGACATCGCGCAGGTTGTTGGCACTGGCGCCGGCGATGCGGATCACGCGCTGGCGGTCCGGCGCCCGGCGCTGCTCCGGCAACGCGATCACCCTGCGGCCGGCGAGGTAGTCGCCGGTCAGCGAGGCAGTGTCGTCGCGGACCTGTGCCGGCGTGCCCTGCGCCACGATCTGCCCGCCATGCACCCCGGCGCCGGGGCCGATATCCAGCACGTGGTCCGCGCTGAGGATGGCTTCCTGGTCGTGTTCGACGACCAGCACCGTATTGCCCAGATCACGCAGGCGCTTGAGCGTTGCCAGCAGCCGCTGATTGTCGCGCTGGTGCAGACCAATGGACGGTTCATCCAGGATGTACAGCACACCGGTCAGGCCCGAACCCACCTGACTGGCCAGGCGAATGCGCTGCGCTTCGCCGCCGGAAAGCGTCTCCGCGCTGCGCTCCAGCGTCAGGTAGTCCAGGCCCACGTCCACCAGGAAGCGCAGCCGGTCGGCGACCTCCTTGACGATGCGCGTGGCGATCTCGCCGCGCCAGCCCGCCACTGCGAGCTGTGCGTAGTGTTCCATGGCGCCGGCCACCGACAGCCGCGTGATCTCGGGCAGGCTGACGCCTGCCACATGTACATGGCGGGCCGCCCGGTTCAGTCGGGCGCCTTCACATTCGGGGCAGCGCCGCGTGCCGCGGTACTTGCCCAGCTCCTCGCGCACCGTGACGGACTCGGTCTCGCGGTAGCGACGCTCCAGGTTGGGCAGGATGCCCTCGAAGGGGTGCGCGCGTTTCGCGGTCCGGCCGCGCGAATCCACGTAGCGGAAGGCAATGGACTCCGCGCCGCTGCCATGCAGCACGATGTCGCGCACCTTCTCCGGCAATTGCAGCCATGGCTGTTCGATGTCGAAGCCGTAGTGGGTGGCCAGTGCCCTGATCAGCTGGAAGTAATAGCCATTGCGCCGGTCCCAGCCGCGGATCGCGCCGCCGGCCAGCGACAGCTGCGGGTGCGTGACCACGCGCGCCGGATCGAAGAATTCCTGGTAGCCCAGGCCGTCACAGGAAGGGCAGGCGCCGGCGGGGCTGTTGAAGGAGAACAGCTTGGGTTCCATTTCGGGGACGCTGTACCCGCACACCGGGCAGGCATGCCGGCTGGAGAACACCAGCTCCGCGCGTTTGCCCGCCGTGAATGCCAGGCGTGCCACGCCATTGCCCAGGCGCAAGGCGGTTTCGAAGGATTCGGCCAGCCGCTGGCCGATGTCGGGCCGCAGTTTGAAGCGGTCCACCACCGCTTCGATGTCGTGCTTCTTCCTGGCATCGAGTTTCGGCACGGCATCCAGTTCGTGCACCACGCCATCCACGCGCACCCGCACGAATCCCTGCGCGCCCAGATCGGCCAGCACATCCGCATGTTCGCCCTTGCGACCGATGATCAGCGGCGCCAGCAACAGGCAGCCCTCGCCTTCGGGCAGGCGCAGGACCTGGTCGACCATCTGGCTGACAGTCTGGGCCGCCAGGTCGGTGCCGTGGTCCGGGCAGTGGGGAATGCCCGCCCGCGCGTACAACAGCCGCAGGTAGTCGTAGATCTCTGTGACCGTGCCTACCGTGGAGCGGGGATTGTGGCTGGTGGCCTTCTGCTCGATGGCGATCGCCGGCGAGAGGCCCTCGATGGAGTCCACGTCGGGCTTGTCCATCATGGACAGGAATTGCCGCGCGTAGGCGGACAGGGATTCCACGTAGCGGCGCTGGCCTTCGGCGTACAGCGTGTCGAAGGCCAGCGAGGACTTGCCCGAGCCCGACAGGCCGGTGATGACAATCAAGCGGTTGCGCGGCAAATCTACGTCGATGTTGCGCAGATTATGGGTGCGGGCACCGCGAACGCGGATCAGGTCCATGCAGCGTAAAGGTCGTGGCCAAAAAACGATTACTATAGCGGCCGGAGCCGCAGCGGCGCGCCTATCTGAGTACTCACGGCAGATTTGGCCGGGAAGTCGCGCACACGCCGGCACTAGGCTTTGCCTTCTCAATCAAGCTTCAAGCAGGGGTCCACCATGGCACGCGGAGTCAACAAGGTCATTCTCATCGGCAACCTCGGCCAGGATCCAGAATCCCGCACCACGCCGGGTGGCACCACTGTCACCAACATCCGCGTGGCCACCACGGATGCCTGGACGGACCGGCAGTCCGGCGAGAAGAAGGAGCAGACCGAGTGGCATACGGTGGTGATGTGGAGCCGCCTGGGCGAGATCGCCGCCGAATACCTGCGCAAGGGTTCGCAGGTGTACATCGAGGGGCGCCTGCAGACGCGCAAGTGGCAGGACAAGTCCGGCAACGACCGCTACAGCACCGAGATCGTGGCCAGCGACATGCAGATGCTGGGCGGGCGCGGCGGCGGCGGTGGCGGTGGCGCGGCCCAGGAGACGCGCGATACCCGTGAGTCCAAGGGGCGGGCCGCACCGGCCACGGCTGGAGCAGGCGATTCCGGCGCGGATTTCGACGACGACATCCCGTTCTAGGTCGGCGCCGCGGCCGCGCGCGCCACGTTCAGGACACGCTGCGACAACCCAGTAGGGTCAGTGCGCTGTGCGCCATGGGCAGCTGCCCCAGCCAGGGGGCAGCCATGGTGACGAGGCCTGCCAGCAGCACCACGGCCGCTGCGGCGGTGCGCATGCCGCGGCTGCGCAGCGACTGGCCCAGGCGCGCCCCGCTCCAGGTCAGCGGCACCATGGCGGGCAGCGTGCCGGCGCCGAAGGCCAGCATGGTCATGGCGCCCTGCATGGCATCGGCCTGCAGCCACACCGCGGCCAGCATCGTCGTGCTCAGGCCACAGGGCAGCCAGCCCCACACCACGCCAGCCAGCATGCGCCGCACGCCACGGTCGCCGGGCCCGAAGCGGCGCCGCAGTGGCGCCAGCCACCGCCAGCCGGCGCGCGCCGGCGCATCGAGGAAGGCCAGCCGGCCCCTGCGGTCGAGCAGGCGCATGGCGGCCACAACCAGTACCAGCCCGACGGCTGCCCGCAGCACCCGGGTCAGCGCCTCGATCGGCAACAACGTGACCACGCCCGTGCCGATGCTGCCAGCCACCGCACCGGCGAGCACGTAGCCGAGCACGCGACCGACGTTGGGCTCCAGCGCGTCCAGCCAGCTGCCCCTGGCGCGCGGCATGGAAAACCCGGTGGCGATGCCGCCGCACATGGCGGCGCAATGCGCGCTGCCCAGCAGGCCGGTGAGCCAGGCACCGCCCAGTACCAGGATGTCAGCGCGCATCCTCGTCCTCACGCTCGCTCAGGATGTCCAGTGGCGGGGTGTCCATGTCGTCGAACTGGCCATTGCGTACCGCCCACACGAATGCCCAGATGATCGCCACCAGCAGCAGCAGGCTCAAGGGGATCAGTACCAGCAGGATGTTCACGGTCGGGAACCGGCTGCCAGACGCAACGCATTGAGCGTGACCGTCAGGGAAGAGACCACCATGGTCAGCGCGGCCGCCCAGGGCGGGATGTGGCCCAGCGCCGCGACCGGCAGCGCCACCAGGTTGTAGCACAGCGCCCAGGTGAGGTTCTGGCGGATGACCTTGCGCGTGCGCCGTGCGATGGCGACGGCAGCGGCGACGCGCGTGAGCGAGGAGTGCAGCAACACGATGTCCGCACTCTGTCTGGCAAGGGCTGCCGCGTCGTTGACGGCGATGGAAACGTCCGCGCCAGTCAGGACCGGTGCGTCATTGATGCCGTCACCGACCATGGCGACGCGGCGCCCGGCCTGCTGCAGTGCGTGTACCCGGGCCAGCTTGTCCTGCGGCAGCAGGCGCCCCTCGACGCTTTCCATGGAAACGTCGAGCCGGGCGGCAAACCGGCGCACCGCATCGTCCGCGTCGCCGCTGAGGATCTGCAGTCGCAGGCCCTGCGTTGCCAGCCTGCGCAGCGTGCGCGAGGTTTCCTCGCGGGGCTGCTCGTCCAGTTCGAAGCGGGCCAGCGCTGCGGAGCCGTCCCCCAGCCATACGGCACCATCGTCGGGGCGGCCGGCCGCGAATCCGGCCGTGCCGAGCCGCAACCTGCGCTGCCCCACCTCGCCCTCGAGTCCCAGGCCCGGGTGTCGTGTGGAGCCGGCGGTCGCGCGCCCGTCGTCCGCGCCGTGAAATGCCGAAGCCAGCGGGTGGCGCGAATCGCGTTCCAGTGCCGCGGCCAGGTGTGTGGCTTCCGCGGCGCGCAGCGCACCGAATACGTCCACGCGCGCAATGCGCCAGTTGCTTTCACCGAGCGTGCCGGTCTTGTCGAACACCATGGTATCCACGCGCGCGAGCTGCTCGAGCGCGTCGGGTCGCAGCACCAGCATGCCCATGGCGGACAGGCGCGCATAGGCCGCGGCAAGCGCCGCCGGGACCGCCAGTGACAGCGCACAGGGGCAGCTGATCACCAGCGTGGCCAGCGCCACTTCCAGCGCCCGGTCGGGTTGGGTGGCGTGCCAGTACAGATAGACGCCCCCGGCAATCAGCACCAGCGCCAGCACGAACCACGAGGCCACGCGGTCCGCCCAGGCGGCGACATGCGGGCGATGCGCCTGGGCGGTATGCACCAGCCGTTCCAGCGCCGACAGCCGCGTCGCGGCACCGCTGGCCGTGACGCGTACGCGCACGGGCTGATCCGCGCACAGCGATCCGGCCAGCACGGCATCACCGGGCTGGCGCGCGGCGGGCCGGAACTCGCCGGTCAGCAGCGCCTCGTTGAATCCCGCGGCGCGATCCAGCAGCACGCCGTCGGCCGGCAGGTGCTCGCCGGCGGCAACGCGTACCGTGTCGCCCGGCTGCAGGCGGGAGGCGGGCAGCGATTCGAGTTCACCGCCCGCGCGCTCGCGCTGTGCCAGCACCGGTCGGGCGCCGGCCAACGCGTCGATGCGCTGGTTGGCGATCTGCCGGGCACGCAGCTCCAGCACGCGCGCGGCCAGCAGCAGGAACACGAACATCACCGCGGCGTCGAACCAGACTTGCGGACCGCCGCGCAGCGTTTCCCAGGTGCTGGCGCCCCAGGCAAGCAACGTGGACAGGGCCACCAGCGTGTCCATCCCGGCGCGCCGCTGCGACAGTTCGCGCCAGGCACCGGCCAGGAACGGGAAACCGGCATAGAACACCACCGGCGTGGCCAGCAGGAAGGCCAGCCAGCGGAAGAAGTCACGGGTGGGCAGCGGCATCTGACCGCTGGTGTCCAGGTACAGCGCCTCGGAGAACATCATCGTCTGCGCCGCCACGATGCCGGCCAGCCCGAGGCGCAGCAGCCAGCGGTGCCACTCGCTGCGGCGCGCGCGCTCCCGATCCAGACTGCCGGCCAGCCAGGGACGGTAGCCGAGGCTGTGCAGCCGGCCCAGGATCGCCGACAAGGCGTTGCGCGCCGGGTCCCATACCAGACGGATGCGTCCGGTGACCGCGTTGGCGCTGATCTCGGCAACGCCGGCCTCGCGCGACAGTGCCCGGTCTATCAGCCACGCGCAGGCCGCGCAGCGCATGCCGTCGGTGGCGAAGACGATCTCGCGCCCCTGCGGCACATCGCGCACATAGGGGGCCACTACGTCGTCGCGATCCCATGCAGCCAGATCCACCGCATCGGTGGATACGCGGCCCGCGGCGGTGCTGCGCAGCCGGTAGTAATCGTCCAGGTGCGCCTGGTGAATCCATTCAGCCGCGGCCGCGCAGCCGGCGCAGCAGAACTGGCCGTCGCCGCCGGTTGATTGCACCGGGCGGGCCGGCAACGGCTCGCCGCAGTGGGCACAGACCGCGGCGTGCGCGCCGACGCGCCCGGGCGCCGACCGCGCGGCCAGCGCGGCCGTGTTCATGGCGCGGACGCCGGGCCGAAGAAGCTGCTGTCGATGGTGCGCGTGCGGCCGTTGGCCGATGCGGTGACCGTGAAGCGCAGCGTGTGGCGGCCGCGCGTGTCGGCCGGGGCCGCCACCATCACCGGAATCGCGCTGACTTCGCCGGCCGGCACCTCGATGCGCTTCGGTACATCGTGCAGGGTGGCCCCCGCAGGTTCCGGACCCAGCGTCAGCACGAACCCGGCCGGCTGGTCGGTCTTGTTGATGATCTTGAGCGTGTAGGCGTTTTCGATGCTGCCATCGGCGGCCGTGAAGTACAGCGCATTGCGGTCACGCAGCACTTCGGCCAGGAATGCACTGCGGTGCGTGACGCCCCAGGTCCAGGCCAGCGCCAGCAGCGCCAGCAGCGCGCCGTACACGAGAATGCGCGGCCGCAGCACGCGGGCCGGCTTGCCGTCGATGGCGTTCTGGGTGGAGTAGCGGATCAGGCCGTGCGGGTAGCCGAGCTTGTCCATCACCTCGTTGCAGCCGTCGATGCAGGCGCCGCAGGCGATGCACTCGTACTGCAGGCCGTTGCGGATATCGATGCCGGTGGGGCAGACCTGCACGCAGATCGTGCAGTCCACGCAGTCGCCGAGCTGTTCGGGCGCGAACTGCGGCAGCGGTTCGGCCTGCTGCCTGTCCCAGGTGATGACGCCGCGGGCCTGCGCGCGCGCCGCCGCGGCCGAAGGATGCTGGCTGGCACGGAATGCATAGTCGTAGGCAGTGAGCTTGTCGAGCAGGCCGCGCGCGCGCGCCAGCACGCTGGGCAGCCCGCGCTTGCGCGCGCCGCGCGGTTCGCCGCGCATCGGATCGTAGGCGATGACCAGCGTATTGCGGTCGAACATCGCGCTCTGGAAGCGCGCGTAGGGACACATGTACTTGCAGACCTGTTCGCGCAGGATGCCCGCGTTGCCCCAGGTGGCGAAGCCGTAGAACAGCACCCAGAAAGTTTCCCAGCCGCCCCAGGCAAAAGGCCAGACGCGCGCGGCCAGATCGGTGACCGGCGTGAAGAAGCCCACGAACGTAAAGCCGGTCCAGAACGCGAACACGAACCACAGCAGGTGCTTGGCGCCCTTGCGCAGCAGCTTGCGCATCGACCACGGCGCGGCATCCAGGCGCATGCGCTCGAGACGGTCGCCTTCGGTCCAGCGCTCCATCAGCAGGAATGCTTCGGTCCAGACCGTCTGCGGGCAGGCGTAACCGCACCACAGCCGGCCGGCCAGTGCGGTGACGAAGAACAGCGACAGCGCGGCCATGATCAGCAGCAGCGACAGGAACAGGAAGTCCTGCGGCCAGAAGGTCAGGCCGAACACGTAGAACTTGCGCGCCGGCAGGTCGAACAGCACCGCCTGCCGGCCATCCCAGCGCAGCCACGGGAACAGGTAGAACATGCCCAGCAGCCACAGCACGGCCGCGTGCCGCAGGCGCTGCAGCGGGCCGTTCACGCCGCGCGGATAGATCTTGGCTTCGCTTATATAGGCCGCGGCCGCCGCCGCGCCGGCAGGTTGTTGCACTGGCTCCACGGCGTCAGTCGTCCCGCTGCATCCCGCGGTACCGGTTGCCGGGGCACAGCAGTATCCAGGTGAACAGGCTTGACGCGGCCGTCGCGATCCAGAACAGGAAGAACCCCAGCGTGTAGCCCAGGCCGCGGCTGATCGCGACGTCGGGCCGCAGCAGGTGCAGCAGGTCGACCGGATCGAACAGCGCGAAGAACACCATGGTGGCCACGCCGGCGGCAAAGAAGCTGGGCCACAGGATCGCACCGAGCCGCTGGCTCAGCGAGCAGCGCGACGGGTCGAACTGCGGGTCCGGGTTCGTGCCGGTCATGGCGCGGTCTCATGGTGCGACAGCGACCAGGCGTAGGCCGCGGCCAGGCGCGCGCGGGTCTCCCCCAGCAACTGGCGATGGGCGGGCATCACGCCATTGCGTCCCTGCTCCAGCGCCGTGCGGATGGCCGCGCGGCTGCGGCCGTACAGCCAGTAGTCGTCGGTCAGGTCCGGTGCGCCCAGCTGCGGATTGCCCTTGGCATTGGCGCCGTGGCAGGCAGCGCAGACGGAGGCGAACAGTTTGGCGCCACGCGCCACGGCGTCACCGTTGGTGGCCCGCAGCGACGGGTCGGTCAGCGACAGCACGTAGGTGATCACCGCATCGACCGCGTACTTGCCGCCCATGGAGGTCAGTGTCGGTGCCCACACCGGCATCTGGGCCTGGCGGCCGTCGAGAACTGTCTGCAGCACGTTCGCGGGCGAGCCGCCCCAGTGCCAGATCTGGTCGGTGAGGTTCGGATAACCGGTCGCGCCCTGGCCCAGCGAGCCATGGCAGGTCGCGCAGTTGTTGCTGAAGATCGAGCGTCCCAGCCGCAGCGCCTGCGGATCACGCGCCAGCACGTCGATGGGCTTGCCCGCGTAGGGTTTGAAGGTCGCGGCGAGCCGTGCGCTGGTCTCGGCACGCTCCTGCTCCAGGGCGTGCGTGGAACTCCAGCCGCTGGTGCCGTGGAATGCGCCCAGGCCCGGGTAAAGCACCAGGTACACCAGCGCGAACACGATCGTCAGGTAGAACAGGTTGATCCACCAGCGCGGCAGCGGCTTGTCGTACTCGGTGATATTGCCGTCCCAGACATGCCCGGTGGCCTGCGGATCGGCGCCCTCGTGCCCGCGTTTGCGCGACGTGCTCCACAGCAGCAGCACGCAGCCGACTACGTTCACCGCCACCAGCGCAATGATGTACCACGACCAACCGGAGCTCATGGGCCAGCCTCCTCAGCGTCATCCTCGAGCGGAATGCGTGCCGCGGCGTCGAACTCCTGCTTGCGCGCCGGGCGCCAGGCCCACACCCAGCCGCACAGGAACAGCACCAGCAGTGCCGCGGTGATGATGCCGGGGATCATCGGGGCGCTCCCGGCGGCGGAGCCGCCTGTGAAGAAGTGGGGGCAGCCGGATGCGAGCGCAGCCCCTGCAGATAGGTGATCAGGGCGTCCATCTCGGTATGGCCGGCAACGGCGGCGGGTGCGCCGGCGATTGTCGGCGCTGCTGTAGGGATCACCCAGCCGCCGCAGG
This sequence comes from uncultured Gammaproteobacteria bacterium, assembly GCA_963812195.1. GTDB lineage: Bacteria > Pseudomonadota > Gammaproteobacteria > Steroidobacterales > Steroidobacteraceae > ZC4RG30. Next base: position 301,039 of record CAWEUI010000013.1, read on the forward strand.
GCGCGCATGTGCTGCTGCACGGTGGCGCCGTCGAGCTGCCGCCGGGCAAGCCAGGGAAATCCCGGCATGTTCGATTCCGGCACGACGTCGCGCGGGTTGTTCAGGTGCACGCGATGCCAGTCGTCCGAATAGCGGCCGCCGACGCGCGCCAGGTCCGGGCCGGTGCGCTTGCTGCCCCACTGGAACGGCCGGTCGTACACGGATTCGCCGGCCTGCGAATACGGTCCGTAGCGCTCGGTTTCGAAGGCCAGCGTGCGGACCATCTGCGAGTGGCAGTTGTAGCAGCCCTCGCGCACGTACACGTCGCGGCCGGCCAGGGCCAGTGCGGAGTACGGCTTGACGCCGGGGTTGGGCTGGATGGCCTGCGCCTGGTACATCAGCGGCACGATCTCGGCGAGGCCGCCGAACGACACCGCCACCGCAATCAGCACAGCCATCAGGCCGACGTTCTTCTCGATCTTCTCGTGCATGGTGCTCATGCGCCTGCTCCCTGGGCCCTGTGCCTCGGCCGGATCCGGTGCCAGCAGCGGCTGCGGCGCGGCCACGCCGGCCATCTGCCAGGTGCGCCAGCAGTTCACCGCCATCAGCACCATGCCCGACAGCACCAGCAGGCCGCCGCCCAGTCGCACCAGGTAGTACGGGTAGGTGGCATTGAGCGATTCGACGAAGGTGTAGGTGAGCGTGCCGTCGGCGTTCGTGGCGCGCCACATCAGGCCCTGCATGACGCCGGCGATCCACATCGCGGCGATGTAGAACACCACGCCGATGGTGTGCATCCAGAAGTGCACGTCGATCCAGCGCACCGAATACATCTGCTTCACGCCCAGCAGTCGCGGCAGCAGCGAGTAGATGGAGCCGAGCGTGATCATGGCCACCCAGCCCAGCGCGCCGGAATGCACGTGGCCGATGGTCCAGTCGGTGTAGTGCGACAGCGAGTTGACCGTCTTGATCGACATCATCGGCCCTTCGAAGGTCGACATCATGTAGAAGGACAGCGAGACGATCAGGAACTTCAGGATCGGATCGGTGCGCAGTTTGTGCCAGACGCCGGACAGGGTCATGATGCCGTTGATGGCGCCGCCCCAGGACGGGGCCAGCAGGATCAGCGAGAACACCATGCCCAGCGACTGCGCCCAGTCGGGCAGCGCGGTGTAATGCAGGTGGTGCGGCCCGGCCCACATGTAGATGGCGATCAGCGCCCAGAAGTGCACGATGGACAGGCGGTAGGAATAGATCGGCCGCCCGGCCTGCTTGGGCACGAAGTAGTACATCATCCCGAGGAAGCCGGCCGTGAGGAAGAAGCCCACGGCATTGTGGCCATACCACCACTGCACCATGGCGTCGACCGCGCCGCTGTAGACCGGGTAGGACTTGGTCAGGCCTGACCGGAATCGCGACGTTGTTGACGATGTGCAGCAGCGCGATGGTCGATGATGAAGGAGCCGTAGAACCAGTTGGCGACATAGATGTGCTTGACCCGGCGCATGGCGATCGTCCCGAAGAACAGCACCGCATAGGCGATCCACACGATCGCGATCAGCCAGTCGATCGGCCACTCCAGCTCGGCGTACTCCTTGCTCTGGGTCATTCCCAGCGGCAGCGTGATCGCGGCCAGCACGATCACCAGCTGCCAGCCCCAGAACACGAACGCGGCCAGCCGGTCGGAGATCAGCCGCACATGGCAGGTGCGCTGCACGACGTGCAGGCTGGTGCCGATCAGCGCGCTGCCGCCGAATGCGAAGATCACCGCATTGGTGTGCAGCGGTCGCAGCCGTCCGTAGCTGAGCCACGGCACATCGAAATTCAGCGCCGGCCAGTACAGCTGCGCGGCGATGAAGGCGCCGACGGACATGCCGACGATGCCCCATACGATGGTCATGGCCAGGAACTGGCGGACCACCTTGTCGTTGTAGAAACCCTGTGCGCTCACAGACATGAACAAGCCTCCGCGGGCAGCCTCCGGGATTTACCAACCAGACAATGACTGCTTAGGCAGTTATAGATCTTCGCGGTGGCGAATGTGGCCGAACTTCCGGTCGGTCCTGGCATGCCGGTCTCCCTGCAAGTAGTTGAGCGTGCACGCTACTAGGCGGCCCGGCGGGCGCAAATACGTACTAATGCGGCATGACGGGTGCGTCGCACGCGGCGGATACATCCGACGGCAGGTAGCCCCATTGTGCAGCGCACTATCGGTAAGATCCGTAGTCGATCAGCTGCCTCACGGTTCCATGCCCAGACGCTATTTCATCAAGACATTTGGCTGCCAGATGAATGAGTACGACTCGTCCCGCATGGGCGATGTGCTCGCCTCCGCCGAGGGGCTGCAGGCGGTTGAAGCCGAGGCCGACGCCGACATCCTGCTGATGAACACCTGTTCGGTGCGGGACAAGGCGGAAGACAAGGTCTATTCGTTGCTGGGCCACTGGCGGGCGCTGAAGGCCGCGCGTCCGGGCGTCATCATCGGCGTGGGCGGGTGCGTGGCCAGCCAGGAGGGCGAGGCGATCACGGCGCGCGCGCCGCATGTGGATCTCGTGTTCGGGCCGCAGACCATCCATCGCCTGCCGCAGATGCTGGCCGAGCTGCGCCGCACGGGTCGCGCGCAGGTGGATGTCAGTTTTCCGGAGATCGAGAAGTTCGATCGCCTGCCGGCGCCGCGCGCCGCGGGCGCCACGGCCTTCGTGTCCATCATGGAGGGCTGCAGCAAGTTCTGCAGCTATTGCGTGGTGCCCTATACGCGCGGTGAGGAAGTAAGCCGGCCGGCCGCCGCGGTGCTCGAGGAAATCCGCGGTCTGCTCGCGCAGGGCGTGGGCGAGATCACGCTGCTCGGACAGAACGTGAACGCCTACGAAGGTGCGCGCGAGGGCGCGCCGCCGATGGATCTGGGACTGCTCATCCGCACGGTGGGCGCGATGCCGGGCGTGGAGCGCATCCGCTTCACCACCTCGCATCCGATCAACTTCGATGATTCGCTGGTGGAGGCGTTCGCGCACACCCGCAAGCTGGTCAATCACCTGCATCTTCCGGTGCAGAGCGGCTCGGACCGGATCCTGGCGCAGATGCGTCGTGGTTACACCGCGCTGGAATTCAAACAGAAGCTCAGGAAGCTGCGTGCGGTGCGTCCGGACATCGCCATCTCCACCGATCTGATCGTCGGATTTCCCGGCGAGACGGAACACGACTTCCAGCAGACCCTGGATCTGGTGGCCGAAACCGGACTGGACCAGTCTTTCAGTTTCATCTACAGCCGTCGGCCGGGCACGCCGGCCGCCTCGCTGCCCGATGACGTGCCCGCCGGGGTCAAATCCGAGCGGCTGGCGCGCCTGCAGGCACTGCTGGACTCGCAGGCGCGCGCCATCAGCGGCGCCATGGTCGGCAGCGTGCAGCGCGTGCTGGTGGAGCGCCCCTCGCGCCGCGACGCGAGCGAGCTGGCGGGCCGCACCGAGAACAACCGCTGGGTCAACTTCCAGGGCGATGCGCGCCTTATCAATCGCTTCGTCGATGTCGAGGTCACCGCAGCCCTGAACAATTCGCTGCGTGGCCGGCTGCTGGTGGCGGATGCCGTTGCGGGCGGATCTTTCCGCGTGAAGCCGCGACGCGCAGCGGCCGTGCCGCGGGCGCTCGAATTCGAGCTGCTGCCCGAGGACAACCAGCGCCTGGCCGTGCTGTGTGGCCCGCTGGACCAGAACCTGCGGCTGATCGAGCAGCGTCTGGGCGTGGAGGTGCGCCGGCGTGGCAACCAGTTCCGGGTTTCCGGCAGCGCCGCGACAGGCGCGGCGCAGGTGCTGCGCGATCTGTTCGAACTGACCGCGGGCGGTGGCGCCGTGGATTTGCCCGATGTGCACCTGGCGCTGCGTGAGCACGAGACGCAGGAGGTGGTCGGCGCGACAACACGCACGGCACCGGTAGTCGCGCCGCCCGCCGAGGATGCCGCGCGCGTGCCGCGCGGCCTGATCCGCGCGCGCGGCGAGCACCAGAAGCAGTATCTGGCCAATATCCACAACCACGACCTGACCTTCGGCATCGGCCCTGCCGGTACCGGCAAGACGTTTCTTGCGGTGGCCTGCGCGGTGGAGGCCCTGCACAGCGAGCGCGTGCGGCGCATCGTGCTGGTGCGCCCCGCGGTGGAGGCCGGCGAGCGGCTGGGCTTTCTGCCCGGCGACCTGACGCAGAAGGTGGATCCCTACCTGCGCCCGATGTACGACGCACTGTACGAGATGATGGGCTTCGATCGCGTGGCGCGCTTCATCGAGCGCAACATCATCGAGGTGGCGCCGCTTGCCTTCATGCGCGGCCGCTCCCTGAATGAATCCTTCATCATCCTGGACGAGGCGCAGAACACCACGCCCGAGCAGATGAAGATGTTCCTGACGCGCATCGGCTTCGGTTCGCGCGCGGTGGTGACCGGGGACGTGACGCAGACGGATCTGCCCGTCGGCAAGCTCTCCGGGCTCAAGCACGCGGTGGACGTGCTGCCGGCGGTGTCCGGCGTTGCCTTTTCGATCTTCGATGCCGCCGACGTGGTGCGCCATCCGCTGGTGCAGCGGATCGTGCGTGCCTACGAGGAACAGGGGCCGGCATGAGCGCCTACGCACGCACGCCGCTCATCGTGGACTGCAAGGTGCCGTCACGGGCACGCGCACCGGCTGCGCGCCTGATGGCACGCTGGGCCGACGCGGCGCTGGGGACGCGTGGCAACGGCTGCGAGATGGCGGTGCAGGTGGTCTCGGCGCCGCGCATGCGGATGCTCAACCGTCGCTATCGCGGCAAGGACAGGCCCACCAATGTGTTGTCGTTTCCGGCCAATCCCGCGCCCGGCGTCCGGCCGCGGCCGCTGGGCGACGTGCTGCTGTGCCCGTCGGTGCTGCGCCGGGAGGCGCGGGCGCAGGGCAAGAGCGAGCAGGCACACTGGGCGCATCTGGTCGTGCACGGCACGCTGCACCTGGTCGGCTACGACCACGACCAGGATCGCGCCGCGGCCCGCATGGAACGGCGCGAGATCGCCGTGCTGAAACGGCTCGGATTCGCCAATCCATATCGCCAGAGAACCGCATGAGCGGCGAGGAAGGTACACGCAGGACGATGGTCCGGCGCATCCGGCGCCTGACCGCCATCAAGGATCGGGACCAGCTGCGCGAGACGCTCAAGGACGCCGCCGTCCACGGCCTGCTCGATGCCGACGCACTGGCCATGGTCGAGGGCGTGCTGGACGTGGCCGAAACGCAGGTGCGCGACATCATGGTGCCGCACAACCACATGATCTGCGTGCGCGAGGATGATCCCGCGCCGCGCCTGCTGTCGGCGGCCATCGATTCCGGCCACTCGCGCTTTCCCGTGCTGGAGGCCGATGGCGAGGCAGTGGTGGGCATCCTGCTTGCAAAGGACCTGCTGCGCTTCTACACGCTGGGAAACGCCGCGAAATTCGATCTGCGCGAATGGATGCGCAAGCCGCTGTTCGTGCCCGAGTCCAAACGGGTGAACGTGCTGCTCAAGGAGTTGCGGGCGGCGCGCAACCACATGGCGATCGCCGTCGACGAATACGGCAGTGTCGCCGGGCTGGTCACCATGGAGGATGCGATCGAGCAGATCGTCGGCCAGATCGACGACGAATACGACATCGAGGACGAGAAGAACATCCGCCGCGAGGGCGAGCAGACCTTCCAGGTGCGCGGCGCCACGCGCATCGGCGAGTTCAATGATTACTTCGGGGCGCAGTTTCCCGACGACGCCAACGACACGGTGGCCGGGCTGATCACCCAGCATTTCGGACGTCTGCCCCGGCGCGGCGAGGCCGCCATGCTCGATGGCTACGAATTCCGCGTGATCCGCGCCGACCGGCGGCGTATCGACGCACTGCGGGTCACGACGCCTGCGACGGACGCGCCGCAGGGGCCGACCCCTTCCACGCAGAGTGGCTGACACCCGGTCCGTGCACCTGCGGCGCTGGTTGCCGCGGCTGCTCGCGCTGGCCGCCGGCGCGCTGCTGACGCTGGCTTTCGCGCCGTACGGGCAATGGTGGCTGGCACTGGTCTGTCCGGCGTTGCTGATGCAGCTGTGGTCGCGTGCCGGCAAGCGCGCGCAATGGCGCGGCGCTGGGCTTCGCGTTCGGTGTCGGCCTGTATGCGGCAGGTACCTGGTGGCTGTACATCTCCATACATGGTTTCGGGCAGGCGCCGTATCTGGGTGGCGGCGCTGGTGATGGGCTCGCTGGTGCTGATCATGGCCGCCTATCAGGCAATGCTGGGTTACCTGGTGTGCCGCTGGCTGCGGCCCGGCACGCCGGCCGGCAATCTGCTGTGGGTGCCGGCCGCGTGGGTGCTGGTGGAGTGGTGGCGCGGCTGGTTCCTGTCGGGCTTTCCCTGGCTCTCGCTGGGCTACTCGCAGACCGACACCTCGCTGGCCGGACTGGCGCCGGTGGGAGGCGTGCATCTGGTCAGCTTCGCGCTGCTGGTTGGTGCCGGCGCAGTGCTGGTGCTGTGGCAGGGGCGCGCCGCGATGCGCGCCGTGGCGCTGGTGGCGGTGGTCCTGCCCTGGACCCTGGGCCAGTGGCTGACCGGCGTGGCATGGACCAGGGCGGCAGGACCGCCGCGTTTCCGTAGCCGTGGTGCAGGGCGCGATCCCGCAGGACATGAAGTGGCTGGAGACCCCGGCCAATCAGCAGAACATCCTCGACACCTACTGGCGGCTGCACCGTCAGGCGCTCGGCGCACAGCTCATCGTGTGGCCGGAGGCCGCACTGCCGGGCGTCGCCAACGACTACGCCGAGTACATCGGGCGGCTGTGGTCGGCGTCGCGTGCCGCCGGATCGGACATCGTGATTGGCACGCAGCGCGCGGAGCTGGTTGGCAGCTCGCAGAACGCGCACTTCTACAATTCGATCCTGGCGCTGGGCCATGGCGAACCGGCCTTCTACGACAAGCGTCATCTGGTGCCTTTCGCGGAATACTTTCCCGTGCCGCATTTCGTGCGCACCTGGTTGCGCCTGATGAGCCTGCCGAATTCGGATTTCGACCGGGGCGCGCGCCACCAGCCGCCACTGCAACTGGCCGGCATCGAGCTTGCGCCGAGCATCTGCTACGAGGACGCCTACCCGTCGTTGCTGCGCCGGGAGATCCGCGCCTCCGGGGCGCTGGTTACCGTGACCAATGATGCCTGGTTCGGCCATTCCAGCGCGCGCTACCAGCATCTGCAGATCGCGCGCATGCTGGCGCTGGAGTCGCGCCGCTTTCTGGTGCGCGCCGCCAACGACGGTGTGTCGGCGGTGATAGATGCCGACGGCAGAGTGATTGCTCAGGCACGGGAGTGGGTACCGACGGTATTGAAGGCGCGACTTGTACCGCGCCGCGGCGATACACCATATCTCGTCGTGGGCGATGCGCTGGTAGTGGCGCTTGCATCGCTCTTGATGGCGGGAAGATTGCTGCAAGGTCGCGTCCGCGTTAAAGATTCTTCATAAGTTGCGATAAGCGGAACCCCTTCGACGGCCATTCGGTCTATCCTGTTGACCGAAGTTCTGGAGGATGACCGTTATGTCCCTCGATCGATTCAGTGGCAGATTTTTCGTCGCCTTGCTGGGCGGTATCGTGTTGTCGGCATGCTCGCCCAGTGCGTCCACTGCCGTGCCGCCGGTATTCGCCGCAGGTGCTGCAACACCCACCGCCGCACCGCCGGCCAGCGCCGCGCCCGTCGCGCCACTGGTCAGTGGGCTGCCTGATTTCACCGGCCTGGTCGAGCGTTATGGACCGGCGGTGGTCAACGTCAAAGTCGAGGAGAAGCCGCGGACCATGCCGTCGAGCGGTCCCGGCAACGACAACCAGGATGATCCGTTCGGCGATTTCCTGCGCCGCTTCGGCATTCCCAACGTGCCGCGCGGGCAGCAGGGTCCACAGGTACCCGAGCGCGGCGAAGGGTCCGGGTTCATCGTGACCCCGGACGGCTACATCATGACCAACGCACACGTCGTGCGTGACGCCACCGACATCACCGTCAAGCTCACCGATCGGCGCGAGTTCCCGGCCAAGCTGATCGGCATGGACGATCGCACCGACGTGGCGGTGATCAAGATCGACGCCAAGAACCTGCCGACGGTGCGCATCGGCGACCCCTCCAAGCTCAAGCCCGGCCAGTGGGTGGTGGCGATCGGCTCGCCCTTCGGCATGGAGAACAGCGTGACGGCGGGTATCGTCAGCGCCACCTCGCGCGACCTGCCCGACGAGCAGTACGTGCCCTTCATCCAGACCGACGTGGCGGTGAACCCGGGCAACTCGGGTGGCCCGCTGTTCAATCTGGCCGGTGAGGTCGTCGGCATCAATTCGCAGATCTACAGCCAGAGCGGCGGCTACATGGGCCTGTCCTTCGCCATTCCCATCGACATGGCCAACGACGTGCGCATGCAACTGGTCAAGAACGGCCATGTGACGCGCGGCAAGATCGGCGTCGGCATCCAGCCCATCGATGCGGATCTGGCCGAATCGCTCGGCCTGGATCGCCCGCGTGGCGCCTTGGTGGGTGAAGTCGAGGAAGGCGGGCCTGCCGAAAAGGCCGGCATTCGCCCCGGCGACATCATCCTGTCCGTTGACGGCAAGCCGGTCGAGACGAACACGGCCCTGCCCGCCATGATTTCCTCGATCAAGCCCGGCAATACCGCGGAGCTGGAGTTGTGGAGCAACCGCAAGCTCAAGAAGGTGTCCACCAAGGTGGTCGAGCTCAAGGAAGGCAACTCCACGTCCACCGACGTGCAGGGCAAGGGTGGCAGCAACAGCGCCAAACCGGCGGCACTGGGTCTGTCGATCCGGCCGCTGTCGCCGGATGAGAAGCAGCAGGCCGATACCGAGGGCTCGCTCATTGTCGATAGCGTGGATGGCGCGGCGGCCGACGCCGGCGTGCGGCCCGGCGACATCATCCTCGGCGTTGCCGGCACGCGGGTGAAGACGTTGGCCGAACTGCAGGCGGCCATCAAGCGCTCGCCACCCAAGGTGGCATTGCACCTGCAGCGTGGCGACCGGCAGATCTACCTGGCGGTTCCCAAGCAATAGGCCCGCCGATCACGGAAACCGCATCGCGGGCGGGCCCACTCCTCGGGGGCCCGGGTATCGGGGTGGCTCGTGTATCCTAACGGGCCACCCATCCGTTTCTCCCGCATGCAAGAACGCTACGATCCGGCTGCCGTAGAGCGCAGCGCCCAGGCGGCCTGGCAGGCCGCCAACGCCTTTGTCGCCGAAGAATCCGCCCCCGGCGAGAAGTACTACTGCCTGTCGCAGTTCCCGTATCCGTCGGGGCGCCTGCACATGGGCCATGTGCGCGTCTACACCATCGGCGACGTACTGGCCCGTTTCATGCGCATGAAGGGCCGCAATGTGCTGCAGCCGATGGGCTGGGACGCATTCGGCCTGCCCGCCGAGAACGCCGCGATGGCCAACGGCGTGCCACCCGCGAAGTGGACGCGCGAGAACATCGCCTACATGCGCGGCCAGCTTCAGTCGCTGGGGTTTGCCCTGGACTGGAGCCGCGAGCTCGCCACCTGTGATCCGGACTATTACAAGTGGAACCAGTGGCTGTTCCTGCGCATGCTCGAGAAGGGCATCGCATACAAGAAGACCGGCACGGTGAACTGGGATCCGGTCGATCAGACCGTGCTGGCCAACGAGCAGGTCATAGACGGGCGCGGCTGGCGCACCGGTGCGCCGGTGGAGAAGCGCGAGATCCCGATGTACTACCTGGGGATCACCCAGTACGCCGAAGAGCTGCGCGCCGCGCTGGACGAGCTGCCCGGGTGGCCGGAGCGCGTGCGCACCATGCAGGCGAACTGGATCGGGCGCAGCCAGGGTGTCGACGTCGACTTCCCCTATGGTGATGACACCCGCGCCCTGCTTGGGCGCGATGGCGCCCTGCGTGTGTTCACGACGCGCGCGGACACGTTGCTCGGCGCCACCTACGTGGCGATCGCCGCCGAGCATCCGATCGCGACCGCGGCCGCCGGCAACGATGCCGCGCTGGCGGCCTTCGTGGACGAATGCAGGCGCGGCAGCACCATGGAGGCGGACGTCGCCACGGCGGAAAAGAAAGGCATGGCGACCGGGCTCACGGTGCGGCACCCGCTCACCGGTGAAGCGCTGCCCATCTGGGTGGCGAACTACGTGCTGATGGGATATGGCGAGGGCGCGGTGATGGCCGTGCCCGCGCACGACGAGCGCGACTTCGAGTTCGCGCAGAAATATTCGCTGCCGGTAAAGACCGTGGTTGCCTCCACCAGCGGCAAATACGCCACCGTGGCGGCGCCGTGGCAGGACGCCTACGCCGAGCACGGCGTGCTGGTCAATTCCGGGGTGTTCGACGCCATGGAATCCGCCGCAGCGGTGGACGCGATCGCCGCGGCGCTGGAGCAGAAGGGGCTGGGCCGCAAGCGCGTGCAATACCGCCTGCGCGACTGGGGCATCTCGCGGCAGCGCTACTGGGGCTGTCCGATTCCGATCATCCACTGCCCGGCCTGCGGCGACGTTGCGGTGCCGGACAAGGATCTGCCGGTGCGCCTGCCCGAGGATCTGGTGCCCGACGGCAGTGGCAATCCGCTGGCCAGGACGCCGGCGTTCTACGAGTGCAAGTGTCCGGCATGCGGCGCGGATGCGCGACGCGAGACGGACACGATGGATACCTTCGTCGACTCCTCCTGGTATTTCCTGCGTTTTGCCTCGCATGGCAATGACCAGGCCGCGGTCGATGCCCGCACGGACTACTGGCTGCCGGTGGATGACTACGTCGGAGGCATCGAGCACGCCATCCTGCACCTGCTGTACTCGCGTTTCTGGACGCGCGTGATGCATCAGCTGGGCCTGGTGGGATGGCTGAACCTTTTGCCAACCTGCTGACGCAGGGCATGGTGCTGAACCACATCTTCCAGCGCACCAGCAGCAGCGGACGGCGCGAATATTTCAATCCCGCCGACGTGGACCTGGTGATCGATCCGGCAACCCACGCGGCGCGCGCCACGCTGAAGAAGGACGGCAGTTCGGTGAACTACGAGGGCTTTGGCACGATGTCCAAGTCCCGGCTAACGGGGTGGATCCCAACGCCATTACCGCCCAGTACGGCGCCGATACGGCGCGGCTGTTCATGATGTTCACGGCGCCGCCGGACTTGTCGCTGGAGTGGAGCGATGAGGGCGTGGTTGGCGCCAATCGCTTCCTGCGCCGGCTCTGGCGTGCCGTGTACGAGCACGTATCAGCAGGCGGGCCCGTGGGCGGTCCGGAGGTGCAGGCGGCCATCGCCGGTGGCGCCCTGGACAGCGCCGATCGCGACCTGCGTCGCGTCGCGCACCACACGCTGGGCAAGGTCGAGGACGACATCGGCCGCCGGCGAGTGTTCAATACCGCCGTGGCCAGCGTGATGGAGCTGCTCAATGCCATCGGCAGGCATGCCGCTACGCCCGCGGGCGAGCGAGCCCGCGGCCAGGGCGGTGCGTCAGGAGGCGCTGGAGATTGCCGTGCTGTGCCTGGCGCCGATCGTGCCGCATATCAGCCACCAGCTCTGGCAGGAACTGGGGCTGGGCGCGGAACTGTGGCGTGCGCCCTGGCGCAGCGTGGACCCGCGGGCGCTGGTGCAGGATGCCATCGAGATCGTCGTGCAGGTCAATGGCAAACTGCGGGGCAGGGTCAGCGTCGCGCCCGGTACGCCGGACGAGCAGGTGCGGGCGGCGGCGCTGGCGGACGAGAACGTGCGGCGGTTCTTCGAGGGCCGCGAGCCGAAGAAGGTGATCGTCGTGAAGGGCAAACTGGTCAACGTGGTGATCTGATGCGCCGACTGGTGCTCGTTGCCTGTTGCATGGCGCTGGCCGCCTGCGCGTTCCAGCTGCAGGGGCGCCAGCATCTGCCGGCTGCCCTGAGTGTTCTGGAACTGGATGCGGTCGACAGCCAAAGCGACTTCACCGCTGCATTGCGCCGTGCGCTGGATGCTTCGGGCGCGAAGGTGGTGACCAGTGCCGCCCCGGATGATGCCGTGGTGCGCATCGTGCGCGATGACGTGAGCGAGCATGTGCTGTCGGTGGATACGCGCAACATCCCCACGGATTACGAGCTGGTCTACGAGGTCGAAGTCTCCGTGAGCGCGGGCGGCAGGGAGCTGATGGCGGCGCAGCCATTCACCCTGTCGCGCATCTACAGCTTTGACGAAACCCGGATGCTGGCCAAAGAGCGCGAGAAGGACATGCTGCGCGCGGCCCTGGCGCGTGACATGGCCAGCGTGGTGCTGCGCCGACTGTCCTCCCTGTAGCGATACGCAAGATGCTGCGCATGGGCGGTCTGGATCGGGCGGCGGTGGGCATGCTGCTGGATCGCTACGGGCTCGGACTGCGCATGGTGCTGCTGGATCAGCCCATTCCCGGCAGCTACTGGGGTGAATCCGAAGCCGGTCTCAAGGGCAGCACGCTGTACGCCCGGCCGGACACGCCGCTGCACTCCGTGCTGCATGAAGCCGCGCATTTCATCTGCATGACGCCCGAGCGGCGTGCCGGGCTGGACACGGATGCCGGCGGGGACGACGCGGAGGAATGCGGCGTGTGCTACCTGCAGTTGCTGCTGTCCGCCGAGCTGCCGCAGTGCGGGTTCGATCGCGCCTGCGCCGACATGGACGAATGGGGCTACAGCTTTCGGCTCGGCTCCACCCGTGCCTGGTTCGAGCAGGACGCGACGGACGCCCGGCTGTGGCTGCACAGCGCGGGCGTCATCGATGCGGACGGCCGTCTGACCGGCAGTTGTCGTCTCTAGCGCCTCGTCGCGGGCGATGTCTGGTCGAGCAGCGAACGGATCAGCGCGATCGTGTCGCGCTGCAATGCGAGCGAATCCGTGTGTGCTACGCAGCGCGGACTGCCCGCATCGAGCAACGCGTCGATGCGGCTTTGCAGCGTTGCCGCGGCGTCTGCGCCTGCCAGGGGCACGGCCGCGTGCAGCAGCGCGGCAGCCTGGAAGCGCGGCAGCCAGTGGTGCCATGCCGCAGCCATTGCACGTGCCGTGGCCGGGGAGTCCCGCCAGCTCGCACCCTGGAACAACACCTGCGTGATCCACGGTCCGGCGCCGTCGCACTGGAAGCCACCGCAGGCTGCGAATCCATGCAAGGCGCGTTCGCCATGGATGTCGCAGCGCCCGTTGTGGTCCAGATGACGGCAGGGCAGGTGGGCGGGTTTGTCGTGCGCAAAGCCCTGTATCTTCAGATAGCCGGGCACGATGCAGCACAGGCCGCAGCACCTGCTGCAGTCGGAAATGAAGCGGGACATGGGGAAACCTCGTCGTTGATGCGGGACAAAACGACGAGGCGCACCGCGGATGCGGCGCGCGGAACGACAAGGCCAGTCTATGGCCGGGGGCGGTAGTGTGCAACGCGCGTAGTCCCGGCGGATTGGGCGGCTATGATTTGACCCGGTAGCACGGATCAATGACAGGGAGTGCACCCATGAAGAAGATCTTCGTGGCCGGCCTCGTGGCCGCCGTGGTTGTGGCCGTGTGCCCGTGGTGGCTGGGTGGCGTCGCGGTCAGGCGTCTGGACCATGTGTTCCAGTCGTTGCCGGAGCGGGCGTCCTACCTCAGGATCGCTCAAGACAAGTGGACTAACGGCTGGTTACGGTCCGAGCAGGACGTGACTTTCGAACTCGTGCTGCCGGGGATCAATCCCAGGACGCCGGTCATGCACCGGGGCTCGCAGGACGCTCGCGGCATGCTCAAGGCTGCCGCGACGCAGCAGATTCCCAATGCCGTGCCCTTGAGGCTGCCCAAGTCCCTGCGGTTCACGGTACATAACATCGTGCTCCATGGGCCGCTGCTCGGCACGAGCGGGATCGGATTGGCGCGAGTGGAATCGCGCCTGGTGCTCAGCGATGCGGTCCGCGGGAAACTCATGGACATCCTGGGAACCGATGAACCCATACATGTGATATCGCGCCTGGGCTTCTTCGGCGGCAGCACGACGACGTTGTCCGGTGAGGGGCGCAAAGCCATGTTGAGCAAGATCAATCCTGCCGCGGGCGACAGCAGCATTGCCTGGGACGATTTCCGACTGACCACGCACGTGTCCAGTGGTGCCGAGGGGTATGACATCAGCGGTCGGCAGCCGAAGTTGGAGATCAGCAACACCAAGTCGGCATTGAACACGGTGGCCAGCGACATCACAGTGAAGGGTTCCGGCAAGCGCATCACCAAGGATCTGTACGATGGCGGAGTAACCCTCGGCATCGGCAAGTTGACCATTGCCTACAAGAGTCAGGACGTTGAAGTCGATGCGCTCGAATACGCGACCGACTCCGACAGGAAAGGTGATTTCCTGAATTCGGGAATCAAGATCGGAGCGGGCGAAATACACGACAAGATGCTGGAAGCCTTCGGCATCCAGCTCAAGCAGGTGCATTTCGACTTCTCGTTGCGACATCTGCATCTGGATACATTGCAGACGCTCATGACCGCGCTCAGGGACACCGACCGCAGGCCCGATGGCGTTGCTGGGCAAGCTGGTCGCCACCTTCGACATTCAGGCCGCGCAGGCACTGGTGGACACGTTTCCCGTTGGTGGGGCCGTTTCCGGGTTGGGCGTGGACAAGGGGCTGCTCAAGCGCGACGGCGGCCAGCTGGTCAGTCACATCGAATATCAGCAGGGCGTCCTGAAGATCAACGGCAAGGCACTGCAGTTGCCACAGGGTCTGCATCTGCCGGGCATGCCGCAGGCTGCGCCGCAGCAAGGGCCTTGACGAAGGGGCCCGCTTACGTGGCTGGTCGAGTTGGACTGCGGCGCCGCCGCGCGAAGCGGTCCGTGGCCTTGCGCAGCGCCCGGGCGATGCCGGGCTCGAAAGCCGAATGGCCGGCATCCGGCACGACGATGAGCTCGGCCTCCGGCCAGGCCCGGTGCAGGTGCCAGGCGCTGCGCATCGGGCAGACCACGTCGTAGCGGCCCTGCACGATGACGCCCGGTATGTGCCGGATCTTCGGCACGCCGCGCAGCAATGCATCGTCGGCATCCAGAAAGCCGCCATTCACGAAGTAGTGGCACTCGATGCGGGCGAAGGCGGCCGCGTAGTCGGCATCGCGGAACTTCGCCACATAGTGCGGATCGGTGCGCAGGTGGCTGGTCGCACCTTCCCATATGGACCATGAGCGGGCGGCGCCGTTGCGCTCTTTCGCATCCTTGCTGGTAAGACGCCGGTAGTAGGCGTGCATCATGTCGTGGCGCTCGTCTTCGGGAATGGGCGCGACGAAGTGCTCCCACAGGTCCGGAAACAGCGCGGCCGCGCCCGTACCGTCCTGGTAGAACCAGTCCAGTTCCGATTTGCGCAGCAGGAAGATGCCGCGCAGCACCAGTTCGGTGACGCGCTCGGGATGCGTCTGGGCGTAGGCCAGCGCCAGCGTGGAGCCCCAGCTGCCACCGAAGACCTGCCAGCGCTCGATGCCGAGGTGCTCGCGCACGCGCTCGGTGTCCGCCACCAGGTCCCAGGTGGTGTTTTCCTCGAGGCTGGCATGTGGCGTGCTGCGGCCGCAACCGCGCTGGTCGAACAGCACGATGCGATAGCGCTTCGGATCGAAGAAGCGCCGCATCTGCGGATTCGTGCCACCGCCCGGGCCGCCGTGCAGGAACACCACGGGCTTGCCCGCCGGGTTGCCGCTTTCCTCGTAGTACAGCTCGTGCAGGGCCGATACCTTGAGCCTGCCGGTGCGATAGGCGCGCAGTGCCGGATAGAGCCCGTCGGCCGGGGCGCTGGCGCGAACGGGCTTCTTCCGGGCCGCCATCAGCGCGGTACGACCATGGGTCCGAGCGGTGCGCCGCCGAGAAGATGCAGGTGCAGGTGGTAGACCTCCTGCCCGCCATTCTTGTTGCAGTTGACCAGCAGGCGATAGCCGTCCTCGGCAATTCCGAGCTTCTTTGCAAGGTCCCGGGCCACCAGGAACAGCCGGCCGATCAGCGGTGCGTCTTCATCGGTGATGTCGTTGGAGGTCGGGATGGGCTTGTTCGGCACGATCAGGATGTGCACCGGAGCGCGCGGATGAATGTCGCGAAACGCGGTGATTTGCTCGTCCTGGTACACGATGTCCGCCGGCAGCTCGCCGGCCACGATTCTTTCGAAGAGTGTCGCCATGATCTGAAGGCCCCGGTGATGCGTTCCGACCTATAATAGCCGCCTTGAGAACCACACCGGAAAAGTTGCCCGCGGCGCTCAAGCGCGCCCTGGCTCCCGTCTATCTGCTCTCGGGCGATGAACCGCTGACACAGGGTGAGGCTGCCGATGCCATCCGGGCCGCGGCGCGGGAGGCCGGATTCGGCGAGCGCGAGGTGTTCTTCATCGAACGCGCCAACTCCGGACCCTGGAGCGAGATCTTCGCCAGTACCCAGGCGCTGTCCCTGTTCGCGGCGCGGCGGCTGATCGAGATCCGCATCCCGGGTGGCAAGCCAGGTACTGAAGGTGCAAAGGCGCTGGCGGAACTGTCCGGCCTGGCGGGCCCGGATGTCATGCTGCTGGTGATAACGGGTGCGTTGGACTGGACCACGCAGAAGTCCTCGTGGGTGCGTGCGCTTCAGGAAGCCGGGATGTGGATAGACGCCGCGCCGGTGCAGGCAGCGGATTTCCCTGACTGGTTGCGCGCGCGCGCGGTGGCCGCCGGCGTGCAGCTGGATGAGCAGGCCGTGGCCATGCTGGCCGAGCACACCGAAGGCAACCTGCTGGCCGCCGTGCAGGAGCTGCACAAGCTCGCCCTGGCGGGCGTCACGCGGGCCGGCGCGAACGAGGTGCTGGCTGGCAGTTCGCCGAGCAGCCGCTTCGACGTGACGCAGCTTGGAGAGGCCGTGCTGCGCGGTGACGTGCCCCGCGCCTTGCGCGTGCTGGCGGGCCTGAAGGCCGAAGACGTCGAACCCACTCTGGTGCTGTGGTCGTTGTGGCAGGAATTGCGCGCCCTGTGGCTGCAACTGGTCCCTGGCGCTACGCTGCCCGCCGTCTGGTCGCGCAACAAGAGCCACCTGGCGGCTGCCGCGACGCGCCTCAGGCCGCTGGGCCGCGGCTTCTTCGCCCGTCTGGACACACATATGGCAAGAGTGGACCGCATCGTGAAGGGTCGCCGCCACGGCAATGCCTGGGACGAACTGGCCCTGGTGGTGGCCGAGTTCGCGGGCGCGCGCGTCGTGCTGCGCGAGCAGGGCGCAGTGGCATGAGCGCGGCACCTGTTGCGGGGCATGGGCCCCTGGGCATCTTCGGCGGTACGTTCGATCCGGTGCACAACGGACACATGCGCACGGCCATCGAACTGCGCGAGGCGCTGCGCCTGACCGAGGTACGGTTTCTGCCGACCGGCAATCCGCCGCATCGCGACCAGACGCAGGCCAGCGCCGAGCAACGGCTGGCACTGGTGCGCGCGGCGGTCGCCGATCAGCCTGACTTCACGGTGGATGATCGCGAGACGCGCCGCACCGGTCCTTCGTATTCGGTCGACACGCTCGCCGAGCTGCGCGCCGAATTCCCGAAGCGCTCGATCTGCCTGTTGCTGGGCATGGACGCGTTCCTGGGATTGCCCAACTGGCATCGCTGGCGCGAGATCGTCGAGCTGGCGCACGTGGTGGTCGCGCACCGACCGGGCTGGAAGGCGCCGACGCAGGGTCCGCTTGGCGAGGTGATGGTGGATCGTGGCACGGGTTCGGTGCGCGAACTGCATGAAGCGGCCGCCGGCAAGGTGTTCGTGCATGCCGTGACGCAGCTGGAGATCTCCTCCACCGAACTGCGGCAGCTGATCGCGCGCGGCCGCGATCCGCGCTATCTGGTGCCGGACAGCGTCTGCAGGCTGCTGTCAGAGACGGGATGGTATGCTGGCAATCAATGATGCAGCTGCCGAGTCCATGAGCCCGAAGCGGCCCTCCCGCCCCCCCGCCCGCGCGGCACTAGTCAAGACCGTTGTCGCCGCTCTCGGCGACATGAAGGCCGTCAATGTGAAGGTGCTCGACGTGCGGCGCGTCACGGACGTCGCCGATTGCATGGTCCTCGCATCAGGCAATTCCGATCGTCACGTGCGTTCCATCGCCGATCGGGTCGTCGAGCGCGCCAGGGCGGCGGGCTTCCGTCCCATGGGGGTCGAAGGCGAGCGCGATGGCGAGTGGGTGCTGGTGGATCTCACCGACGTCATCGTGCACGTGATGTTGCCGCGTGTGCGCGAGTTCTACGGGCTGGAGGAACTGTGGGATGTGCCTGCACCGCCGGGCAAGCCGCGCCGCAAGAGCGCCACGGCGGCAGGTGCAAAGAAGAAGGCCGCCACGCCGGCCCGGCGTGCCAAGACCGGCGCCAGTGGCCGCAGTTCCGCGCGAACCGCTGCAACCCGATCGCGCAAGCCCCGTACCGGAAGCCCGCGGCCCCGCAGGTAGGCGGCCCGGGGATCAGCGGCCCATGCGCGTCACTCTGGTCGCGGTAGGACAGCGCATGCCCGGCTGGGTCACGGAAGGCTTTACCGATTACACGCGGCGTCTGCGCCCGCGGCTGCCGCTGGAGCTGATTCAGGTGCCGGCGGCCAGGCGCGGCAGCGGTGATCTGGCGCGCGCCCTGGCCGAAGAGGGCAAGCGACTGCTCGCGGCCACGCGGCCGCAGGATCACGTGGTGTTGCTGGACGAGCGCGGCAAGGCGCGTACCAGTCTGGAGCTGTCCCGCTGGCTGGGTGCGCGCCTGCAGGGCGGCAGCAATCTGGTGTTTCTGGTGGGTGGCGCGGACGGCTTTGCACCGCCGGTCATTGCGCGAGCCGACGAGCGAGTGTCCCTGTCCACGTTGACGCTGCCGCATGCGCTGGTGCGCGTGGTGTTCGCCGAGCAGCTGTATCGCGCGGTGACGCTGCTCGACGGGCATCCCTATCATCGCGAATGACGACGTTCGAATTTCCCTTGATCGTGCTCGCTTCGGCCTCGCCGCGTCGCCGCGAACTGCTGGTGCAGCTTGGTGTGCCGCACGAAGTGCTGCCGGTGCACATCGACGAGACGCCGCTGCCGCGCGAAGACCCGGCAGTGCTGGCGCAGCGTCTGGCGCGCGCCAAGGCGCTTGCCGGACGCGAGCGCGCGGGCGCTACGCGACCGGTGCTGGGTTCCGATACCGTGGTCGCAGTGGGGGAGGAGATTCTCGGCAAGCCGTTGCATCGCGATGATGCCCTGGCCATGCTGGCGAAACTGTCCGGCCGCGAACATCAGGTGTTCACCGCGGTGGCGCTGGCCCTGCCCGCGGACACCGGGCCCGTGCTCCAGGCATTGTCGGAAACCACGGTGTGGATGCGTCGAATCACCGCGGCGGAGGCTGACGGCTACTGGGCAACTGGTGAACCCGAAGGCAAGGCCGGCGCCTATGCGATACAGGGGCTGGGCGCGGTGTTCATCGAGCAGATCCATGGCAGCTATTCCGGCGTGATGGGCCTGCCCCTGTACGAAACGGCGCGCCTGCTGCAGTCTGTGGCAGCTGGAAACCAATCATGAGTGTGGAAATCCTGGTCAACGTCGCACCGCGCGAGACGCGGGCCGCGCTGCTCGATGAAGGCGCCCTGCAGGACGTGTTCATCGAGCGTGCCGGCCGTCGCGGGCTGGTCGGCAATCTGTACAAGGGTCGCGTCACCCGTGTGCTGCCGGGCATGCAGGCCGCGTTCCTGGAGGTCGGTCTGGCGCGCACCGGCTTTCTGCACGTGGCTGACATCCTGAGCCCCCCTCCGGATGCGGGCAACGACTCGCCGGTGGAGGAACGACCGGAAGTCCCTGATATCCGCACACTGGTGCGGGAGGGCGATGAACTGCTGGTGCAGGTAGTCAAGGATCCGCTGGGCACGAAGGGCGCCCGTCTTTCAACCCACGTGTCGCTGCCGTCGCGCTACATGGTGTACATGCCGCGTGGCTCGAAAGTGGGCGTGTCCGCCAGGATCGACTCCATCGAAGCGCGCGAACAGCTGCGCGCTGCCGTCACGAAGCTTGCGCAGGAGAGCGGGGAGGGCGGCGGCTATATCGTGCGTACCGCGGCATTCGACACGTCGCTGGAGGCGCTGGCGGCCGATATGCGCTTCCTGCGACTGCTGTGGCGGCATGTGCGCGAGCGCGCCGCGAGCACCCCGGCGGGGCACATGGTGCACGAGGACCTGCCGTTGACGGTGCGGGTGCTGCGCGACGAGTTGCGCGAGGGCGTGCGTCGCGTGCTGGTCGATTCGCCGGTCGAGTTCACGCGCATGCGCGAATTCGCCAATGCGTTCATGCCGGAGTACGCCGACCGCATCGAACTGCACGAGGCGCCGCGTCCGATCTTCGACCTGCACGGCGTGGAGCAGGAACTCGAGCGCGCGCTGGAGCCGCGCGTGCCGTTGCCGTCGGGTGGCTCCATCGTGATCCAGCAGACCGAGGCCATGACCACGGTCGACGTGAATACCGGCGGTTACGTGGGATACCGCAACCTCGAGGAGACCATCTTCCGCACCAATCTGGAGGCCGCCGTGGCCATCGCGCGCCAGCTGCGCGTGCGCAACATCGGCGGCATCATCGTGCTGGATTTCATCGACATGGAGGACACCGAGCATCGCGAGGCGCTGATCGAGGCGTTGCGGGCCGCGCTGGCCGCGGATCGGACCCAGACGCATATTTCCAGCATCTCGCCGCTGGGCCTGGTCGAGATGACCCGCAAGCGCACGCGCGAGAGCCTGGAGCGCCTGCTGTGCGCGCCCTGTCCGCAGTGCCAGGGCCGCGGCTTCGTCCGCACGGCCGAGACGGTGGCGCACGAGATCATCCGCGAACTGCTGCGCCAGAGCCGGCAGTTCAGCAGCAGCGAGCTGGTGGTGCTGGCCCATCAGGACGTGGTGGACTGGTTGCAGGATCAGGAGGCCGCGGTGCTCGAGCAACTGGAGGCCGAAGCGCAGCGACCCATACGGCTGCAGGCCGAGCCGCAGTACGCCGTCGACCAGTACGATGTGGTGCTCACATGAAGGCCGCTGCGATCCAGATGAGTTCCGCGGCAAGCGTTGCGCCCAATCTGGCACGCGCGCGGCAGCTGCTGGAGGCCGCCGCCGCGCGCGGCGCGCGGCTTGCCGTGCTGCCGGAAAACTTCGCGCTGATGGCGCGGCGCGAGCGCGAAAAGCTGGCCATTGCCGAAGCCGACGGCGATGGTCCGATCCAGGCCATGTTGTCCACGGCAGCGCGCGAGCTCGAACTCACGCTGGTCGGTGGCACGATCCCGCTGCGTGTGCCCGGCCAGACGCGGGTGGCGGCAGCTTCGCTGGTTTACGCTCCGGACGGGGCGCGCCTCGGCCGCTACGACAAGATTCATCTGTTCGACGTGGACGTGCCCGGCGGCGGCGAGTCGCATCGTGAATCCTCCAGCATGGTGCCAGGCAGGCAAGTCGTCGTGCTGGACACGCCGGCAGGCCGACTCGGCATTGCCGTGTGCTATGACCTGCGCTTCCCGGAACTGTTTCGCCGCATGGTGACGCAGGGCGCGCAGATCTTTGCGGTATCCGCGGCCTTCACCGTGCCCACCGGGGAGGCGCACTGGGCGGTGCTGAACCGGGCCCGCGCGGTGGAGAACCTGTGCCACCTCGTGGTCTCGGCGCAGGTCGGCACGCACGAGAACGGCCGGCGCACCTACGGGCACAGCATGGTGGTCGACTGCTGGGGCCGCATCGTGGATGAGCTGGCGGCCGGCGAGGGCGCGGCGGTGGGCGAGATCGATCTGCAACGCCAGACACGCATCCGCAGCGAGTTTCCGGTGCTCGGGCATCGGGTGCTGGATCTGGACAACTGACACTGCAACACGCCAATTGAGCTCGATTCGCGCGCAGAGGGAATCATGGAATCGGTATCCGTCCGCCGGGAGGGCTGCATGAAGGTGCTACGCAAGAGATGGTTCATCGGCATGGCCCTGGTGCTCGGATCCTGCGCCCAATGGGCAGCGGCACAGGGCGCGCTCGACATGCATGGCAAGACGGCGCTGGTGACCGGATCCACCAGCGGTCTCGGCGAAGTGGTTGCCAGGCGGCTGGGCGCCATGGGCGCGATCGTCATCGTCCACGGCCTCGATGAAGCACGCGGCCGGCAGATCGCCGCCGAGATCACCAGGGCCGGCCCGGGACGCGCCGTCTACTATCCGGGAGATTTCAGCTCCCTCGATGCGGTCCGGGCGTTGGCGGCACGCGTGCGCGCCAACCATCGGCAGCTGCAGCTGCTGATCAACAACGCCGGCATCCTCGGCGCCGCCAATGCGCCGCGGCGCGAAAGCGCCGACGGCAACGAACTGGTGTTCCAGGTCAACTACCTGGCGCCTTTCCTGCTGACCCGCGAGCTGCTGCCCCTGCTTCAGGGCAGTGCGCCCGCGCGCATCGTGAATGTCGCTTCGATCGGCCAGCAGCCCATCAACTTCGACGACATCATGATGCACGACAACTACCAGGCCATGGCCGCCTATTCGCAATCCAAGCTGGCGGACATCATGTTCACCATTTCGCTGGCCGGCATGCTGGATCCGGCCAGGGTGACCGTCAATGCACTGCACCCGGCCACCTTCATGGACACGCCGATGGTGACCAGCCTGGGGCGCAAACCGATGTCCTCGGTGCAGGACGGCGCCGATGCAGTGATGCAACTGGCCGTGGGCACCGCCCTGCAGGGCCGCACCGGGCTGTACTACAACCAGATGAACGAGGGCCGCGCGAATGCCCAGGCCTACGACGCGGACGCCCGCCAGCGGCTCTGGGACCTGAGCGTCAAACTGACCGCGAGGCGCTAGCGTCCCGGGCGAGGCAATTGCGCGCCGGCACGCGGCACGAAACAACCGTGGAAGCTCATCGGCAGATTGAACGGCAGGCGTACGCGCGCCACCGGCTCCCCCAGCCAGTCCTTCGTATCCAGTACATACAGCTCGGCAAGGTTCTCGCGCACGCGATTGACCACGGCGATGACGTAACCGTCACCTTCGTGCGCATCGGCAGAGCGCGGCACGAACACGGCCTCCTGGGCCATGCCGGGGTTGTCGGTGTTGAGCAGCTGGTGCACCCGGTGCGCGCCGGTCTGCCAGTCGACCATCGCGATGCCGTCGAAGGTCTTGTGCCAGCCGTAGCGGTACGGCTGCATGGCGCGCCGGTCGTCGAACTTGGGCATTTCACCGATGGCGGCCTCGAACGGTGAGAAGCCCGCCTTGCCGCCGGGATCTGCCAGATCGAAGGTGAGCCGCGTCAGGCGACTGTCCGCTATGGCATTCGGTGTCGGATTGCCGTTCACATCCTTGAAGAAGGCGAAGCTGTTGCCCGGTGCGGCGAAGCCGTCGACGAACACCTTGCCGCCTTCGGACCAGGCATTCATGAAGTGCGCGATCATCGCGCCGGGCACGGCGTGCCAGGTCAGATCCGCGGTGGTGCCGCTGCGCGGCATGATGCCGTACATGGGCTGCAGGGATGGATCCCAGGCATAGAAGTCGCCGCCGGCCTGCATGCGCTTCACATCCACGGTCAGCGGCATGACCGCGATGACCACGTGCTCGCGCGTCATCGCGAAGTCGTGGCACACGCCCGGATAGGGCATCTGCAGTTCTTCCTGGCGCACCACCTTGCCCTCGCGGTCGATGACCGTCAGGGCCATCTCGTTGCGATATTGCTTGTGGCAGAACTGGCCGTTGCTCCACCACTCGCCGGTGACCGGATCGATCTTCGGGTGCGCGGTCATGGTCATGGTCTGCAGGAGGGACTTGAACTCGGCGGGTCCGCGCGTATCCAGCGTGACCGGGTCCAGTTCCGTGGGGATGGAGTCCTCGCGCAATGCGTACAGGCGGCCGTGGTGCCAGAAGGCGCTGGTGTTGGCCGTGTTGTCGCGGTCCAGGCCCTTCAGTTCCGGCGCATCGGTCCAGGGGTTGCGGTATTTGCCCGCCAGCCGGCGGCGCGCGCGGCGCTCGGCGGCAAGACGTTCGGTCTGCACGTAGCGGCAGCGGAAGTCCGCCTTGCCGCCGTCGAGATGGAACACCGAGGCCATGCCGTCGCCGTTGATGATGATGTCGCCTTCCAGGGTGGGATAGGCGTCGTCGGCGCCGCAGCGGTAATAGGAGCCGGTGAGCGCCGCAGGCAGTTCGCCCAGCACCTCGCAGTCGTACACGTCGGCCTCGAAGCGGCTGGCCTTCGCCGTGCCGTAGAAGCTCAGCGCCTGGATGAACGGTTCCGGCATTTCCCCCTCCTCGCGAGCGGCCTCCAAGCCTGAATCAGGCATGGACGTGCCGCGGTGTTTCCAAAATAATGCGCTGTCGGCTGCGACGCTGACAACAAACTTCGGGGGTAGCACATGGCCGACGCCGTCCAGCGGACGATCCAGGTCCGTAATCCGCGCACCGGCCGGACAGATTTCGATCTGCCGGTGGCAGGCGCGGGCGAAGTCGCCGCCAGCGCGGCGCGGCTGCGTGCCGGTCAGGCGGCCTGGGCCGCGCTGGGGCTGGCTGGCCGCTGCGCCGTGATGGCCCGCTGGCTCGGCGAAGTCAAGAGGCGCGCCGCGGCCATTGCCGACGCCGATGCCGAGGATACCGGCGGCTGCCACACCTCGTATCTGCAGGGCTTCATCACCATGGGCAATATCGCCGGCTGGCTCGAGGACGCCGCCGGCGCGCTGGCGAAGGCCAGCTACCATGGCCCCTCGCGCGCCATGCCCGGCGTGGAGGTGCGCACGCAATTCGTGCCGTACGGGCTGTGCGGGGTGATCAGCCCATGGAATGCGCCGATGATGCTGGCCCTGCTGGACGCCGTGCCGGCGTTGTTCGCCGGTTGTGCCGTGCTGCTCAAGCCCAGCGAGATCACGCCGCGCTTCACCGGACCGTTGTTCGAAAGTGTGCGCGCGGTTCCGGAGCTGGCGGCGGTGTTCGATTTCGTCACCGGCGACGCCGAGACCGGCAAGGCCGTGATCGACCAGGCCGACGTGTTGTGCTTTACCGGCAGCGTGCCCACCGGCCGCAGGATCGCCGTGCACTGCGCCGAGCGGCTGATTCCCTGCTACCTGGAACTCGGCGGCAAGGATCCGGTGATCGTCACGGCCAGCGCCGACATCGAGCGCGCCACGACCGCGGTGCTGCGCGGCGCGGTGCATGCCAACGGCATGGTGTGCTTCTCGGTGGAGCGCATCTATGTGGCCGCAGCCATCCACGACGCGTTCGTGCGGCGACTTGTCGAAAAGGCCCAAGCGGTGCGCCTGAACTGCGACGATCCGCGGGCAGGGCACATTCATCCGTTCACGTTCGCGCCGCAGGCGCAGATCGTGCAGCGGCATCTGGCCGATGCCGTCGCCAGGGGGGCGAAGATCCTGACCGGCGGGGAAATCGAGGAGCACGGTGGCGGCCTGTACATGCGGCCGACGGTGCTCACCGGCGTGACCCACGACATGCTCATCATGCAGGAGGAGACCTTCGGTCCGTGCCTGCCGGTGATGAGCTTTGCGGACATCGAGGAAGGCATCCGGCTGGCCAACGACACCACGTACGGCCTTACCGCCGCGGTGATCGCCGGCAGCGAGGCCGAGGCACTGCCCATCGCCGAGCGGATCAATGCCGGTTCGGTCTCCGTGCAGGACACTTTCCTCACCTTCGCCAAGGGCCGCACCATCGGCACCAACAGCTTCGGTTTCTCCGGCGTGGGTGGCGGCTCGCGCACGGGGCCGGAGGCCATCCTGCGCTTCCTGCGCCGCAAGGCCCTGCTCACGCAGCACGGCGAGCCGGCCGACATCCAGAATGACCACCATCTGCCGAAGGAGACACAGGCATGAGCTGGCAGCTGAGCGCGCTCGACCGCACGGAAATCCAGGAGCTGTATGCCCGCTATGCCTGGGGCATCGACCTGGCCGACCTGCCCATGGCGATGTCCACCTTCGCCCAGGATGCCTGGTTCGACCATCTGTGGCAGGGCAGGGTGCAGGGCCACGCCGCCATCGAGGCCAACCTGAAATCGCTGTGGTACGACCGCCAGCACTGGTGGATCGGCCGCCAGCACCTGATGAACACCTTCATCATGGAGCCGCGCGAGCAAGCCGGCGAGGCCGACGTGCGCTGCTTCTTCCAGATCATCCAGCACAACGTCGAGTACCGGACCAACTTCGTGTTCGGCATCGGCACGCGCATCGATCACCTCACGCGCAAGGAGGGCAGCTGGAAGTTCCAGAGCCTGAGGGTCAATGCCTGGACCCAGCTCGACGACATCCCCTGGCAGGGCGAGATCAAGCTGGCGCGGCCGCCGCAGGCGCCGGTTTCCAACCCGAACCGCAAGGGCTGAGGCGCCATGCAGATCACCGCCGCCGTCAGCCGGCAGGCAGGCGCACCGCCGGCACTGGAAGCCCTGCAGCTGGAGGCGCCGCGCGTCGGCGAAATGCGGGTGCGCCTGGTGGCCACCGGCATCTGCCACACGGATCTTCACGAACCCGGGCGACTCACGCCGCAGCCCGTCGTGCTGGGGCACGAGGGTGCCGGTGTGGTCGAGGAGCTGGGTGCCGGCGTGCGCGGCTTCGAGGTGGGCGATCACGTGGTTCTGTCGGGCAGCTCCTGCGGGCACTGTCCAGGCTGCCTGGCCAACCGCCCCTCGTACTGCGATCTTGCAATGCCACTGTGCTTTGGTGCCAAGCGGCTGGATGGGTCCACGTCGCTGCAGTGCGCGCAGGTGCCGGTGCACTCGCATTTCTTCGGTCAATCCAGCTTCGCCACACACGCGCTCGTGCCGGAGCGCACGGCAGTGAAGGTGGACCGGGACCTGCCGCTGGAGCAACTCGCGCCACTGGGCTGTGGCGTGATCACCGGCGCCGGCGCAGTGATCGAATCCCTGCGCGTCGGCTTTGGCGATTCGATCGCCATCTTCGGTGTCGGTGCCGTGGGCCTGTCGGCGGTGCTGGCGGCGCGGCTGGTCGGCGCGCGGCACATCGTGGCCGTCGACATCAACGCCGGGCGGCTGGCGCTGGCCAGGGAGCTGGGTGCCACGCATGCCCTGCACCCCGGCGAGGACGCCGCGCAGCAGATCCGGGCGGTGACCGGACGCGGCATGCGCTGCACGCTGAACACCACCACCGTGCCGGAGATTCACACGCTGGCGCTGGAGGTGCTGGCGATGAACGGCTGCGCCGGATTCGTCGCCGCGCCGCGTGGGCAGTGGGCGCCGCAGATGCTGCCCATGCTGGCCGGTGGGCGGCAATTGCGCGGCATCCTGGGCGGCGACGCGCACCCGGCGACTTTTCTGCCGAAGTTGATCGACTACTGGCGCCAGGGCCGCTTTGCCTTCGACCGGTTGCTTACCTTCTATCGTTTCGACGAAATCGCCCGTGCTTTCGATGACGTGCACAACGGCCGCGTGATCAAGCCGGTTCTGCGTATGGAGGCCCCATGACCCCGGAAATTCGCGCAAAGCTCGCCGCGCTGGGCACGGAGCTCACGCCGCCCATGATCCAGGCAACCGGCGCACTGATGGCGCCACTGGCCGCACCGCCGGACCCGCAGGTGCAGATCACGCGCGATGCGCAGTACGGGCCGGATGCGCGCAACCGGCTGGATATCTTTCGCAAGGACACACCCGCGAACGCGCCCGTGCTGGTGTACGTGCACGGTGGCGGTTATGTGATGGGCGACAAGAGCACCCCGGGCACACCGTACTTCGAGAATATCGGGCAGTGGGCCGCTCAGCGCGGCTGGATCGGCGTGACCATGACCTACCGGCTGGCGCCGGCCCATCGCTGGCCCAGCGGGCCGCAGGACGTGGCCCTGGCGGTGCAATGGTTGCGCACGCACATCGCGCAGTACGGCGGCAATCCGCAGGCCATCTTCCTGATGGGGCAGAGTGCCGGTGGCGCACATGTGGCGGCATACGTGGCGCACGAGCGCTTTCACCTGAATGGCGCGCCGTGCATCGCCGGCGCGTTGCTGCTCTCGGCGATCTACGATCCGACCACGCAGCCGCCCAATCCCTTCGCCGCGGCCTACTTCGGCGAGGATGCCGCGGTGCGCGCCTATGCCCGCAATATCGAGGGATTGCTTGCCAGCAGCGTGCCGCTGCTGTTTACCGTCAGCGAATTCGATCCTGCTGATTTCCAGGATCAGGCCCTGCAGCTGGCGCAGGCCTGGCATCAGCGCAAGCATCGCTATCCGCCGCTGGAGTACCTCGCCGGGCACAACCATCTGTCGCCGGCGCAGGCGATCGGTTCTGTGCTGGATCAGCCCGCGCGCAGCGTTGCGCGCTTCGTCGACGGGGCTACCGCGGCTTGAGATCCTCGCGCAACGTGCGGCTCGCCAGCACGTAGAACACCGCCGCCACGGCGTAGGCCAGCACGCACAGCGTCAGGGCGCCGATCAGTCCGGAGCGGGCGGCATCGCCACAGGCGGCGGCCAGGCCCGGCGCCACCGAGCCCGGGTGGCACAGTTGGAGATAGCCGGGCCGGCCCAGCGCGCCGGCGGCGATCCGGTCGCTGGCGAAACCGACGAAAGTCGGTCCGAGCCCTGCGCCGGCCAGCGCGTAAATCATTGCGAACACCGCGGTGGCAGAGGAGCGCATGTTGACCGGCGTCAGATTCTGGATCAGTCCGACGGTAGGGCCGTAGTGAATCATTGCGCCAAGACAGCCCAGCGCGATCAACGCCACGGCCACAGGCAATGCCGTGCTGCGGAAGCCGATGACGAAACACGCGGTGGTCAGGATCAGGGCCACGGCCGGCGCCGTGACCCACCAGCGCGGATCACGCGCCGCGGCGCGGTCGGTGCCGAACGCGCCGAGCACCAGTCCGACCGCCAGCGAGGCGCCGGATACGATGCCGAACAGGGCACCGGCGCTGCTCACCGGCATGTGGAAGCTGCGTACGAAGTACAGCACCATGAACTGCGCCACGCCCTGGATGCCGATCGCGCACACCGATCCGCCGATGATGACCCAGCGCAGGCTGGGCACCGTCCACAGGTGTCGCAGTGTGGCGCGCAGGGGCGCCGGCGCATTCGGCGGGGCGCCATCGACCAGTCCGCGTGGCGGCTCGGTCAGTCCGAGCCGGGCAGTGAGCGCGACCAGCAGACCCGGTATGCCGAAGCCGTAGAACACCGCGCGCCATCCCCAGCGCTCGGCGATCACGCCGGCCAGCAGCGCGCCGATCATGGCGCCGATCGGCAATCCGAGCATGATCAGGGACATGGCGCTGGCGCGCCGCCGGCGCGCAAACAGATCGGCGACCAGCGAGCCGGTGGGTGCCGTGAAACCCGCCTCGCCCAGGCCCACGCCGACCCGCGCCAGCAGCATCTGCGCGAAGTTGGCTGCCATGCCGGTCAGTACCGTGGCGGCCGACCACAAGGCCGTTGCCAGCGCGATGATGCCTACCCGGCTGCGGCGTTCGGCCAGCCAGCCGATCGGCAGCCCGAGCCCGCCGTACAGCAATGCGAATGCCAGGCCCTGCAGCATGCCGATCTGGAAATCCGACAGCCCGAGGTCCACGCGGATCAGCGGCACCAGGACCGACAGCACGGTGCGGTCGGCCAGATTGAAGAAACACACCAGGAACAGGATGGCGATGAACCGCGCCCTGTAGCCGGTCGTGAGCAACGAATGCTCCGGCACGTTCCCCCTTCATCGCGGGCCGTTGCCGGCCGCTGTCGTTTTGGATATCGGCAAATGCGATGCCGGCCAGAGTAGGCCACATGCCCCGTGGGGGGTCAATGCGGTGGGCCGGCAGTCAGCGCTTCCAGGTGAAGATCGACGAGGCCGTGAAGTTCCACAGTGCGCCAACTGTGGCGCCGGCAATGCCGGCCACCCACCAGCGTTGGGTCGAGTAGACCAGGTCGGCGAAGCCGATGTTGGCCAGGGCGCCCAGCCCGCAGATCATGTAGAAGGTGGCCAGTCCGCGCAGGATGGCCGCGCCGTGCAGGCGCCGGTCGCGGTAGGTGAATGCGTTGTTGAGAAAGAAGTTCAGGGTCATCGCAATGATGACCGCGGATGTCTGCGCTGCGATGAAAGTGGTGCCGAAGCGCAGCAGCAGCACGTTCAGGATGGAAAGGTGCACGATCAGGCCGAACCCGCCGACGCTCAGAAACATGAGCAGCCGGATCGGCAGCACGCGGCCGATACGTTTGTCGATGAGCATGGCCAGGAACTGCAGGGCAACGGCACTGTCGAGTTTGCTGGTGCCGGCATGCCGCGTGCGGAAACGGTAGGGCAGTTCGACCACGCGCAGGGGTTCGGGCGTGGATGCGAGCAGATCCAGCAGGATCTTGAAGCCGGTTCCCGAGAGGCGCGGCAATGCGGCCTGCAGGCTGCTCTGGCGCACCACGAAGAAGCCGCTCATGGGATCGCTGAGACGCGTTCCGATGACGGTCGCGGCCATTCTGGTGGCCATCCGGCTGATGAACGAGCGGCGCTTGTCGAAGTCACCGACCGAGCCGCCCGGCGCATAGCGGGTTCCCACGGCGACATCTGCGGTGTCATGGGAAACCGCCTCGAACAGGCGTGGCAGGAGCGACTCGTCATGCTGGCCGTCGGCATCCATCACCGCGACGATCGGGGCCGTGGTCGCCATGGCTCCCTCGGTGACCGCCGAGGACAGGCCGCGGCGGCCCAGGCGCCTGATCAGCCGGATCGAGTGATCGCTGCGGCCGATCTCGGCGATCAACTCCGGCGTACCGTCGCTGGAGTTGTCATCGACGAAGATCACTTCATGGGCGATTCCCGCCAAAGCGGTACGCAGGCCGGCCAGCAGCGGGGTGATGTTGTCGCGCTCGTTGAGAGTCGGAATGACGACCGCCAGCTCCAGCACCGGCTCGGCCTGTCCGGATTGCGGCGTCGCGGCCCGGAGCGGGACCACTGCCGACGGCTCGGGCAGGGCCTGCGGCGCCTGCCGCAGGGCGGATGTCGGCTCGCCAAAACCCTCACGCCGGGCACCGGTAACATTGCTGTGCATCGTCGTGCACCTCGAGAATGCTGCGTTCGAGCAGCCAGATATCCCCTAAGACGCCAACCAGGCCGGGTAGACCACAGTGCGAAAAAGGAGTTTCTTTGCCCGGGCTGCGGCCGGGGACAATTGCCTACGTCTACTACTGTCCGGAGTAATGGGTCCGGTTGGTGAATGCCGAATCTGATGGAGACGTTTCTGGGGCCCGTGCGCGGCCATGATTCCGGCCGGCAGCGCCGGCTGTGGACCGTGGCCTTCCTGGCCCTGCTGGCCATTGCGACCCGGGTCCTGATCTTCGGCGACCCGCTGGCTGATTCCGACGAGGGCTACTACCTGCTGGTCGGGCAGCGGATGCTGCATGGCGCGCTGCCCTACGTGGACATCTGGGACCGCAAGCCGGTGGGATTGTTCGTCCTGTACGCCGGCATGCGCCTGCTTGGCGGTGATGGAGTCCTCGCCTACCAGGTCGTCGGCACCGTCTTTGCATTCCTCACCGCTGTGCTGGTGGCGCGGCTGGCCGGGCGCTTCTCCAGTGCCTTCGGTGCGGCCGCGGCCGGGGCCGCCTATCTGCTGTGGCTGCCGCTGTGTTCGGCCGCGGGCGGCCAGGCCGAGCTGTTTGGCAACCTTCCGGTGATGGCAGCGGCCCTGATCACGTTGTATGGGCTGGAGCATGAAGAGGTTGCGCGCGGCTGGTGGGGCGGGGTGCTCGCCATGCTGCTGGCGGGTCTGGCCATGCAGATCAAGTACGACGCGCTGTTTGCAGGCGTGATGCTGGGGTGTTGCTGGCTGTATGCGGCCTGGCGAGCGGGGCGAGGAGTGGCGCTGCTGCCGCTTGCCATGCTGTGGATCCTGGCCGCGCTGCTGCCCACGCTGCTGGCAATGGCGTACTACGCCGCGCATGGCCACTTTCAGGAGTTCTTCTATGCCAACTTCGTGTCGGTCCTGCAGCGCAGAGCGCCGCCGCTGCTGCGGCAGTTGCCCGCTCTGGGGACCCTGCTGCTGATTCTCGCGCCCCTGCTCGCGTACGTCCGACCGCGTGCCACTGTCGACGCTGCGGGCCGCACGGCCTTTGCATTCACGCTCGCATGGCTCGCCGTCGCGATGGCCGGGCTGATTGCCTATCGCAACTACTTCGAGCAGTTCCTGCTGCCGGTGCTGATGCCGGCCAGCGCCGCGGCGGCCGTTGGCTTTGGCAGGATTTCCCGCAAGCACACGCTCATGGTGCTCGGCGTGATCCTCATCCTCGGGCAGAGCGCCCTGTGGATCACCCACAAGGTGCATGGCTCGCGCGCCGAAGCGCAGAAGATCCTCGCGGCAGTCGAATCCACACGGCTGCCTGTACATCTACAGCGGGGTGGCGGCGCTGTACCGGATGGCGGGCGCCTGCATTCCCACGCGGTATGCCTTTCCGAGCCTGCTGTCCCGGGCCCGCGAGAACGGCGCGATCGGGGTGGATCAGGTGCAGGAGGTGGAGCGGATCATGCGATCGCGGCCGGGCACGGTGATCGTGCGCTCACCCTATGATGGCGAGAACTGGCATGCCCGTGCCGTGGTACTGCGCCACGTACGGCGCAGTTACCATCTGGTGCTGCGCGAGCAGCTGGGTTGGCGGACGGTCAGCGTATACCGCCTGGGCGAGCCTGCCCGCAGCCGGGGGCGGGCCCCGTTACCCGCCGGCAACGCCGCCAGCAGCGCCCCGGGGCCCTTGAACCCTGGCCGTGCCGGCCGCAGGTAGCAGTGAGTTAGGATTCAACCCATGAACACGTCACCGGACAACCTCGCCCTCGCGCGACAAGCCATCCTCGTACCCGGCGGTCTGGACGAGGGCCGGCTGGACCGTACGCTCGGTCTGGTGATGGACCACGCCATCGACGCCGCGGACCTGTATTTCCAGGTTTCGCGCGAGGAGTCCTGGGGGCTCGAGGACGGCAATGTCAAGGAGGGCAGCTACAGCATCGAGCAGGGCGTCGGGCGTGCGGGCCTTGCCGGCGAGAAGACCGGCTTCGCCTACTCCGATGAGATTCAGCCGACCGCGCTGGACGAGACCGCGCGCCGCGCGCGCCATCGCCAGGCAGGCGCCGGGCAAGCGGCATGCAGGCCTGGCGGCGCATCGGCGACGCCGCTGCTGTACAGCCGGTCGATCCGCTCGCCGAGCCTGGCCGACGCGGAGAAGATCGCCCTGCTCGAACGGGTCGATCGCGAGACGCGCGCGCATGGATCCGCGGGTGGAGCAGGTCATCGCCAGTTGTCACGCGCGTGCACGAGGTCGTGCTGGTGGCGAGCAGCGACGGCACGCTGGCCGCCGACATGCGGCCGCTGGTGCGCTTCAACGTCACGGTGATCGTGGAGCAGGACGGCCGGCGCGAGCGCGGTTACGCCGGCGGCGGGCGGCCGCTACGACATGGCCGAGCTGGCAGCCGGCGAGCGGCCGCTGCAGCTGGCGCGCGAGGCGGTGCGCCAGGCGCTGGTCAACCTCGAGGCCGTAGCCGGCGCCGGCCGGCCAGATGCCGGTGGTGCTGGGGCCGGGCTGGCCGGGCATCCTGCTGCACGAGGCGATCGGCCATGGCCTGGAAGGGGATTTCAACCGCAAGGGCACGCTCGGCCTTCGCGGGGCGCATGGGCGAGCGGGTCGCCTCGCCCGCGTGCACCGTGGTGGACGACGGCACGCTGGCCGACCGGCGCGGGTCGCTCAACGTCGATGACGAGGGCACGCCCACGCAGTGCACGACGCTGATCGAGAACGGCATGCTGAAGGGCTACATGCAGGACAAGCTCAATGCCCGGCTGATGGGCACGCCGATCCGACCGGCAACGGCCGGCGCGAGTCCTTCGCCCACATGACCATGCCGCGCATGACGAACACCTACATGCGTCGCCGGGCCGCATGATCCCGGCGGAGATCATCGCCTCGGTGCAGCGCGGCCTGTACGCGGTGAATTTCGGCGGTGGCCAGGTGGACATCACGTCCGGCAAGTTCGTGTTCTCCGCCAGCGAGGCCTACCTGATCGAGAATGGCCGGATCACACGGCCGATCAAGGGCGCGACGCTGATCGGCAACGGCCCTGACGTGCTGACGCGCGTGTCGATGGTCGGCAACGATCTGGAACTCGACGATGGCATCGGCGTCTGCGGCAAGGAGGGTCAGAGCGTGCCGGTGGGCGTGGGCCAGCCGACCCTCAGGATCGACGAGATGACCGTGGGCGGGACGAACTGAGCCGGAAGATGCCGGGGCGTGTCGACACGCCCCCGCTAGAGTGCGCCTTTTTCGTCCTGTTGAACCGAAGTCTCGGCGCCGGTTTGCTCGTCTGAAGTCTCATCCGGCAGGGGCAGTGCCCGGTGAGTGTCGGTGCGGCTGGCTTTGTCATTGCCGCGTTCGTCGATGTAGATCAGGTCGTGGCGGCCGATGGTGACCACGTCGCCGTCATTGAGGTTGTGGCTGCGCACGCGCCGGGACTTCACCGTGATGCCATTGGTGCTGTTGAGGTCCTCCACCACGCAGGATTCCGCCTTGGTGATGATCTGGCAGTGATGGCGGCTCACGAAGCGGCTGTCGATCTGCAGGTCGTTTTCGGGCGTGCGCCCGATGATCGTGCGGCCCTCCCGCAGCGGCAGCTCGCCGATGGTTCTGCCGTCGGCCACGACCACCAGCTTGGCAAGCGGTGGTGCCCGGGGCGTGTCCTGGGTGGACTCCCAGTTCTCATCGGCGCGGCCCGTGCCGGCCGGTGTGTGCGGCACGATCGCGGGTACGATTGCGCCGCAGTGTCGTGCCGCGCGAGGTCCGGCCGTGGCGCACCTCGCCACGCGCGGCATATTCGCTCCAGCGCAGCTCACCGATCGCGGCTTCGATGTCCTCCAGCAGCACGTGATCGCGCTCGCTGGTGAAGGCCGCCATCATCGCGGTGTCGCACAGTGTGTTGATCAGGCGCGGTACTCCGCCCGTGTAGCGGTAGATCTGCGGGTAGCAGTCCTCCGCGAAGATCTGGCGGCCATGGGAGCCGGCCACCTCCAGGCGATGCAGCACATAGGAGCGCAGGTCATCCTGGCTGAGCGCCGTCAGGTGAAAGCGCAGGCGCACGCGCTGTGCCAGCTGCACAAGCTCCGGTGAGTCGAGCTTGGCGCTGAGTTCCGGCTGTCCGGCCAGGATGATGCGCAGCACCTTTTCCTTGGTCGTCTCGATGCCGGACAGCAGGCGGATCTCCTCCAGAGTCTCCTGCGACAGGTTCTGGGCTTCGTCGACGATCAGCAGCACCTTGCGCCCGGCGGCGTACTGCTCGATCAGGAAGTTGTTCAAGGTGGCCAGCAGTTCGGCCTTCTTCATCTTGAAGGGCTTGAAGCCGAACTGCACGAGCACGATCTGCAGGAACTCGAGCGCCGAAATCTGCGTCTGGTTGACCTGCGCCACCACCACGTCCTTCTCCAGTTCGCGCAGGAAGGTTTCGATCAGCGTGGTCTTGCCGGACCCGATCTCGCCAGTGATGATCACGAAGCCATCGGTGAACCAGACCGTGGACTCCATGTACGCCTTGGCGCGCGAGTGGTCTTTCGACAGGAACAGGAATTCCGGATCCGGGCTGAGCCGGAACGGCAGTTCCCTTAGCTTGAACGACTCCGTGTACATGGGCTCCATGTGACTGCTGGTTCAGATCTTACGGGATTCGATCTGGCGCAGCAGGCGCAAGGCCCGCTGTTCGGCCCTTCTGGCTGTGGATTCGACGATGGTAACGTGTCCGAGCTTGCGACCCGGGCGTGCTGCCTTGCCATAATCGTGCAGATGCAGGCCCGGCAGGCCCAGCAGCCGCTCCCGGGCCGGCATGCGGCTGACCAGGTTCAGCATGGCGCAGTGCCCTCGGGCTGCGGTGCTGCCCAGGGGCAGGCCGCAGACGGCCCGCACGTGATTCTCGAACTGGCTGGTTACCGCGCCCTCGATGGTCCAGTGCCCGGAGTTGTGCACGCGCGGCGCCATCTCGTTGGCCAGCAGAGCGCCGCGCCGCACGAAGAATTCGATCGCGAGTACGCCCACGTAGTCGAAGTGCTGCATGACGCGGCGCAGGGCGCGGCGCGCGCGCGCTTCCAGCCGGGCGCCTTCCAGGGCGCGCGGGTCAGGCGCAGGATGCCATCGACGTGCAGATTGCGATTCAACGGGTACATGACGAAGGCGCCGTTGCGGCCGCGCACGCCGAGCGCGGAGACCTCGTAGTCGAAGGGGACCAGCTCCTCGTACAGCAGCGGCGCGTCGCCCAGCTGCGCCCAGGCGGCATCCACGTCGGCGGACTTGCGCAGCACGAACTGGCCCTTGCCGTCGTAGCCCAGCCGGCGCGTCTTCAGCACGCCGGGCAGGCCGACCGCACCGACGGCGCGTCGCAGGTCCTGGAGCGAATCCACGGCCTGGCTGGGATTGGTGGCGATGCCCAGCCGTGCAAACAGCTGCTTCTCCAGCAGCCGGTCCTGCGCGGTGGCCAGCGCGGCGCGCGGTGGCGCGATGCTCACCTTTGATTCCAGTGCGTCCAGGGCGGCGGCCGGAACGTTCTCCCAGTCGAAGGTAACCACCTCGCAGCGGGCCGCCAGTTCGGCCAGCAGCGCCTTGTCGGTGAAACTGCCCAGCAGCGAGGGCGCCACCTGGTGCGCGGGCGTGCCCGGCTCGCGATCCAGGAACAGGAAATCCAGTCCGAGTGGATAGCCCGCCAATGCCAGCATGCGGCCGAGCTGGCCCGCGCCCAGCACGCCGATGGTCATGCGGCGCCGCGCGGATCCGGTTGTGCGAGTACCGCCTCGGTCTGCGCCTGCCGGAACGCGGCCAGCTTCGCCGCGACCGCCGGGTCGGCGAGCGCGACGATGGCGGCGGCAAACAATCCGGCGTTGGCCGCGCCGGCGGCGCCGATCGCGAAGGTGGCAACCGGTACGCCCTTTGGCATCTGCACGATGGAAAGCAGTGAGTCCAGTCCGCCGAGGCTCTTCGACGGCACCGGTACGCCCAGCACCGGCACGGCGGTCTTCGCCGCAGTCATGCCCGGCAGGTGCGCGGCGCCGCCGGCGCCGGCGATGATCGCTGCCAGGCCCCGCTTGCCGGCCCCGGCAGCGTAATCGAACAGCAGGTCGGGTGTTCGATGCGCCGACACCACCTTCACCTCATGCGCAATGCCGAGCTGGGTGAGCACCTCGGCCGCCGGCTGGAGCGTCTCCCAGTCCGACTTCGAACCCATGATGATACCCACCAGCGGTTTCATCGGCGAAGTCTAGCACGGGCACTTTGCGCCGCCTGCCGCTCGGCCAGCGCGGCTTCCAGAGCCGCAAGATCGATATCACGCATCAATTTGCCGATGTACTGATGCTGACGCGCGAGTGCGCCGCGACTGGTGAGCCGGCGCGCTTCGGCGATTGCGTCCAGCAGATCACCGGGGAGCGGCAGCCCGGTCAGGTCCTGCGCGCGCATCTTCACCAGCTGCTCACCCAGCTTCTGCGCCGCGTGCGCGGCTCGCTTGCGGGCGCTCTTGCTCGGCGCAGTTTGCGCCGCTTCGGCATCGGGTCCGGTGACGACGTCCTTCATGGCTTACAATTATGGGCCATGTCCCAGGCTGTAGACGCTTCCCGCATTCCCGAACTCACCGATATCGTGGCATTCGCGCTGGCCGAGGCGCGTGCCGCGGGGGCCACCCAGGCTGAAGCCGGCGTGAGTCTCAGGCGCGGACTGGGTGTCACCGTGCGGCTGGGCGAGGTGGAGACCATCGAGTACCAGCGCGATCGCGGACTCGACATCACCGTGTACTTCGACGGTGCCAAGGGATCAGCCAGCAGTGCGGACCTGAAGCAGCCGGCGGTGCGCGATATGGTGGCCAAGGCCTGCGCCATCGCGCGCTACACGGCCCGTGACCCGTTCGCCGGCCTCGCCGACCCGGGCGACATGGCGCGCGAGATTCCGGACCTTGATCTCTACCATCCCTGGGAGCTCACGCCGGAAGGGGCGATCGACATGGCGCGCGCCTGTGAGGCCGCCGGGCTTGCGGTGGACAAGCGCTTGACCAACTCGGAGGGTGCCTCGGTATCAACTCATCGTGGCGTGCGCGTGTATGGCAATTCCCATGGATTCATCGCCGGCTATCCCACCAGCAGCCACAGCATCAGCTGCGTATTGCTGGCGCAGGACGGCCAGGACATGCAGCGCGATTACTGGTACAGCACGGCACGCGATGCAGCGCAGCTCGAACCGCTGGAACAGATCGGTCGGCGTGCGGCCAAGCGGGCCGTCGCGCGGCTCGGTGCAAGGCAGATCAACACGCGCCGCAGCCCCGTGTTGTTTGCCCCGGAGATGGCGCGGACCCTGTTCGGCCATCTGATAGCAGCGGTGGGGGGGGCGAACCAGTACCGCAGGACTTCGTTCCTGCTGGATGCCGTCGGTGAGCAGGTATTGCCCCGCCCGGTGCAGATGCACGAGCGGCCGCACCTGCTGCGGGGCATGGCCAGCAGCCCCTTCGACGCCGAAGGCGTGGCCACTCACGACCGGGAGCTGGTACGCGATGGCGTGTTGCAGGGCTATGTGCTGGGCAGCTATTCGGCCCGCAAGCTCGGTCTGCGCAGCACCGGCAACTCGGGTGGCATCCACAACCTGATCGTCCACAGCGGCGAAGGCCTGTTGTCACAGGAGGAGTTGCTGTCGCGCATGGGCAGCGGCCTGTACGTCACCGAGATGATGGGGCAGGGCGTCAATGGCGTGACCGGCGATTATTCGCGCGGTGCTGCCGGCTTCTGGGTGGAAGGCGGCGAGATCGCCTATCCGGTGCATGAGGTCACGGTGGCCGGCAATCTGAAGGACATGTACAAGAGCCTCGCCGCGCTGGGTGCGGACGTGGATCGTCAGGGTGCGATCCACACCGGATCGGCGCTGCTGGAGGAAGTGACCATCGCGGGGGGCTAGCCGCCCGCCTGCCGATCGGCAGATTCGCTGATCAGATCCGCCAGCGTGCGGGTGCCGCAGGCCTCGCGCCAGGCCCGTTCCATATCCTCCTGCAGGTCCAGCACGCCCGGTGCGGACAGGCGTGGATGGGGCTCGTGGCCGGTGCGCCGGGTGCGGGCGCTGGTGACGATCTCGGCCAGCGAGATGCCGTGGATTTCACGGCCGGGAAACAGTCGGCCATCGTCGGCCTGCGCCAGCAGTCCGGCGTGCTCCAGATGTTCGGCCATGTCGCCGACCGCAATACCCGGCAATGCAAGCGCGCGGCCCAGCCGCTCCACGGTCCACGGCGGGTCGCCGGCGCGGTGGCCCTGCGCGACGCGCACCATGATGTCCAGCGCGAGGCGCTCCTCTTCGTCGCTGGACAGGCGCAGAACCGCGTGTCCAAGTCGCAGGTAGTTGGGATTCTGCAGGTAGAAGGCCAGCTGTGCGCCGGCGAGCAGGATCAGCCAGCCCACATAGGTCCATACGAAGACGGCGATTACCACCGCAAAGCCCGCGTACACCAGCGTCAGGCGCGAGCTGGTGATGACCATGGCAGTAAACGCCTTGCCGATGGCGGCCCAGAAGAAGCCGGCAGTCACTCCACCACCCAGTGCCGGCCAGAATCGCACCCGGGTGTTGGGTATCAGCACATAGGCGGCGGTGAACAGCCCGGTGACGATGGCATATGGCGCGAAGCGGATCGCACCGTGTGCGACGCGCGCGCCGAAGCTGAAGTCCTGCACGCTGGCCACGCTGTCCAGCGCCAGCTTCGAGAAGGCGATGACCGCAAAGATGACCAGCGGCCCCAGTGTCACCAGCGCCACGAATTCCACCACGCGACGCGGCATGCTGCGGGCCCGCTGCACGCGCCAGACGAAATTCATGCTGGCTTCGATGCGATTCACGGTGCCCACCAGCGTCCACAGCAGCAGCGCCACGCCCACCACTCCGACGAGGCCACCGCTGACGCGCTGCGCGAACTGCATGAGTCGATGCACCAGTTCCGGCCCGCCGGCACCGACCGGGCGGAAGAACTCCAGCAGAAACGGTTCCAGATCGCGTTGCGCACCGAAGCTCTTCAACAGCACGAAGGCGAGCGCGATCAGCGGTATCAGACCCAGCAGCGTGATGTAGACCAGGCTGGTGGCGCGCAGCGTAAGCTGGCCGCCGACCAGATCACGGATGATCGCGTACGGGTAGCGCAGCACCCGCAGCATGCGGGGCACCAGGCGATGGCCCTCGGTATGCGGACCGAACAGCGCGTGGTCGAGCAGGTTCCAGAACTTCTGCCACATCGCCGGCGTTCCGGTGGCTCAGTCGAGCGCCGGCCCCGTGATTCGCCGCAGGGCCTCCTCGTAGCTCGCCGCGGTCCGCGCGATTACTTCCGGTGGCAGGCGCGGGCCCGGCGGGCGCTTGTTCCATTCCAGGCTCTCCAGATAGTCGCGTATGAACTGCTTGTCGAACGACGGCGGACTGATGCCGACCTGGTAGCTGTCCGCCGGCCAGAAACGCGAGGAGTCCGGAGTCAGCGCCTCGTCGATAAGCAGCAGCTCGCCGTCCGGGGCGAGTCCGAATTCGAATTTCGTATCGGCGATGATGATGCCCCGCCGGGCCGCATGCCCGGCGGCAAACCGGTACAGGGCGATCGCGGCATCGCGTACCCGGATTGCAACCTGTTCCCCCACCAGTTCCACGGCACGCTCGAAGCTGATGTTCTCGTCGTGATCCCCGACGGCCGCCTTGGTAGCCGGCGTGAAGATGACTTCGGG
This sequence comes from uncultured Gammaproteobacteria bacterium, assembly GCA_963812195.1. Classification (GTDB taxonomy): domain Bacteria; phylum Pseudomonadota; class Gammaproteobacteria; order Steroidobacterales; family Steroidobacteraceae; genus ZC4RG30. The sequence goes on from CAWEUI010000013.1 coordinate 341,599, forward strand.
CAGCTGCTGTGCCTGCCTGAGGCCTGGCGGTAGCGTGATGCCACACAGGCGGCCGGTGGCCTGATAGTCCTTCCAGCCGGATCCGATCAGATAGCCGCGTACCACCGCCTCGATCGGCAGCGCCTGCAGGCGCCGGGTGATCATCGAACGCCCTTGTGCCTGCGCCAGTTCGGCCGGGTCGGACAACACCGCTTCGAGCGCTCGCGGCAACAGGTGGTTGGGAACGATGTGCGAGGTCCGGTCGAACCAGAAGTTCGAGATGGCGGTCAGGATGCGGCCCTTGCCGGGTATCGGGTCGGGCAGGATGACGTCGAAGGCGGACAGGCGATCCGTGGCGATGATCAGCAGGGAATCGGCATCGATGGCATAGACGTCGCGGACCTTGCCACGATGCAACAGCTCGAGACCTGCAAGCCGCGTTTCACTCACGGCCATGGGAGTGGGGGTATTCAAGCTTGGTACGATAAACCATATGCAATGGACCGGAAAACTCATCGGCGGCGCGCTGGGCATGCTCCTTGGTCCGTGGGGTGCGGCGGCAGGTGTGGCGCTCGGGCATCAGTACGATCTGGGCGTCCAGCGCGGCAAGGCGCTGCCGCTGGGCGAGCAGTTCTTCGTCAGCACGTTCCGCCTCATGGGGCACGTGGCCAAGGCCGACGGCCGCGTCAGCGAAAAGCAGATCCAGGCCGCCCGCGGCGTGATGCGCTCACTGCGCCTGAACGATGCGCAGGTGCGGCGCGCCATCGCCGAATTCACCCGTGGCAAGCAGCCGCAGTTCGCCATGGACTCGGAGATGAGGACGCTGCGAGCCGCCTGCCGCTCCTATCCGGAGATGCTGCAGGTCTTCACTGAGATCCAGCTGCGCTTCGCATTGTTCGGCAGCGACATGACGCCCGCCGCGCGCGCCCGCGTCACGCGGGCGGCCGGCTTGCTGGGCATCCCGCCCGCGTTGCTGGCACGCCTGGAGGCGGCATTGCGCGGCGGGTCGGCGCAGCGTGGCGGCATGGAGGACCGCGCGGCCCGGGTGGCTGCCGCCTACCGCACGCTCGAGGTCGATCCGGCCGTGGGCAACGAGGCTTTGACCCGGGCGTACCGGCGCCTGATGAGCCGCCATCATCCGGACAAACTCAAGGCCAATGGCCTGCCCGATTCGATGCTGGAGCATGCCAAGCAACGCACGCAGGCCATCCGTGAAGCCTATGAGGTCCTGCGTGAGCAACGCGGCCTGTCCTGATCGGGTAGGATGCCGCACATGATCGAGGTCGAGGATCTGGCTTGTCGCTTCGGCGACTTCGAGGCCGTCAAGGGTGTCAGTTTCAATGTCGCGCCGGGTGAGATCTTCGCCTTTCTCGGGCCCAATGGCGCCGGCAAGACCACCACCATCAAGATGCTGACCACCCTGCTGCGGCCGACACGCGGCCGCATCCGCATCGACGGGCTGGACCCGGCGGTAGCGCCGCATGAGGTGCGGCGGCGCTTCGGCATCGTCTTCCAGGACCCGAGTCTTGATTCGCAGCTGACCGCGCTGGAGAACCTGGAGCTGCACGCGGCGCTGTACAGCGTGCCGCGCGCGGTGCGCCGCGAGCGCATCGAGAAGCTGATGAAGCAATTCGAGCTGTGGGACAAGCGCGACCAGATCACCATGACCTACTCGGGGGGCATGAAGCGCCGGCTGGAAATCGTGCGCGGCTTCCTGCACACGCCGAAGGTGCTGTTTCTGGACGAGCCGACGCTGGGCCTGGATCCGCAGAGCCGGCACCAGCTGTGGAACCATGTTCGCGCCGTCAATCAGAGCGAGGGCATCACCGTGTTCCTGACCACCCATTACATGGACGAGGCCGAAAGGGTGGCGCAGCGGATCGCCATCGTGGACCACGGCCGTATCGTTGCGCTGGGTACGCTGGCGGAACTGAAAGCGCAGACGCAGACGGAGTCGCTCGAAGCCGCGTTCCTGAAGCTGACCGGCACCGCCGTGCGCGACGAAATGGCCGGCAGCGCCGACGCCATGCGCCAGTTCATGAAGGCCTGGCGGCGATGAACGCGATCTACGTGCTGTGGCTGCGCGCCCTGAAGCAGTTCGTGCGTTCCAAGGCTCAGATCGTGTCCTCGCTGGGCCAGCCGCTGCTGTATCTGCTGGCGCTGGGATTCGGTCTGGGGCCGGTATTCGAGCGGGCCGGGCAGGGCAACTACATCCAGTTCATCGCCCCGGGCGTGGTGACGATGACGGTGCTGTTCTCCTCGATGTTCTCGGGCATCGGCCTGATCTGGGACCGCCAGTTCGGGTTCCTGAAGGAAACGCTGGTGGCGCCCGTGCCGCGGATCTCGGTGATGCTGGGGCGCACGCTGGGAGGCGCCACCGTGGCGCTGCTGCAGGGTCTGCTGGTGATGCTGCTGTCCATGCTGGTGGGCTTCCGGCCGGCCAGTCTCGTGGCGCTGCCCGAGGCGCTGCTGTACATGGCGCTGATCGCCTTCGTGTTCTGCGCGCTGGGCACGGCGCTGGGCAGCTGGCTGGAGAACATGCAGGCGTTCCCGATGGTCAGCAGCTTCGTGATGATGCCGATGTTCTTCCTGTCCGGCGCGCTGTATCCGCTGGCCGGCTTGCCCGGCGCGATGAAGGTGGTGACGGCCGTCAATCCGCTCACCTATGGCGTTGACGGCGTGCGCGGGGCGATGATCGGGGCCTGGCATTTCGGGGCCGGCGTCGACCTGATCGTGCTGCTCGCCGTGGGCGGCCTGTTCGTGAGCCTGGGCGCCTGGTCGTTCTCGCGGATCCAGCTCTAGGGCCGTCGAGACGCCCTGGTCCTGCAAGGGCCGCGGCCTGCCGCGTAGAATGGCGGCCATGAGCACGCCCTGGATCGCGCCCTCCATACTCTCGGCCGACTTCGCCCGCCTGGGCGAGGAAGTCGACGCCGTGCTGGCGGCCGGCGCCGATGCGGTGCACTTCGACGTGATGGACAACCATTACGTGCCGAACCTGACCATCGGTCCGCTGGTGTGCGAGGCGCTGCGCAAGCACGGCGTGAAGGCGCCCATCGACGTACACCTGATGGTCAAGCCCGTGGACCGGATCATTCCGGACTTCGCCCGGGCCGGCGCCTCGATCATCAGTTTCCATCCAGAGGCAACCGAGCACGTCGACCGCACCATCGGCCTGATCCATGAGCATGGCTGCCAGGCGGGCCTGGTCCTGAACCCGGCGACGCCGCTGGACTGGCTCGACTTCACGCTGGGCGAGCTGGATCTGGTGCTGATCATGTCGGTCAACCCGGGTTTCGCCGGCCAGAAGTTCATCCCGGAGGCGCTGGTCAAGCTGGCAGAGGTGCGGCGGCGCATCCAGGCCAGCGGCCGGGCGGTGCGTCTGGAAATAGATGGCGGCGTGAAGGTGGACAACATCGGGCAGATAGCCCGGGCCGGCGCCGACACGTTCGTGGCCGGCTCGGCGATCTTCGGGTCAAAGGACTACGGCGCGGTGATCGGCGCGATGCGCCAGAACATCGTGTCAGCCACGATGCTGCTGGCCTGAACGCGTCGCCGCTGCGGCGCTATTCCTCGTCCTCGTCGTCGAAATCGTCATCGTCCTCGCCCTCGAAGCGCGACGAGGATGGAGCGCCCTTGCCGCCGGCGCTGGCCTGTGCCGGTACGATGACCGGACGGGTCTTCATCTTCGGCCTGGCGTTGAACACCACGATGGTCTTGCCGGTGGCCCGCAGCAGGCCCTGTTCCTCCAGGACCTTGAGCACGCGACCGGCCATCTCGCGCGAACAGCCGACAAGACGCGAGAGCTCCTGGCGCGAAACCTTGATCTGCATGCCTTCCGGATGCGTCATTGCATCCGGTTCGCCGCACAGGTCCATGATGGCGTGGGCCACTCGCCCGGTGACGTCCACGAAGGCCAGATCGCCGAGCTTGCGGTTGGTGCGGTCCAGGCGCGTGGCCAGCTGCGTGGCCAGTTCGAACACCAGGCCCGGGGATTCGGCCGCGATCTGGCGGAAGCGCGGATAGGTCATTTCCGCCAGTTCGCACTGGTTGCGCGTGCGCACCCAGGCGCTGCGCGTCGGCGTGTCGTGGAACAGGCCCATCTCGCCGAAGAACTGGCCCTTGTTCAGGTAGGCCAGCACCATCTCGTTGCCTTCCTCGTCCTCGATCATCACCTCGACCGAGCCGCTGACGATGTAGTAGAGGACGTCGGGCAGGTCGCCGGCGTGGATCATCACCGTCTTGGAGGAACGGTGCGGATCCGGCAATAGCTCAGGAACCGGTTGATCGCCGGTATGTCGGAGAGCGGTTTGATGCTGTCTTCCATCGTTATTCTCTTTGACCGGTTTCCCTGTGAGTGGATTGCCGCTGGCGGTCGAATTAGCCCCTTTTTATTACATAACGCGCCGGACAGGCAACTGCCTTGCCCGTGACGCGGTTCGCACTATATCCAGCGCGCCGTGATCGTCATCACCCTCGAGGTCAGGTGCATGGCATGGCGGACCAGCGCGGGCAGCGGGGTGCCGCCGGCCTGGCGCGCCATGTCCCCGTGCGACTGCTCGTCGCTGCGCATCTGCGTGAGGATGGCGCGGCTGCGCAGCGTCCTGCGGCGGCAACTGCTCCAGATGGCGAGTCCAGATGCCGCTCAACCTGCCGTTCGGTTTCCGCCACGAAGCCCAGGCTCACCTTGTCCGAGGCCAGACCGGCTGCCATGCCGATGGCGAATGAGCCGGCGTACCAGAGCGGATTGAGCAGGCTGGGGCGGTCGTGCAGTTCGGCGAGCCGGTTTCGCACCAGGCAAGATGATCGCTTTCCTCACGCGCGGCCTGCGCGACAGGCCGCGGGTTGTCGGGTCCGCGTGCGACCAGCGCCTGCCCGTGGTAGAGGCCCTGGGCAGCGATCTCGCCGGCGTGGTTGATGCGCATCAGGGCCGCGGCGTGGCGGCGCTCGGGCTCGTCGGCGGGGCGGGCTGCGCCGGGTCCCGGGCACCGGCCGGGAGGCCCGCGCCGGCGCGAACATCGCCTTCAGCGCCCGATCGGCGGAGGCAAGAATTGATCCGCAAGGGGCCGGTGTGCAGCCATGTGGGTACTATATATGTGTTCCGGCCGGCTGTCCGGGCCCGCCAAAGGCGCTTTGCAAAGCCCTCCGGGCTTCGATTACACTCTGCGCCCTTTTTCGAAGGGCCCCCCACCATAAGGGGCCGTTTCCAAAAGCATTTTTTGAAACCGTTTTTCGAGAACACGCGATGAGCACAGCATTCGTCAAACCCGCCGAGGTGCGCGCGGACTGGTACGTGATCGACGCCAGGGGCAAGACCCTGGGGCGCCTGGCCACGCAGCTCGCACACCGTTTGCGCGGCAAGCACAAGGCCGACTACAGCCCCCATGTGGACATGGGCGACAACCTGATCGTGCTCAATGCCGGGCAGGTTCGCGTGACGGGCGCCAAGTTGACCGACAAGTTCTATCACCAGCACACCGGTTACATGGGCAACCTGAAGTCCATCTCGCTGGGCAAGCTGCTGGCCGAGCATCCGGAGCGCGCGCTGGAATTCGCCGTCAAGGGCATGCTGCCGAAGAACACGCTGGGCCGGAAGATGTTCCGCAAGCTGCACGTCTTCGCCGGCGGCGAGCACCCGCACAAGGCGCAGCAGCCCAAGGCCCTCGAGATCTGATCGGCAACTGAAGTATCAACGACACCCGCCAGGAACGAAGTACACATGGCAGCGACCAGCAACTACGGCACCGGACGGCGCAAGAGCGCCACCGCCCGCGTTTTCCTCAGGGCCGGCAGCGGCAAGATCACGGTCAACGACCGCTCGCTGGATGAGTTCTTCGGCCGTGAAACCGGCCGCATGATCGTGCGCCAGCCGCTGGCAGTGGCCGAGGCAGAGGGGCGCTTCGACATCACCGTGCAGGTCGATGGCGGCGGCATCACCGGTCAGGCCGGTGCAATCCGCCACGGCATCACGCGCGCGCTGATCGAGTACGACGAGAATCTGCGCAGGCCGCTGCGCCAGGCCGGTTTCGTGACCCGCGATGCGCGCGAGGTCGAGCGCAAGAAGGTCGGTCGCCGCAAGGCCCGCCGCGGTCCGCAGTACTCCAAGCGCTGAGTCTGGAGTCCGCGCGCACCAGCGCGCGCAGCCTGCACCGCAGGCAGCGGGAATTCACTTCCCGCTGCCGTAAACGGAAGAGGTCCGCAAAATGGCCGAAGGCCGATTTTGCTTATAGGTAATGGGGGATCGTCTAGTGGTAGGACTACGGACTCTGACTCCGTCAACCTAGGTTCGAATCCTAGTCCCCCAGCCAGTACCGAAGAAGGGCGCCGCGTTCGCGGGGCCCTTTTTCATTTTCCTCTGCGTACATCCCCGGCCATGAACATGCGACCGGATCAGGGATTTCCTGAGTCAACCCGCAGTGCGACTCAAATCCCCATATTGCACTGCCCGTTTGCCTAGGGTTCGCCACCTCTTTGCATCCTGGCACCAGTGCCGCGGTGCATGACCGAATCCGGGAGACACATCAGATGACCAACAACACCAATAGCCTTCAGGATGGCAGCCGCGAGCCGTCCAGGGGATTTTCCCTGCGCGACATCCGTATCGGTACACGCCTGGCGTTGGCCTTTGCTGCAATGCTCGCCTTGCTGCTGACCGCCATTGTGATGGGTCTGCAGGGCATGGACAGCGTGTACGGCAATGCCCACGCCGCGTTCACGCAGAATGTTCAGCTTGCCAGGAGTGCCTCGCAGATCGACATCCTGGTGCTCAACGAGCGCCGGTTTGAAAAGGACACGTTCATCAACATGGCCGATCCGGCCAAGGTCGAGTCCTACCAGAAGAAGTGGCATGACGCGAATGCGGCGCTGTCTGAGGCGATCGCCGGCGCGCTGGCCCTGAGCCTGGGCGACGAGGATCGTGCAGCGCTGCAGAAGATCGACGAGAACTTCAAGGCATACACAAACGGTACCCAGTCCGTCGTGAAGCAGCTGGGCGCAACCATCCACACCACCCAGGACGCCAACCGCACCATGGAGCAGTTCAAGGGAGCGGTACACGCGCTGGAGGATGAAGCAGAGAAGCTGGTCGCCAGACAGATGGGAATCGTGGCGGGCCTGGACGGCAAGCTTTCGGTGACTCGCGATGCCACGCGGCACCGGCAGTTGCTGATCGCCGGCATCAGCCTCGCTCTGGGCATCCTGTTCTGCACACTGATTACCCGCTCGATCACGCGTCCGGTGCGAAATGCGCTGGAAGTGTCCCGATCCATCGCCGGCGGTGAGTTCGACAACGCCATTGTCGTGAATTCGCGCGACGAGACTGGCGAGCTGCTGAGCTCACTGGGCAAGATGCAGGAGCGGCTGCAGGTGTCAAAACTCGACTACGAGGGCCAGCTCAACGCCATCGGCGAGCAGCAGGCGGTAATCGAGTTCAGCCCGGATGGCACGGTGCAGAAGGCCAACGGGAACTTTCTCGGGGCGATGGGCTATGGCATCGGGCAGATTGCCGGCAAGCCCCACAGCCTGTTCGTGGACGCGGCCGAGCAGAACACGGCCGCCTACCGCAACTTCTGGAACGAGCTGGCCGCCGGCCATGCCCAGTCCGGCACGTTCCGCCGGATCAACAGCAGTGGCCAGGATGTGTGGCTGCAGGCCACCTACGTGCCGATTCCCGGCATCGACGGCAAGCCCTTCAAGGTGGTCCAGTACGCCACCGACGTGACGCAGGCGCGCAAGGAAGCGGTGATGAACGAGGCCTTTCGCGGCGCGCTGGACCAGCTGGATGCCAATGTGACGGTGGCCAATGCCGACAATGAGCTGATCTTCGTCAGCCCCGCCGCCACGCGCACGCTCACGGCCGCGCAGGCGGACCTGCGCAAGGAGCTCTCCGGGTTCGACGCGGCACGGCTGCTGGGAGCGAAGGTGGATGTGCTGACCAAGGACCCGGCGCAGCTGCGTGCCGAGATTGACGCGCTGCAGGACACCACGACCCGTGAGGAGCGCATCGGTGGACGGATCATGAAGTCCGTCCTGAACCCGATGAACGATGAGTCCGGGCGCCGCCTGGGCACGGTCATCGAGTGGTTCGACCGCACGCAGGAAGTGGCTACCGAGCGCGAGCTGCAGGAGATCATCGCGGCGGTCACGGCCGGTGACCTGGACCGGCGCATTGCGCTGCAGGGCAAGACCGGCGTGTTCGAGACGCTCTCGCGCGGCATCAACGAGCTGGTGGGCAACGTGGACACGCTGGCCCGGGAGATCCAGAACCTGGTCTCGGTGGCCAACAGCGGGGATCTGACCCACCGCATCGTCACGGCCGGCAAGGCGGGGCTGCTGGTCAAGCTCGGCACCGGCATCAACGAGCTGACCGACGGGATGGCGAAGATCGTCTCGCAGGTGAAGGTGGCGGCCGGTGAGGTGAACCGCGGCGCCGAGGAGATCAGCCAGGGTAACGCGAACCTCTCGCAGCGCACCGAGGAGCAGGCCAGCTCCCTGGAGGAGACCGCCTCCTCGATGGAGCAGATGACCAGCACGGTCAAGCAGAACGCGGAGAACGCCGTGCAGGCCAACCAGCTGGCCCTGGCCGCACGCGATCAGGCCGAGAAGGGCGGCGCGGTGGTGGCCAGGGCCGTCAAGGCGATGAGCGAGATCAACGAGGCCTCCGGCAAGATCGCCAACATCATCGGGGTGATCGACGAGATCGCCTTCCAGACCAACCTGCTGGCGCTGAACGCGGCCGTTGAGGCGGCCCGTGCCGGGGAGCAGGGCCGCGGCTTTGCGGTGGTGGCCACCGAGGTCAGGAACCTGGCCGGCAGAAGTGCCACGGCGGCCAAGGAGATCAAGGCGCTGATCCAGGACAGCGTGAGCAAGGTGGAGGAGGGCTCGAACCTGGTCACCCAGTCCGGCGCGACGCTGGAGCAGATCGTGGGGGCGGTGAAGAAGGTCACGGACATCGTGGCGGAGATTGCCGCGGCCAGCCAGGAGCAGTCGGCGGGCATCGAGCAGGTGAACAAGGCGGTGATGCAGCTGGACGAGCTCACGCAGCAGAACGCGGCGCTGGTGGAAGAGGCCAGCGCGGCCAGCCAGTCCATGGCCGAGCAGGCACGCGGGCTGAACGAGTCGATGGCGCGCTACAAGGTTCAGGCCGGTCACGATTCGGGTCCGCGCCGGGGCCAGGATTCGCAGCAAGGCACACGCCGCGCTGCCTGAGGGGCTGCCCCCTGTGCGGGGCGCCAGATTCGGGCCCGGCCGGTCCTTGACCGGCCGGGCCCTTTTCGTATCAGGCTCCGACTGCGCGGTTCTGCGCCGGCAGCAGCCCGCGCGCGTCGGCACGCCGCACCGCCGACAGTATCGCAAGTATCGAGGCAGTGATGATGTTGGGATGCATGCCCACGCCGAACAGCGTCACGCGCGATGGCGTGGTGATCTCCACGAAGGCCACGGCGCGCGCCTCACTGCCCTTGCCGATGGACTTTTCCTCGTAGGAAAGCACGTCAAAAGGCAGTGCCAGTGCGTGGACCAGCGCGTCGATCGGCCCATTGCCGCGGCCGGACAGCTGCATCGGCTTGCCGCCACGGGTGATGTTCAGCGTCAGTTGCTCGCCGTCGCTGCCATCCGTGGCCGTCACCAGGTGATGGCCGCGGTAGGCAAACTCGCGACCCTCGTGGACCAGGTACTCGTTCTCGAACAGTTGCCATATCTGCCTGGCGGTGACTTCCTTGCCGCTGTTGTTGGTCAGCGCCTGCACCACCGGCGAGAACTCGATCTGCAGCCGTCGGGGCATGTTCAGGCCGTATTCCTGCTCAAGCAGGTAAGCGACACCGCCCTTGCCGGACTGGCTGTTGACGCGAATGATCGACTCGTAGGTACGACCCAGGTCGCGCGGGTCGATGGGCAGGTAGGGGATCTCCCAGATGTCCTCGTCCCGGCGCGCGGCGAACCCCTTCTTGATCGCATCCTGGTGCGAGCCGGAGAAGGCGGTGAAAACCAGATCGCCCACATAGGGGTGGCGCGGGTGGATGGGCAGCTGGTTGCAGTATTCGACCGTGCGCGCGATCTCGTTGATGTTGGAGAAATCCAGGCCCGGCGAGATGCCCTGCGTGTACAGGTTCAGGCCGAGCGTTACCAGGTCCACGTTGCCGGTGCGCTCGCCATTGCCGAACAGCGTGCCCTCGATGCGGTCGGCGCCGGCCATTACCCCAAGCTCCGCGGCGGCCACTGCCGTGCCACGGTCGTTGTGCGGATGCAGGCTGATGATGGCGCGGTCCCGGCGGGTCATCTTCGCGCAGAACCATTCGATCTGGTCGGCGTAGATGTTCGGTGTGGCAACCTCCACCGTGGCCGGCAGGTTCAATATCAGCGGCCGCTCGGCGGTGGGTTCGAACACATCCATCACCGCTTCGCATACCTGCAGCACGAAGGGCATCTCGGTGCTTGAGAATGCCTCCGGGGAGTACTCGAAGGTCCAGTCCGTTTCGGGCTGGGCCGCGGCCAGCTCGCGGATCAGGCGGGCCGCGTCCGCCGCCAGCTTGATGGTCGCCGCCTCATCCTGGCGGAAGACCACGCGGCGGAATATCGGGGCGGTGGCATTGTAGTAATGCAGTACGGCCCGGCGCGCACCCTTGAGGGACTCGAAGGTGCGGCGGATCAGCTCCGGGCGCGCCGGGGTCAGCACCTGGATGGTCACGTCCTCGGGGACGAGATTCTTCTCGATCAGCTCGCGCACGAAATCGAAATCGGTCTGCGATGCCGAGGGGAAGCCCACCTCGATCTGCTTGACGCCGACATCCACCAGCATCTGGAAGAAGCGGTGCTTGCGCGCGGTGTCCATGGGCTCGATCAGGGCCTGGTTGCCGTCGCGCAGATCCACACTGCACCAAAGCGGTGCTTCGGTAATGCGTCGTTCGGGCCAGCGCCGGCTGGTCAGCGGCTCCAGGTTATATGGTCGGTACTTGGTCGATGGATCCTTCAACATGGTCGTCTCCATGGCTCGCACCGGTGCCCAAGGTGGCTCCACGGCGCGGAATCAAACAGCTATTGGGGGAAATGATGCGCCCAAAGGCGCAAAAAATCAGTCGATGTGCGCCGGGCGGCGCAGGTGCAGGCGCGCGACCAGCAGCTCGCCGCCAGGACTGGCCGGAACGATGATGTGCTGCTGTCGACGCATGCTGGCGAGAGTAGCAGGGCCGCGCCGCGGGGGGCAACCGGCGCCCTCCCGCAACTGCCAGATGGATCTTGCTCAGGGGCGATCGATGCGCCGCACACCGCCCGGCGTGGCGAGCAGCAATATGTCGGCCGGCCGGCGTGCGAACAGGCCCACGGTGACTACGCCGGTGATCTGGTTGATGTGCGCTTCCAGCCCGACCGGGTCGTCGATCGCCAGATCGTGCACGTCCAGTATCAGATTGCCGTTGTCGGTGACTACCCCATCGCGAAGCACCGGCCGGCCTCCCAGCCGGGTGAGATCGCGCATCACCAGTGAGCGCGCCATGGGAATGATCTCGACGGGCAGCGGGAAGCGGCCCAGCCGATCCACCAGCTTGGACTCGTCCGCGATGCATACGAAGCTATCCGCGGCCGCGGCAACAATCTTCTCCCGCGTCAGCGCGGCGCCGCCGCCCTTGATCAGCTGCAGCCGCCCGTTGGTTTCGTCCGCGCCGTCGATGTACACGCCCAGCGATTCGACTTCGTTCAGGTCCAGCACCGGGATGCCGAGCGCCTTCAGGCGCGCGGTGGAGCCTTCCGAGCTGGACACGGCCCCCTTGAGCATCGCTGCCCGGGGACCGAGCTGCTCGAGCATGGCGTTGACGGTCGATCCGGTGCCGACGCCCAGGATCATGCCTTCTTCCAGGAACTCCAGAGCGGCTGCTCCAACCTGGCGCTTGAGTTGTTCTTGCTGCTTCATGCGCGCTCTTTGCGGGGCCCGGAAATGACTGTGCCCGCTTTCGCGGGCACAGTGTTAGTAGCTTTTCTGGTGATTCGGCGAGAGGGATTCGCATCCACACTCGCCGAACACCGAAGAGTTACTTCTTCTTTGCGGCCTTTTTCTTGGCCTTCTTCTTGGCTTTCGCCATGAGAGTTCTCCAGTTACAGGTTAGTCCGGGGACCGAGTATATACACGCGTTGCCAAAATACAAGCAAGCGTGATAGCGCACGTTGCGGCAGAGCAACCCCTTGGCCTGCGCGCAAGATTGCGCGATGACGTCGCCGCATGCGCCGGTGAGCAGCACGAAGCGACTTCTCGCGCGTTCATCAACGCCGCAATGAGCAGATGAACTTCCAGTGTCCGGCTTCGACCGGAGTAACGGAGAGCCGGTTGCCGCGCCTGAGCAGAAGCATTCCAGCGAGCTTGCCCGCCGCGTGTTCGCGCAGTTCCGACAGCGGCAGGAGCTTGTCGAAGCGCTGCTTGACGCGCACGTCCACCGTGTACCAAACAGGCTTTTTTTCAGTGCTTTTCGCGTCGAAGTAGTGGCTCCTGCGGTTCCAGGCCGACGCATCCGGATAGCCGGCGCGCACCACCTCGACGATTCCCGCGATGCCCGGCTCCGGACAGGAGGAGTGATAGAAGAACGCGAGATCGCCCACGGCGAACTGATCACGCAGCATGTTGCGTGCCTGGAAGTTGCGCACGCCTTCCCAGCTGGCGGTCCGGGCCGGTTCGGCCGCGAGATCGTCGAAGCTGAACGTGGAGGGCTCGCTCTTGAGCAGCCAGTAGTGCATTCAGCCGCCGCCGCGCCCGATTCGCCGTATTGAGGACTGCGTCACGATCGCATCCAGGGGCACGTCGTGTGCGGCGCGCGGCAATTCGGGCACCTGCTGTACGTCGTAGGCGAGGCCCACCAGCACAGGTCGGCGATACAACGTGTGCCGCAGGCGCCGCGCGAAGTATCGATCGTAGTAGCCTCGACCCATGCCGATTCGATTGCCCCGCGGGTCGAATCCCACCAGCGGCATGAATACCACGTCGAACTCCAGGGCCGCGCGCATTCGCCCCCCGACTGGTTCGAGGATGCCCCAGGGGCCGCGGCGGACGGGGCCATCCCATTGGTGGAAACGCATCCGGTCATGGCGTGTGCTCACGATGCGGGGCAGCGCTATGCGACAGCCGCGCGCGCGCGCCAGCGCAAGCAGTGGTGTGGTGTCGATCTCCTCGGGCATGGACAGGTAAAGACCGATGCTCATGCCGGGGCGCAGCAGACCGGCGGCTTGCACGCGCCTGGCCAGATTCCGGGCCGCCCGGCGACGCTCGCCGCCACGGATGGCGCGGCGCCGGGCGCGCAATTCGCGCCGCAGCCGCCGCCGTTCATCGACATCGCGCAAGGGCTGATTGGTCATCCGTCAGGCAGACAATAAAGAAGAGGCGCCACCCGCCGGTGCCGGTGCGAACCGTTGCTCTCGAACCGGAGCAACAAGGTGGGGCGGGCAGGCGGCAGGTAAGGCTTCCCGCTCCTGGGCGGACATGCACAGTGCTTCCGCTAGCCCAGCCCCTGGGTGTTTCAATTAGGGTCCGAGGTAACCCGGTCCGCGTGTCGAACACCGCAGGCGGCGCAACTGCACTGTACTACAGTTCGAGCTGCTGGCCCTGGACCAGCGCGCGTTCCACGCGTTCGCGCATTGCCTTCACGCGCGACCCGAATTGCGCCTCCACGCGCCCTTCGCGCGCCTCCAGTTTGGCCAGATCGTTGGCCATGTTGAGCGCCGCCATCATCAGCAGGCGTTCGGTGCCGATGGCCTTGCCGCTTTCCCGGGTCTCGCGCAGGCGGGTATTGAGCAGCGTGGCGGCGCGCTGGAGGTCGGCCCGCTCGGCGGGCGGGCAGGTGATGAGATATTCCTTGTCGAGTATCCGCACGCTGACTGGATCGTCGGCGGTCTCGCTCATACGCCGGTTTCCAGCAGCCGCAGGCGGCTGATCATTGCCTCGACACTGGTGCGTACCTGTTCGTTCTTCTGCACAAGTGCGGCGCGTTCCCCGGACAGGCTGTCCTGGCGGTGCCGCAGGGCCCGGTTCTCCTCGCTGAGTTGGCGAACCAGCGTCAGCAGTTCGCCGACGCGGGCCTCAAGGCGCTGCAGTTCGCTTTCCATCGAAGGATGTCCGTCAGGGTGAGTCATGTGTCAGCCAATACTGCCCCTGAGGGGCTCAAGGGGTCAACGTTGCGTGGCATCAGGCATAATGCGCCCTGCAATGGCCGCAACCAGCCGGACATTCGATGAATTGCAGCGGGCGTTGGTGCAGTCCCGCGCGCTCACGGACGCCGCCGAGGCACATGGCACTCTGGTGGGTTCCCTGTGTGCCTCATCCTGTTCACTTGGTGACTGGCTGGCCGAAATCCTTCCGGAAGGCCGTGCCGAAGATACTGCCGCAGACAGCCTGCGAGCGGTGTTCGAAACCACTTCCGGCGCGCTGGTGGCCGGGGCACTGAGCTTTGCACCGCTGCTGCCCACCGATGATTCGCCGATTGGAGATCGAGCATTGGCGCTGGGCGAGTGGTGCCAGGGCTTCCTGTATGGGTTGGGATCGGGCGTGGCGGTTCCCGAGGCCTCCAAACTGCCGGGTGAGGCCGCCGAAGTGCTGCGCGACATGACCGAAATCACGCGCGTCGATGTGGATCCCGAGGACGATCCGGAATCCAGCGAGGCGGCCTATGCCGAGCTGGTCGAGTTCGTGCGGGTCGGAGTCCAGTTGCTGTATGACCACCTGCAGCCGATGCGCGAACCGCCGGCGAGGGGTGCACGGGAGACACTGCATTGAAAGATACCGTCCGCAATGCTTCTGCTGGTGTGGCTGCCCGTGCGGTGCGGCTCAAGGCAGGCAATCGCGAGTTCGAGCGCCGGCGGCGCCAGCTGGAGCGCATCATGGGCCGCGGGTCCATCGCCATTATCCCCGCGGCACAGGTTACGCACCGCAACAGCGACGTTGAGCACCCCTACCGTCAGGACAGCGACTTCTACTACCTGTCCGGCTTCGTTGAACCCGAAGCCGTGGCGGTTCTCGTGCCGGGCCGCGCCGCGGCCGAGTACATCCTGTTCGTGCGCGACCGCGATCCGCATCGCGAGACATGGGATGGCCGCCGGGCCGGCCCGAGTGGCGCAGTCGAGCGTTTCGCCGCCGATGATGCATTTCCGATCGCGGACCTGGACGAGATCCTGCCCGGGCTGATGGAGAACCGCGAACGCATCTATTACGCGATGGGCGCGCAGCCGGACTTCGACCTCAAGGTGGTCGGCTGGTTGCAGGCGCTGAAGAGCCAGGCGCCGCGCCAGGGCAAGCAGCCCCCGCAGGAGATGATCGCGCTGGATCACGTGCTGCACGACATGCGGCTGTACAAGAGCCGCGTGGAGGTGGCCCTGATGCGCGAGGCCGGCCGCATCGCGGCCAACGCCCAGGTGCGGGCCATGCGCTACACGCAGCCGGGTCGCTACGAGTACGAGATTGCGGCCGAGCTGATGCATGAGTATGGCCGCCACAACGCCACGGCCGCCTACCAGCCCATCGTGGGGGGTGGCGCCAATTCGTGCATCCTGCACTATCGCGAAAACGAGTCGCGCCTCGTGGATGGCGATTTGCTGCTGGTGGATGCCGGTGCCGAGTATCAGTGTTACGCCTCGGACATCACCCGTACCTGGCCTGTGGGCGGGCAGTTCACGAGCGCACAGCGCGCGGTCTACGAAGTGGTGCTGGAGGCGCAGCTGGCCGCGATCGCGGCAACGAAACCCGGCAATCACTGGAACCAGGCCCACGAGGCGGCGGTGGGAGTAATCACCCGCGGTCTGGTGTCGCTGGGGCTGCTCAAGGGGCGCGCCTCGAAACTCATCAAGGACGGCGCTTACCGCAAGTTCTTCATGCACCGCACCGGCCATTGGCTGGGGCTGGACGTGCACGATGTCGGCGATTACAAGGTCGGCGAGCAGTGGCGTGTGCTGGAACCCGGCATGGTGATGACCGTGGAGCCGGGGATCTACATTCCCGCCGGTACCCGCGGCGTGCCCAAGCGCTTCTGGAACTGCGGCATTCGCATCGAAGACGACGTTCTGGTCACCGCGGGTGGCTGCGAGGTGCTCTCTGCGGGGGTGCCCAAGGATCCGGACGAGATCGAAGCCGTGATGGCCACGTCCTGAAGAGGCCATGAGTCCCGACATTGCCTTGTTCGACGTCGTCATCGTCGGTGGCGGTCTGGCTGGCGCAAGCCTGGCTGCTGCCCTCGATGAGCTGCCGCTGTCGGTCGCGCTGATCGAAGCGCATGCGCCGGACAGCAGCGCGCAGCCCAGCTTCGATGAGCGCACCACTGCCCTGGGCAACGCCAGCCGCCGTATCTTCGAGGCGCTGGGGTTGTGGCGGCAGCTGGCACCTGAGGCGGCACCGATCACCTCGATTCATGTGTCGGACGCGGGCCGGTTCGGTTTCGCGCGACTGGATGCCGGCCAGTTCGGCCAGTCCGCGCTGGGCTATGTCGTGCCCAACCGGGTGCTGGGCCGGGAGCTGTGGCGACGGCTCGGCACCACCGGAGCAGTACAGGCATTCATGCCGGCGCGTCTGGCGGGTCTGAGATTTGGCGACGAGCATGCCGAGCTGCAGATCCGGCAGGACAGCGGCACGGTAACGATCCATGCCCGGCTCGTCGTCGCAGCCGACGGCGCGCACTCGGTGGTGCGCCAGGCCGCCGGCCTGGGTGTCAGCGTCGAGGAATACGGCCAGAGCGCCGTCGTGGCCGCCCTGCGTACAGACCGGCGCAATGACGGCGTCGCCTATGAGCGTTTCACGGGTGCCGGCCCCATGGCATTGCTGCCGACGCGGGGGGCGGGCGATGCGTGGCGCACGCTGGTGTGGGCCGCCGCGCCCGGGGATGCAGAGCATCTGATGCAGCTCGACGACGCCGGGTTCGCCCGTGCCTGGCAACAGGCATTCGGGTGGCGTGCAGGGCGAGCGCTGGCGCTGGGAAGACGCGCGCGTTATCGGCTGGAGCTGACCCGCAGTCTCGGCTCGGTTGCCCCGCGCGTGGTGCTGTTGGGCAATGCCGCGCAGTCGCTGCATCCGGTGGCTGGACAGGGCTTCAACCTGGCCCTGCGCGACGTGGCCCTGCTGGCCGAGATGCTGGCGGGCGCGTCCGGCGTGGACATCGGCGCACCGGACTGGCTGGCCGGCTTCGAAGCCGGACGCAGCACGGATCGTGGTGGCGTGGTGCAGTTCACCGACGCATTGGTGCGGCTGTTCGGCAGCCGCCACCCGCTGGTGGCCTCGGCGCGCGACGCGGGTCTGCTGCTGTTCGATGTGCTGCCCCCGGCCAAGCGCGCACTGAGCCGTGTGAGCCTGGGCTTTGGCGCGCGCGCGCCGCGCATGGCGCGCGGACTCTCGCCCGGCCCCGCGCAATGAACGATTCGCGAACGGCCGAGGTTGCAATCGTCGGTGGGGGCATCGTCGGTGCCTCGCTGGCCCTGTCGCTGGCACAGGCGGGGCGGATTGCGCCCGCGCGGATCGTCGTGATCGAACCCGCGGCGCCCGTCGCGCCGTCGCCCGATGCACCGGTCGGCTTGCGGGTTTCGGCAATCACGCCCGCCAATCGCGCCAGATTCCAGCAGCAGGGCGTGTGGCAGAGGTTGCAGGCCGCGCGCATCTGCCCTTACGAGCGCATGCGCGTCTGGCACGAGTCCCTGCCGCCGGACAGCCCGGACGTGCTGGTGTTCGATGCCGCGGAGGTCGGCGAACCCGACCTGGGTTGCATCGTCGAGAACGCCGCGTTGCAGGCCGCACTGCTGGATGTCTGCGCCGGGCGCGGTATCCGCATCCTGCCCGCCACATTGCAGGCGATGCAGGTGGATGCCGATGGCGTGAGCCTTCAGCTCGGCGGTGCGTCATTGCGGGCCGAGCTGGCCGTCGGGGCCGATGGCGCCAATTCGGCCGCGCGCCGCTGGCTGGCAATGCCGACCACGCAGCACGATTACCAGCAGCGGGCGATCGTCGCCAGCGTGCAACCCGCGAAACCGCACGCGCACACGGCATGGCAGCGATTTCTCGCCACCGGGCCGCTGGCGCTGCTGCCGTTGCCGGGGAATCTGCTGTCCATCGTCTGGTCGGTCACCGAGACCCGGGCCGCTGAGCTGCTGGCGATGCCGCCGGAACAGTTCAATGCGGCGCTGACCGTGGCCAGCGCCGGCGTGTTGGGCGAGCTCACGCTGGCGGGCGAGCGCGCCGCCTTTGCCCTGCGGCGAATGGCGGTGGACCGCTATGTGCAGCCGCGTATCGCCCTGGTGGGCGATGCCGCGCATGTGATCCACCCGCTGGCCGGCCAGGGCGTGAACCAGGGGCTCGAAGATGCCGCTTCACTGGCCGTCCATCTGGCCCGGCGCCCGGCGGGAGAGCGTTGGTGCACTGGCCGCGCTGCTGGCCTACCAGCGCGAGCGCCGTGCGCAGAACGCGCTGGTCGGTGGAGTGGTGGATGGCCTGGACCGGTTGTTTACCCGGCCGCCCGGCGTGGTGACGCGCGTGGCGCGCGAAGGCATGGCGCTGCTGGCGCGCCTGCCGCCCGCCCGTCGGGCGCTGGTCAGGCAAGCGGTATCTGGTCGATCTTGGCCGCGCAGATGAAATCGTTCTCCGACAGGCCCCCGATGGCGTG
The DNA here is from genome assembly GCA_963812195.1 of uncultured Gammaproteobacteria bacterium. GTDB lineage: Bacteria > Pseudomonadota > Gammaproteobacteria > Steroidobacterales > Steroidobacteraceae > ZC4RG30. The sequence continues at coordinate 360,180 of CAWEUI010000013.1, forward strand.
CGTGGTATAGCGCACGCGGCAGTAGTTGTAGCCCACGTCCAGGTCCGGGTGGTGATCCTCGAGGTTGGCGATGTGCGCCAGCGCATTCACGAAGCTCATCGTGCGCAAGAAATCCTTGAAACGGAATTCGCGCTCGATGGACGTGGCGTCCACGGCGAGCTGCCAGTTCTCGTCCAGCCGCTGCAATACCTCCTCGGCAGCCGCCCGCGACAGCGGCGCGACACCGCCTTCACAGGGAGCACATTTGCGTTCGGCGAGTTCGGTCATGACGACTTTCTCCCGGGCCATGCGCAGCGGGTATGTGCGTGCCACGTAACGCTCCAGCAATTCCTGGAATTCCTCGGCGATCCGCTCGCCCTTGAGCGTGACGGTCTTCTCGCCGTCCTCGTAGACCGGGCGCCACCGGCCGCTCGCCGGTGCCCGGCAGGCTGATGCCGATGTTGGCGTGCTTGCTCTCGCCGGGACCATTGACCACGCAGCCCATCACCGCGACGGTCATCTCCTCGACGCCGTCGCGTTGCGGTCGCGCCAGTCCGGCATGCGCTGGCGGATGTAGCCCTGGATGCGCTGCGCCAGCTCCTGGAAGTAGGTGCTGGTGGTGCGGCCGCAACCGGGGCAGGCGATGACCATCGGCAGTGAAGGCCCGCAGGCCCATGGTCTGCAGGATTTCCTGCGCCACGATGACCTCCTGCGTGCGATCGCCGCCCGGCTCGGGCGTCAGCGAGACGCGGATGGTGTCGCCGATGCCTTCCTGCAGCAGCACGCCGAGCGCCGGCCGTGGAGGCGACGATGCCCTTCGTGCCCATGCCGGCCTCGGTCAGGCCCGAGGTGCAGCGGATAGTCGCAGCGCGCGCGAGGTCGCGATAGACGGCGATCAGGTCCTGCACGCCGCTCACCTTGCACGAGAGGATGATCCGCTCGTGCGGCAGGCCGATGTTCGCTCGGCCGCGCGCGCTGTCCAGCGCCGAGCGCGACGATGGCCTCGCGCATCACCTCGCTGCGCGTCGCTGCGGCTCGGCGGCCGCGCAGTTCTCGTCCATCAGCCGCGCCAGCAGGTCCTGGTCGAGGCTGCCCCAGTTGACGCCGATGCGCACCGGCTTGCCTTCGCGGCAGGCGATCTCGATCATCTGCGCGAACTGCGGTGTCGCGCTTCGCGCCGCGGCCCACGTTGCCCGGGTTGATGCGGTACTTGGCCAGCGCCTCGGCGCACTCCGGATGGTCGCGCGAGCAGCTTGTGGCCGTTGAAGTGGAAGTCGCCGATCAGCGGCACCGTGACGCCTGCGGCGCGCAGGCGGTCGCGGATATGCGGCAACGGCGGCCGCGGCCTCGGCGGTGTTGACGGTCATGCGCACCAGCTCCGAGCCGGCGCGCGCCAGCGCGCGCACCTGCGCGACGGTGGCGTCGATATCGGCGGTGTCGGTATTGGTCATGGACTGCACGGCGATCGGCGCGCCGCCGCCGACCGTGACCGCGCCCACCCGAACCTCTAGCGTGCGGCGACGTGGCTGGAGCATGGGCGCATTGTAGGGCCTGCCGCGCGCCCCTTTGGGTAGACTTGCCGGACCATGCAACACGCGACTCCCTCCAGATGGCTGCGGGTTTTCCGGGCGTTCGGGGCCAGTTTTCACGGCTATCGCGGCGCCTGGCGTCGCGAGCCGGCATTTCGCGAGGAACTGGTCGTCGCGGTCGTGGTCATCCCCCTGGGTCTGTACATGGGCAAGACCGGCGTGGAGCGTGCCTTGCTGGTCGGCCCGATGGTGCTGGTGCTCGTGGTGGAGCTGCTCAACAGTGCCATCGAGACCACCGTGGACCGGGTGGGAATGGAGCGGCACGAGTTGTCGGGGCTGGCCAAGGATCTGGGTTCCGCAGCCGTGCTGACGTCCTTCCTGCTGCTTGGACTGAACTGGTTGCTGGTGTTGTTCTTCTGAAAGAGTTTGCGCCGGGGCAAACCGGTACGTTGGGGGAAGCGATGAATCATTTCTGGCGCCTGGTGCTGGCGGCCGCCTGTCTTGCCATGGCGCAATCCGTCGGTGCGCAATCCGAACTGCCGTTGCCGCCCGGTCCGGCCGCACGCACCGGGCAGCCGGTGGAAGTCGTGGCGCCACCGGGTCAGGAGGATGCGGCGTGGGCGGCCACCCTGGAGCGCGTCGCGCAGAGCGTGGTGGCCATCAAGATCGATTCAACGCGCGCCTTCGACACCGAGTTGAACATGTCGGCGCAGGCAACCGGATTCGTCATCGACGCCAAGCGCGGTCTGATCCTCACCAATCGTCACGTGGTTACGCCCGGGCCCGTGACGGCCGAGGCCACTTTCCTCAATCGCGAGGAGGTGCAGCTGCACCCCGTGTATCGCGATCCGGTCCACGACTTCGGGTTGTACCGCTACGATCCGAGCAAGCTGCGTTTCATCAAGCCGCCGGGGCTGCCCCTGTACCCCCAGGGTGCGCAGGTGGGACGCGAAATACGCGTGATCGGCAACAACGCGGGTGAGCAGCTGTCGATTCTGGCCGGCACGCTGGCGCGCCTGGATCGCAGCGCGCCCGACTACGGCACCGGCAGCTACAACGATTTCAATACCTTCTATCTGCAGGCCGCATCCGGAACGTCGGGCGGATCCTCCGGATCGCCGGTGGTGGATATCCAGGGCCGCGTCGTGGCGCTCAACGCCGGGGGTTCCAGCGGCTCGGCGTCCAGCTTCTATCTGCCGCTGGGCCGGGTGCAACGCGCGGTGGAGCTGATCAAGGCGGGCAAGCCCGTGACGCGCGGCACGCTGGAAACGGTGTTCAGTTACGTGCCCTACGACGAGCTGGACCGGCTGGGGCTCAGGGCCGATACCGAGGCGGCGATGCGCAAGGCGTTTCCCGCCAACACCGGCATGCTGGTGGTGCGCCAGGTACAGCCCGGATCGCCGGCGGCGGGCAAGCTGGCCGTGGGCGACATCCTGGTATCGATGGACGGCCGGCCGGTCACCACCTTCGAACCGCTGGAGGAGCTGCTGGATGCTTCGGTCGGCAAGCACATATCGGTTCAGCTGGAGCGGGGCGGGCAGACGCGCGACGTCTCGGTCATGGTCGGGAATCTGGACGCCATCACGCCGGCCAGTTACCTGGAGTTCGGTGGCGCCGTGGTGCATGACCTCTCCTATCAGCTGGCACGTTTCTTCAACCTGCCGGTGCGCGGGGTGTATGTCGCCGACCCCGGCTACAGCCTGGCCACTGCCGGTGTGCCACGTGGTGCGCTGATCTCCGAGTTCAACAATCAGCCGGTGGCGGACATCAGCGATTTCGCCGCGCAGCTGGCATTGCTCGGCGACGGCGACCGCGCCACGGTGCGCTTCGTGACGTTGCAGGAACCGGCCAACCCGGTGGTGCGCTCCGTGCGCATGGACCGGCGCTGGTTTCCCGCCGATACCTGCCACCGCGATGATGCCAGCGGCTTGTGGCCCTGTACGGCGCTGTCCGCCGGTCCGCCGCCGCACGGGCCGAGCGGCGGCACCGCGCAGTTGCCGGTGGTCCACGACAAGCTGGCCGCGCGCCTGGCGCCGTCTCTGGTGCAGGTGAACTTCGACATGCCGTTCTCGGTGGCCGGAGTCAGCGAGCGCAACTATCACGGCACCGGCCTGATCGTGGATGCCGCGCGTGGGTTGGTGGTGACCGATCGCAATACGGTGCCGGTTTCACTGGGCGACGTGCGGCTGACTTTTGGCGGATCGCTGGAGATACCCGGCAAGGTCGTGTACGTCCACCCGTTGCACAACCTCGCGGTGGTTTCCTACGACCCGAAACTGATCGGCAGCACGCCGGTGAAGAGCGCCCGGTTCGATACCAGATCGTTGCAGGAGGGCGATGCCACCACGGTGGTCGGCATGGATGCCGACGGCCAGATCAAGTCGCGGGCCACGCAGGTGAGCTCGGTGGATCCGCTGCAGCTGCCACTGTCGCGCACGATGCAGTTTCGCGACAGCAATCTGGATGTGGCGAGCCTGCTCAACCCGCCGGATGACTTCGACGGTGTGCTGGTGGACAACGACGGCAGGGTGCAGGCGCTGTGGTCCAGCTTTGCCGTGGCATCCGGCCGCAGAGGCATAACGCAGAGCAATTTCGGCGTCGCCATCGACCTGGTACAGCAGATGCTCGATCACGTGCGCGACGGGATGCCGCTGCATACGCTGGATGTGGAGTTCAATCCACTGCCGCTGAGCCAGGCCCGCGGCCTGGGTCTGCCGGATGCGTGGGCGGCGCGTCTGACGGCGGCGAACCCGGAAAGCCGTCAGGTGCTGGCCATAGCGCGCATCACGGGTGGCGCGGCTTCGGCCGGCGTGCTGCGACAGGGGGATCTGGTGCTGGCCGTGGAGGGCAAGCCTGTTACGCAGTTCCGGGACGTGGAGCGCGCAGTGGCTGATCGCGGTGCGGCCAGCGTGACCATATGGCGGGGCCGGCAGGAGCGGACGCTGCAGGTTCCGACCACCGCGCTGACCGGTACCAACATCAACCGCATCGTGTTGTGGGCCGGTGCCGTGCTGCATGCGCCGCATCGGGCGATGAGCGCGCAGCGCGGCGTGCTGCCGCGGGGCGTGTACGTGGCGTTCTTCAACTACGGCTCTCCGGCCACGCGCTACCACCTGAATCCGGGGCGGCGCATCGTCGAGGTGGACGGCCAGCCGACGCCCGATCTGGATGCATTCCTGAAGGTGGTCACCGGAAGACCGGATCGGTCCTCGTTGCGGCTGCGCACGCTGAGCTGGAACAATATCCCGGAGGTCATCACCTTGAAACTGGACCGGGAATACTGGCCCACTGCCCAGATCGTGCGGACCGCCAACGGGTGGACCAGGCGCGACCTGGATTGATGGGTCGCGCCCGCGCCTGTCAGGAGCAATCGTCATCCCGGCGGCATCTGCAGCCGATAGCAGAGGGCCCGATGGGGCACTGGTAGAATCGCGCGATGGCCAAAGCGATCCGCGCCTCACAGGCTGATCTGGAAGCCGCCGTCGACGCCCTGCGCGATGGCGAACTCGTCGCGTTTCCCACCGAAACGGTGTACGGCCTGGGTGCCAACGCTTCCAATCCCGCCGCGGTGCGCAAGGTGTTCGAGCTGAAGGGGCGGCCGCCGTCCCACCCCTTGATCGTGCACATCGACCAGCCCAGGTACCTCAAGCGCTGGGCCCGTGAGGTCAGTGCGGCCGCACAGAAGCTGGCCGAGGCATTCTGGCCGGGACCGCTGACGCTGGTATTGCCGCGCGCGCAAACCGTGCATGACGTGGTCACCGGTGGCCAGGACAGCATTGCGATCCGCATTCCTTCGCATCCGATGGCGCGTCAGCTGCTGGATGCCTTTGGAGGCGGTATCGCGGCGCCGTCGGCCAATCGCTACGGGCGTGCTGTCGGCCACCCGTGCCGAGCATGTGCTCGACGAGTTCGGCGCGGCGGTCAAGGTCGTTCTGGACGGCGGGGAATGCCAGGTGGGGCTCGAATCCACCATCGTGAGCTGCCTTGGCGATCAGGTCGCGCCTGCTGCGCCCCGGGGCAATCGGGCTGGGGCAGTTGCGCAGCGTTGTCGGGGAGGTCGCGGTCGGTGCCGACGAGAGCGCGCCGCGCGTGCCGGGCAGTACGGCCGCACACTACGCGCCTGGCACGCCGCTTGCCATCGTGCCCGGCGGCGAACTGGATGCGCTGGCCGCCTCGCCTTTCCGGTGACGGCCGGCGCATTGCCGTGCTGGCGCAACGCCCGCCGCTGAGGACTTATCCGACCGTCACGTGGGTCAATGCCGGCAAGCGGGCCGAAGGCTTCGGCCATGATCTCTACGCCAATCTGCGCACGCTGGACAAGGCCGGGTGCGCGCGCATCCTGGTGCAGGAGGTGCCGCCCGACGAACGCTGGGATGCGGTGCGCGATCGAATCGCGCGGGCCGCGAGCAGCGTTTCCGGACACTCGGGAGCCGCCGCTGCGCTGGACATCGGTGTGCTGCCATGAAGAAGGGGTTCATCGATCCGTTTCAGCCGGCCGAGGTGCGACGACTGGTCGCCACCTTCGGATCGCCACTGCTGATCGTCGACTGCGAGCGCGTACGCGGCCAGTACCGGCGCCTGGCCAGGGCCCTGCCGGGCGTGGACCTGCACTACGCGCTCAAGCCGTTGCCCCATCCGGCGGTGGTGCGCACGATCGCGCAGCTGGGAGGGTTTCTGGACCTGGCCACCACCGGCGAGGTGCAGCTGGTCACGCGCCTGGGCCTGGATCCCGGGCGCTGCATCCACACGCACCCGATCAAACGCGACAAGGACATCCGCAACACGCTGGCCGCCGGCGTGCGGGTGTTCGTCGCGGACAACCCGGACGAGGTGCGCAAGTTCCGCCCATATCGCGAGTCGGCCGAGTTGCTGCTGCGCGTTTCGTTCCGGGCGCCCGGGGCGGTCAGCGACCTGTCGCGCAAGTTCGGCTGCGATCCGGAGGGTGCGCTCGAACTGGCACGGCTGGCCGCGAAGCTGGGCGTCACGGTGCGCGGCTTCTCCTTCCACGTGGGCTCGCAGGCTCCGGTGCCGTTCAAGCACGTTGAAGCCATCGAAGCCTGTGGTGCGCTGATTCGCACGGCCCGTCGCGAGAAGCTTGGCCGGTTCAATGTGCTGGATATCGGCGGTGGTTTCCCGATCGACTACACGCAGCGCGTACCGGACATCGGCCGCTTCTGCGCGCCGATCCGCAAGGCACTGCACCAGCTTCCGAAGAACCTGCGCGTGATTGCAGAGCCGGGTCGCTACATCGCTGGACCCGCCGCCATCGCAGTGGCCAGCGTGATGGGGCGCGCGCGAGCGCGAGGGTCACTGGTGGTATTACCTGGACGACGGGCTGTACAGTACCTGGAGCGGACAGCTGTTCGACCATGCGCGTTATCCCATCGAGAGTCTCAAGAGCGATGGCGAACTGCTGCCCTCGGTGCTGGCGGGCCCGACCTGCGACAGCATCGACGTGATAGCGGAGAACCTGTTGCTTCCCAAACTCAAGTCCGGTGACCTGATCGTGGGGCGGGCCATGGGTGCGTACACCTGGGCCTCGGCCAGCGAGTTCAATTTCTTTCCGCGCGCCACGGTGGTGTCGGTCAACGAGACGCCGGGGGATCGCGGCAAGGTGGAAGATTCATGAGCGGCAAGGTGTGGGTATTGGTGCTGGTCGCCGTTGCGGCATTCGCACTGCTGCGGGTCATATCGCAGTGGCGCGGTCTGTCGCGCAAGAAGCGTGTGATCGATTGGGACGAGCACTTCATCCAGGGGTTGCGCAAGGCCGGCGTCAATGCCTTCGAGGAACACGCCGTGGATTTCTTCTTCACGATGCCGTCGCGTGCCGCGGCCGAGCAGCTGGCATTTGCATTGCGGCCCGAGGGCTACCAGCTGGACATCCGTGAGACCGAGGATGGCCGCGAGTTCAGCCTGCACGCCCAGCGTGGCATGCGTCTGCTGGTGCCGGAAATGCAGGCGTTGACGGCGCGGTTCAAGGCGCTGGCGGAACAGTACGGCGGCAAGTACGACAACTGGGCGGTGGCTTTGAAGTAGCGCCGGGTAGCGCCCGCGGCGCTCGGCTATGGTGCCTGCAGGGAGTCTTGGGAACATTCCTCATGGAAAGCGGCTGGCAACTTCGACTGGATCCGCAGGACACTGACAGTCCCTGGTCGAGGCTGTCGCGTCGCCTGGGCGGCGACGTGCGGGTGCTGGCATTGTTCGCCGTGCTGCATCTGCTGCTGGTCGTACTGGGCCACCAGTACCGCGCGCCGGCTGAAGGTTTCATCATCCTCTGGCCGGCAGTCGGATTGCTGTCTCTGGCACTGTGGCTGGCCGATCGCCGTTACTGGCACTGGATCATCCTGATCCAGCTGGCCACCGAGGCGCTGGTTGTGGCCGTGCAACCAGGGCATCTGCCTGCGGACAGTCTGCGGGCGCCGGTGCTGCATTCGATCGTCGGCCTGGTCAGTGCGCTGGGTATCCGCCTCATGCTGGGCGGGCAACGGTCCCTGCGAGTGGTCGCGGTGCTCAAGTTCATGGGGGCTGGTGCCGCTGGCGCGGCCGTTGGCGCGCTGTTGTGGATGGCGCTCGCGGCGGCATTTCACGAGGGTGACGGGCTCGGGCATCGCGCGCTGTTGTGGTGGCTGGCGCAGATGATGGGCATGGTCATTGTCGTGCCTCCTGCGCTGGGCTGGCTCGTGGCCTGGCGGTTCCGCCGGTTGTTTGCCCTGGGGACTGTCGGTCAGCGCGTCGAGGTCGCGGTGCTGCTGCTGATCCAGATCGTCGTGTCGTATCTGGTGTTCAGTGCGAGCAGCGCCAGCGCCTCGCAGCAGCTGCGCTTTCCGGTGCTGGTCGTGCCGGGTCTCATCTACGGCGCATTCCGTTTTCCGCCGCGCTGGTCGACGGTATTGATGTCCACGACCATCCTGGTCGTGTTCTGGCTCATCGCCCATGGTGGCAATCCGCTGGGTATCACCAGGACGATCGATCGCTTCATCTGGATTCAGATCGGTGGAGCCACCTTCCTGATGGCGGCGATCTCACTGACCGTGTTTGTCGCCCAGTCGCGGCTGGCGACGGCCAGCCTGGCGGCCAGTGAATCTCGATATCGCAATTTCATCGAGATGAGCGAGGACGCGGTATGGCGCATCGAGGTAAACCCTCCCATGCCGGTGAGCCTGCCGCTTGCCGGCCAACGGGACTGGCTGCGCGAGCACGCGCGTGTGGCCGAGAGCAGCGAGTCCTTTGCCGGCCTGGGCGGAACCGCAGCGGGCCAGTCCCGGGGCTGGTCCGCAGATGCTCCCTGGGTGCGGCTGTTCGAGCAGGGGTTGGAGCAGATCCAGCTCCAGGGCTATCAGGCCAGTGATCTGCGCTTCACGGTGCAAGAAGCCGCACGCACCAGGACCTTCCTCACATCGTTCAATGGCGTCGTGCACGACGGCCAGCTCACCCGGATCTGGGCGGTGGCGCGTGACGTGAGCGAACTGCTCGAACTGAACGAGCGTCTGCTGCGCGAGCAGGAGTTGCTGCGCAGCTACGCGCGACGCATTGCCAGCACCGAGGATTCCACGCGCCACACCACCGCCGTGGATCTGCACAACGGCATCAGCCAGGAGCTGGCGGCGATGGGCATGATGCTTACTGCGCTCGGCGCCCAGCTCGGGCCTGCGCAGCGGGCCCAGCTCGACGACTTGCGTGGGCATCTGCACAGGGTTCAGCAAAGCACCCGCGACCTGATCTCGGACCTCAGTCCGCCGGGTCTCTACGATCTGGGCCTGGTTCCGGCGCTGCAGTGGCTGGCGGTGTATCTGCGCGGCCACGACAAGCTGCAGGTGGAACTGGCCGCCGAAGTCGATGAGCTGGCGATACCCACGGACGTGCGTGTCGCAGTCTTCAGGATGGTGCGCGAGCTGCTGCGCAATGTCGTCAAGCATGCCGAAGTGGATGCCGCGGTGGTGACGGTCACGGGCGATCGCAGCCGGCTGCACGTCGCCGTGTCCGATCACGGTCGGGGGTTCCAGTGGAATCCGGACTATCTGACCAGTCCGCCGCGCGGCTTCGGGCTATGGAGCATTGGCGGGCGGGTGGCAGAGCTGGGTGGCAGCTTCAGCGTGGACAGCGCACCTGGCCGTGGCGCGACACTGACACTGGAACTTCCGTTGAGCGGCGCCCAGGAAGCCGCCGCGCGGTCCTCCTAGGCCTTCTTTTGCGTCTGCCTGCGGACCGCTTCGGCGGCCGCCGCGATCGCTGCCGGGTCCCCCAGGTAGCGATGGCCGGTGGGCCGCAGCCCGGGGTCGAACTCGTACAGCAATGGCACGCCGGTCGGGATGTTCAGTTCCACGATCTGGCTCTCCGGCACGTTATCGAGCATCTTCACGATGGCGCGGATGCTGTTGCCGTGGGCCGCGACCAGCACGTTGCGCCCCGAGCGCAGGCGCGGCGCGATTTCGTCACTCCACAGCGGCAGCACGCGCGCCAGCGTGTCTTTCAGCGATTCCGTTGCGGGAAGCAGTGCCGGGTCCAGATCCGCGTAGCGCGGATCCAGGCGCGGATGACGCTCATCGTCGGCCGCCAGAGGGGGCGGCGCAATGTCGTAGCTGCGTCGCCAGATCTTCACCTGTGCATCGCCGTGCTTCTCGGCCGTCTGCACCTTGTCGAGCCCCTGCAGGGCGCCGTAATGGCGCTCATTGAGCCGCCAGCTCTTTTCGGTCGGCAACCACATGCGGTCCATCTCGTCGAGCGCTATCCACAGCGTTCGGATCGCGCGCTTGAGAACCGACGTATAGGCGTAGTCGAAGCGGATGCCCGTGGCCTTCAACTCGCGACCGGCCGCGCGCGCTTCCTCGCAGCCCTGGTCCGACAGATCCACGTCGGTCCAGCCGGTGAACAGATTGGCGACGTTCCAGACGCTCTGGCCGTGGCGCAGCAGCACGAGTTTGCCGGACATCGAGCGGACTCCATATGCTTTGTTGAGTGCGAAGAGGCGAGAGTAGCAAAGGCCATGGGTGAGATCAGTGCCCGCATGCTTGAGGTCCGGGTCCGGCCGGGCGCACGGGTGAGCTCTCTGGTGGAGCAGCCGGACGGGACCTGGCGGGCGAGCCTCAAGGCGCCTCCGGCGGATGGCAAGGCCAATGCCGAGCTGATTGCACTGATTGCGGCACACTTCGGGGTGCGCAAGGCGCAGGTCCGGATCCGCGCGGGCGCGTCGGGCCGGCGCAAACTGGTGAAGGTAGAGGCCTAGGCCGGCAGCTGCAGGTCCGCGATGACGGCCGCGAGAAAGCGCACTGCCTCGCCCCCGGTGACGCAGCGGTGGTCGAACGTCAGCGACAGCGGTATGCGCCGATGGGCCTCGATGCCGCTCTCGGTGGCCACCACGTCGCGCGATATGCGGCCCGATCCGAGGATGGCCACCGCAGGCGGTACCACCACCGGCGTGGCATAGCGGCCGGCCATCACGCCGAAATTCGACAGCATGATGGTGAAATCCTTCAGGTCCGCCGGGGGCAGGGAGCGCTCGCGGGCGCCGGCCTTCAGGCGATTCACTTCGGCGCGCAGCGCGCTTCCGTCGCGATTGCCGACATCGCGGATCACGGGTACGAGCAGTCCGTCCGGGGTATCCACGGCGATACCCACGTGGATGGGCTGGAACAGCCGGCGTCCCTGGGTTTCGCCGTCGAACCAGGCATTGAGTCCGGGTTCGGCCGAGCACCCGGCGCTGATGGCGCGCAACAGTCGCGAGGTGTAGTCGCCGCCGGGTCGCCAGCCTTCAATGTCCGCGTCGTCGAACACCGTGCATTCCATCACGCTGTCGCGCGACAGGGTCATGCTCTGCGCCATCGCGCGGCGCAGGCTGCGCAGCATCTCCAGTTCGCCGCTCTCGGTCAGCCCCGGCGCAGGGCGCATGGCGCTGGGCGCGGCGACCCGGATGGGCGCTGCGGCAGCGTGCGACGTTCCGGTCCGGGCGCCGAGCACGTCGTCGAGCGTGACCACGCCGCCCGGGCCGCTGCCCCGCACCGATTCCACGTCCATGCCGAGTTTTCGCGCCAGCTCGCGTACCGCCGGCAGCACGCGGGCGCGTTGTCCGGCGGCGCGCGCCACCGGGCCTGCGGCCGGGGCGGCGATGACCTCGCCGGATTCGGGCATGTGCCCCACCACACCGCCCTTCGCGGTTCCGGCTTCAGGTGCGGCGCCGTTGGCGCCCTCGACGTTGAAATCCACCAGTGGCGCGCCCGTGGCAATGGTGTCGCCGGGTTTGCCATGCAGGGCGGCAACCACGCCGGCGAAAGGAGCCGGTACTTCCACCACCGCCTTGGCGGTCTCCATCGCCACCATCGGCTGGTCCACCGCTACCTGATCGCCGACCGCCACATGCCAGCGGACGATCTCCGCTTCCTGCAGGCCTTCACCGAGATCGGGTAGATTGAATCGCGTCATGGTTCAGGCCCTCATGGTCTGGCGAACCGCGTCGACGATGCGCGCCACGCCGGGAATGTAGGCGCGCTCCATGGCGAAGTAGGGCATGACGGTATCGTAACCGGTCACGCGCCGTACCGGCGCCAGCAGGTCGTACAGCGCGCGCTCGGCCACGGTTGCGGCGATCTCCGCGCCCAACCCGGCGTTGCGCGCGGCCTCGTGCACGATCACCAGCCGGCCGGTGTGCGCCACGGATTCCACAATGGTGTCGTGGTCGATCGGCGACAGCGAGCACAGGTCGATCACCTCGCAGCTGATCTTCTCCTGCGCCAGCGCTTCGGCGGCCTGGCGGGTTTCATGCAGCATGGCGCCCCAGCTCACCACCGTGACGTCATCGCCCTGGCGCTGTACCAGCGCCCGGTCCAGCGGCAGTGCGAGGCCGTCATCCAGCACATCCTGTCTGGCCATGCGGTACAGGCGCGTGGGTTCCAGGAACATGACCGGATCCGGATCGCGGATCGCGGCCAGCAGCAGCCCATAGGCCGCCGCCGGCGTGCTGGGGCATACCACCCGCAGGCCCGCGTGGTGACTCAGCAGTACCTCGAGGCTCTCGGAGTGATGTTCGGGCGCATGGATGCCGCCGCCGTGGGGCACGCGCACGACCACCGGGCAGCTCAGGCGCCCGCGGGTGCGGTTGCGAATCCGGGCCATGTGGTTGGCAATCTGGTCCAGCGCCGGGTACAGGAAGCCCATGAACTGGATCTCCGAGACGACTTTCAGGCCCTGCGTCGCCATGCCGACCGACATGCCGGCAATGAGGCCTTCGGCCAGCGGCGTGTCCTGCACGCGCAGATCGCCAAAACGCTGTTGCAGGCCCACCGTGGCGCGGAACACGCCACCGTTCACGCCCACGTCCTCGCCGATGACGACCACGTCGGGATCCTCGGCGAGCGCACGCGCCAGCGCCAGATTGATGCCTTCTACCAGCGTGACCCGGGGCATGTGCGCGGCCTTGATCAGTGGGACGCGCCGCCGCCGTAGCGGCGCGCGAGTTCTTTCTGTTCGGCCAGGGCGGCCGGCGGATTGGCGAACAGGTGGTCGAACATGGCGTCGGTGCCGGCAGGCGTACGCCCCTGGTAGCCGCGCACCGCCGCGTCGATTCGCGCGGCACATTCCTCGCGCAAGGCGTTTTCACGTGGCTCGTCCCACAGGCCGCGCTGGGTCAGGAATGCCCGCGTGCGCAACAGCGGTTCGAGCTTCCAGGCTGCCTCCAGCTCGTCGGCCGGGCGATAACGGCTGGCATCGTCGGCAGTGGTGTGGTCCGACAGGCGATACGTCACGGCCTCGACGATGGTGGGGCCGCCACCGGTGCGCGCACGTTCCAGCACGTCCTCCATGACCTTGCGCACGCCCAGCATGTCGTTGCCGTCGACCTGTACGCCGGGTACACCGTTGCCCAGGCCCTTCTGGGCGAAGGTCTGCGCGGCGGTCTGCGCGGCAGCCGGGACCGAGATTGCCCAGCCGTTGTTGACGATCACGTACACCACCGGCAGGCGTTGTGCGCCGGCCAGGTTGACCGCTTCGTGGAAGGCGCCCTGGGAGGTGCCACCGTCACCGATGAAGCACACTGCGCAGCGTGCCTGGCCGCGTACCTTGAAGGCCATCGCAACTCCGGCCGCGTGCGGGCTTTGCGAGGCGATCGGCACGCACCACGGAAAATCCTCGCGGCTCGCGGCGAAGTCGTTGCCGCGTTCGTCACCGGCCCAGTAGGTGAGGATCTCGGTCATGGTGACGCCACGCCACAGCTGCGTGCCGTATTCGCGATAGACCGGCACCAGCACGTCTTCCGGGTGCATGGCCGCGGCCACGCCCACATGCGTCGCCTCGTGGCCGGTGCAGGGCGCGTAGGTGCCCAGCTTGCCGGTGCGTTGCAGGTTGATCGCCTTGGCGTCGAACATCCGGCACAGCACCATCATGCGGTACATGCCCAGCAGCTGTTCGGGGTCGCTTGCGAATTCGGGCAGCGGGCCGGTGGGAGTGCCGCTGGCGTCAAGCAACTGCTCGCGGCCAATGGCAAACTCAGCAACTGTCCTCAACTGCGCACCCCCTCTTAGGCGAAGATTCGACTGAACGCCCCCGGTGGGCGGGCAGCGCACCCGCAAAAATAGCAGGTTCAGTACCTCCGTCTCTACTCAGTGGTCCTCGATGAGCCCCTCGACCAGCAATAACGCGCCGCGCGGTGCCGTGGTGGTCACCTCTGCATTCTTCATCTGGGGGCTGTTTCCGCTGTACTGGAAACTGCTGGGCTCGGTCCCGGCGCTGCAGGTGCTGGCACATCGGGCGCTGTGGTGCGCGGTTTCAGTCTGGGCGGTACTGCTGGCACGAGGCGACTGGCGCTGGGTAGCCGGCCTGCAGCCACGGCTTTGGGGTCTGCTGGGGCTGGGCGGTGTGCTGATATCGGTCAACTGGGGAGTCTACGTCTGGGCCGTCATCCACGGGCATGTTGTCGACACCAGCCTGGGATACTTCATTACACCGTTGGTCAATGTAATGCTGGCGGTACTCGTCCTGCGCGAGCGGCCAACCCGGTTGCAGCAGGTGGCGTTGCTGGTGGCGGGTGTGGGTGTGGTGCTGCTGGGCATTCGGGTCGGCCATCTGCCGTGGATCTCACTGACCCTGGCATGTTCTTTCGGCAGTTACGGCCTGCTGCGCAAGCTCGTCACCATCGATGCCATGCGCGGACTCGCGGTGGAGAGCGGCCTGATGGTGTTGCCGGCGCTGGGCTTGCTGATGTGGTGCGCCCATGCGGGCGAGCTGCGTTTCCTGAGCGGTGATGGCCGCAGTGACCTGCTGCTGATGGTCGGCGGGCCGGTGACCGCGCTGCCGCTGGCGTTGTTCGCCTGGGGCACCAGGCGCGTGTCCATGGTCGCGGTGGGCGTCATGCAATACCTCACTCCCACCGTGCAGTTCCTGCTCGGCGTGTGGTTGTACCACGAGCCATTTGGCGGCGCCCGCAGGCTTGCCTTCGGGCTCATATGGGCCGCCCTTGGGTTGTTTACCGGCGAAGCGCTGTGGCGCTATCGCGCGGCGGCACGCGGGGCGGTGGCGCGGGTCTGATAGGCTTGGGAACCTGTCATGCGGTGTCGGCGCCTCGCGGAAGGCGGTGTCATGTTGCTGGAAACTATCGGGGCCATCGGCATCGCTGCGGCCATTGCCGCAGCGCTGGTGGCCGTGCGACTGCAGGTCCGGGCAGATCGCAAGCTCGACTACGCCATCAACTGCGTGATCAATGCGCAGGCCGAGCTTCTTTCACATGCATTGCCTGGTCTGGATATTCACGGGCGGATCGAGCAGTCGCTGGTCGCCAGCATCACGACGACCCGGGACAGGCTCGACCTGGTGCACACGGCGATCGAATCCATGATGATGCAGTCGGTCAGGCCGCGAAGCATCAACCTGTACCTGTCCGACCAGATCGGCAGGGACCAGATTCCCCACAGCCTGGCGCGGCTGTGCACGATCCGCCCTGCGGGACTGGTGATCCATTTCGTGCCGGATGTCGGCCCGCACACCAAGCTGATCTACGCATTGCAGGAATTCCCCGGCGATTCCATAGTCACGTTCGACGACGACATGATCTATCCCTCCAACATGGTGGACTGTCTGCTGCGTACTCACCGGGTGCATCCGCGCGCGATCGTCGCCAACTGGGCGCGGGAAATTCCACTGAATCGTCGCGGGCGTCCGGCATACATCAAGAAGGGTCGGTTGCTGACGCCGCAAACGCTTTGCAGCAACCTCAATCAGAAGGCAAGTCTGGCGCGCCCCAGCCACCGGGCGCTGGCGTACGGGTCCGGAGGCGTGCTCTATCCGCCTCATGCACTGGATTCGCGGGTCTTCGACGTGGAGTGCTTTCGCCGGCTATGTCCGACCGAGGATGACGTCTGGTTCAAGGCGATGGCCATTCTTGCCGGCACGCCGGTGGTTCCCACGAATCTGGGCATCAGGCCCAGGCATCACAATGTTCGCGGCAGCCAGATAACGGCCTTGCGCCACCAGAATCATGATTCGGGCAAGGGTGGCAACGAGAAGCAGATGCGGGCCGTCTTTGCGGAGTTTGACCTGGGCTCGCGTCTGCGTCGGATGAATTGATCAGGCTTCGGCTCTCTGCGCTGCGAGGTAGCTGTCGCCGCGCATTTCGACCAGCCGGCTGGCGGTGCGCCGGAAGTCGCCGGCCAGCCGTGTTCCGCGGTAGAGCCGGTCCGGCTCGGCCGCGCCCGAAGCCACCAGCCTTACACGGCGGTCGTAGAATTCGTCAATCAGCGCGATGAAGCGGCGCGCGGCATCATCATTGCCGCCGTCGAAGACCGGCACGTCGGACAGGAACACGGTGTGAAGGCGCCTTGCGACAGCGATGTAGTCGTCGGCCGAACGCGGTCCCTCGCACAGGGCCTGGAACGAGAACCAGGCCAGACCACCGGCGTGGCACAGTGAATCGATGGGCCTGCCTTCCACCTCCATGACGCCGGCTTCGTCGACCGCGGCAGTGCCCGCCAGGCGCGCGAACAGCGCGCGCATTCGCGCGGGGGTGGCCGGGTCGGCGGCCGGCAACCAGGCGGGCGCGGAGCGCAGCTGGCGTTGGCGGTAGTCCTCGCCGTGGTCAATGGCCAGCACGTCCAGCATCCGTTCCAGCAGCGCGATGGTGGGCATGAAGCGCTCGCGCTGCAGGCCGCCCTCGTAGAGGCGCGCGGGCGGCGTGTTGGACGTCGTCACCAGCACCACGCCACGGCGCAGCAGGCCGTCCAGCACGCCGTGCAGAATCATTGCGTCGGCGATGTCCTGCACCATGAATTCATCCAGGCAGTAGACGCGCGCCTTGCGCGCCAGCTGCGCGGCCACGCGTTCCAGCGGACGCTCCATGTTGCCGAGGCGCGCGCGCCGTGCATGGACTTCGCGCATGAAGTGCGCGAAATGCAGGCGCCGGCAATCGTGGCGCGGACGTCCGGCGCAGAACAGATCCATCAGCCAGGTCTTGCCGCGCCCGACCGGTCCCCACAGATAGATGCCACGACATTGGGTCGGATGTCGCGACCTGCCCGGCAGTGCCAGCAGCCAGCGCTGCACCAGCCCCGGGCCCGGCGAGGCGGACAGGCAGCGATCCAGTGCATCCAGTCGTTCGACAATCGCGCGCTGCGCGGTGTCGGCGGCGCGCCCTTCGTGGAGCAGCGCCTGCTGGTAGCGATGCTGCAGGTTCACGCGTCCCGGGCTGGCCGTTGGCCTGCTGCGGCGGGCAGCGGATCCGGCAGGCGCGAATGACGCCGCGATACGTGGCCATGCCGTTGCGCGAAGTCCGTGGCGAGTCTTTCCACCAGGTAGACCGAACGATGCTGGCCGCCGGTACAGCCGACGGCCACGGTCATGTAGCTGCGATTGGCTGCCCGGTACTCCGGAATGCGCGCTTCCACAAAGCTGCAGATGTCACGCAGGAGTGCCTCGGCGTTGCCGCTGGCCTCGATGTAGCGGGCGACAGCTGCATCGCGGCCGGTCAGTTCGCGCAGACCCGGTTCCCAGTAGGGGTTCGGCAGGGAACGCGCGTCGAAGACGAAATCGGCGTCGCCGGGAATGCCATGCTTGTAGCCGAACGACTGGAACAGAATCGAGAAACGCGCCTCGGGGCGGTCGGTCCACATGCCGGCGGACGATCTCCCGCAATTCGTGAATTCCGGTGTGTGACGTGTCCACCATCAGATCCGCTGCCTGCACCACCGGATCGAGCAGGTCGCGTTCGAGCCGGATGGCGTCGCGCAGGTCGCGGCCATCGCGCGACAGCGGATGCCGGCGGCGTGTCTCGGCATAGCGCCGCAGCAGCGCCTCGTCCGAGGCGGTCAGGAACAGCAGCTCGCAGGAGATGCCGGAGGCGAGCATTTCGGACTTGAGCGCCGGCACCGTGGCGATCTCGGCGCGTGTATTGCGCGCATCGAGTCCGACGGCAACCTGCTGGTACTGACGCTCGGTGCTGCGCAGGGTGTGCGAAACGAATGCCTTCAGCAGTGCGGCGGGGATGTTGTCCACGCAGTAGTAGTCCAGGTCCTCGAGCATGTGCAGGGCCACGCTCTTGCCGGAACCGGACAGTCCGCTGACCAGGACCAACCGCATGTAATGCCCTCCAGGCGGCAGCCGCCACTATTGCCGCGCCGTGCGCCGGGCCTCGCCGGCGTGGTGGTCGCGCTGCTTTTCCTTGTGCTTGACCACGCTGCGATCGAGCTTGTCGGCCAACGCGTCGATGGCGGCGTACATGTTGGTGTCGATCGCATCGGCGTGGATGTTGCCGCCGCTCACGTGCAGGGTCGCCTCGGCCTTGTGCACCAGCTTGCTGTCCACCGACATGACGAAATGCACATCGATCACCTGGTCGAAATGGCGCTTCACCCGCTCCAGGCGCTTTTCCACGTAGGCGCGCATCGACGGGGTGATCTCGACGTGGTGACCGCTGACATTGAGCTGCATGATGGCCTCCTCTTCGCGATTCGCAGTTGGCTTCAGGACCGCTTCCGTTCATTGGACGGCGCGATGCCCATTGACTCACGGTATTTGGCGACCGTGCGGCGCGCGACCGGAATGCCCTCCTTGGAAAGTACGTCCGCGATGCGGCTGTCCGACAGCGGCGCATCCGGTGCTTCCTCCTTGATGAGCTTGCGGATCTTGGCGCGGATCGCCGTCGACGACGTGCCGGAACCGTCCGCACCCTCGACCTGGCTGGAAAAGAAGTAGCGCAGCTCGAAAACGCCGCGCGGCGTGTGCATGTACTTGCCGGAGGTCACGCGGGAGATGGTGGATTCGTGCATGCCGATGGCCTCGGCAATGTCGCGCAGGATCATTGGTCGCATGAATTCCTCGCCATGTTCGAGGAACTCATGCTGGCGCTCCACGATCGAACGCGCCACCTTGAGCAGGGTGTCGTGCCGGATCTCCAGGCTCTTGAGCAGCCAGCGCGCCTCCTGCAGCTGGGTGCGCATGGTGGCATGGCTGGCCGCACGGCCGATCAGGCTGGCGTAGCTCTCGTTGAGACGCACCCTGGGCACCGTGGCGGAGTTCATTTCCACCGTCCAGCCGTTGCTGCTCCGGCGCACGAATACATCCGGCACCACGTACTGGGGCGCTGCGGAACTGATCTGCGCGCCGGGTCGCGGGTGGCAGCCTCGTACCAGAAGCAGCGCCTGTTCCAGTTCCTCCTCGGAAACCTTCAGTTCGCGCCGCAGCAGGGCCAGTTCGCGGTTGGCCACCTGGTCCAGGTGACCCTGGGTAAGGGCCAGGGCGGTGGCCAGTCCGGGTGTGGCCGGGTCCAGCACGCGCAGCTGCAAGCGCACGCATTCGCCGACGTCGCGCGCGCCCACGCCGACCGGGTCGAAGCCCTGCACGACGCCGAGCATGGCCTCGATCTCGGCGTCATCGGCGAGGATTTCCGGCTTCAGCGTCGCCGCGATCGCATCGAATCCCTCGGTCAGGTAGCCGTGGTCGCTGATGGCATCGATGATGGCGCGGCCAACGGAGCGCTGGCGCTCATCCAGGGACGCCATTTCCAGCTGCCACTGCAGGTGTTCGTGCAGTGACTCGCCGCGCTCATCCTGGAATTCCTGCTGCCGGTCCTCGTCATCGGCGTTCCAGGAGGATTCGCCCGGCGCGGCCGAGGTCTCGTTCCACGAATCCTCGACGATCTCGACACTGGGTTCGGCTTCGCCGCGATCGACGGAAGCGGCGGATTCGTCGCTCGAGTCCGGCAGGTCGCGGTCATTGGGGCCGGCGCCCAGCGCCTCGAAGCTGGCGGTGGCCTCGGTGTCGTCCTCGGCCTCCAGCATGACATTGGATTCGAGCAGCTCGCGGATATGCGCCTGCAGTTCCAGGGAGGGCAGCTGCAGCAGCCTGATCGCCTGCTGCAGCTGCGGAGTCATGGTCAGCTGCTGGCCGAGGCGAAGCTGCAGGGAGGCTTTCAACATGCGGTGTCTGCTAAACCCCGCTACATGCGGAAGTTTTGACCCAAGTAGACCTCGCGGACTCGTTCATTGGCAAGAATTTCCTCGGCGTTGCCGGCTGCGATCACAGTTCCGCGGTCTACTATGCACGCGCGGTTGCAAACGCCCAGGGTTTCGCGCACGTTATGGTCGGTTATCAGCACGCCGATGCCACGCGCGGCCAGTTGTCCGACGATGCGCTGTATGTCGAGTACCGAAATGGGATCGACGCCGGCGAATGGTTCATCCAGCAGGATGAAGTGCGGTGCCGCGGCCAGCGCGCGTGCGATCTCCACACGCCGTCGTTCGCCGCCGGAGAGCGATATTCCCAGGCTCTTGCGCACGTGGCCGATGTGCAGTTCCTCGAGGATCTTCTCCAGTTCCGCCCGCCGGTCGGCGCGTTTCATCCCGGCGCGGGTTTCCAGGATTGCCAGGATGTTGTGCTCCACCGAGAGACGGCGGAACACCGAGGCTTCCTGCGGCAGGTATCCCAGGCCCAGTCGCGCGCGCCGATGCATTGCCAGGCCGGTCAGATCCCGGTCGTTGAGCGTGATGGTGCCGGCATCGGCGCTGACCAGTCCCACGATCATGTAGAACGAAGTGGACTTGCCGGCGCCGTTCGGCCCCAGCAGGCCGACGATTTCGCCGGATTCGACGTGCAGGCTGAGATTCTCCACGACCACGCGGCCGCTGTAGCTCTTGCGCAGATTGCTGGCCCGCAGGACCGACGTGCTCATTGTGCGCTGCTCCGCTCCGGGGTGCGCGGTGTGGGCACGTGCCCGTCCACCCCGGTCCCGTAGGTGCAGCGCACGCCGGCGTCCGGCTTGCCGTCCCTTTCACTGGACAGAACCGTGCTGTCCACTGCGTAGAGCAGGGGCTTGTCGGAGGTGCATTGGCGCGATCCGAAGGAAAACCATGGTTGTCCGGTGAAGCGCACTACTCTGCTGCCGCCGTCAAAGTAGATGTTCTCGGCGCGACCCTCGTAACGCTGACCGGCCGTCCGGGCTGGATGGGAAAAGAGGGCCGGCGTGCCGTGAACCTCGATGAGTTCAATGAGCCGATCGGCAAATGTAACAGTGGCGGAGTCCGCGTCGAGCACGCTGCCGTCGTACTCGATGTGCACGTGTCCGGTCAGCTCCCAGTGGCTGTTGGCGTAGGTCTCGGTGATCTGGCTGCCTTGAGCCGTATCGGCCTTGATCAGTATGCCCGGCCCGTCCGTGATTTCTATCCGGGCGCCAACCAGCGTGCCTTCGTTGAGGTTCAACTCCTTCAGGTCGCCGATCTGCACATCGAGCTTGTCCGCAATTGCGGCCGCCTCGACGGCCGGCGACGCCGGCAGTACGACGGCCAGCAACACGATTGCCGCAACGGCGCTTCGGGTGAGATCAGGGAGCAAAGGTGCCATGAACCGATTTTAGCGCCACGGTTCCGGTCCCGATATTCGCGCGCAGCATCTGACCCTGCATGCTGTTGTCTCCCCAGCTGATCCGGACCGCATCATCGGTGCTCAGCTGCTGCGTGGACATGTCGTAGCGCAGATGATCGGTTTCGATGCTCATCGGGATCCTGCCGCCCACCGGAATACCGCGGGCACGGACATGGCCGGACAGGGTCACCGGACCGCCCTCGGCCGGCAGTTCGCCTTCGTCGGCCGTGAGGGTCCAGCGGTTGGGCCCGCCGACAGGCGTTCCCGGCGGGTCGTGGTACACGGTCAGAGCGTTGGCGATGACCCGGCCGCTGTCGGGCAACTGGGTGATCTGTGCCGCGGCGATCTCGAATGCCAGGCGGCCATCCGGCCCCATCTGACGCAGCACCACGTCCTGCGCCCGGTAATCGTAGGCCACCTGGGGCGGGGCCGGCTTGCCGCCGGCCGCGGCCGGTTCCCGGTTTCCCATGCGGCCGTACCACAACGCCGCCGCCGCAACGCCCAGCAACACCAGCAACAGTGCGAACCGCCACGGCCTCATGAGCGGGCCCGTGCTGCCAGCAGCCAGTCGCACACTTCCCGGACCGCGCCCTGGCCGCCGGGCAACGTGGTGTGGCAGTGTGCCGCGCGCGCGGCCAGCGGATGCGCATCGTGCACGGCGACGGCGAAAGCCACCCGCACGAACAGCGGGATGTCCGGTGTGTCATCACCGATGGCCGCCACCTGTGATTCATGCAGATTCAGCTTGCGCAGCAGCCGATCCAGCGCCTTGCTCTTGTCCGCAACGCCGGCCAGCAGATGCGCGATGCCCAGTTCGCGGCAGCGCGTGCCCAGTGCCGTGGAGCGGCGCCCGGAGACCACGGCAGGCACTACCCCCGCCGCAGCCAGCAGTTTGATGCCATGGCCGTCGCGCACGTGGAATCGCTTGAGCTGTTCCCCGCGCGGTCCGTACCACAATGCGCCGTCGGTCAGCGTGCCGTCCACGTCGATGACCAGCAACTCGATGCGGCGCGCGAGGCGGGATGTGAGACGCGCCGGCACCCGGGCAGCTCGCGCGGGCATCAGTAGACTCCCGCGCGCAGCAGATCGTGGATATTCAGCGCGCCCACCAGCTTCGCCTCGGCATCCACTACCAGCAATGCCGTAACCTGATGCTCCTGCATGCTGTTTACGGCGTCGACTGCGAGCTGCTGCGCAGTGATCACGCGTGGCTGGCGGGTCATCGCCTGAGCCATGGTGGTGGTGCGCAGCGGCAGGCCGCGATCCAGCGCGCGGCGCAGGTCGCCATCCGTGAACACCCCAAGCAGGCTGCCGTTGGCATCCATGACAGCCGCAAGGCCCAGGCCCTTGCTGCCCATCTCCACCAGACCCTCTTCCAGCGTGACGGTTGCGGCCACGCGCGGCAGCGCTTCGCCCCGGCGCATCACGTCCGCCACCCGCAGCAGGAGTCGGCGGCCCAGCGCGCCCCCCGGATGCGCGCGTGCAAAGTCCTCGCGGGTGAAGCCACGTGCCTCGAGCAGCGTCGTGGCCAGTGCATCGCCCATCGCCATCATGGCGGTGGTGCTGGAGGTGGGGGCCAGATTCAGCGGACAGGCCTCCTCGGCGACACTGATGTCCAGATGCGCCGCGGCCTGCCGCGCCAGCGCCGAATCCGGATTGCCGGTCAGCGCGATGACCGGCACATCCAGTCTGCGCAGACAGGGCAGCAGGGCCAGCAACTCGGCGGTTTCTCCGGAACTGGACAGCGCCAGCAGCACGTCGCCGGCAGTGATCATGCCGATGTCGCCATGGCTGGCGTCGGCCGCATGCAGGAAGAACGCAGGCGTGCCGGTGCTGGCCAGCGTGGCGGCGATCTTGGCGCCGACGAGGCCGGACTTGCCCAGGCCGCTGACCGCGACCCGTCCGGTGGCCGCCAGGCATAGCCGACAGGCGCCGGCAAAGGCCGCGTCGATGCGTTCGGGAAGGGCCGCCAGTGCCCGTGCCTCGATCTGAAGCGCACGCCGACCGGCCGCGATCAGCGCACTGTCGTCAGGGCGAACCGTCGCAGGTCGTGCCGCGAATCCCCGGGGCTGATCCGTCATGGGACGGATCATAGCTTACACTTGCGGACCTTCTTCCCTGGCTCCGCCCGGTCGTATCCATGAATCCGCAACAGATCGAAGACCTGATCCGTGGTGCCCTGCCCGATGCCCGGGTACAGGTACGCTCCGAGGACAACGTGCATTTCGAAGCCCTGGTGGTGAGCCGGGAATTCGAAGGCCGCCGGCCATTGCAGCGCCACCAGCTGGTTTACGGCGCGCTGGGTGAGCGCATGGGGGGCGAGATCCATGCGCTGTCCCTGCACACCGTCACCCCGGCCGAAGCGGCCGCCCAGGCCAGCCAGTAGCCCGCACCGGACCGCATATGGACAAACTGCAGGTGACCGGCGGCGCGCGCCTGGACGGCGAAGTTCGCATCTCCGGCGCGAAGAACGCGGCCTTGCCGATCCTGGCGGCGACGCTGCTGGCCGATGAGCCGGTGGAAGTGCGCAATGTGCCGCATCTGCAGGACGTCACGACCATGATCCAGCTGCTGACACGCATGGGCGTGAAAGTGACGCTGGGCGAGCGGCAGCGGGTGGAGGTGGATGCGCGCGGCATCCATGATTTCGTCGCGCCCTACGACCTGGTCAAGACCATGCGCGCCTCGATCCTGGTGCTCGGGCCGTTGCTCGCGCGCTACGGCCAGGCCGATGTGTCGCTGCCCGGCGGATGCGCGATCGGCGCGCGCCCGGTGAACATCCACGTGGCGGGCCTGAGAGCCATGGGCGCGGAAATTCACGTGGAGAACGGCTATATCAGGGCACGCGCGGGTCGCCTCAAGGCGGCGCGCCTGGTGCTGGATACCGTGACCGTCACGGGCACCGAGAATCTGATGATGGCGGCGGCGCTGGCGGAAGGGCAGACCATCATCGAGAACGCCGCACGCGAACCCGAGGTGGTGGATCTGGCGCAGCTGCTGGTCGCGATGGGCGCACGGATCCAGGGCGCAGGTTCGGACCGCGTGGTCATCGAAGGGGTGCCGCGCCTGCACGGCGCGCAGCACGCGGTGCAGCCGGACCGGATCGAGACCGGAACCTTTCTGGTGGCCGGAGCAATAACCGGCGGGCGCGTGCTGGCACGTCATGCCGAGCCGACCCACCTGGATGCCGTGCTGCTGAAGCTGCAGGAGGCGGGGGCGCAGATCCGCACCGGAGCCGATTGGGTGGAGCTGAACATGCACGGCAGGCGGCCCGTGTCGGTGGACGTGCGCACCGCACCCTATCCGGCCTTTCCCACCGACATGCAGGCGCAGTTCGCCGCCCTGAATTGCGTTGCCGAGGGGGTCGGCACGATCATCGAAACCATCTTCGAGAACCGCTTCATGCACCTGCTGGAAATGCGGCGCCTGGGAGCGGAGATCCGTCTCGAGGGCAATACCGCGATCATCAAGGGCGTGCCGGCACTCACGGCCGCGCCGGTCATGGCCACCGACCTGCGGGCCTCGGCCAGCCTGGTCATCGCCGGGCTGGTGGCACAGGGCCGCACCGACATCGACCGCATCTACCACATCGATCGCGGCTACGAGTCGATCGAGGAGAAGCTCAGCCAGCTGGGTGCCGGCATCCGGCGGGTCGCCGCCAGGTAAGCGCGCGGCTACTGCTGCGCGCCGCGCGGCGCCTCGACAACCGGTATCTCCACTTCAATCCGGTGCTCACCCCGGTCGACGGCGACCCGCACCCTGCTGCCGGGCTTGTGGTCCGCAATCCGGGCGCGCACGTCCTGCGCACTCATTACTTCCTGCCCGTCGAGGGTTTCGACCATGTCTCCCAGCTTCAGCCCGGCCGCTGCGGCAGGTGAGTTCCGGTACAGCCTGATGGCAACGCCCGCGTGCGGCAGGCCGAAGTAACGCGCGGTCTCCGCCGACACGTCCTTGGGGTCGATGCCGATCCAGCCGCGGATGACGCGGCCGTGCTGCAGGATCTCGCGCATCACGCCGCGTACCAGATCCACCGGGATGGCAACGCCCAACCCCTCCGCGCCCTGGTCCTTGCCCAGGACCGCGGTGTTGATGCCGACCAGCTCGCCTTGCGTGTTGACCAGCGCGCCGCCGGAGTTGCCGTCGTTGATGGCGGCGTCGGTCTGGATGAAATCCTCGAAGGTCGCCACGCCAAGATCCGCGCGGCCGGTGGCGCTGACGATGCCATGCGTGACGGTCTGGGCCAGCCGGCCGAATGGATTGCCGATGGCCAGCACGATGTCGCCCACCGCGACCCGGTCCGAGCGGCCCAGTTGCATGACCGGCAGGTTCGGCAGATCGATCTGCAGCAGCGCCAGATCGGTATCCGGATCGCTGCCGACAAGCTTCGCGGCGCTCGCGCGCCCGTCGGCCAGTGTCACGGCGATCTGCTCGGAGCGTGAGATGACGTGGTAGTTGGTGACGATGTGCCCGGCGCTGTCCACGATCACGCCGGAACCGAGCTTCTTCTGGATGAGCTGGCGCAATGGATTGCCGAACAGCTGCTCCAGAGGGGTGGCTGGAACGTTCTCCACGCGTCGCGTGAAGATACTGACGACGGCAGGGGCGCTGGCTTTGACTGCCGGCGCGAAGCTGCCGCCAACGGCCGCTGCCAGCGGATCCGCGCCCCGGGTCTGCGCGCCATCAGGTGCCGGCGCGCTGCCGGCAGGCAACAGCGGGCGGGACTGGGGAACCCGCGCCGTGGCAGTTGCCGCGGGTGGCGGCGCATTGCGAACCAGTTGCGGCCACGTCCGAATGACCAGCACAGCAATCAACAGCCCGGCCAGTGCCGAGACTGTCAGAAAGAGCAGATTGCGGATCAGCGGATGGGGCATGGGACGCGCGCCATGGGCACCGTGGACGATAGTGTATAATGCCGCGCTGTTCGGGCCGCGTTGGTCTCGTCGCGAGCGGCGACCCGGGCACGAGAACAGCAACAGCCCCCGGAAATTTCTGAATGAGCGATATTGCCGCCCCCGCCCCCGCCGAGGTCGACCAGGACCGGCGCGGCTTTCTTACTTTTGCCACCACGGCCACCGGCCTCATCGGCGTCGCATTCGCCGCGGTGCCCTTCATCGAGTCATGGAACCCCTCGGAGCGCGCGCGCGCCGCGGGTCTGCCCGTGGAGGTGGACCTCACCAAGGTCGAACTCGGACAGATGATCACGGTGGTGTACCGCAAGCAGCCGATCTACATCGTGCATCGCACGCCGGAGATGCTGGCTTCGCTGTCCGGTCATGACGATCAGCTGAAGGATCCGACGTCGCAGGACTCGGACCAGCCCGACTATGCCAAGAACACCGATCGCGCTTCGCGCCCGGAATTCCTGGTGCTCATCGGCATCTGCACGCATCTGGGCTGTCTGCCGAAGACCAAGTTCCAGAAGGGCCTGCCCGAACTGGGCGCAGACTGGCCCGGCGGGTTCCAGTGTCCCTGCCATGGTTCGCGTTTCGACCTGGCGGGCCGCGTTTTCGACGGCTCGCCGGCATCCACCAACCTGCGCATTCCCGCGTATTCCTACCCGAATGAAAACACGCTGATCGTTGGTGTAGGCCCCGAGGAAGGAAAAGCCTGATGGCCGCCAACGACGATTCCC
The DNA here is from genome assembly GCA_963812195.1 of uncultured Gammaproteobacteria bacterium. Taxonomy (GTDB): domain Bacteria; phylum Pseudomonadota; class Gammaproteobacteria; order Steroidobacterales; family Steroidobacteraceae; genus ZC4RG30. The sequence continues at coordinate 387,150 of CAWEUI010000013.1, forward strand.
TGCCTGTGCGTACCGGCTTTCTGGCCTGGCTGAACAAGCGCCTGCCGGTCGATGCCTTCATCCGGGACCAGCTGACCGGTTACTTCGCTCCCAAGAACTTCAACTTCTGGTACTTCTTCGGCGTGCTGTCGCTGGTGGCGCTGGTCATGCAGCTGGTCACCGGCATCTTCCTCACCATGCACTACAAGCCGGGTGAGACGACGGCCTTCGATTCAGTGCAGTTCATCATGCGCGAGGTGCCGTACGGCTGGCTGCTGCGCTACATGCACTCCACCGGCGCATCGGCGTTCTTCATCGTGGTCTACCTGCACATGTTCCGCGCCTTCCTGTACGGCTCGTACAAGGCGCCGCGCGAACTGCTGTGGCTGTTCGGCATGCTCGTGTACTTTGCCCTGATGGCCGAGGCCTTCATGGGTTACGTGCTGCCCTGGGGCAACATGTCCTACTGGGGCGCGCAGGTCATCGTCAATCTGTTCGGCACCATTCCGGTCATCGGGCCGGGCCTGGTGGAGTGGATCCGCGGCGATTACGGCATCGCCGATGCCACGCTCGGCCGTTTCTTCTCGTTGCACGTGGTGGCCGTGCCACTGGTGCTGCTGCTGCTGGTGGCGCTGCATCTGGTGGCGCTGCGCCAGAACGGCTCGAACAACCCGGACGGCATCGAGATCAAGGAAAAGAAGGGCGCGGATGGCAAGCCCCTCGACGGCATTCCCTTCCACCCCTACTACACGCTGAAGGACCTGGTTGGCGTGGGAGTGTTCCTCGTCGGCTTTGCCGTCGTCGTGTTCTTCGTGCCGCACTTCGGTGGCCTGTTCCTGGAAAGGCCGAACTTCGAGCTGGCCAACCCGCTGTCCACGCCGGCCGAAATCACGCCGGTGTGGTACTTCACGCCGTACTACGCGATCCTGCGCGCAGTGCCGGACCAGCGCCTGGGCGCATTGCTGATGGCACTGTCGCTGGTGTGCTTCATCCTGTTGCCATGGCTGGATCGCTCGCCGGTCAAATCGATCCGCTACCGGCCGGTGACCTGGAAGCTGGCGCTCACCGTCTTCGTGATCTCCTTCCTCAGCCTGGGCTATCTGGGCATGCAGAAGCCCGAAGGCATTTACGTGGTGTTGTCGCGCATCTTCGTGGTGCTGTATTTCGCGTTCTTCGTACTGATGCCGTTCTACACGCGCGGTGAGCCGACCGACCGCGTGCCCGAGCGCATCACGTCTTCTTCCCATTGAGGCCACCGATGCAGGTTCGATTGATGCGCACTGGTTTGATCGGATTGGGGTTGGTGCTGCTGGCTGCGTCCGCCGGCGCCGTGGCGGCGGAAGAGGGCGCCGCGGCGGCGGGCCATGAGGCGGGCGGCGTGAACTGGCAGGCCTGGAAAGCCGGCAATGACGTCAAGAGCACCGCATCGCTGCAACGCGGCGCGGCCAACTTCGTGAACTACTGCAGCGGGTGCCACTCGCTCAAGTACGTCCATTGGTCGCGGCTGGCCGCCGATCTTGAAATTCCGGACAAGGTGTTGCGCGACGAGCTGCTGCCGCCGGGCGCGAAGCCCACGGATTACATCGTGTCGAGCTTCCCGAAGGCGGACGCAGACAACTGGTTTGGCAAGCAGCCACCGGATCTGTCCCTTGAAGTCAGCGCGCGTGGCGCGAACTGGGTGTACCAGTTCCTGAAAGGGTTTTACGTCGATACCAGCAAGCGTACCGGTACCAACAATCTGGCTCTGGAAGGGGCCGCGATGCCCGCGGTGCTGTCCAGCCTGGAGGGCGTGAAAGCAGCGGTATTTGCCGAGCCCCCCGTCAGCGGGGAGCCCGCGGTGGTGGATCATTTCGAGACCGTGGCGCCGGGTAGCCTCACGCCCGAGCAATACGATTCCTTCGTACGGGACATCGTGAATTTTCTCGATTACGTGAGCGATCCTTCGCAGGTGGAGCGACGCGCGATCGGAATCTGGGTGGTGCTGTTCCTGCTCGTCTTCACTGCCTTTGCATGGATGCTCAAGAAGGAATACTGGAAGGACGTCCACTAAAGCGGGCCCTGTCGTGATGACCTTGTTCTCGGCTCCGGACGAACTTGCCAGTCACCGGACCCGCATCGTACTGGCGGAGAAGGACGTTGAGATCGAGATCGTCAGCGTCACCCCCGGGCGTTTCCCGGAGGATCTGCTCGACCTGAATCCCGACCACTCCCTGCCGACGCTGGTGGACAGGGATCTGGTCCTGTACGACTCGCGCATCATCATCGAGTACCTCGACGAGCGTTTCCCGCACCCGCCCCTGATGCCCGTCGATCCGGTCTCACGCGCGCAGTTCCGCCTGGCGCTGCATCGAATCGAACGCGACTGGTACGGCATAGCCGAGCGTCTGGACAAGGCCCAGCCGGACAGCGCCGAAGCGGCCAGGTTGCGCGGCGAACTGCGCGACCTGATCGTGCAGACCACGGATTTCGTGCGCAACAAGCCGTACTTTGCCAGCGATGAATTGTCGCTGGTGGACGTGACTATCGCGCCGCTGTTGTGGCGCCTGCCGCGCTGGCAAATCGAATTGCCCAAGGATTCCGCGCCACTGGTCAAGTACGCCAACCAGCTGTTTTCGCGGCCGGCATTCCGCATGAGCCTGTCTGCGCAGGAGCGGGAGATGCGCGTTGCCTGAGCTCTCGCAGCGCCCCTACCTGCTGCGAGCGATGCTGGACTGGATCGTGGATAACGGCTGGACGCCGCATCTGATCGTCGATGCCAGGCCAGAGACGGTGATGGTGCCGCGCGAGTTCGTCACCGAGGGATTCATCAGGCTCAACATTTCCGCGTCCGCCACGCAGTCCTTTCGCATCGACGCGGACGCGGTGGAGTTCCAGGCGCGCTTCAGTGGCGTGAGCCACTTCATCCACGTGCCACTGGAACACATTCTGGCCATCGTGGCGCGCGAGAACGGCAAGGGGCTGGCATTCACGGTCGATCAGGCCGCGCCGGAGGCCGGCGAGGGGCAAGTTCAACCGATGCCCGAATCCGCGCCGGAGGGCAATGACGCGCCGCCCACCGTGCCGCCGCCCGGGCCCGAGCGGCCGCGGCGGCCCAGCCTGAAAGTGGTCAAGTAGCCGCCGCGGAGCCTCGACCGGCTCCTAACGCGCCGTGGCGTCGAAGGCCTGCGGCAACCACTCGATGCAATAGCCACCTTCCTGGTCCGGTGCCAGATCGAGCACGTCAAAGCGCAGCTTGCGCTGCTGCAGCGATGGGTGGCGTGACAGCAGGTGGCAGGTGGCGCGCTGGATGCGTTGTTGCTTGCGCCAGTCGACGCTGGCGGCGCCACCACCGAAGTTTGCAGTGCTCCTCAGCCGGACTTCAGCGATCACGATGATGCCGTCAATTGTTTCGGCAATGATATCAATCTCGCCAGTGCGGCACCGATAGTTCCGTTTGAGGATCGAAAGCTGCTTCGCTTCGAGGAATCGGACCGCAGCCTGCTCAGCGGCCCGACCGATCTGCTGACGGTCGATGCGGCTGGACCGGACCAAGGTTACTGGCCCTGGTCGGCCAGCGGATCGGCCGGCAGGACCTGCCCATCCGCGCTTACGCGGGCCCAGTTCTGGCTGCGCTCGATGCGGCCTTCCGGGTTCAGCTGCAGCTGGCCGGTCAGTCCGGACAATGGCCACGCGGCCACGCCGCGACGCAGTGCCATGGTCAGTGTCGCGGCGTCGTAGCCGAAGGCAAAGAAGCGTGACTGGTGCTGGCCCTGTGCGCTCCATTGCGGCTGCGTGGCGGCGCGCAGGTCCGCCACCGGTCCGACGGTGTCCAGGTCCCATGGGGTATCGAGCACCCACATGTCGAGCAGGTCGCGATTGTTGGCGGTGCTGCCGCTGAGTCCATCCTGGGTGATGTAGATGGGCAGGTCGTCGGCATTGTGGAAACGCAGCTGCGTGTTGATCAGCCGCAGCGCCTGCGACTCCCAGCCCGCGACGAAGATCGCATCGATGTCCGGCCGCGGATAGGCATTGAACACGACCCGGGTGCCGATCGCGGCCTGTACGTCGTTCTTGCGCTCGATGGCCGCGTCGATTCCCAGCGGTCCGGTGACCAGTGAGCCGGATATCAGGCTCTCATCCCGTGACGAGCCGTAGTCGCGCCGCACGAGCACCGACCCGCCGTCGCGCGTGAGTTCCTCCGTGAATGCATTGGCGACCCGGCTGCCCCAATCGTCGATGGGAGCAAACACCACGACGTTGGCACGGCCGTGTCCGGCGATCTGCCGGGCGATCTGTCGTGCCTCGTCCTCGGGCGAGAGCGCGAACTGATAGATCTGGCTGCCCACGAAGCCATTGCCCGGCAGGGTATTGAGCAGCAGCAGGGGCAGATTGCCGGGGCGCTGCTGCAGGGCATCCTGCACGGCGTCGCGCTGCAACGGGCCGACAATGAAGCCGGCGCCGTCGGCCTGCGCGTTGAGCAACGCGGTGCCGACCGGCTGCACACCGGTGTCATACACATGCAGCTGCGGCCGGTCCGCTTCCGGCAGTTTCGCCAGTGACGCCTCGAATCCGGCCTGGATCAGGTGCGCCGCGGTGGCCACATTGGCCTGCGGGCTGGACAGCGGCAGCAGCAATGCCACCGGGCCGGTGCTCACCCGCTGGCCCTGGACGAACCGGCCCGGGCGCTCGCCCGGATGCAGGATCTCGCTGTCGATGATGGTCGAGCCCGGGTGGCCCGGATAGCGCGCGCGCCAGCCCGCGACCGCAGCCTGCGCGCTCAGGGGGCTGCGGCCCGCCGAGGCGGCAATCAATCCCAGCTCCAGCCAGCCGCGCACCAGTGGGTCGTTGCTGGCGGTCGGATCCACACGCAACCCCCCGTCGATAGCCCCGCGCAGGCCCTCGAGCAGGTCGCGGCGCGCGGCCATGCGCTCCTCGTTCGACGTGGCGGCGGCCTCTCTTTCCATTCCGGCGCGCACCGCATCGATGGGCCGGCCGGAACGCAGCGCGACCTGCTGGCGCAGCTGCAGGAAGCGCGATGCGCCCGCCGCATCGGCCGGCTGCGGCAACGCGGATACCAGCTGCCACGCGGCCGCATACTGGCCCCGCGACATGGCCACCTGCGCGCGCAGCATGCCCAGTTCCTCGCGTTGTGCGGCGGTAGTCCCGCTGGCAGCCAGATTCAGCGCGCGCTGCGCGTCATCGGCCCGGTTGGCGGCCAGCCAGGCGCGTGCCGCGGCCAGGGCCAGATCATTGCGCGTGGGCGGGGGATTGCCCTGCGCCAGCCGCTCGTACATCTGCGCCGCGCCCACGTCATCGCCGCGGCGCTGCATGCGCGCGGCCCGATCCACCGAGGCGGGCGCGCTGCCGCCGGTGGTCGCGCAGCCCGCCAGGACCGACAGCATCGCGGCGGCGAACAGCACGGCGACACGGTGGACGGCAGGTTGCGTGCCTGACATGGTGCAGGGCAAGCTAGCGGCGGATTGGACTGGATTTATCTTCACTGGCAGGCACAGGGCGTGGCGGAGATTATAGAGGTGGGCCCGGGCCGAATCGATCTCGTTGCCACGCCGATCGGCAATCTGGCCGATCTGTCGCCGCGGGCGCGCGATGCGCTGGCGGGCGCCGATCTCGTGGCCGCCGAAGACACACGCCATACGGCCGCCCTGCTGCGGCACGTGGGCCTGGAAAAGCCGCTGGTGTCGCTGCACGAACACAACGAGAGCGCACGGCTGCATGAGCTGCTGGAGCGCGCCCGGGGCGGCGCGGTGATTGCGGTGGTAAGCGACGCCGGCACACCGCTGGTATCGGATCCGGGGTTCGCGCTGGTGCGCGCGGCACTGGACGAAGGCGTGCAAGTGGCTGCGGTGCCGGGCCCTTCGGCACCATTGCTTGCGCTGGCGTTGTCCGGCTTGCCGGTGGATCGCTTCTGCTTCGAGGGATTCCTGCCGGCACGCGGCGCCGCGCGGCGCGAGCGGCTGCGTGGACTGGCCGCGGAGACGCGCACCATGGTGTTCTTCGAGGCGCCCCATCGCATTGTCGAAACCCTCGCGGACATGAGCGCGGTATTCGGCGGCGAGCGCGGCGCGGCCGTGGCGCGTGAGCTCACCAAGGTGCACGAGAGCGTATATCGCGGCACGTTGGCCGGGCTGCTGCAAATGGCGGGCGAAGAGGCCAATTTCGCACGCGGGGAGATCACGCTGGTCGTGGCCGGCAGGCCGGAAGCCGCGCCGGACGATGCCTTCGTGCTGCGCGCGCTGGAACTGCTGGCCCGCGAGCTGCCGCCGGCGCGTGCCGCGGCGGTGGTCGCGCAACTCACCGGACGCAACAAATCGGCGGTTTACGCAATGCTGCATCAGCCCGCTACCGAAGCCCCATGATCACGGCACCCCTGCGGCTGATCTCCTCGATGGCCACCCGCGAATTGCTGGCCGCGCTGGCCAGCCAGTACCAGCAGGCTACGGGACGTACGGTGCAGGCCGAGTCGGCAGGCGGTGTGGACGTCGCCAGGCGCATAGTCGCCGGGGAGGCCCACGACGTGGTGGTGCTGGCGGCGAAGGCCATCGACAAGCTCATCGCGGACGGGGCCGTGCTGCGCGGTTCGCGCGTGGACCTGGTGCGCTCCGGCGTGGCGATCGCGGTGCGTGCCGATGCGCCGCGGCCGCAAGTTGCCACCACCGAGGACGTGAAGGCCGCAGTGCTGGCGGCGCCGACGCTGAGCTACTCCACCGGTCCCAGCGGCGTGTATCTGGAGAAGCTGTTCAAGCACTGGGGGATACTGGAGCAAATCCAGCCGCGCATCGTGGTGCCGCCACCCGGGATTCCAGTTGGCAAACTGGTGGCGGACGGTGCCGCGGCACTGGGTTTCCAGCAGCTTTCCGAACTGCTCAACGTGCCGGGCATCGTGGTGCTGGGCCCGTTGCCGGAGGCGATCCAGACCGTGACGGTCTTCTCCGGTGGCGTGTGCAGCGCCAGTACCCGGCCCGAGGACGCCCGCGCACTGCTCGCCTACTGTGCCGGGCCCGCGGCGGTCCAGGCCAAGCAGCGCTATGGCATGGAGCCCGCGGACTGATAAGGTGCGCCCGGGGAGCTGGCCGGGCAGTCGCCGCGCTTTTCGCCTGCAAGGGCGAGGGCGGGGAGGAAAGTCCGGGCTCCAGTGGACAAGGTGCCAGGTAACGCCTGGGGGGCGCGAGCCCACGGAAAGTGCAACAGAAAGCAAACCGCCGAAGCATCGCAAGATGCTGGCAAGGGTGAAACGGTGCGGTAAGAGCGCACCGCGGACGTGGCAACACGGACGGCACGGCAAACCCCACCTGGAGCAAGGCCAAATAGGGAAGTCGCACGGCAACGTGCAGCGTGGGTCCCGCGTGCTTCCGGGTAGGCTGCTGGAGGGCTGTGGTGACGCAGCTCCTAGAGGAATGATTGCCCTCGACAGAACCCGGCTTACAGGCCAGCTCCCCTCTCTCTATCACCTGAAGTTACTGCCTTCGGCAATGTTGTTTGTGAGCTTTTCGCTGCAAGTGCCGGAATCAAATAGGAAACTTCGCGAGAACTACGTCCCACTTTTTGCAGGTCACGTAAGTCGTTGTGACATAAACAAAAAAACCTGATCGCGCCGTTGACATAAGTGCCACTCGATTCCTAAGATGGGGCCAAGTGGGTCTTAGTGGGTGAGAGTGGGGAATCCCCATTTCAGGGCATGTTCCGCGGCGCAACAAAAGTGACCATCGATGACAAGGGCCGGGTCGTGGTGCCTGCACAGCACCGCGAGCAGCTGGCTGCGCCCGGCGCCGGGCGCGTGGTGGTCACCGGTCGACCGCGACCAGTGCCTGCGCATCTACCCGTTTCCCGAGTGGGAAAAGATCGAGGCGCAGCTCAATGCGATGCCGAGCCTGCATCCGCAGGCGCGCCGCCTGCAGCGGCTGATGATCGGCCACGCCCAGGAAATGAATCTGGACAGCCATGGCCGCCTCGCCTTGACACCCGAGCTGCGCGAGTACGCGGAGCTGGGTCGCGCGGCATTTCTCGTCGGCCAGGGTCGCGGTCTGGAACTGTGGGACGAGGCGCGCTGGAAGATGCAGCGCGAAGAGTGGACCCGCAGTGAGCAGGGTGTGACCGAGCTGGCCGCCGAACTGAGCGGTCTGCAACTTTAAATGGCCAGGCAGCGGGGAACCGAACATTGGCTGAGCACGCGCCGGTGCTTGTCGAAGAAGCAGTTGCGGCGCTCGCGATTGACCAGACCGCAGGGCAGGCACGGCTGTACGTCGACGCCACCTTCGGCCGCGGCGGTCACGCGGCCCGCATCCTCGATCAGCTTGGACCACGGGACCGTCTGCTCGCGATCGACCGGGATCCTGAGGCCGTCGCAGCCGCTCGCCGGCGCTTCGCGGCGGATGCGCGTTTCGTGGTGGTCCGCGCTGCGTTCGACGCGCTCGAATCACTGGTCGCGGCACATGGCGACGGACGTGCCTGTCGCGGGATTCTGTTCGACCTCGGCGTGTCTTCGCCCCAACTCGATGCGGCGGCCCGCGGCTTCAGCTTCCAGCAAGAAGGTCCGCTCGACATGCGCATGGACCCGGAGGGCGGCCACAGCGCGGCCGACTGGCTCGCTCGCGCCCGCGGCGACGAGATCCGCGACGTGATCGCGGAACTCGGGGAGGAACGCTTCGCGGGTCGTATCGCACGCGCCATTGTCGAATACCGGCGCCAGCAACCCATAGCGACCACCGCGCAGCTGGCCGCGATCGTCTCCGGCGCCGTGCGCACCCGCGAGGCCGGCAGGCATCCGGCCACGCGCACCTTCCAGGCGATCCGCATGCACGTGAACGACGAGCTGGGGCAGATCCGGCGCGGGCTGTCCGCCGCGCTGGCCGCGCTGGCGCCCGGCGGCCGGCTCGCGGTGATCAGCTTTCATTCGCTGGAAGACCGGCTGGTCAAACAGTTCATGGCAAGGCATGCGCGGCCGGACCCTGAATGGGCGCATCTGCCCGTGGCTCCGCATTTTGTGCCGGACCTGAAGCTCGTCGGCCGCAAGCAGCGCGCCAGCGCGGCCGAGATCGCGGCGAATCCGCGCGCGCGTTCGGCCATGCTGCGCGTGGCCGAACGACTGGCGCCACCGGCCGGAGTGCCGGCATGAACGCCGTGTCCCGCAATCAATGGATCATCGCGCTGCTGATGTGGTGCGCGGTGCTGGCCTCGGCGGCCGGTGCGATCTACACCCGCCACCGCGCGCGCGAACAGTTCGTCGAACTGGAGCGCCTGCACCGCGAGCGCGACCAGCTGGAGGTGACCTGGGGTCAGCTGCAGCTGGACAAGGGCGCCGTGTCGGCCAACTCGCGGGTCGAATCCATCGCGGTGACCAAGCTGAAGATGGCGCCACCTGATCCGGCGGCGATCCGGGTGGTGATGCCTTGAGCCGGGCCGCCTCCAGCGAAGCCGGTTCCTTCCGGTTGCGCGCCGGTTTCGCGTTCGCGCTGCTGTTGGTCGCGGCAGGCGGCCTGCTGGCGCGCGCGGTCTATCTGCAGTTGCTCAATCCCCAGTTCTTCATCAAGGAAGGTGATGCGCGGTCGGTCAGGGACGTGGCCATCGATGTGGGTCGCGCCACGATCTACGACCGCGATGGTGATCCGCTGGCCATCAGCACTCCCGAGGAGTCTGCCTGGGCGGACCCGCAGGAGCTGCACGACGTGCCGGATCGATGCGAGCAGCTGGCGCGTGTACTGCACCGCGACCCCGACGAGTTCAAGCAGCTCATCGCGCGCAACCAGAATCGCAACTTCCTGTGGCTGGCGCGTCACCTGACGCCCAGGCAGGCACAGGTGGTGCGCGACCTGGATGTGCCGGGCGTGTACTTCCGGCAGGAATGGGCGCGCTATTACCCGGAGGCCGAAGTTACGGGCCATGTGCTGGGCGTGACCAACATCGACGACCAGGGACTTGAAGGCGTCGAGCTGGCCTGGGATTCACAGCTTGCCGGCCGGCCCGGCGAGAAGCGCGTCAAGCAGGACCGCAAGGGTCGGGCGGTCGAGGACGTGGAAAGCATCAAGGCCGCGCTGCCCGGACAGGACCTGACCCTGTCGCTGGATTCGCGTATTCAGTACATCGCTTACCGTGAGTTGTTGCGCGCGGTCGAGGCGAACCACGCGGCATCCGGATCCGTGGTCGTGATCGACGTGACCACCGGCGAGATACTCGCCATGGTCGATCAGCCTGCCTTCAATCCCAACGATCGCACACAGCGGGATGCGAAGATGTCCCGCAACCGGGCGGTTACCGACTTTCTGGAACCCGGGTCCAGCATCAAACCCTTCGTGATGGCCGCGGCGCTGCAGTCCGGTCGCTTCAACGCCTCCAGCGTTATCGACACCACGCCGGTTCTCGTGGGCAACAAGCTGATCAGCGACGAGCATGCGCTGGGTCCGCTCACGCTGGCCGGAGTGCTGGCGAAGTCCTCCAACGTCGGCATGACGAAGATTGCGCGCGAGCTGGAGCCCAGGCAGATCTGGACCACGCTCACCCAGTTCGGCTTCGGCCGGGTCACGGCCAGCCGCTTCCCGGGCGAATCGGCCGGAGTGCTGTCCAGCTACACGGGTTGGAGCGACGTCAAGATATCCTCCATGTCGCGCGGCTACGGCATCGCGGTCACGCCGCTGCAACTGGCGCACGCCTACGCGACCATCGGCGCGCTGGGTGTGGCGCGGCCGGTGTCGCTGGAGCGCGTGGATCATCCGGTGCCGGGTGAGCGCGTCGTTTCCGAACGCAATGCGCGCACGCTGATCTCGCTGCTGGAGTCGGTGGTCACCGAGGGAACCGGCAAGAAGGCCGCGATCCCCGGCTACCGGGTGGCCGGCAAGACCGGCACCGCCAAGAAGAACTCCGATCACGTCTACTACCAGGACCGCTATACCTCGGTGTTCGGTGGCCTGGCTCCGGCCAGCAGCCCGCGTCTGGCCGCCGTGGTGGTGATCGACGATCCGGAGGCGGGACGCTACTACGGCGCGGATGTGGCCGCGCCCGTGTTCTCGGCGGTGGTGGGCGGAGCGCTGCGCCTGATGGGCGTGGCGCCGGATATCACCACCGGCTCCGCGCTGGATCCGGTTGCCGGCGTGTCCACCATGGTGAGCCGTTGAACACCGTACCACTTTCCAGATTGCTGGCAGGCATCGCGCCGGTGCCGCGCGACGTGTTGTTGCGTGATTTGACGCAGAACAGTCACGACGTGCGGCCCGGCGCGGCTTTTCTGGCCTGTCGCGGTGCGCGGCATCATGGTCTGGAATTCGCGCAGGAGGTGTCGCGGCGCGGCGCGGCCGCGATCCTCTGGGAGCCGGATGGCAGTGCACGGCCGCCGGTGCTCGAGTCCGACATCGTGCTGACCGAAGTGCCGCAGCTGTCGCGACGTGCCAGCGAGCTGGCGGACCGGTTCTTTGATTCGCCTTCGCGCGAGCTGGCTGTGATCGGCGTGACCGGCACCAACGGCAAGACCACCTGCGCCTGGTTGCTGGCGCAGGCGCTCGATGCCGCCGGCCGGCCTGCGGCTTACCTGGGCACGCTGGGCGCAGCCGTGGGTGGTGAGCTTGCTGCGGGCGATCTGACCACGCCTGATGCCGTCACCGTGCAGCGCCGGTTGGCGGAATTTCGCGCACGCGGTGCGCGCCATGTGGCAATGGAAGTGTCCTCGCATGGTCTGGCGCAGGGGCGTGTGTGCGCCGTGCGCTTCGACACGGCCGTGTTCACCAACCTGACGCGTGATCATCTGGATTTTCACGGCGACATGCGCAGCTACGGCGCCGTCAAGGCCAGCCTGTTCGAACGCGAAGAGGTGCGGCTGCGGGTCTTCAACGTGGATGACGGTTTTGGCGCCGAACTGGCGCGGCGGCCGCATTTCGCCGGGCGCATTGCCTGCAGCCGCCGGGCCGTGCCGGCCGCGCCGTACGTGTTGGCGCGCGACATCGTCTACGCGGATGCCGGGACTTCGTTCACTCTGGATTCGAGTTTTGGCGTGGCGCAGGTCGCCACCAGGCTGCTCGGCGAGTTCAACGTCGACAACGTGCTGGCGGTGCTGGGAGTGCTGCTGGGCAGCGGCATGGATCCGCACAGCGCATGCACCGCGCTCACGGCGCTGCAGCCGCCTCCCGGCCGGCTCGAAACCATCGCGCGTGCCGGCGGCCCCGTTGGCGTCGTGGACTATGCGCATACGCCGGACGCCCTGGACAAGGCCCTGACCGTGCTGCGGCGCCATTGCACCGGTCGCCTCACCGTGGTGTTCGGCTGCGGCGGCGATCGCGATCGCGGCAAGCGCCCCGCCATGGGCGGCGTCGCCGCGCGCCGCGCCGACCGCATCGTGCTCACCGACGACAACCCGCGCGCCGAAGACGGGGAGCGGATCATCGCCGACATCCAGGCGGGTCTGGGAGGTCGCGACGCGGATGTGATCCGCGACCGGCGCGCGGCCATCGAGCATGCGCTGGACGATGCGACAACAGGCGATGTGGTGCTGGTGGCGGGCAAGGGCCACGAGGACTACCAGATCGTCGGTACGGCAAAGCGCTTCTTCAGCGACCAGCAGGTACTGCGCGAACTGCTCGGAGTGGCGCCATGAAGCGCATGCTGCGCGATTTTGCGGCTCTTTGCGGTGGCCGTTACACCGGTGCGGATCTGGCGTACACCGGCGTCGGCACGGACACGCGAACATTGTCTGCCGGCGAGATCTACGTGGCGCTGCGCGGGCCGCGTTTCGACGGCAACGATTTTCTTGGTGCCGCGGCCGCGGCGGGCGCCGTGGCCGCGGTGGTGGACAAGCCGGTGGCCGGCGCGCCGTTGCCGCTGATCGAAGTGGATGATGGTCAGGCGGCGCTCACGCGTGCGGGCGCGCTCTGGCGCGCGCGCTTCACCGGCCCGGTGGTGGGTGTGGCCGGCAGCAACGGCAAGACCACCGCCAAGGAAATGACCGCCGCGATACTGGCGCGAACCGGTGAAACGCTGGCTACGCGCGGCAACCTCAATAACCACATCGGCGTACCACTGACCCTGTTGCGGCTCGACGCTGCGCACCGCTGCGCCGTGATCGAGATAGGGACCAATCATCCGGGAGAGGTGGCAAGGCTCGCGGCACTGGCGCTTCCGAGCGTCGGTCTGATCATGAATGCCGGCGCCGAACACCTGGAGGGCTTCGGGGATCTGGATGCCGTGGCGCGCGAGGAAGGGCAGATCGTGGCGGGCCTGCGCTCCGATGCCACTGCCGTCATCAATGCGGATGATCCGTACGCGGGCCTGTGGCGCGACATGACCCGTGCGCGCGTTCACACGTTTGGCATCGAAGCACCCGCCGATTTCAGCGCGCGGCAAGTCAGCTCCGAGCTTGGCGAGCAGGGCTTTCGTACCCGCTTCACGTTGCGCTCGCCGTCGGGCAGCTGCGCCCTGCAGCTCAATGTCGGCGGGCGCCACAATCTGCTCAATGCGCTGGGTGCCGCGGCTGCCGCGATGGCCGCCGGCGCGAACCTGGAGCAGGTGGCGGCGGGCCTCGGGGCGATGCAACCGGTTGCCGGCCGGCTCGTGCCGCAGCGTACCCGGCACGGCGCCCGCCTGCTCGACGACTCGTACAACGCCAATCCCAGTTCGATGCGGGCCGGCATCGATGTGCTCACGCAGCTGCCCGGCGAAACCTGGCTGGTGATGGGTGACATGGGTGAGCTGGGCGACAGCGCGCGCGCCAGCCACGTGGAAATCGGTGCCTATGCCCGCGAGCACGGCGTGCGTCGCCTGTTTGCCACCGGTCCGCTGTCCACCCTGTCGGTGGAGGCCTTCGGCAGCGGCGCCAGCTGGCACGCCGATACCGACGCGCTGGCTCGCGCGGTCGGCGCGGCGCTTTCACCGGACGTGACACTGCTGGTCAAGGGGTCGCGTTCCAACCGCCTGGAGCGCGTGGTGGCCAACCTGACCGGCGCCGGCGGCAGCGAGATGCACTGACCATGCTGTACTGGCTGTCACAGCAACTCGCGCACAAGCACACGGTATTCAACGTCTTCTCGTACCTGACGTTGCGCACGATTCTGGCGGTGAGCTCCGCGCTGCTGATCTCCCTTGTGATCGGACCTGGCATGATCCGCGCCCTGTCGCGCTACCAGGTTGGCCAGCACGTGCGCGACGACGGGCCGCAGACGCACCTGAAGAAGGCCGGTACGCCCACCATGGGCGGTGCGCTGATCATCATCGCGATCCTTATCTCGACATTGCTGTGGGCGGATCTGGGAAATCGCCTGGTGTGGATCGCGACCGGTGTAATGCTTTGCTGCGGCCTGGTCGGCTTCTACGATGACTACCTGAAGCTGGTGGTCAGGAACACCAAGGGCCTGTCTGCCCGCTGGAAGTACCTGTGGTTGTCGCTGACCGGCCTCGCCGCGGCACTGGTGCTGTGGTACACGGCCCGAACGCCGACCGAAACCACCTTCTACGTGCCCCTGTTCAAGCATGTGGCATTGCCGATGTTCCAGGGCGCCTACGTTGTGCTGACGTACCTGATGATCGTCGGCATGAGCAACGCGGTGAATCTCACCGACGGGCTCGATGGACTGGCGATCATGCCGGCCGCGATGGTCGCCACCGCGCTCGGCATCTTTGCCTGGGCCAGCGGCAACGCGATATACGCGCCGTACCTGGGCATTCCGGAGGTTCCGGGAGCCGGCGAGATCGCCATCTTCTGCGGCAGCATGGCCGGTGCCGGCCTCGGCTTCCTGTGGTTCAACACCTATCCGGCGCAGGTCTTCATGGGCGACGTGGGTGCGCTGGCCCTGGGCGGTGCGCTTGGCGTGGTGTCGGTGATCGTGCGGCAGGAACTCGTGGTGCTGCTGATGGGCGGCATCTTCGTGCTGGAGACCGCCTCGGTGATCCTGCAGGTGGCCTCCTTCAAGCTGCGCGGCAAGCGCATCTTCCGCATGGCGCCATTGCATCATCACTACGAACTCAAGGGCTGGGCCGAGCCCAAGGTGATCGTGCGTTTCTGGATCATCAGCCTGTTGCTGGTGCTGGCAGGGTTGGCCACCCTGAAGGTGCGCTGATGGGACAGGCGCGCGGTGGTGGCTGGTCTGGGCAGGACGGGTCAGTCGGCGATCCGATACCTGCTGGCGCACGGCGTGGCAGGTGGCCGGTACCGACACGCGCGTGGAGCCGCCGGGCCTGGCGATGCTGCGCGCCGAACATCCGGATGTGGAGTTTTGCGTCGGCGGGCTTGACCTGCATCTGCTCACCGACTGCGACTGCGTGGTGGCATCGCCGGGGTTGGCGCAGCACGACCCGTTCTTTGCCGCTGCGCATGCGCGCGGGTATCGAGGTGGTCGGCGACATCGAGCTGTTCGCCCGCAGTGGCGCGCGACCGGTGATCGGCATAACCGGCACCAACGGCAAGAGCACGGTGACCTCGCTGGTCGCGCGCATGGCCGAGCGCGCGGGTGTGGCGGCGCGCGCGGGCGGCAATCTCGGCCCGCCGGCCCTGGATCTGCTGGATGGCGGGCCCGCGAAGGTCTATGTGCTCGAGTTGTCGAGCTTATCAGCTGGAGACCACATCCTCGCTGGATCTGGTGGCGGCAACCGTGCTGAACGTGTCGCCGGACCACCTGGACCGCTACCACGACGTTCAGGCCTACGCTGCCGCGAAGGCGCGCATCTTCGAGCACTGCGCGGCGGCGGTGGTCAATCTCGACGATCCGCTGGTTGCCGCAATGGCCGCGGCAAGAAGCGCCGTCTCACGTTCTCCATGAACGCGGATTCCGGCGCTGACTACTGCCTGGCGATCGAGGCCGACGGCGACTGGCTGTGCGCCGGCGATGAGCGCCTGCATGCCGACTGGACGAGATGCGCCTGGCCGGTCGCCACAATGCGGCCAATGCGCTGGCGGCGCTGGCCCTGGGCGATGCGCTGGGTCTGGATCGGCTGGCGATGCTCGACGCGCTGGCCGAGTTCCCGGGTCTGCCCCATCGGGCGGCATTGGTGCGCGAAGTCGGTGGTGTGCGCTACATCGACGATTCCAAGGGGACCAACGTCGGTGCGACGCTGGCCGCCGTGGCCGGCTTCGGCGGGCCGCTGCTGCTCATCGCCGGTGGTGAGGGCAAGGGGCAGGACTTTACGCCGCTTCGTGCGGCGCTGGCCGGCAAGACCCGCCTGGTACTGCTGATCGGCAGGGATGCGCCGCAGATCGAGGCGGCACTGGCCGGCCAGGTGCCGACGCGGCGCTGCCGGACCATGGAGCAAGCCGTCGTTGCCGCGGCCGGCGCCGCGCAGCCCGGCGACACCGTGCTGCTTTCGCCGGCATGCGCGAGCCTGGACATGTTCCGCGATTACGCCGAGCGCGGCGAAGTCTTTGCCGCGGCGGTGCGGGGGCTTGCCGCATGAGCCGCGCCAACGCCACGACAGCCGGTCGCAAGGGCGCTCTGCTGCTCGATCCGGTGCTGCTGATCATCCTGCTGGCGATCCTGCTGCTGGGTCTGATCATGGTCGCCTCGGCCTCGATTTCCATCGCTTCGCAGAATGGTGGTGATCCGTTCAGCTACATGAAGAGCCAGTTGTTGCTGGCCGTGGTCGGGCTGGCAATCGCGCTGGTGCTGGCCACGGTGCCGACTGAACTGTACGAAAGGTTCGCGACGCCGCTGCTGATCCTGGCCGCATTGCTGCTCGTTGCCGTGCTGGTTCCCGGGATCGGGCACGTGTCAAAGGGCTCTCGCCGCTGGCTGCATCTGGCCGGATTCAATCTGCAGGCCTCGGAAGTCGCACGCGTGCTGGTGCTGTGCTGGATTTCCGCCTACGCGGTGCGACGCGGTGACGAACTGCGCTCTTCCTTCGGCGGCCTGGTGCGGCCGCTGCTGGTGGTGGCGGGGTTCTGCGCATTGCTGCTGGCGGAGCCGGACTTCGGTGCGGCGACGGTGCTGTTCGCCACGGCCTTCGGCGTGCTGTTTCTCGCCGGCGCACGATTGCGCTGGGTGCTGGTGTGCGTGCTGATCGCGGCGTGCGCATTCGGGCTGTTGATGGTGTCGGCCGGTTACCGCATGCGGCGCCTGACCTCTTTCCTGAATCCATGGGAACACGCCTTCGACAGCGGCTTCCAGCTCACTCAATCGTTGATTGCGATCGGTCGCGGCGCAGTGGTTCGGCGTGGGGCTGGGCGAGAGCGTGCAGAAGCTGTTCTACCTGCCCGAAGCCCACACCGATTTCCTGTTCGCGGTGCTGGCGGAGGAGCTTGGTCTGGTCGGCGTCATTGCCACGCTGACCCTGTTCCTGTTGCTGGTCTGGCGCGTGCTGGGCATCGCACGGCTCGCCGCGAACGCGGGCCTGACATTCCAGGCTGCCATCGCCGCGTCCTTCGGGCTGTGGGTCGGCATCCAGGCGCTGATCAACATCGGCGTGAACATGGGCGTGCTGCCCACCAAGGGGCTGACGCTGCCGCTGATGAGCTACGGCCGCAGCAGCCTGCTGGTGACGCTCGCCTGGTTCGGGCTGGTGCTGCGTGTCTACCACGAAGCGATGTCGCGCACGCGTGGCGGCGCGAGCACGGCCGCGCGCCGCGCGCAGTTCGCGCAGGGGCGCTCATGAGCCGCCTGCCGGTGATGATCATGGCCGGCGGTACCGGTGGACATGTGTTCCCGGCGCTGGCACTTGCGCGGCTGCTGCGTGAACGGCACAGGGACGTGATCTGGCTGGGGACACGCCGCGGTCTGGAGGCACGCGTGGTGCCCGCTGATGGCTTTGCCATCGAGTGGCTCACGGTCAGCGGGCTGCGCGGCAAGGGATTGTCCGACGTACTCAAGGCACCGTTCATGCTGATGAGATCCGTCTGGCAGGCGCTGCGGATCATCCGGCGCCTGAAGCCTGCGGTGGTCGTCGGCCTGGGCGGGTTCGTCACCGGTCCCGGCGGGCTGGCGGCATGGCTGCTCGGCCGGCCGCTGGTGATCCATGAACAGAACGCCGTGGCGGGCTTCACCAATCGCTGCCTCGCGCGTCTGGCCCGTACCGTGCTCACGGCTTTTCCTTCGGCATTTGCCGCTCGCCCGCACGTGCGGGAAATCGGCAATCCGGTGCGCGCGGATATCGCATCGCTGCCGCAACCGTCGGCACGCTTCGCTGCCCGCGAGGGCGCCCTGCGCCTGCTGGTAATCGGCGGCAGTCTCGGTGCGCGGCGTCTGAATGAAGTCGTCCCGCAGGCGCTGGCAGTGCTCGCGGCACAGCCGCAGGCGCCGCGATTCGCCGTGCGGCATCAGGCCGGAGAGAAATTGCTCGAAGCGGCACGCGCCGCGTATGCGCAAGCCGGCGTGACCGGCGAAGTCACCGCGTTCATTGCCGACATGGCCGAAGCGCTGGGCTGGGCCGATCTGGTCGTGTGCCGCGCCGGCGCGCTGACCATCGCCGAACTTGCGGCGGCCGGAGTCGGTGCGGTGCTGGTGCCCTTTCCGCACGCCGTGGATGACCACCAGAGCGTCAATGCCCGGTACCTGGTGGAAGCCGGCGCCGCGCGCTGCATCGCCGACGCCGCGCTGACGCCGGTGTTGCTGGCCGATACGCTGGCCGAGCTGTGCGGGGCGGGTCGCCAGGCGCTGCTGCGACTGGCGCAGAGCGCACGGCGGGTGTCGCGGCCCGATGCCGCGCAGGATCTGCTGGCCGCCGTGCTCGCCGCGGAGATGCCATGAACACCTCCGCCACCGGGCTCATGAGCCGGCGTCGCACTGACGGGATGCGTCGCATCAATCGCGTGCACTTCGTGGGCATCGGCGGCAGCGGCATGGGTGGCATCGCCGAAGTGCTGCTGAACCTCGGATACGAGGTGCAGGGCTCGGACGTGCGCCCGAATCCGGTTACGCGGCGGCTGGAGCGGCTGGGCGCGCGGGTCTTCACCGGCCATGCCGCCCACAACGTGGAAGGCAGTGATGTCGTGGTGGTTTCCACCGCCGTCAACCGCGACAACCCGGAAGTGGCTGCGGCACTGGCGGCCCGCATTCCGGTGGTGCCGCGCGCCGAGATGCTGGGTGAGCTGATGCGCTTCCGGTATGCGATCGCGGTGGCCGGCACGCATGGCAAGACCACCACCACCAGTCTGGTTGCCAGTGTGCTGGCCGAGGGCGGTGAGGACCCGACTTTCGTGATCGGCGGACGGCTCAAGAGCGCCGACAGCAATGCACGCCTGGGTTCCGGGCGCTATCTGGTCGCCGAGGCCGACGAAAGCGATGCCTCGTTCCTGCACCTGCAATCGATGATGGCCGTGGTCACCAATATCGACAACGATCATCTGGCCACGCATGGCGGGGACTTCCAGAAGCTGCGGCAGAGCTTTCTGGCGTTCCTGCACAACCTGCCGTTCTACGGATTGGCCGTGATGTGCGCGGACGACGCGGAGGTTGTGCAACTTCTGCCGCAGATCGGGCGCCCGGTGCTTACCTATGGCCTGGGCGAGGAGGCGGACCTGCGCGCCGTGGATATTCGCCGCGATGGTCCGCGTACGCATTTCACTGTACTGCGCAAGGGCAATGAGCCGCTGGCGGTCACCGTGAACCTCGCCGGAACTCACAACGTGCTCAATGCGCTGGCCGCGATTGCCGTCGGTACCGACCTGGGTATAGCCGATGCGGCCATTCAGCGCGCGCTGGCCGGGTTCCAGGGTATCGAGCGGCGCATGCAGGTGGTCGGTGAGCTGCATCTTGGCGGCGGCGACGTGGTCGTGGTCGACGACTACGGGCATCACCCCACCGAGATCGCGGCGACGCTGGATGCCCTGCGCCAGGCCTATGCCGGACGCCGCATCGTGCTGGTGTTCGAGCCGCATCGCTACACGCGCACGCGCGATCTGATGGATGACTTCGCGCGGGTGCTGTCCACCGTCGACACATTGCTGGTCACCGAGGTCTATTCCGCCGGCGAAGCGCCCATCGAGGGCGCCGACGGTCGCGCGATCTGCCGTGCCGTGCGTGGTCGCGGCAAGGTCGAACCGGTGTTCGTGCCGGCCGTCGAGGAGATCGCCCCGGCGCTGGCCGGTCTGGTCAGGCCCGGCGACGTGATCGCCATGATGGGTGCCGGCAGCATCAGCGCCGCCGCGCATGATCTCGCATCCCAGCTGCAGGCCCTGTGCGGCGCGGAGGGCAAATGAGCCTTGCCGTACCCGCCGAGTTCAGCGCACGCGTGCGCTTGGCTGAACCGATGGCGCGCCACACCTCCTGGCACGTGGGCGGTCCGGCCGACATATTCTTCATGCCACGGGATCGCGCCGACCTGATCGCCTTCCTGAAGGCGCTGCCCGCGGACGTGCCGCTGTTGTGGCTGGGTCTGGGCAGCAACCTGCTGGTGCGTGACGGCGGCGTGCGCGGCGTGGTGATCTCCACGCGCGATGCGCTGACCGAACTTGACCGCCGCGACGAGCGGGACGTGTACGCAGAGGCCGGCGTTCCCTGTGCACGGCTGGCGCGGGCCTGCGCGCGCTGGGACCTGGGGCCGGCCGAATTCTTCACCGGCATTCCGGGAACCGTCGGCGGAGCTCTGGCCATGAACGCCGGTGCCTTCCTCGGCGAGACCTGGCGCCAGGTCCGCGCGGTGCAGACCATCGACCGCCATGGCGAGGTCCATGAGCGCGATGCCGGGCAATACCGCATTGGATACCGGCAGGTGCAAGCGCCGGCCGCGGGCGAGTGGTTCCTGGCCGCGACCTTTCACTTCGAGGGTGGTTCATCCGAAGCGGCCACGCGGGCATTGCTGGAGCGGCGCCGCGAAACCCAGCCCATCGGCGAGTGGAACTGCGGCTCGGTGTTCACCAATCCGCCGGGGGATCACGCGGCGCGGTTGATCGAGACAGCCGGACTGAAGGGCCTGCGCCTGGGCGGTGCGGCGGTATCGGCCAAGCATGCCAACTTCATCGTCAACGAAGGCACGGCCAGCGCCCGTGACATCGAGGCGCTGATTCACAAGGTGCAGCAGGAAGTCGAGCGGCGGCACGGGTGCCGGCTCGAGCCCGAGTGCCGGATCGTGGGAGAGGCCGCATGAAGCTGACCCACGATCGCAAGCGGATGCGGCGCATTACCGACCCGCGGGAGTTCGGCAAGGTTGCCGTGCTGCTGGGTGGCACCTCCACGGAACGGGACATCTCGCTGATTTCGGGGCGTGCGGTGCTGGCCGCGCTGCAGCGGCGCGGCATCGATGCCACGGGCATCGACCCGCGCGATACGCCGCTGTGGCAGTTGCCGGCACAGGGCTTCGATCGCGCCTGGATCGCATTGCACGGGCCGGGCGGCGAGGACGGCACCGTGCAGGGGCTGCTGGAGATCATCGGCCTGCCCTATACCGGCAGCGGCGTCGCTGCCTCCGCGCTGGCCATGGACAAGTTGCGAACCAAGCGCCTGGCCGCCGCGCTGGGCGTGGCCACGACCGACTCGGTGGTGCTTGGTTCGGCCGCCGACTGTGCACAGGCACTGGAACGTCTCGGTCTGCCGCTGATCGTGAAGCCGGCCACGCAGGGCTCGAGCGTGGGCATGACCAAGGTCAGCGCGCCCGGGGAGATGGAAGCAGCCTGGCGGGTTGCCGCGGCGGTGGACGAGACCGTGTTCGCCGAGAAGTGGATCAGCGGCGCCGAATACACGGTGGCCGTACTGCACCGGCGCGCCTTGCCGGCGATCCGCATCGAGGCGGCCAACGCCTTCTACGACTACGACGCGAAGTACCTGCGCAACGACACGAAGTATCACTGCCCGGCGGGCCTCTCGGCCCCGGCCGAGGCGCACCTGGCAAGCCTTGCGCTCGCGGCGTTCGATGCCGTCGGCGCGGAAGGCTGGGGTCGCGTCGACTTCATGGCCGATCAGGCCGGGCGGCCGCTGTTGCTCGAGCTCAATACCGTGCCGGGCATGACCGACCACAGTCTGGTGCCGATGGCGGCCCGGGCCGCCGGCCTGGATTTCGACGAGCTGTGCTGGCAGATCCTGGAAACAAGCTTCGTGCGCGCGGTGCGGGCACAGGCGGCGCCATGAGTCTCGTGCGCCGCAGGAAATCCGGTGCAGCACGCACGCGCTCGAAGCAGGGCAGTCCGGGTTGGGTGGCGCAGCTGCCCGTCATGCCCTGGCGAGGCCTGGCGCGGGCAGGTGCGGTACTGGTCGCGATAATTGGCATGTGCGTGGTCCTGCGCTTCGCGCTGGATCGTCCCGTGCGAGGCGTGGCGATATCCGGTCGCTTCCAGCGCGTGCAGCCGCTGGATGTGGAGAAGGCCGTACGCGACGCACTGCACGGTCATGGAATGGTTGCCGTGGATCTGGACCGCATCGCCGTCGCGGTGGAGGCGATCCCGTGGGTCGATCGCGCCAGTGTGGCGCGCAGCTGGCCCGATGGCCTGCGCGTACAGGTGGTGGAGCAGAAGCCGGTGGCGCGCTGGGGCGAAAACGGCCTGGTCAACATGCGTGGCGAACTGTTCATCCGCGATGCGCAGCATGTGCCGCCCGAGTTGCCGCAACTGGTGGGACCGCCCGGATTCGAGGCCGACATGACGGCGCGCTGCCTGGCCACCCAGGCGCGTCTGGAACAAAACGGCATGCGTCTTGTCAGGCTCACTCTCGACGAGCGCGGCGCGTGGGACCTGACTCTCGACAACGGCATTGCGCTGCGCTTCGGCCGCGAGGACTTCGAGCAGCGCTTCGAGCGTTTCCTGTCAGCAGCGGTGCGCATTGTCGCAGCCCGCGCCACCGATATTTCCTACGTGGACATGCGCTATGCCAACGGCTTTGCCATCGGCTGGCGCTCGGGTGCAAATGGGGTGAAGCGTGGCTAAGCGCAATGATCGCTCGTCGCTGATCGTCGGACTGGACATCGGTACGTCCAAGGTGGTGGCGTTGGTCGGCGAGATCGGCACCGACGGCGCCATCGAAGTGGTCGGCCTGGGTTCGCATCCGTCGCGCGGTCTGAAGAAGGGCGTGGTGGTGAACATCGAATCCACCGTGCAGTCGATCCAGCGCGCCGTCGAAGAGGCCGAGCTGATGGCCGGATGCGAGATCCACTCGGTCTTCGCCGGTATCGCCGGCAGTCACGTGCGCAGCCTGAACTCGCACGGGGTCGTGGCCATCCGCGACCGCGAGGTCAACGAAGCCGATGTCACGCATGTGATCGATGCGGCAAAGGCCGTGGCGATCCCCGCCGACCAGCGCATCCTGCACGTGCTGCCGCAGGAATACATCATCGACGGCCAGGAAGGCATCCGCGATCCGATCGGCATGGCGGGCGTTCGGCTGGAGGCCAAGGTGCACATCGTCACCGGTGCCGACAGTGCCGCGCAGAACATCGTGAAGTGCGTGCAGCGTTGCGGGCTCGTCGTGGAGGATGTCGTGCTCGAGCAACTCGCTTCGAGCCACGCAGTGCTCACCGACGACGAAAAGGAGCTGGGCGTGTGCCTGGTGGATATCGGCGGCGGCACCACGGACATCGCGGTGTTCTCGCAGGGCGCCATCCGCCACACCGCGGTGATCCCGATCGCCGGTGATCAGGTCACCAACGACATCGCCGTGTCGATGCGCACGCCCACGCACTACGCCGAAGACATCAAGGTGCGCTACGCCTGCGCGCTGTCGCAGCTGGCCAATTCCGACGAGAGCATCGAGGTGCCGAGCGTGGGTGACCGGCCGGCGCGGCGCCTGGCCCGCCAGACGCTGGCCGAGGTGGTCGAGCCGCGCTACGAGGAGCTGTTCGGCCTGATCCGCGACGAGCTGCGCCGCAGCGGCTTCGAGGAAACCATCGCGGCCGGCATCGTGCTGACCGGCGGCAGTTCACGCATGGAAGGCGCGATCGATCTGGCAGAGGAAGTCTTCCACATGCCGGTGCGGCTGGGTCTGCCGCACCAGCAACAGGTCCGGGGTCTGGCCGACGTGGTGCAGAACCCCATCTATTCGACCGCCGTCGGCTTGCTGCTGCACGCGCGGGAGAACTCCGGCGGCGGTCGCGGCCGATCGCTGCCGGGCAACGTCCACGGGATCTTCGAAAGGATGTCCTCGTGGTTCAAGGGCAACTTCTAGTGCTCAACATTCATCTTGCAGTGAGGAGTGACAGCCATGTTTGAGGTAATGGATGCCTACAGCCAGAGCGCTGTAATAAAGGTCGTCGGTGTGGGCGGTGGAGGCGGCAATGCCGTGGCCCACATGGTGGCTTCGGGAATAGAGGGCGTGGAGTTCATGTGCGTCAACACCGACGCACAGGCGCTCAAGCATTCCAAGGTGAAGACGTCGCTGCAGATCGGCAGTGACATCACCAAGGGTCTGGGCGCGGGAGCCAATCCCGACGTCGGCCGGGCGGCGGCGCTGGAAGACCGCGAGCGCCTGATCGAGATGATCGACGGCACCGACATGCTGTTCATCACGGCCGGCATGGGCGGTGGTACCGGTACCGGCGCCGCACCGGTGGTGGCGCAGCTTGCCAGGGAGCTGGGGATACTGACCGTTGCCGTGGTGACGCGGCCGTTCGAAATGGAGGGCACCAAGCGCGGGCGTGCTGCCGAAGCGGGAATCGGCGAGCTCACCAAGCACGTCGATTCGCTGATCACCATTCCGAACCAGAAACTGCTCACGGTCCTGGGCAGCTCCACCACGCTGCTGGATGCCTTCAAGGCAGCCAACCAGGTGCTGCAGGGAGCGGTGCAGGGCATCGCCGAGCTGATCACACGGCCGGGCCTGGTCAATGTCGACTTTGCCGATGTACGCACTGTGATGAGCGAGACCGGCATGGCCATGATGGGCAACGGTGCCGGCCGGGGAGAGGGCCGCGCGCGCGCGGCCGCGGAGGCGGCGGTGTCCTCGCCGCTGCTCGAGCATGTGGACCTGGCCGACGCAAACGGCATCCTGGTCAATGTCACCGCCGGCATGGACATGTCGATCGGCGAATTCCAGGAAGTGGGCAATATCGTCAAGGAATTCGCCTCGGAGGAGGCGACCATCGTGATGGGCACCGTGATCGATCCGGAGCTGCAGGAGGAGCTGCGCGTAACGGTGGTGGCCACCGGCCTGAATCGCGTGGCACAGCAGGGCCGCAGCCGCAACGAGGCGTTTGGCGGTTATCGCGAAGCCCCGCGTGAGGCACGGGCCGGCGATGCCGCGCGTGCGCCCAGGCGTCCGACTCCCACGCTGGCTCCGGTGGCCACGGACTACACGGGTCTGGACAAGCCGGCGGTGCAGCGCTACGCGCGTGCAGTGGGCGATGGCGTCACTTCCGGCCAGGTGGACGAGGAGTTGCTGGACATTCCGGCATTCCTGCGCCGGCAGGCCGACTGAGTTTCCCTGCCGGGGTCCGGCCGTGGACCCCCGGGGAAGTGCGATCCGCAGTTGCGCGGGCGGCACGGCTGTCGCCGCCCGCGGCAACGAGCATGCCGGTCTGTGCGATGTGCTACGGTAGCCGTCCTCACCGGCTACCGTTCACTTTCGCCACGGATGTTCGGCCAACGCACGCTACGGAACCGGATCGGCGCCTCTGGTGTGGGATTGCACAGCGGCGCACGCATCGACATGACTCTGCACCCGGCGCCGGCAGACACCGGCATCGTGTTCCGTCGCGCTGATCTGTCTCCTGCCGTGGAGATTCCCGCCCGCGCCAGCGAAGTCGGCGATACACGCCTTGGCACCGTGCTGGACCGGGACGGCATAAGGGTCTCTACCATCGAGCATTTGATGTCTGCGCTGGCCGGCATGGGCGTGGACAACTGCCTCATCGAGCTGACCGCCGCCGAAGTGCCCATCATGGACGGCAGCGCCGACCCCTTCGTGTTTCTGGTGCAGTCCGCGGGGTTGGCGGAGCAGGAACAGCCCAAACGCTTCGTGCGCATCCTCGAGCACGTCGAGGTCCGGGATGGCGACAAGTGGGCGTGCTTCGCACCTCACGATGGCTTCCGGCTCAACTTCGAGATCGATTTCGACCACCCGCTGTTCAGCGGTGGCCTGACTCGTGCCTCGATGGAGTTCTCGTCGGTTACCTACCTCAAAGAGGTGGCGCGCGCCCGCACTTTTGGCTTCATGCGCGATCTGGAGACGATGCGGCGCCACAACCTCGCGCTGGGCGGGAGCCTCGACAACGCCATCGTGCTGGATGACTCGAAGGTGTTGAACGAGGAGGGGTTGCGCTGCCGCGATGAATTCGTGAAGCACAAGGTGCTGGATGCGATCGGCGACCTGTATCTGCTGGGGTACGGCCTGATCGGCGAGTTCACCGGCTACAAGTCCGGACACACGCTGAACAACCGGCTGTTGCGCGAATTGCTGGCGCGGCCCGCGGCTTTCCGGATCGAGAGCTTCGACTCCGCGGCGGATCTGCCCATCTGCTATGCGGCGACCTCGGAGGAGCCCGAGGAGGAGGCGGAAGAAGAGGAGCCCTGGTAGCCCGGACGGTATCAGGGTGGAGGCGGTGCGGACCCTTCCGGGACGTGCCTCAGCACTTCGATGGTGAATGCCCCGAGGCCCGGCACCTGCACGGCTATGCGATCGCCGGCCTGCAGGGCCAGGGTGGCAACCAGCTGGGAGGGGAGCAGCAGTGCCAGCGCATCGGCGCGGCGGGCGGGGGCCACGCCGATTGCAGGAGGTGGATTGCCACGAGACAAGGCGTCCAGGCGGGCGGCGAGCCGTGCCATGCGGGAACTCATGGCGGGATGCTGCACCGTCGGTGGCGCAAAGGTGGCCGGGATTACTGCGGCGTCCGGCCCGAAATTCACTCTAGCGATTGGTTGCACCGGCAGGGGCTAACCTGACACTGACTGGTCGTCCCCGGGCCAGAGTTGCCAGTTCTGCCAGGTTGGACAGGTCGGCAACCACCAGCCGCAGGCGGGCTGCCCAGGCCGCGGAATCCGCCAATATGACCAATTCATCGGACCTTTCCAGCACCCCCAGGACATGTCCGCGCAGACCTTCAGGGAGAGTCCCGAGAAGCATTTCAAGAGATTGATTTTCATGAAAAAACTCAGTACCGCCGGGCTTCATGACGCGCTGCAATATCATGCCCGCGCTCTGAACTGTGCGGGCGGCACGGTTTCTTTGGTTGTTTCGGGGGGGCTTCTTCGGCATATTCGTTCCGAATGCGCGGGACCCCAGCCTACTAAATGAACCTCATCTTTTTCTCCCGGCGGCGCGGTACAGCGCGTCACCTGCAGCTGTCACATCCCCTGGTAATTGCCGTGGCAGGGTTGGTGGGACTGGCTGTTCTCGGCGCGACCTTCGCGCTTGGCATGAGCCTTGGTGCACGGGGCGGGGCCGACAACAGCGAGTCGCTGACCCAGCTCGCCGCGCTGCGAACCCAGGTCCAGGATCGTGTCGACGCCCTCTCGGTGCGGCTGGCGGATCTCAACGCGCACATCATCAGGATCGACGCGCTGGGCAAGCGACTGACGCAGATGGCCAATATCAGCAGCGGCGAGCTCAATTTCGACGCGGCGCCCGGTGTCGGTGGACCCGAGGAGACGGTCGGTGCCCAGGGCGGCAGTGCCGAGATTCCGGATATCACCCGTGAGATCGACGCCATGCAGGCCCGCCTGGAGCAGCGCGACAGCCAGCTGCTGGCGCTGGAGAACGTGATCCTGTCACGCAGCCTGAACGAGGCCGTGCGTCCCGACGGCCGGCCGGTGGTGCAGGGCTATATTTCTTCGTATTTCGGCGAGCGCGCCGATCCCTTCGATGGTCACGAGGCCATCCACAAGGGTGTGGATTTCGCGGGCCAGATGGGCTCGGAGGTCCTGGCCGTGGCGGCCGGCGTCGTGACGCGTGCCGGTCCGGCCAGCGGCTACGGCAACCTGGTCCAGATCAACCACGGCGGCGGCTATTCGACGCGCTATGGGCATAACGAGAAGATCCTGGTGTCGGTTGGGGACACGGTTACACGTGGCCAGCCCATCGCCCTGATGGGCTCGACGGGCCGCTCCACCGGTCCGCACGTGCACTTCGAAGTGCTGCGCAACGGGCGGCAGGTCAATCCGC
The DNA here is from genome assembly GCA_963812195.1 of uncultured Gammaproteobacteria bacterium. Classification (GTDB taxonomy): domain Bacteria; phylum Pseudomonadota; class Gammaproteobacteria; order Steroidobacterales; family Steroidobacteraceae; genus ZC4RG30. The sequence goes on from CAWEUI010000013.1 coordinate 415,043, forward strand.
TGTCCTACGTCGAGCCCTGACAGGACGCCCCGCGGCGCATCCGCACCCGCCCTGCGGGCGCACGGGCTCTCCTTCTAACGTAGAATGCCGCGCCGGCGTGCGCCCGGGGGCTTGAAAGCCGTCGGCGTACCGCCACCATTCATACGATTGCGCCATTCTTGCGAGGGTCGACCAGCCAGTGCTGCAGTTTCTGACGCGTGTTTTTGGCAGCCGCAACGACCGTACCGTGCGCGGCTACCGGGGTCTGGCCGTTGCGGCTGGCAGGTTTGAGGAGGGGCTCAAGGCCCTGTCGGACGAGTCTCTGGGTGCCAAAACGGCCGAATTCCGGGGGCGGCTGGCCGATGGCGCCACGTTGGATTCACTGCTGCCCGAGGCGTTCGCGGTGGTGCGCGAAGCGGCCCGGCGCACGCTGGGCATGCGCCATTTCGACGTGCAGCTGATCGGTGGCGCGACCATGCACGACGGGCGCATCGCCGAGATGCGCACGGGTGAGGGCAAGACCCTGATGGCCACGCTCGCGGCCTATGTCAACGCGCTGCCTGGTGAGGGCGTGCACGTCGTCACGGTCAACGAGTATCTGGCTTCGCGCGACGCGGAGTGGATGCGGCCCGTATACGCCATTCTCGGCCTCACCGTGGGCGTGATCCGCAACCAGCAGACCTCCGAGGAGAAGCGCGCGGCCTACGCCTGCGACATCACCTACGGCACCAACAATGAATTCGGCTTCGATTACCTGCGCGACAACCTCGCCTACCGGCTGGAGGACCGCGTGCAGCGCAGCCTCGTGTTCGCCATCGTCGACGAGGTGGATTCGATCCTCATCGACGAGGCGCGCACGCCGCTGATCATTTCCGGTCCGGCCGAGGAGAGCACGGAGCTCTATATCGCCATCAACAAGCTGGTTCCGAAGCTCACGGCGCAGAAGGAGGAGGATGGCCCCGGCGATTTCGCCGTCGACCTGAAGCAGAAGCAGGTACACATCACCGAAGAAGGGCACGAGCGCGTCGAGCAGCTCATGGCCGAGCACGGCCTGCTGCGCGAAGGCGAGAGCCTGTACGACGCCGCGAACATCCGGCTGATGCACCACCTGAACGCGGCTTTGCGTGCCCACGCCATCTACAAGCGCGACGTCGATTACATCGTGCGCAACGGTGAGGTCATCATCGTCGATGAGTTCACCGGCCGTACCATGCCGGGCCGCCGCTGGTCGGACGGCCTGCATCAGGCGGTCGAGGCCAAGGAAGGCGTGAAGGTGCGCGAGGAGAACCAGACCGTCGCCTCGATCACTTTCCAGAACTACTTCAGGCTCTACAAGAAGCTCTCCGGAATGACCGGCACGGCCGACACCGAAGCGCCGGAATTCCTGCAGATCTATGGTCTGGAAGTGGTGGTGATACCCACGCATCGGCCGATGATCCGCAAGGACATGCCGGACCTGGTGCATCTGACCCAGCAGGACAAGTACAAGGCGATCATCGAAGACATCCGCGAGTGCGTGGCGCGCCGGCAGCCGGTGCTGGTGGGCACGGCCTCGATCGAGAGCTCCGAGCTGCTGTCCGAGTTGCTGGACAAGGACGGCATCAAGCACAACGTGCTGAACGCCAAGCAGCATGAGCGCGAGGCACACGTCATCGCGCAGGCCGGCTGGCCCGGCACCGTGACCATTGCCACCAACATGGCTGGTCGCGGCACGGACATCCAGCTGGGTGGCAATTTCGATGCGGAAATCGCCGCGCTGGAGGCCGAAGGCGAGGAAGTCGGCGATGCGCGTCGTGCCGAGCTGAAGGCAGCCTGGCAGCAACGCCACGACGAGGTTCTCGGCGCGGGCGGCCTGCATATCGTCGGCACCGAAAGGCACGAGTCCCGCCGCATCGACAACCAGCTGCGCGGTCGTTCCGGTCGCCAGGGCGACCCGGGTTCATCGCGCTTCTATCTGTCGATGGAAGACACGCTGATGCGGATCTTCGGCGACCCGAACCGCACCAAGCGCCTGCTGCAGTTCGCCGGCATGAAGGAAGGCGAGGTCATCGAGTCCAATCTGCTGACCAAGCAGATCGAAAAGGCGCAGCGCAAGGTGGAGGCGCACAACTTCGACATTCGCAAGCAATTGCTGCTGTTCGACGACGTGGCCAATGACCAGCGCAAGGTCGTCTATCAGCAGCGCACCGATATCATGGCCGCCAGTGATCTGTCGGAAGCCGTGGCCGGCATGCGCGAGGATTCGGTGGGTGCCTTGTTCGATCAGCACCTGCCGCCACAGTCGGCGCCATCGGACTGGGACCTGGAAGGGTTCTCCTCTGCATTGAGCAAGGAATTCAACACCAGTGTGGACGTCAAGGCCTGGGTCGAGGCCGACCGTGAGCTGGATGTGATCTCCTTGCGCAAGCGCGTGATTGACGCCACCCATGCCGCTTATGAAGAGAAGGTGCAGCGCATCGGCGAGTCGATCATGCGTCAGATCGAGCGCGATGTCGTCCTGACCAACCTCGACCAGGTCTGGCGAGAACACCTGGCGGCAATGGACTACCTGCGTCAGGGCATCCATCTGCGCGGCTATGCGCAGAAGGACTACCGCTACGAATTCAAGCGCGAGGCCTTCGAGTTGTTCAGTGCCATGCTCGATCGCGTGAAGCACCAGGCGGCCTCGCTGCTGACCCGCGTGGAAGTTCGCACGCAGGCCGAGATCGAGCGCGAAGAGGCCGAACAGCGCGAGCGCCTGATGCGGGCACTGCAGGCGCAGCATGCCGAGGTCTCGGCATTGGCGCCGCCCGAGTCCGGACCGGCAGGTCCGCAGTTCCCCGGGGCCGGTCCAGGCGCATCCGCTCCGGGGGGGGTGCCGGGTCAGGTATCGGCGCCGCCTCCGGGTCCGGCCGCGCAAGCACCTTTCGTGCGTGACGGGCGCAAGATCGGTCGCAACGAGCCCTGTCCGTGCGGGTCCGGCAAGAAGTACAAGCAGTGCCACGGGAGCCTGTCCGCGTAGTCGCGGCGGCGCTGGTCCGGCGCTGCGCGAACGGCGCTGCGCAGCTGCTGATCGCGCAGCGCCCGCCGGGCAAGTGGCAGGCCGGACGCTGGGAATTCCCCGGCGGCAAGATCGAGCCGGGCGAGAGCGCCGCCGCCGCCTTGCATCGCGAGCTGGCCGAGGAGCTGGGCGTAAAGGCCCGGCAGCTGGTCGAGGTGGGCGTCTTTCGCCACGAGTACCCGGATCGCAGCGTCGAGATCGTGCTGTGGCTGGTCCCCCGCCATGAGGGCGTTCCTCGCGGCCTGGACGGCCAGGCGCTGCACTGGGCGGACCCGACCGAGCTGGCAGGCTGTGACCTGCTCGAGGCTGATCAGCCGATGATCGAACCCCTGCTTGTTGCGCTTTCGGGCGTTAAACTAGACCCATGAGCGAAGAGAACCAGTTGCCAGAGATCCGCTTCGATGCCGAAGGCATGTACCAGGAAGAGGTGTTCACCGACCGTGCCTCCGGCACCATTCGCCGGATGCGGCCCGTGCTGTCCAACGGTGAGGCGGACGCTTCCCGGCCGGTGCTGTTCAGCGGCCAGACCCAGCTGTTGACGCCGGGTGGTGTGCTGCCACTTGGCTTCGAAATCCAGGCCACCAGCCTGGAGGAGGCCATCGCAAAGTTCCCGGCGGCCGTGCAGGAAGCGCTGAATCAGGCCATTGAGGAGGCCCGTGAGATGCGGCGCGATGCGCAGTCGCGCATCGTCGTGCCGGAGGCCGGCAGTGTGGGCGTGCCGGGTGGCGTGCCAGGCGGCGGGCGCATCAAGCTCTAGACGGCCGTCCGCGCGTCCGGCGTCTTCAGCCGCGCCGGTTGGGCGGGTTCATTTCCGTGGACTGGTCCGGGCCTGAGGCCTCGCCTCCGTCTTCGTCCGAGGGTATGCGCCTGTCTTCGGCAAACCACGCCCCCAGATCCACCATCTTGCAGCGCTCGCTGCAGAACGGGCGCCACGGAAACTGCTCGGACCAGAGCAGTTCGCGCCGGCAGGTCGGACAGCGCAGGCTTGGTGCCGGCATCAGGGCCGGGCCTAGCAGGTGATAAGCGTGAAGGCGATGTCGCCGTCGGCCTGGGAGGGGCGCGCGGCAAGGCCATTCCACGTCAGGAAGCGCAGGCTGCAGCGATGGTGACTGCCGCTGATCTCCGGATACAGGCCGGCATCGGCGGGCAGGCATATGCGCAGCAGTTGCAGCGGGGTATCGCGGTCGAAGTTGATCGTGAAAGTGCCGCCGGCGGCGACTTCCTTGCGGCTCTTGCCGTTCTGGCGCGTGAGCCACAACACTTCGGCAACGGCATCGCACAGCGGGCGCAGCAGCGCCAGCCATTCGTTGAAGGCGATCGTCCTGCTGGCCGCATCCTGGTTGAGCCAGAAATAGAAGTCGGGCAGATCGAATTCGCAGGTGCCGCCCGGGATCGAACTGCGGTGCTTGATGGCGGCAAGAAACTCCGAATCGCGCAGCGGCTGCAGGTAGGAATTGCCGGCGGCCTGCAGCGCCGAGCGCAGGCGCGCCAGGTTGTTGATCAGGGCACGCAACCGGCCTGCATCCACCCCGGCGCGGTTCTCGAAGCCTTCCAGTTGCCCAAGGTGCTTTTCGATTTCCTTCAGTACCTCGGCGCGCACGTCACCGCGAGTGGTGATTGCCAGGATGTCGATCAGGCTGGCCACGGCCGCACGACTGCCCCACTGGCTGGCCCGCTCGTTGTGATACAGCGCCTGGTTGTAGAGGTAATCGAGGCGTAGAAAAGTGCGCATCCGCTCGTTGAGCGGCTGCTCGAATATCAACGGCGCACTGCTCGCTACGGCTTCCGGGGAGCGCTCTGCGAGGAGGGGTTCGTGCGACATCCGGCTATTTTGCATAAACACATCGCGAATGTAAGCGTCTTCATGCGTCTGCACATTGCGACCCGAGCGCCAGATAGCGTCGATGCAGCTCCTCCACCTGCGCGGCGAGCAGCCCGAGGTCGCCATCGTTGTGGATGACATCGTGGGCAGCGGCGCGGCGCGCCTCGCGACTGGCCTGTGCCGCAAGCATGCGATCGGCAGCATCCGGGCCCACGCCATCGCGCAGCATGAGCCGCCGCTTCTGGGTCTCCGGGCTGGCGTCGATCAACAGAACCCTGTCGTACTGCGCCCTGCGTGCCGGTTTCCACCAGCAGCGGCACGGCGACCAGCAGGTAGGGGCCACCGGCCTCGCGCGCCAGGCGTTCCACCTCCTCGTGAATGACCGGGTGGGTGATGGCCTCCAGGTCCCGGCGCGCATCCGGGTCGGAAAATACGACGCGCCGCAGCCGCGTGCGATCCAGCGCCCCGTCCGCCTGCAGGACTTCGGGACCAAAACGCGCGACGATCCGGTCCAGAACCACCGATGGCGGCGCCACGATGTCGCGGGCGATCTGGTCGGTATCGATCAGCTTTGCGCCCAGCGTCGTGAACAGCTTCGCCACGGTGCTCTTGCCGCTGGCGATGCCGCCGGTCAGGGCGATACGCGGTACCCGGACCGCCGGTTTGCCCCGCGCATTGCTCATGCCGGGCAGATTAGCGCGGCGGACCGTAAAGGCCCAGGTAGGAATCCACCAGACGCGGGCCGACGATCAGCATCAGCCAGCCAGCCGCGGCAAGATAGGGGCCAAAGGCCATCGGAATACCCGCCTCGCGCCGGCGCAGCACGATCGCCGCAATGCCAGTGATGGCGCCGACACCGGCTGCCGCGATCACGATGGGCAGCAGCATCTGCCAGCCCAGCCATGCGCCCAGCGCGGCCAGCAACTTGAAGTCGCCGTAGCCCATGCCTTCCTTGCCGGTGAGCAGGCGGAACAGGTGGTACACCAGCCACAGCGACAGATAGCCCGCGATCGCGCCGAGCACGGCTGAGCGCAGGTCGACCGGCAGGCGCGCATCCTGCAGGTGTGGCAGCAGCAATGCCACCAGCATCCCCAGCCACAGCAGGGGCAGGGTCAGATTGTCAGGCAGCAGCTGTGTGTCGATGTCGATGAAGGCCAGCGCGATCAGGAACCAGGTCAATACCAGCGCCGCGGCAGCGCTCCAGCTGAAGCCGAACTGCCAGGCGACGATCGCGGACAGCACCGCGGTGAGCAGCTCGACCAGCGGGTAGCGGGCGCTGATTCGCGTGCCGCAGTTCGCGCACTTGCCCCTGAGCACCAGCCAGCTCACTACGGGAATGTTCTGCATTGCGGTGATCGGCGCCTTGCAGGCCGGACAGGCCGAGCGTGGGCGCACCAGATCGTAGGGCTCCTCCACGGGGAGCTCCTTGCCGTCCGCCGCCAGCGCCTCGCGCTTCCAGCCGCGCTCCAGCATGACAGGCAGCCGGTGAATCACCACGTTCAGGAAGCTGCCGACCAGCAGCCCGAACAGCAACGCGACGCCGACCAGCGCCGGCGTCGAGTCCGAGAGTAGTGCGATCACACCACCGCGCCGAGCTTGAAGATCGGCAGGTACATCGCGATGACCAGGCCGCCGACCAGCACGCCGAGGATTGCCATGATCAGCGGTTCGAGCAGTGAGGACATCGAGTCGACCGCATTGTCGACCTCGGCCTCGTAGAACGAGGCGACCTTGCCCGACATCTCGTCCAGCGCGCCGGATTCCTCGCCCACGGCGATCATCTGGATCACCATGTTGGGAAACAGGCTGGTGTTCTCCATGGCACGCTGCAGCCGCGTACCGGTGGCAACCTCGTCGCGGATGGCCAGGGTGGCGTTTTCGTACACGATGTTGCCGGTGGCGCCGGCCACCGACTCCATTGCCTCCACCAGCGGCACGCCGGCGGCGAACATCGTGGACAGCGTGCGCGCAAAGCGCGCCACTGCCGACTTGTTGAGGATCGGCCCGATTACCGGGACCTTCAGCGCCATGCGATCCAGCAATTCGCGCATCTTGCGCGAGCGCTTCTTGAAGTAAATGAAGGCCCAGACCGCGCCGGCCAGCACCACCGCAATATAGATAGCCCTTGGTCTGCACGAATCGCGACAGGTTGATGACCAGCTGCGTGAATGCCGGCAGGTCCGCGCCGAAGCCCTTGAACAGGTCCTCGAACTGCGGGATCACGAAGATCAGCAGGATCACCGTAACGACGATGGCCACGACCATGACGGCGGCGGGATAGAACAGCGCCTTCTTGACCTTGCTCTTCAGCGCTTCGGTCTTTTCCTTGTAGGTGGCGATCTTGTCCAGCAGGTTCTCCAGCGCGCCGGCCTGCTCGCCGGCTTCGACCAGGTTCACGAACAGGTCGTCGAAATGCAGCGGACGCTTGGCCAAGCGCCTCGTGCAGGCTCATGCCGCCTTCCACGTCCTGCTTGATGTCCAGGATCAGCTTCTGCATCGCCGGGTTGTCGTGCCCGGCGCCGACGATGTCGAAGGACTGCACCAGCGGAATGCCCGCTGCCATCATGGTGGCGAGCTGCCGGCTGAATACGGCGATGTCGGCCGGCTTGACCTTGCCGCCGGTCCTGACGGACTGCTTCTTGATGCGGCTGGCCGCCACGCCCTGCTGGCGCAGCTGCGCCCGCAACGACAATTCGTCCTTGGCCAGCATCCGGCCCTTGACGACCTTGCCGCGCTTGTCCTTGCCCTCCCAGAGGAAGGGGACGTCGCGCTTGATGGCACGGATAGCGGTGGAGGATTGCGCCATGATTGAGCGTCCTTAGTCGATCGTCACGCTGTTGATTTCTTCCAGGCTGGTCAGGCCGGCTGCCGCCTTGGCCAGGCCGGCGCGGCGCAGGTCCCAGACCCCGTCCTTGCGTGCCTGGTCGGCGATGTCGATGGCGTTGCCGCCGCCCATGATGATCCGGCCGATGTCCTCGGTGACCGGCATCACCTGGTAGATGCCCAACCGTCCCTTGTAGCCGTCCGTGCAGTTCGCACAGCCCTTGGGCCCGAACAGCTGGATGCCCTTGGTGATTTCCTCTTCCGGGAAGCCCTCCTTGCGCAGGGCCTCCGGGGGTACGGTCATGGGCTGTTTGCAACTGGGACACAGGCGGCGCGCCAGGCGCTGCGCGATCATCAGGCTGACCGAAGTGGCAATGGCATATGGCTTCACGCCCATGTCGACCAGGCGCGTCATGGTCTGCGGCGCGTCGTTGGTGTGCAGGGTGGAGAGCACCAGGTGGCCGGTCTGCGCGGCCTTGATGGCAATCTCGGCGGTTTCCAGGTCGCGGACCTCGCCCACCATCATGACGTCCGGGTCCTGGCGCAGGAAGGCGCGCAACGCCGCCGCGAAGGTCAGGCCGACCTTGGGGTTCACATTGACCTGGTTGATGCCCGGCAGGTTGATTTCCGCCGGATCCTCGGCGGTCGAGATGTTGGTGTCTTCCTTGTTCAGGATATTCAGGCCGGTGTACAGCGACACGGTCTTGCCGGAACCGGTCGGGCCCGGTCACCAGGATCATGCCCTGGGGCTTGGCCAGGTACTGCATGTACATGTCTTTCTGGAACGGCTCGTAGCCCAGCGCATCGATACCCAGCATCGCCGAGCTGGGATCCAGGATACGCATCACGATCTTTTCGCCGAACAGGGTCGGGCAGGTGCTGACGCGGAAGTCGATGGCGCGCGTTTTGGACAGCCGCATCTTGATGCGGCCGTCCTGTGGCACGCGGCGCTCGGCGATATCCAGCCGGCACATCACCTTCAGTCGCGCGGCGAGCTTGCCGGCCAGCTGCACCGGCGGCTGGGCGACTTCCTTGAGCACGCCGTCCATGCGGTAGCGCACCCGGTAGGTCTTCTCGTAGGGCTCGAAGTGAATATCCGAGGCGCCGCGGCGTATGGCATCCAGCAGCAGTTTGTTGACGTAGCGGACGATTGGCGCGTCTTCGACGTCGTCGCGCGATACCCCGGGCGCTTCGGCCTCCTCACCGCCGGAGACCTCGAGGCCCTCCAGCTCCATGCCCTCGTCGTCGCCAAGCAGCGGCGTGTTGGCTTCGGCGCCCTCGATGGCCTTGTCGACCATGCGCTGGAGCTTGTCGTCCTCGACGACCACGGCGTCCACGCCCAGGCCGGTCTGGAACTTGATCTCGTCGATGGCGTGCAGGTCGGTGGGGTCCGCCACGCCGAGGAACAGGCGCTTGCCGCGCCGGAACATGGGCAGTACGCGGTGCTTGGCCAGCAGCTTGTCGGAGACCAGCCGGGTGACGTCCAGGTCGATGGGCAGGGCGTCCAGGTCGAACAGCGGCACGCCGAACTCGCCGGCGGCGGCCTCGGCGATATCCCGCGGCCTGGCGGCACCGGACCCGACCAGCTGCGTGACGAAGTGGGATTTCTTGTCCTTGGCGGAGGCGAGCGCCGACTGGGCCTCTTCCTCGCTGATGACCCCGTCCTGCACCAGACGCTGCGGCAGGCCGGTGAGCCCGCTGCGGTTGCCGACATTGGCCACTAGGGAAAGGTTGTCGCTCATGTGCCTCGAATCGGGACCAGGCTGTCTTTCACGGCAAAAGTCTAGTGCAGGGGCGAACCCTTGCAACTGTCAAATGACCCCGGGGATGGTCGCATGGGCTCCCCGGGGGGTGCGTGACTGGAGTCGCAAATAAGGGCCTGCCGGCCCGCCAGGACAGCCCTACCAGAGTGCTCCCATCCGACTGTGATCTGCTGCCTGCCGGGCCCGGCGCCGTACGACATAATTTTACTTGGTTCGCGGACCCAGGGTGTCGACAAAATGCAGGGCGAATCCCGCCAAGACCAGTTGCGTCGGTACCTGCTGGACTGGCTTGCGCCAGCGCTGGTGGCGCTGCTGATCTCGGACACCATCCATTTCCACTCGCTGACGCCCTGGGCGACGATGCCGCGGATGGTGGGCAATCTGCTGGCCCTCACCGCAGGGGGCCTGATGGCCCTGCTGGCGCTGGGGCGCCGGGTCGCGGCGCCCCGGGACATCGCCTGGCTGCTGCTGGCCCTGGCGGGGTCTGCCACCGTGTCCGTGCTCGGCTCCGGGGGTGTCGACATATCGCTGCTACGCCTCGAGCTGTATCTCTCACTGGGCTTGTTTGCGGTTGTCGTCTATCTGATCTACCGGGACGCAGGACATGTACCGGTGGCGGGCTTCTTCCTTGCCGTCAGTCTGGTGCATCTACCCTTCCTGGCGCAGGGTATCGTGTGGATCAAGCACCTGACGCCACCGTTCTGGCACGGCAGCGTCCGTCTGGCTGATTTCGGCCATGTGCGGCAGTTTGGTGAGTTCGGCTTCTTCGCGGCCGCCAGCGCCACAGCCCTTACGGTGCTGTCCCGGCGGTGGGTCCTGCCATCCTTCTTGTTGGCGGGTGCGGCTCTGTTTGGCCTGATCCTGACGGGATGCCGGGGCGCGCTGCTGTCCTGGGTTCTGTTCGCGGTGCTGCTTTGCATCCTGGGCCGGGTGCGCCTGCGGACCGCGTTGCACGCGGCGACGGCACTGGCCTGCAGTGCCGCTTTGGTGTGGTACCTGGATCGTTCCGGCCTGCTGCCTTCGCCGAACATCTTCAGCAGGGTCGCCGCCACCACGGGTTCGAATTTCGACAGCGGACGTATCGTCATATGGATCGCCGTACTGAAACAGATTGCCACGCATCCGTTCTTCGGCAGCGGACCGGAAGGCTACTGGTTGTCCAAATGCTGTGATGCCGGCGTATTGCAAGCGCACGACTTCATCCTGCAGTTCCTGCTGGAATTCGGCGCGATCGGTTGTGGAACTGCAGCGTTGCTGGCCGCGCGAACGATCCGGCATCTTGGTGGCGTGGCCAATACATGCCGACTGGGATTGGCGACCACTGGAAATCGGATCCTGGTCTGCATGCTCGCCGCATACTTCGCGTACAGCCTGATCGATCAGACGATGTATCACCTGCTGCCGCTGCTGCACTTCGCGCTGTTCGCCGGATTGTTTGCCGCGGGCCTGGCGCAGGCCCGCTCCGCCGCTAGGGCTGCGCCTTGATCTCGGTAACCTGATTGCCGAAGCGGATCTTGAACCGCGCTTCCAGTGCCTGTCGCAGCCGGTCCTCCTGCCCCGGATCGTGGGAACCGGGGCCCGGCTCATAAACAAGCCGATAGGGATTGCCACCAGTCTGGTTTGGCACCGCGGCGGCGAAGGAATCGCCAAGCATTGCCGCGTACTGACGGGTGGAAAGTATTGCTCCAATCAAGTCGGAACGCACCTGCAGGCGATCGGTACGGGGATCGACGCGATAGACCATGGCCGCTTGCGCAATCGCGCTTGCGGTCGGGTTCTCCGGGCTGAAGCCGTTCGGGTTGTATTCACTTTCGGTGAAGCGGATACGCTGTTCGAAGCGGGCAGGGGTACCGGGCACGTCGCGGAACAACGGCACCAGTGAGTCGCCGTCTTCCGTCTCGGCGGGCCGAACACCAAGCAGATCCAGGATGGTTGGTGTGACATCCACCAGCGAAACCGGTGGAGCAATCTTCCGGGGTGTCGGTAACAATGAAGTGGCGGCTCCAAATGTGCGGAAGCCGAGCACAGTGTGGAACTGGTGGGGTGAAAATACGCTGGTGCCATGACCCGACTCCTGCATCTTCAACGTGGCAGGGTCGATGCCGGGGTAGGCTTGCGCAAGGAAATCGTCGTCGGCACCAAACGCTTCGCCATGGTCGGACAGCGCTACGACAATTGCGTTGTCTAGCAGGCCCTTGCGCTCCAACAAAGCCAGGATGTCGCCAAACTGCCGGTCTGCGCGCCGTGCTGCGGTGAGGTACTTCCAGCGATATGTCGCTTCGGTGTTCTTTGCCAGATCGATCGGGGGAGGTGGGGAGTCCGCCCAGTCGTAGGGCCAGTGCGACAACGTCATGTGCAGTGCCAGGAACAACGGTTGGCGTCCATCGAGTGCATGATCGATCCTGTGCACGAACGAGTCCGGTTCGTAGGTGACGTCGGCCGAGCGATTCGCATGCTGGAAGGGGAAGAGCCAGCCGCCGAGTCGCGTATTGACCAGCATGTTGGACAGCGGCGCGTCGGCAAACCAGGTCAACACGAAGTCGCTGCCACCCATGCCGGGCGTCGCAGCCTTGTCGAAACCATAGCTGGTATCGATGTTGGAGAAACGGGTTTCGTCTATACCGTACACGGTGTGGTAGCCCTGTTCGCGCAGCAACTCAGGCAGCGTGTGCCCTTCGTGGATGAGGTTGCGCGGCAACAGGTTCATGAACGCGCCCGTCGTATGCGGGTGCCGTCCCGTCAGTATGGCAACCCACGAGGGAAAGGTGCGCGCCAGCGGCGTGACGGCATCGGTCAATTGCAGTGACCCGTCGAGGAACGCGCGCATGTTTGGTGTGTTCGCGCGCGTCACCACGTCAGGTCGCAGGGCATCGATTCCGAGCAGGATGACGTTGGGGTGGGCGGTGTTCACCGCCGGTGCGGGGCCGGCATGCAACAGGAAGCCGGTGCCGAGTGCCAGCGCGGTGCCCGCACCGGCAACGATACCCAGGCGGCGGGTTCCGAGAGTACGTCTCAGGGCCGCTACGAGCGTGATGGCAGCCGCCGCACCGATGAGTGTGGTCAGCGCCAGCAGCGGGGAGACGCCGAAGATCCGCAATTGCCCGATGGCCTTGTACGGTTCACCCAGCAGCGAGCGTGGAAACAGCGTGGCATTGGCCACCAGCAGCCAGATGGTGGCCATCAGGAACCACAGGAATACCCATTGCCGGCGTGAAGGACCGGCCTTGGGCCAGGCGCGTCCACTTGCCACGGCCAGCAACCAGCAGGCCGCGCCGAAAGCCAGATGCACGATGAGTTGGGTCAATCCGAAAACAAGCGCATTCAAACCGAGCCGTGTCTTCCACAATGGTTCAGTCAGCGTCTCGGCCACCACGGCCGGCATGTTGAACGCCGCAGTGTTCAGGTAGCCGGCGAGTCGCAGATAGGAAAGCGCCAGCAGGGCAAAGCCCAGCAGCAGTCCGAGCGGCAGTCCCGCGGTGACGGAGGTTGAAGTGTGCCGGGATGGTGTCTTGCTCATGGACGGTACTGCGAATTATGGATTCAAACGACGCCCCGTCCTGTATAGCAGGCCGGCGGGCGAAAGCGGCGCCGGGTGGCCGGAAATGCGCCCGGCTTCACAGGGGAGTCCGGAAAAAGGAAACCCCTCCGAAGAGGGGTTTCCCGTCGAGACCGGCATGCGAACGCAGGCCTCTATGTTGGCCGCAGCACAATTAGCCGCGGCACTCGGCCGGCAGGTACTTCTGCTTCACCGTAAAGTCGGTCGAAGCCGACCAGGACAGGCCGCTGGCCACCGTGATGCCGGAGGTGCCGCTCATGTCCTTGCTGCCGCACTGCCAGGACACGTCGCCGTTGGCGCTGGTGCCCGGAGTGATCTTCAGCGTCTTGCCGACGAGGTTGGCCGCATTGGCCTGGTTGCCGTAGGTGATCGTGATCTGGCCATCCGTGACATGACCTGATCGAAGACATACTTGCCCTGGATGTCCGTCTCGGCGTCCGAGACCGGCGGCGGTATTGTCAGCTGGCCACGCGCCGTTGCTGGCATAGCGTCTCGGCAATGGCGGTCTTGGCGGCACCGGCCAGGTTCAGACCTTCCGTCACCTGCGCGCGGATGGTGTAGTCCTGATAGGCCGGGATGGCGATGGCCGCCAGGATGCCGATGATCGCGACCACGATCATCAACTCGATAAGTGTGAAACCCTTTTGAACAGACTTCATTAGATATGTCTCCTGAAAAAACTTCCCTAGTTGAGCAGCGACTCGGCACTACGCCGATGACCAGTAAGAGCAAGGCACGTGCCAGCGCCCGTCCTGGGTGGCTAAGTTAATGATCCATAGGGAGTTGTTCTGTGCGCCGGTTCGCGGATTGACCTAATGTCGGTGCCTGGCGACGACCGCAATGGTCGCAAAGTGACGTGGCAGGTCACTTTGTGACGTCAGGTGTCGAGGCTACTCGATCCCCAGCTTCTTGATCCGGTAGCGCAGCGCCCGGAAGGTAACGCCGAGCAGCTTTGCCGCCGCGGTCTTGTTGTAGCGGGTCTGCTCCAGAGCCCGCAGGATGACGTCGCGCTGCAGGCCGTCAAGCCGCTCGCCGAGTGCTTCGCCGCCGAGATCCTGGTCCGGTGTGGTCGAAATCGCCGCCACCGCCACCGCCGGCGGCGTGCGCGGATCAGCGGCTTCTGGACGCGGTACGGCGCGCAGCCGGATGTCGCCCGGATGGATCGTGCCATCCAGTGACAGCGTCAGGGCGCGCTCCAGGATGTTCTCCAGCTCGCGGACATTACCCGGGAACGCATAGTCCACGAGCATCGCCAGTGCTTCGGGCGCAAGCCGGCTTCTTCTTCTGTGCCTGCACGGCGCCGCAGGCGCCGCAGTATGTGATCGGCGAGTTCCGGAATGTCTTCCGGGCGTTCGCGCAGGGACGGCACCCGCAACTCGATGACATTGATGCGGTAGAACAGATCCTCACGAAAGCTGCCACGCGCAACCAGGTCCACCAGATTCCTGTGGGTGGCCGACAGCAGCCGCACGTCCACCGGCTGCTCGAGCGTCTCGCCCACCGGACGCACACTCTTCTCCTGGATGACGCGTAGCAGTTTCACCTGCATGTGCAAAGGCAGATCGGCGACCTCGTCGAGAAACAGCGTGCCGCCTTCCGCACTCTGCACCAGGCCCTTCTTGTCTGCCACCGCGCCGGTGAAGCTGCCGCGCTTGTGGCCGAAGAACTCGCTTTCCATCAGCTCGCCGGGGATGGCGCCACAGTTGACGGCAACGAACGGGCCTTCGGAGCGCGGCCCGGAGTGATGGATCATCCGCGCCACCAGCTCCTTGCCGGTGCCGGACTCACCGGAAATGTGCACGGGCGCCTGGCTGCGGGCGACGCGCGCAATCATCTCGCCGCAAGTGCTGCATGGGCGGCGAGGTGCCCAGCAGACGCGGCCCCTGGAACGTGAGCCCATCGCCCGCGCTGCGTTCGCCGAGCTTCAGCGCACTGGTGATCAGCCGGCGCAGTGCGCCGAGATCCAGCGGTTTGCTCAGGAAATCGAAGGCGCCGAGCTTCAATGCGCGAACGGCGGTTTCCACGTTGCCGTGCGCGGTGATGACCGCGCAGGGTATGCCGGGATGGCGCGTCTGCAGCCAGTCCAGCAGTTCCAGGCCGTCACCGTCCGGAAGACGCATGTCGCACAGCACAGATCGAAGTGTTCGGCCAGCAGCTGTCGCTGCGCGTCACGCAGCGTGCCGGCGGCACCGTGGGCAATGGCCATTCGATCCAGCGTCAGCCCGACAAGCTCGACAGGTCGGGTTCGTCGTCGATGATCAGTACGCGTGCGTCGGGCATGGTGCCGCTCTCCTGGCTCAGGTTTCCCAGCGGGCGGGATCGGTGAACACCAGTCGGAAGACCGTACCACCACCGGGCGGCGATTCGTGAATCAGCGCCGCGCCGTTGGATTCGGCCAGCTCGCGCGACAGGAACAGCCCGAGGCCAGTGCCACTTGCCGCCCTGGTGAAGAACGGTTCGAACACCCGCTCGGTGTCCTCCGGCGCGATACCCGGCCCGTTGTCGCGTACTTCCACATAGGGTCTGCCGTTGCTGGAAGCCTGCCATAGCGGATTTCCACCGGCCGGCCGGCGGTGCCGGCGTTGCTGCCGTGGACCAGTGCGTTGCGGCACAGATTCCACATGATCTGGTGCAGTTGCGTGGGATCGACACTGATGGGCAGGCTCATGCCCTCCTCGGCCGACACGGCGATGCGCAGCTCGGTGGCAGAAATCTGCTCGGTGGCGCAGAATTCGGCCCAGAACTCGCTCACCCAGTCTGCCAGGTCGATGCGCTGCGGCCGTCGCGCGCTGCGGCGGGAGAGTTCCTGCACGTTCTCGATGATGCGACTCACGCGCTCGGCATTGTCGCGGATGATGTGCGTGAGCCGCCGGTCGTCCTCGGGAATGTGCGGTGATTCACCCAGCAGCTGGCTGGCATGGCTCATCGCCCCGATCGGTGTACGGATCTCGTGCGCGATGCTGGCGCTGAGTCGGCCCAGCGCGGCGAGTTTGGACTGCTGCACCTTCTCGGCAATCAGACTGGTGTCTTCCAGGAAGATCAGGACCGGGCCGGGCCGGTTCGAACCAAGATGCGTGAAATGTGGATGGATCAGGCGTGCGCCATCGGCGGCGGTGAACGTGCCGGCTTCCGGTCCCCCGCTCTGTTGCCGCCAGGCCGACAGCAGGTAGAGCAGGCGGGGCGAGCATTCGCCCAGCAGGGATCCGGGTCCGGCGTTGGCATTGCCCAGCATGCTGGCGGCCGGTTCATTGATCAGCCGGACACGGTCATCCTCATCCACCACGAGAATGCTTTCGCGCAGCTTCGCCACGATGTACTGCGAGAGCTGTGCAAGGTTGGCCAGATCCACTTCCTGGCGGCGCACGGTTGCTTCGCTCTGCGACAGTCGACTGATCAGCAGGCGCGGCAGCAGGGCCGCCAGGAAGATCACGATTCCCAGCAGGCCGGCGTTGAGGTAGCCGCCCAGATCCGCGCCGGGCTCCAGTTCGCCGGCGAACTGCTGTACCAGCACGGCGACCGCCGCACTGGCTGCCATGAACAGCGCATCGCGATGGCCGACCAGCATGGACATGGCCGCGACCGGCAGCAGCACGAGGATTCCCAGTCCGCTTTCCGTTCCGCCCGCGGCCCACAGCACCAGCGCCATTGCCAGCGCGTCCAGCAGCACGTGGGTAAGCGCCAGCACCCGCAGTCCCACCAGCGGCAGGCGGCGCAGGGCAATGAGCCCCAGCCCGGCCAGAAACCACACCGCACAGATCAGGCTCAGTTGGCCGGGCCGCCCGATGCCGAGGATTTCCTGCACATTTGCCGACCGCGCCGCGGCGAACAACCCGATGGCCACCAGCAGGCGATACAGATTGACCAGCGCGATGACACGCCAGGCGAAGTCCGACGGTGTCGTTGCGCCGGGGTCGAACCTTCCCTGGGGCTGGACGCGCATGAGGGCAAACTCTAACACCGACGCTTGTGCTGGCGGCACCGGGACGAATACGAGAGAATCACAGTTCTATGAATCTGCACGAGTACCAGTCCAAGAAGATCTTCGCCGCCTACGGCATACCGGTTCCGGCCGGCGCGGTTGCCGCTCAGGCGGACGAGGCGCGGCCGCTGCCGAAGAGCTCGGTGGTGACAGTGTGGGTCGTCAAGGCCCAGGTCCATGCCGGCGGGCGCGGCAAGGCCGGCGGCGTGAAGCTCGCGCGAGACGCCCGGCGCCGTCCATGTCGCGGCGCAAGGCATGCTCGGCCGCGGCTGGTGACCCACCAGACCGGCGCGGCGGGCCTGCCGGTGAATCTCGTCTACGTCGAGTCCGGTTCGCAGATCGCGCGCGAGATCTACCTCAGCCTCACGCTCAATCGCGAGAAGAGCCGCATCGCGGTCGTCGCATCGGCTGCCGGCGGCATGGATATCGAGGAAGTTGCCGCCAGAGATCCGGCAGAAGATCCTCTCGGTCGCGATCCACCCGGCGGTGGGCCTGGAGGCGTATCAGGCCCGCGAACTGGCTTTCGGACTGGGGCTCGCAGGCGCGCAGATCAGCCAGTTCACGACAATCCTCAAGGCGCTTTACAAGCTGTATGTCGAGCAGGATGCCAGCCTGGTGGAGATCAATCCGCTGATCGTGACCGGAACCGGTGCACTGATCGCGCTGGATGCCAAGATCGACATCGATGACAACGCGCTTTTCCGTCACCCGGATCTGGCCGAATTGCGCGATCGATCCCAGGAGGATCCGATGAGGCCCGTGCCGCCGAGCACGACCTCAATTACGTCTCACTGGACGGCGACATCGCCTGCATGGTCAACGGCGCCGGCCTGGCCATGGCCACGATGGACATCATCAAGCTGCACGGCGGGGCGCCCGCCAATTTTCTCGACGTGGGCGGAGGCGCCACCGCCGAGCGGGTCGACCGAGGCCTTCGAGCTGATCCTGTCCAACCCGAAGGTTCGCGCCATACTCGTGAACATCTTCGGCGGCATCGTCCGTTGTGACGTCATTGCCGAGGGCATCATCGCCGCGGTGAAGAAGGTGGATGTGAAGGTGCCGGTCGTGGTCAGCGCTCGAGGGCACCAACGCCGAACAGGCGCGCGAGCTGCTCGCTGGCAGTGGCCTGGCGGTGACGCCGGCCGACGGCCTGACCGACGCCGCCAGGAAGGTCGTGGGCGCCGCCCGCAAGTAATACGGACCAGTCATGAGTATTCTCGTCAACAAGCGCAGCCGGGTCATCTGCCAGGGGTTCACCGGCAAGCAGGGTACCTTCCACGCGCAACAGTGCATCGCGTACGGCACGCGCATCGTCGGCGGCGTAACGCCGGGCCGGGGTGGCAGCGAACACCTGCATCTGCCGGTATTCGACACCGTGGATCAGGCGGTAGCCAGGACGTCGGCCACGGTCAGCATGATCTACGTGCCGGCCGCGTTCGCGGCCGATGCCATTCTCGAGGCTGCCGATGCCGGCATCGAGCTGGTGGTATGCATCACCGAGGGCATACCGGTGAACGACATGATCCGCGTGAAGGCGGCGCTTGCCGGCAAGCCCACGCGCCTGATCGGACCCAACTGCCCGGGCATCATCACGCCGGACGAATGCAAGATCGGCATCATGCCGGGCTTCATCCACCAGGCCGGCTGCGTGGGCATCGTCTCGCGCTCCGGCACGCTCACCTACGAGGCCGTGCACCAGACCACCGGCGCGGGGCTGGGGCAGAGCACTTGCGTGGGCATCGGGGGAGATCCGGTGCGCGGCATGAATTTCATCGACGTCATCGAGCTGTTCGAGCGCGACCCGCAGACCGAAGGCATCGTCATGGTCGGCGAGATCGGCGGCAGTGACGAGGAAGCCGCGGCCGCGCACATCGCACGTTTCGTCACCAAGCCGGTGGTCGCCTACATCGCCGGCGTCACGGCTCCGCCCGGCAAGCGCATGGGGCACGCTGGTGCCGTCGTGGCGGGCGGCAAGGGCACCGCGGCGGACAAGTACAAGGCGCTGGAAGAGGCCGGCGTGCGCACGGTGAAGAGTCCGGCCGAGCTGGGTACGGCGATGGCCGAGCTGCTCAACGTGCGCAGCAGGGCTCGCAGCGCCGCGGCCTACATCGGGGAACGTCCGGCCGCGCTGCGCGCGAAGCCAGCGCCGCAAGCCCGGCAGTCGGGTGGCGAAGAAGCCTGCCAAGAAGCCTGCCAAGAAGCCTGCAAAGAAGGTCGCAAAGAAGGTCGCGAAGAAGGTCGCGAAGAAGCCCGTTTCGAAGAAGCTGGTCAGGAACAAGGGCAAGGTTGCCAGGCGGGCACGGCCCGTCAAGGCGGCGCTCGCAAGGAAGAAGAGTGTCGCGCGACGTCCGGCACGTCGCCCGGCGCGGAAGAAGTAGCAGCGCGCCGATGGCAGAAGGGCCCTGCATTGCGTTGGCCCAGCTGGACCTGCTCGTCGGCGATGTGCAGGGCAACCTGGGGCGCGTGCGCATGGCCGCGCAGACCGCTCGGCGCCGCGGGGCCGATCTGGTGGCTTTCCCCGAGCTGACACTGTCCGGCTACCCGCCAGAAGACCTGCTGTTTCACCGCGGCCTGCGCATCCAGCTCGAAGAAGCGCTGGTGCAGCTCACGCGCGAAGTGGACGATCCGGCCGCAAAGCTGCCGGCCATCCTGCTGGGCTATCCCGAGTACGAGGACACCGCTGGCGGCACGTTGATCCACAATTCGGCGCATCTGCTGGTACCGGGCCGTGCTCCGGTCAACTACCGCAAGATCTGTCTGCCGAACTACCAGGTGTTCGACGAAAAGCGCTATTTCACGCCCGGCAACGCTGCTGCGGTGGTGGATTTCCACGGCGTGAAGCTGGGCGTGACCATCTGCGAGGACCTGTGGGAAAAGGAGGCCGCGCGGCTTGCCCTGGCGGCCGGCGCCGAACTGCTGATCAGCATCAATGCCTCGCCGTACGAGCGGCGCAGGCAGCGCGTGCGCGAGGCGGTGCTGCGCGAGCGGGTTGCCGAGACTGCCCTGCCCATCATCTACGTGAACCTCGTCGGCGGGCAGGACGAGCTGGTCTTTGACGGACGATCCTTCGCCCTGGATGGCAGGGGCAATGTGCTGTTGCGTGCCCCGGCCTTTGAGGAGGCGCTGCCCTTGCTGCGCATCGGCCGCGATGCAGATGGTGTACTGAACCTCACCGCGGAAGGTCCCGACGCGGTCGGGCCGGAGCTGGCGGACGAGGAGAGCATTTATCGCGCGCTGGTGATGGGGGTGCGCGACTACGTCAACAAGCATCGCTTCCCCGGGGTGGTCATTGGCCTGTCCGGTGGGGTGGACTCCGCGCTGACGCTGGCGATCGCGGTGGACGCGCTGGGCGCGGATCACGTGCAGGTGGTGATGATGCCGTCGCGTTACACCTCGCAGATGAGTCGCGACGACGCAGCGGCGCAGGCCGAACGCCTGGGCGTCGCGTACAGCACCATTCCGATCGAGGGCATGTTCGAGGCGGCGCTGGCCGCGCTGGCCGGGCAGTTCGCCGGCCGCCAGCCCGACACCACCGAGGAGAACATCCAGGCGCGCATACGTGGCCTGCTGCTCATGGCGATTTCCAACAAGACCGGTCGCATGCTGTTGACCACCGGCAACAAGAGCGAAATGGCTGTCGGCTATGCCACCCTTTATGGCGACATGAACGGCGGCTTCGCACCGATCAAGGACTGCAGCAAGATGCTGGTGTACCGACTGGCCCGCTGGCGCAACGCACAGGCGCTGGCGCGTGGCGAGTACGGCGGCGAACCCATTCCGGCCCGGGTGATCGAGCGCGAGCCGTCGGCCGAATTGCGACACGACCAGAAGGATCTGCGATTCATTGCCGCCCTACGACGTGCTGGATCCGATTCTGGAAGCCTTCATCGAGGAGGACCTGTCGGTTGACGAGATCGTCGCGCGCGGGTTTGACCGTGCCGTGGTCGGCCGCGTGCTCGACATGGTCAAGCGCAACGAATACAAGCGCCGCCAGGCGCCGCCCGGCGTGCGCGTGAGCCGCCGGGCCTTCGGGCGCGACTGGCGCTATCCGATCACGAACGGCTATCGGCGCTAGCGGCTGTCCGGACAGAGTCCGGTTCCGACCTGGCGCCGAACACGGCCTTGAACATCCGGACAAACAGGCCGTCGGCCTTGCTGTTGGGCACTTCCGGCGAGGCGCCGGGGAAGTTGTCCTTGAATACACGCAAGGTGTTGTCCGCAAGTTCCGTGTAGTTCAACTTGCGATAGCACAGGATCAGGATGCGCAGGGCATCCTCCACCTCAGGAGCCCCGTCATACTGCTCGATGGTCTGGCGTGCGCGCTGTGCTGCCGCCACCCACGCGCCGCGCCGCATGTAGTAGTCGGCAACGCGCAGGTCGTACTTGGCGAGGCGGTTGCGCAGGTAGACCATGCGGCGCCGGGCGTCAGGAGCGTAGATGCTGGTCGGGTACTTGGTGACCACGGTGCGCAGTGAATTGAAGGCATCCCGGACCGTTTGTGGCGGACGGGCTTCCGCGTCGCCGCCGAGCAACCTCGTGATCTTGTGGGACGGATCTTCAAAATCCACCAGTCCGCGAACGTAGTAGGCGTAGTCGATATGCGGGTGAGAGGGGTTTTCCTTGATGAAGGTATCGGCTGCATCGTGCGCCGACTCCTTTTCACCAAGCTTGTAGTACGCGTAGATGATTTCCAGCCGCGCCTGCCGCGCCTCGGGCGTGAACGGGTAGCGCGAGGTCAGCGCCTCGTAGTTGTCCACTGCCGCCGAATAGTCGTGGGCGCGCAGCGCGCGCCGCCCCTGCTCATACAGGACGCCGGGAGGATTGCGCGAGAGCTTCTGGATACGACCATTATTGTTGGTCGCACAGCCGGCGAGCATCAGGTTCATGCACAGGGGAATGAGCAGCAGCAGGGCGCCGCGGGCCGTGGCGGTAGACATCACGGTAGTATAGACGAATGATCGAGGCGGCCCCGCTGCTGGAACTGAGCCTGACATTGCCCGGCCGCCCGGGAGGCCAGCGGCTGGACCAGGCACTGGCCCAGATGCTGCCGCAATACTCGCGCTCGCGGCTGGCCGGCTGGATCAAGGACGGCTCCGTGGCGCTGGACGGCCGCTCAGCGCGGCCCAGCGATTCGGTATTCGGGGGAGAGCGCGTGATCGTGCGCGCTGTTGCCGCGGTGGATGAACGCGTCGAAGCCGAGCGCATGCCACTGGTGGTGCGTTACCAGGATGCTCAACTTCTTGTAATCGACAAGCCGGCCGGGCTTGTGGTTCACCCGGGTGCCGGCAATCGCCACCACACGTTGCAGAACGGCCTGCTTGCGCTGGACCCGAAGCTGGCGCAGGTGCCGCGCGCCGGTATCGTCCACCGGATCGACAAGGACACCAGTGGCCTGCTGGTCGTGGCGCGCACGCTGCAGGCACACACCGCGCTGGTTACGGCGATGCGCGAGCATGCGGTGCGGCGCGAGTATCTGGCACTGTGCGTCGGCAATCTCACGGGCGGCGGTACGGTGGACCGGCCCATCGGCAGGCATCGCACCGACAGGCTACGCAAGGCGGTGCGTGCCGACGGACGCCCGGCCGTGACGCATTACCGGATCGAAGAGCGTTTCGCCCGCCATACGCTGCTGCGCGTGAGCCTCGAGACCGGTCGCACTCACCAGATCCGGGTGCACCTGGCCCATATCGGCCACCCGCTGGTGGGTGATCCGCTGTACGGCGGGCGACGGCAGCTGGTAGCCGGTCTGGGGCCGGCGGCGCGCGCGGCGCTGGCAGCCTGGCGCCGCCAGGCTTTGCATGCCGCCCGGCTCGAGTTCGCACATCCGTTCACCGGCCGCGACGTGGTGGTCGAGTCCCCTGTTCCTGCCGACATGTCGGCCCTGCTGGTGGCGCTGCGCGCCGGCGATCAGTGACTGCAGCAGACTTGCCCTTGCTGGAGGCGGACTGGCCCGCACCGCCGGGGGTGCGGGCACTTGCCAGCACACGTGCCGGGGGCGTCAGCGCATCCCCGATGGATTCCCTGAACCTGGCAACCCATGTCGGCGATCTGCCCGAGGCGGTGGCCGAGAACCGCCAGCGGCTGCGCCGTGCGGCGGAACTTGCCCGGGAGCCGTGCTGGCTGCGTCAGGTGCATGGCAGCGAGGTGGCGGACCTGGATGCGCTGCCGCCGGGCGAGGTGCCGCAGGCGGACGCCGCGGTGACAACGCGACGCGACAGGGTCTGCGCCGTTCTGACTGCTGATTGCCTGCCGGTGCTGTTCGCGGCTGCGGATGGTTCGGCGGTGGGCGCCGCCCATGCAGGCTGGCGCGGGTTGGCGGCGGGCGTGCTCGAAGCCACGGTAGAGGCGTTGCGGGCAAGGGCGGCGCCAGGGACGTCGCTGGTGTGCTGGATCGGGCCCGGCATCGGCGCCGCCAGGTTCGAGGTGGGTCCGGAAGTGCGCGCGGCGTTTCTGGCTGCTGACGTGCACAGTGATGGCGCATTCGAGGCGGGCCGGGAAGGGCGCTGGCTGTGCGATCTGGTCCAGCTTGCGCGCCGGCGCCTGGCCGCACTTGGGGTCGACAGCATTGGCGGCGGCAGATGGTGCACCTATGAGGACGAGGCTCGTTTCTACTCGTACCGACGCGACGTACAGCATCGGGGCCGCGCCAGTACCGGCCGCAGTGCAACCCTGATCTGGCGGCGGGCATGAACACTCTGGCATGGATAGTCGGCTTCACCTTGTTCGGTGGCATGGCCGGCGTGGCGGTGGCAAGCCTGTTCCTGCTCGTGCCGGAAAAGGTCCGGGCTCGCGCGCTGCCGTTGATGGTGGCTTTCGCCACCGGGGCCCTGCTGGCCGCGGCGCTGCTGGGCCTGCTGCCCGAAGCCATCGAGCTGGCCGGTCCGGCAGGTTACGGCACGGTCGGGATCGCCTTGCTCGGCGGCATCGCGCTGTTCTTCGTCCTGGAAAAGCTGGTGCTGTGGCGTCATTGCCACGAAGACCACTGCGAGACCCACTCACCCGAAGGTGAATTCGATCGACACCGCCTTGCGCCGGGCACCATGCTGCTGGTCGGCGAGACCATGCACAACATGCTGGACGGCGTGTTGATCGCCGCGGCATTCCTGATCGACGTGAATCTGGGCGTGACGACCGGGCTGGCCGTGCTGGCACATGAGGTACCCAGCGAGGTGGGCAATTTCGCCGTGCTGTTGCACGGCGGCCTGTCGCGCGGGCAGGCCCTGCGCTGGAACCTCACCGCCGCAATGGGCGCGGTGCTGGGCGGCGTGGTGGGCTATTTCACGCTGTCGGCCCTGCGCCCGGCGCTGCCCTATGCGCTGGCGGTGTCGGCCGCCAGCCTGCTGTACGTGGCGGTGGCCGACCTGATCCCGGGCCTGCACCGGCGGGTGGATACCCGCAGCAGCGTCTGGCAGGTGCTGCTGATCGCGGCCGGTGTCGCACTGGTGGCCGGGATCCAGCACGTCCTTGCGCACTGACCCACCCAGGGCTTGCCTTCGGAGCACCGCCCCGGCGAAGCTGCCCATTGAATCAACGTGAGCTGCCCCCAAAGAAGGCTGCTATGCGCAACGACAAACTGACCAGCCGCTTCCAGAACGCCCTGGCCGACGCCCAGTCACTGGCCGTCGGCCGTGACCACCAGATGATCGAGCCGGTACACCTGCTGCTGGCGCTGCTGGACCAGCAGGGTGGCAGCCTGAAGCCGCTGTTCACCAAGGCCGGCGTGAATGGCGCCAAGCTGCGTGGCGAGCTGGTCGCGTTGCTGGATCGGCTGCCGAAGGTCGAAGGTACTCCCGGCGAAGTCCATGTATCCCAGGACCTGCAGCGGGCGCTGAACATCACCGACAAGCTGGCCCAGCAGCACGGCGATCAGTACATCTCCAGCGAGATGTTCGCGCTGGCGGTGCTGGAGGATCGCGGTGAGCTGGGGCGCATCCTGAAGAGCCACGGGCTGACCAAGGCCAAGCTGGACAAGGCGGTCAACGAGGTCCGCGGCGGCGAGGCCGTCAACGACCCCAATGCGGAGGAAAGTCGCGAGGCGCTGTCCAAGTACACCATCGACCTGACCGAGCGTGCGGCCGGCGGCAAGCTCGATCCGGTGATCGGCCGCGACGACGAGATCCGCCGCACCGTGCAGGTGCTGCAACGGCGCACCAAGAACAATCCGGTGCTGATCGGCGAGCCCGGTGTCGGCAAGACCGCCATCGTGGAGGGACTCGCGCAGCGGATCATCAACGGTGAAGTGCCCGAAGGGCTCAAGAACAAGAAGATCCTCGCGCTGGACATGGGCGCGCTGATCGCCGGTGCCAAGTTCCGTGGCGAGTTCGAGGAGCGGCTCAAAGCCGTGCTCAAGGACCTTGCCAAGCATGAAGGGCAGGTGATCCTGTTCATCGACGAGCTGCACACCATGGTCGGAGCCGGCAAGGCCGAGGGCTCCATGGATGCGGGCAACATGCTCAAGCCCGCGCTGGCGCGCGGCGAACTGCATTGCGTGGGTGCCACCACGCTCGACGAATACCGCAAGTACATCGAGAAGGACGCGGCGCTGGAGCGCCGCTTCCAGAAGGTGCTGGTCGACGAGCCCAGCGTGGAAGACACCATCGCCATCCTGCGCGGCCTGAAGGAGCGCTACGAAGTGCACCACAAGGTCGAGATCACCGATCCGGCCATCGTGGCGGCCGCGCAGCTCTCGCATCGCTACATCTCCGATCGCCAGCTGCCGGACAAGGCCATCGACCTGATCGACGAGGCCGCCGCGCGCATCCGCATGGAAATCGACTCCAAGCCGGAGGAGATGGACAGGCTGGAGCGGCGCATCATCCAGCTGCGCATCGAGGAGGTGGCGCTGAAGAAGGAGGACGATGAGGCTTCCAAGAAGCGCCTGGCGGCACTGCGGGAAACCCTGAAGGAGCTGGAGAAGGAATACGCCGATCTCGAGGAGATCTGGAAGGCCGAGAAGGCCACCTTGCAGGGCGCTGCCACCATCAAGGAGGACCTGGAAAAGGCGCGCCTGGAACTGGATGCCGCGCGACGCTCCAACGATCTGTCGAAGATGGCCGAATTGCAGTACGGCACCATTCCGGACCTGGAGAAGAAGCTGGCCGCGGCCCAGGCCGAAGAGGTCAAGCCGAATCAGCTGGTGCGCAACAGCGTCACCGAGGAGGAGATCGCCGAGGTCGTCTCCAAGTGGACCGGCATTCCGGTGTCGAAGATGCTGGAAGGCGAGAAGGACAAGCTGCTGCGCATGGAAGAGGCGCTGGGCAGGCGCGTGGTCGGACAGGAAGACGCCCTGAAGATCGTATCCAATGCCATCCGGCGCACGCGCGCCGGACTGGCTGATCCGCGCCGTCCGAGCGGCTCCTTCCTGTTCCTGGGCCCCACGGGTGTCGGCAAGACGGAGCTGTGCAAGGCGCTGGCCGAGTTCCTGTTCGACACCGAGGACGCCATCGTGCGCGTCGACATGTCCGAGTTCATGGAGCAGCACTCCGTGGCGCGGCTGATCGGCGCGCCGCCGGGCTACGTCGGCTACGAGGAGGGCGGCTATCTCACCGAAGCAGTGCGGCGCAAACCGTACTCCGTGGTGCTGCTCGACGAAGTCGAGAAGGCGCACAAGGACGTGTTCAATGTCCTGTTGCAGGTGCTGGACGATGGCCGCCTGACGGACGGGCAGGGCCGCACCGTGGATTTCCGCAACACCGTGATCATCATGACCTCCAACCTGGGGTCGGACGTGATCCAGCAGCTTGCCGGGGAGAAGCAGTACGAAAAGATGAAGATCGAGGTGATGGAGCGCGTGCAGTCGCATTTCCGCCCTGAATTCATCAACCGCATCGACGACATCATCGTGTTCCACCCGCTGGGTGCCGCGCAGATCCGCGCCATCGTGGACATCCAGCTGGCCGGTCTGAAGAATCGGCTGGCCGAGCGGGACATGACGCTGGAATTGTCCGGGGAAGCCCGGGACAAGCTGGGCGAGGCGGGGTTCGACCCGGTCTATGGTGCGCGCCCCCTGAAGCGGGCAATCCAACAGCAGGTCGAGAATCCGTTGGCCGAACGGATCCTTACCGGGCAGTTTGCGCCGGGGAACCGCATCCTGGTGGCGGTGGAGGACGGCCGGTTGACGTTCGAAAAGCGCGCCAACTGATTGGCTCGGGTCGCGACAGCCTATAATCCGGTCCATGCCGTTCTACGAATACCAGTGCAAGGCCTGTGGCGCGCAGGTCGAGGTGCTGCAGAAGATCAGTGACGCGCCCCTGAAGAAATGCCCCGAATGCGGGAAGAGCCAGCTCGTCAAGCTGGTATCCGCGCCGGTGTTCCGCTTGAAGGGTGGCGGCTGGTACGAGACGGACTTCAAGTCCGACAAGGACGCGAAGCGCAACCTGGTCGACAACGACAAGGGTGAAGCGAAGTCCGGGGAAAAGTCCGAGGCGAAGCCTGAAGGCAAGACCGAAGGCAAGACCGAAGGCAAGACCGAAGGCAAGGCAGAAGGCAGCCCCGCGAGCAAGAGTGAATCCAGATCCGAGGTAAAGCCGAAGACCGAACCGGCAAAGAAGAAGCCGGTGCCCCGGGCGTCGCGCCGGGCGACCAGACCGGGCGGCAGGGCCCACCGATGATGTCGCGCATCATGCGGGCGATGCGACGCTATCTCGTCACGGGCCTGCTGGTCTGGGTGCCGCTTGGCGTCACCTTGCTCACGTTCCGGTTCCTGCTGGACCTGACCGACGCCGTGCTGCCGCTGCTGCCGGAGCGCTGGCAGCCGGATGTGCTGTTCGGATTTCACATGCC
This sequence comes from uncultured Gammaproteobacteria bacterium, assembly GCA_963812195.1. Lineage (GTDB taxonomy): Bacteria > Pseudomonadota > Gammaproteobacteria > Steroidobacterales > Steroidobacteraceae > ZC4RG30. Next base: position 442,787 of record CAWEUI010000013.1, read on the forward strand.
CGGCTTCGGCGCCCTCCTGTCGCTGCTGGTGCTGCTGGTCACCGGCATCCTGCTGCGCAACCTGATCGGGTCCACACTGGTCGGCTGGTGGGAGGACCTGCTCAACCGCATTCCTCTGGTGCGCTCGATCTATTCCGGCGTGAAGGGCTTTACCGAGACCGTGTTCGGCGACAAGGCCGGCCGCGCCTTCAGCAAGGTCGTGCTGATCGAATACCCGCGCAAGGAAATGTGGAGCATCGGATTTCTGACGGCCGACGACGTGCCGGACATCGATAACGTGACCGGTGGCAAGCACGTGTGTGTGTATGTGCCGACCACGCCGAATCCGACTTCCGGCCTCATCGTGTATGTGCCGGTCGAACAGGTGCGCGAAACCACGATGTCGGTCGACGCCGCCATGAAGATGGTGGTGACGCTGGGCATCGTGATGCCGACCCACAGGCAACCGGTGGTTCGGTAAGCCCGATTCTACAGACCGTCGAAATAGTCGAGCGGCGTGGCCGACCTGGGCGGTGGCGGCCTTGCGGCCGCCCAAAGCAGCCGGACGACCAGCCCTTGCGCATTTTCCGGGGGCGCGTCCACATCCAGTTGCGCGGTCGGATGATCCCCGCTGATCTGGACTACTTCGCCCGGCGCTACAGCTCGCCCATCGATTCGAACGGATACCGGGCTGTCCAGCCGGTATTCGCCCCCGAACGGCAGGCGCAGGGTGGCGGACCCAGGACCGGTGAATTTCGCTGCTGCCCCCGCGATGCGGATCGGGCCCCAGTAGGGTTGGTACTGCTCCTCAATGATCTGCTGATCCTCGGGCAGCAGCAGACCGAACAGGGGGGTTCCGGGCAGCAACACCGGTCGATCCGAAATCAGCAGTGGCGGGTGCTGGCGCGCCAGCGCCTCGGGCATGAAAGGCCTGCCTTTGGCCAGATAGTGTTCCAGGGCCCAGGAAGTCATGAACATGTTGACCTTGCGGAACGAGGCGATCATGCCGCTGTGGTCGATATAGGCAACTGGCGAAGGGAAGATCTGATGGACTGCTGCCACCAATTGGCGCTGCTCGGTCTGGCGCGGTGCGGCGAGGTAGAGCAGGTGTCGCAGACCCTGTCCCGCCAGCAGGACGGCAAGGCAAGCATCGCGACCGTGGCGTAGGTCGGCCGGGCGACCCGGGACGCGAATTCGAAGATGCCGGCGGATGCGGCGCCAAAGAGCAGGCAGGCCGGCCCCCACATCACCACGTAGTAGTAGGGGTAGCTGTTTCGATAGAAGAGGATCGGCAGCAGCGCCAGTACGCTGGCGGCCACGCTCCACATCCGGCGCCACAGCGCCCAACACAGACCGGCCACCGCCACTGCCCAGAAGGCCAGGTCCTCGCGCATCATTGCGCGCAAGGTCGCGATTTGCGGCAACCATGGCGAGTTCTGGATCGTCTTTTGCCAGGCATTCTGCGCGGCCGCGGCAGCGGCGCCACCACCTTGAGTCTGGATCGAAAGGTAATGTGCGCCGAGCAACGCGGCCGCGGTGGCCAGCGCTGCCGCGGCGAGCCAGCTCAGGCGTTGCAGGCCCCGACGCCACTCCCCGCGATCGCCAATCGCGAAAGCTGCTACGACCGGCGCCAGCAGTACTGCCTTCACGGTGATCGCAGTGGCACATCCGAGCAGCACGCCGGCACCGACTCCGCGATGGCGATCACTCAATCGCGAACTGGTCAGGGCGAGTAGCGCGCCGAGTTGCAGTGGCAACAACAGGGAATCAGCGCGGAATGAGCCACCATGCTTCAGCGAAGGCCACATGGCCAGGAAGGCCAATGCTGCAGTCCATGCGGCGGCAGGAGTAAACCAGCGCATCGACAGTCGCTGGATCAGCAGCGCGCTGATTCCCAGCAGAACGACCGTTACCAGGCGCGCCGCGCGAATCTGCGAGATCTCGTCGCCGGCCATGTGCGGCAGCCAGGTGAACAGATGCGTATAGGCAGTCTGGAAGCCGTGGGTCAATTCGCCGCGCGCCGCGGCGTGAACGTTGCTCAGGAAGTAGAACTCGTCCCAGTTGATGTTCAGCCGCGGAATGAGCCAGATTTTCGCCGCCCACAGCAGGGCGCATGCGAGACCCAGTCCCCATTGCGCAGCGCCCGACTTTACATCTTCCGGGCGCCCAGCCATCGTTACCGGCATGCCGAAGCTCCTGATCCAGATCCCATGCTACAACGAAGCGCAGGCCTTGCCGCATGCGCTTGCCGCGTTGCCGCGCCACGTGCCTGGCTTCGACCGGGTCGAATGGCTGGTCATCGATGACGGCAGTACCGACCGGACCGCGGATGTCGCGCGCCAGGCCGGAGTCGATCATGTCGTGTCGCTGCCGCGGAATCAGGGACTGGCTCGCGCTTTTGTGGTCGGCCTGGAGGCCTGCCTGAAGGCCGGAGCCGACGTCATCGTCAACACGGATGCCGACAACCAGTACGACGCGTCATGCATTCCGGCGCTGGTCGAACCCATCGTCGCAGGTCGTGCGCAGATCGTGATCGGCGAACGGCCCATCATGGGTGTGGAGCACTTCTCGCCGGTGAAGAAGATTCTGCAGCGCCTGGGAAGTGCGGTAGTACGGATTGCCAGCAATACCCGCGTGCCGGACGCGCCGAGCGGCTTCCGGGCGATGCACGCCGAGGCGGCGCTGAGCCTGTGCGTGTTCAGCAACTACACATATACGCTGGAAACCATCATCCAGGCCGGCCGCAAGAACATCGCCATCACCTCGGTGCCGGTCACCGTCAATGCACCGATACGGCCGTCACGCCTGGTCCGCTCCCTGCCCTCCTACGTGCGCCGTTCCCTGCTGACAATCGTGCGGATCTTCATCCTCTACAAGCCGCTGCGCTTCTTCCTGTATGTCGGCACGTTGTTCATGTTGCCCGCTCTGGCGATCGGTGTGCGTTTTCTGACCCTGTTCGCGAAGGGAGAGGGGCAGGGGCATGTGCAGTCGCTGATCCTCGCCGGGGTGTTGTCGCTCACGGCTGTGGTGGTATACGCGGCGGGCATTCTCGCCGATCTGGTGGCGGCCAACCGCGTGCTGCTCGAAGAGGTGCGCACGCGGCAGTTGCGAGCCGAAGTGGAGCGGGCGCGTGCGGCGGGGCCTGCGTCAACTGCTGGATTCTGAGGCCAACGCCGAATGGCAAAGCCGGATCCGCGGAGGGTCCTGTTTCTTGTCTCCAGTGCGCCGCGCTTCCCGGGAGACGCCACCGCGCCGTTCATCCTGAACATGGCCCGCGACCTGTGTGAGTTGGGCTGGAAGGTGGAGATTCTTGCGCCCCATGCGCCGGGCCTGCGGAGGCGGGAAGTCATCGACGGAGTGGTATTCCATCGATTCCGGTATCTGTGGCCCGCGGCATGGCAGCGGCTCTGCTACAACGGTGGGGCGGCTGTGAACCTGAAGCGAAATCCCCTGAACCTGCTCGCTGTGCCGTTGTTCGTCGTGGCCGAATTGCTGAGCGCGTTGGTCTTGATTCGGCGCGGACGACCGATGTTGATCCACTCGCACTGGGTGATTCCGCAGGGTATTGTCGGGCAGCTGTTGTCGCGCTCCGGCGTGGCACATGTGATCTCCGTGCACGGCGCAGACATCTACGGGTTTCGCGGAGGCTTGCTGCGCGCGATCAAGAGGTGGGCGTTGCGCAATGCCGATCACGTCGTTGCCAACAGCAGTTCGACCCGGTCCGAAGTGGAGGCCCTTTGCTGCCCGCGGGCGCTGTCGGTGGTTCCGACCGGCACGACGCCGTTCGACAGCACAGCGGCGAACGCCAGCGACCGGGCAGGGTTCGCTGACACGAATACCGGCCTGATCCTGTTCGTCGGCCGGCTGATCGAAGCCAAGGGCGTGCGATACCTCATTGAGGCGCTGCCACAGATTCTGGCCCAGCGTCGGGTGAAGCTGCTGATCGTTGGCGATGGTCCGGAGCGCAAGGCACTGGAATCGCTGGTGCAGGAACTGGATCTGCAATCGGCCACGACATTCGTCGGTGCCGTGCCGCATACCCGGATCTACGAGTACTTCGCCATTGCGGACGTGTTCGTCGGTCCTTCCATTGATATCCCCGGCGAATGGACCGAGGCCCAGGGCAATACCTTCGTCGAGGCGCTCTTTGCGGGTGTGCCGGTCGTCGCGAGCCGGGTTGGTGGCATCCCTGACGCCATCATCCACGAGCGCACCGGTCTGCTGGTGGAGGAGCGTTCGCCGTCACAGATCGCGCAGGCTGTGCTGCGACTGCTGTCAGACCCCGGTCTTGCGAATGCATTTCGTGAGGCCGGGCGCGTTCACGCCGCTTCGAACTTCTCGCGCTTGCACAGTGCCGCCAGGCTCGACGCGATTTACAAGTCTGCCGTGGGACATGCGGCTACATGAACCGCGTCGCGATCTTCAGGGCGGACTTTCTGGCCCTCTCGGAGACCTTCATCCGCGACCAGATCAGTGCCTTGCGCAACTGGCAACCAGTGTCCACTGGATTTAGGCGGTTGCCGCAGGGGATCGCGTCCCTTGAATCCGGCTTCGTCGAGCTGCCGAGGGGCAACATGCTGTCCTTCCGTGCCCGATTGATGCTCGGCTGGCGTTTGCCGCGCGTCGCCACTGCGCTGCGGGCGATGCGCGTTGCGTTGGTGCATGCACATTTCGGAACGGATGCGACCGACGTCTGGCCCAGTGTGAGGTCAGCCGGATTGCCCTTGCTGGTCACATTGCACGGCTTCGACATCAATACGAGGCGCGACTGGTGGGAGTCCGGGCATGGTGGCCTGCGTCGCAGGATGTACCCCCGCCGGCTGCTGCAAATGGCAGCGGACCCTGCGGTGCACTTCATTGCGGTTTCGCTTGCGATCAGGAATCAGGCCATCGAATACGGCATTCCCGGGGACAGGGTGAACGTCGCCCACATTGGCGTGGACACCATGCGCTTCCGACCGGGTGGGGCGCCGCTTCCTGCGCGCCGCAAGCGCATACTCTTCGTCGGCAGGATGGTGGAAAAGAAGGGGCCTCTGCTTCTGGTTCGCGCCTTCGCGAGGCTGAGAGCGCAGATCGCCGATGCCGAGCTGGTGATGATCGGGAATGGTCCCCTGCTTGCGGCCGCGCGGCAGTTGGCGGACGAATTGCACGTGGCCGTGGAATTCCCCGGAGCACGCGGCCGGGACGAAATCATCGAGCACTTGCATGAAGCGAGGGTGTTTTGCCTGCCCAGCGTGACCGCCGCCAATGGAGACGCCGAAGGGTTTGGTCTCGTGCTGCTCGAGGCGCAGGCCTGCGGTGTGCCGGTGGTGACGTCCGCCCGGGGTGGCGCCGAGGAAGGGTTGATCCACGGCGTCACCGGCCACGCTTTCCCGGAAGGGGATCTCGAACAGCTTGTCGAACGGCTCGCTGCCTGGCTGGTGGACGATGATCTCGCCGCGACTGCTTCCGCGGCGGCATCGCGCTTCATCGAGGAACGGTTCAGCCTTGAAATCTGTACCCGCAAGCTGGAAGGCATCTACGACTGCATCGCACGTGCCGACACACCGACAAGAAACGGGTAGATACAGCGATGTCCGGCAAGACACGTATCAGCGTCATTGTTCCAGTGTTCGAAGATCCGGACGGCATCCGTGCCTGTCTGGAGGGCCTTGCGCGGCAGACAGTGCCAGTGGACCAGTTCGACGTGGTGGTGGTCGACAACGGATCGAATCCGCCGATTGTCCTGCCGGTTTCGCCACTGCTGCAGCTGTCGCTGATCCAATGCGGCAGGCCCGGGTCGTATGCGGCGAAGAAACGCGGGCGTGCGTGCGGCCAGAGGTGCGTACCTGGCCTTCACTGACGCGGATTGCATTCCACAGGAGGACTGGCTGGAGAACGGGCTGCGCGCACTTCAGAGCGCCGGGCGAGATGTGATTGCCGGCGGCAACGTCCGGATGCTTGTCGCACCGGCACGAACCGCCGTCGCGCTCTACCAGTCATTGGTCGGATTCCAGCAGGCGGCGAATGTTTCCGCCAGGGGATTCTCGGTGACCGCAAACCTGTTTTGCAGCCGGGGCGTGTTTGAACGCGTCGGTCCGTTCGAGGAGTCACTGCTGTCTGGGGGTGACCGGGAGTGGGCCTGGCGCGCCGCGGATGCCGGTATCGAAACCGTGTTCGTGCCGGGCGCCGTCGTTGCGACTTCGCCACGAACCTCGCTGGCCGGTGCCATCCGCCAGGCCCGCCGGGTGGTCGCCGGCCGTCATCATTTGCGGCATTGCGGATTTGCCGCAGGCAGGCTTCAGTCCCTGCGGCCACATCGAGGAGTCCTCGCGTCATTGCTGTGGATCGCAACTTGCCGTGAATTGAGCAGGTTCGACCGGCTGAGGGTGCTGGCTGTCGCAGCCACCATCAAGATCGCGTCCTGGCTGGAGTCCATACGGATCTCACTGGGCGGGTCCGCGGAGCGGCGCTGAATGCCGGCCGCCAGGAATCCATGAGCGACGAAACAGTCAATACCGTGTCGGTGGTGGTTCCCTGCTATCGCGACAGCAGCGGGGCTTCGAGGCTGGTGCATGCGCTGCGCGGGCAGAAGCTGCCAGCCGGCTGGTCGTGCGAGGCGATCGTCGTCGACGATGGTTCTGGTCCGCCACATGCCGAGGTTATCCGCGCGCTGGCTGACGAGGTCACGCGGATCATCGTGGTGCCGGAGAATTCAGGACGCAGTACCGCCGTCGCGCGTGGTATTGATGCTGCGCGCGGCGACCTGGTGATGGTAATCGACTCCGACTGTCTTCCTGCCAATGCGGATCTGCTCGCCACCCACATCAGTGCGCTGTCGGACGCCAAGATTGTCGCAAGTAACGGCGCCGTGCACGGCCATGGCGAAGGATTCTGGAGCCGCTACCAGGAGGATGTCGCCGAACGGCGGGCCGTGCGCCTTGCGCGAGTGTCCGGTACGGTGGGCAGCACCGCCAACAGCTGCATGCGTCGCAAGGCGTATCTCGCCGCGGGTGGACTGGATCGCAGCTACAGGGGTTACGGGTTCGAGGATCGCGACCTGTTGCTGCGTCTGGCCACACTTGGAGAAATCGCGTGGACGCCCGCCGCAATCGTCAGGCACATGGATGCTCTGACATTGCCCGGCGTGTGTCGGAAGATCGCCGAGGCCGGACGAGGTAACGCCGGGCTGTTTGCGCAACGACACCCTGTTGCGTACCGGGAACTCGGGTATGCGCGCTTCGACGCTCGCTCCAGGCCGGCTCTTGCGGTTGTCGGGCGTGTGCTTGATCCGATCGTTCCCCGGATGGCCGGCTTTTTCGATCCACTGCTGGATCATCTGCCATTCGTTGCGGGTCGGTTCCTTGTCAAAGCGCTGTCAGCGCTGTCGTTTCTTGCAGGAACGAGCCGCGCCTTGCCTTCGCAGGCGCCACTGGCATGATCCCGTCCTGATCCACAGCGGTTCACCTCTAACGTTTGCCATTGATGCGACGGATCATGGCGTAGTCCCTCGCATAGTGTCTGCGTATAAGCGCCATGGCTCGCGGCGAAACCTCCACCGGCTGGTCCTGCGTTGCATTGGCCCTTGCGGCGAACGGTTCGGCCGCCTGGTGCCCGACGATGTCGCACATGGCCGCGTGCAGGTGGCGCAACGGGATTGCATGGGTATAGCGCAGCCGCATCAGGTGGCCGCGCTGGTTCCAGCAGTGCGGATCCTTCTCCATGCAGACGAATTCGACAAACCGCTCGAAATCCGCCGGTTCTTCGCCCATGACATCGCGATAGGTATTCAGGATGTCCGCGGCGTTGTTCCTGTCGAGAACCTTGTTCTTGTAGAGGCTGATCACACGCTCCAGCGGATCGCGCCATACGAAGATCGTGGCGTCGAAGTGGCCGGGCCGATATGGGTGATGTGGTTCGACCTTCTCTATGGAAATCGATGGATCGAAGCCAAGGGCGCGCTTGAAGGCCGAGCATCCATTCTTCCGGATGTAGGCGTAGGCAATCCGCTTGTTGCCAAGCTCAAACGCCAGATGCAACCTGCCGCGCCCAAACGACAGGCGATTGTCAAAAGGCGCCGTCCTCTCGCTCCCGCCTGATTCCGCGGCATTCTGCAAGTTCATCGTCTCCTCATCCGGTCACTTCCGGCGATGTTCGCAGCAGGGTCAGCATGGCGACGTTCCAAGCCACGATGCCCGCCGCCATGGCGATGGCGGCGCCAAGCGCGCCATGTTCGGGGATCAGCCACAACCCCGTGCCGCAACTCGCCGCGAGACCGGCGATCTGACCGGCGAGGGCGGCCCGGGTGCGCCCGCGGGTCGTCAGCAGCATGCCAACCGGGCCGCATGCTGCGTTGAAGATCTGCGCACCCGCGACGATCCAGAGCAGCCTGGCACTGCCCGTGAACTCGTGGCCGAAGGCGGCCAGAATCCAGGGGCCCGCCCCCGCAAGTGTCAGCGCGACGAGGATGGTGAGAGCCAGAGTCGTAAGCGTGAAAGATCCGGCTCAGCCTTCTGATGGTTTCCAGCTGTCCCTGCTCCCACAGCTCGGAAATGCGCGGCGCAAAGCGCATTCCCGCTGCCTGGACAGGCAACACCATCAGGGGCGCCAGCCGGGCAACCGGCTGGAGAACAAACCGGCCTCGTGCGGTGTGGCGAGCCAGCCAAGCAACAGAGTGTTGATCTCGCCGAGTGCAATTCCAACCAGCGAAATCGCCAGATACGGCATGGCCTCCGCGCGCCAGCGTCGGCGCTCGGCAGGGCCGGCCGTTGCCGGACCTTCCGTGCGGATATGGCGCAGCATGAGAGGCAACGCCAGAGCCAGGGCGATACAGGCGGTCACCGCGATCGCGGCCAGGTAGGCCCGCGGCTCCACAGGCAGGCGCATCGCCGCGGCAGATATCAGAAAGGCGACGAACAGCGTCGGGCGGAGCAATTCGCCAGGTGCCTGTGCCAGCACGATCCGTCCCAGGCCCTGTGAAATGCCCCGCTGAAGCTGCAGCAGTGCCACCGGCATGACAACCAACGCGCCGACCAGCATCGCCGAGCGATAGCTGTGCGGGATCAGTCCAGCCAGCGCCACTATCACGAGCCCAACGGTGGCGATCGCGGCCAGCACGACAACCTGGCGGAGACTTGTGCGGGCGAATCCCGTACCGCTCGGTGCTGCCCCGGGCGCCAAAGCGGGCAAGTTCCCGCACTGCCAGCGGCCCGTAACCGAATGCAGCCAGCGTCGCCGCAATCTGCGCGGTGGACAGTGTGACCGCGGCGATTCCATAGCCCTCGGGACCCAGGATGCGGGCGGCGAGAATGGCCTGCACGAAAGAGACCGCAAGGCCGGCGACCCGGATGGTTACGCTGCGGATCGAGCCACGCGCGATCGGCCCGCGACTCAACGCCAGGCCCGATTGCAGAAGCTTCTTCATTTGCCGTCAGTATCCGGTCCCGAAGGTGTCCGCCAGAGATCACGCGTATTGTGCCGCAAGCCGCCGCATTGATCTGCGAATGTCGTGCCTCAGGCACGACAGATCGGTACGTAGTCGGGTAGCCTGACCTGGCCTTCGCGGCGTCGTTCCAGCGCATAGGTCCTGTAGCGTTCGTCAAATGCATTGGAGTTCACGATCTCGACCTGATCGAAGAACTCGCGGTACCTGTCGAAGTAGTCCGGACCAGGCGCCCGGACATGCATCGACTCCAGTGGATTGGGTTGCGCATATTCGACGGTCACGTCGGAGACGACGGGAACCGGCAGTACGGCAAATCCGCCGGCCTTGAGGATCCTGCGGATCTCGGCGATGGCGGCCCGGTCGTTCGGCACATGTTCGAGCACATGGGATGCGTAGACGACGTCGTAGGTGCCGGATGGCATGGGCAGCGCCTGCAGATCGACCTGGTGATCGACATCGGAACGACCCATGTCGGCCGTTTCGTAGTCGCCAAACAGATTTCCGAACATGTTGCGGAAGAACGGTTCCGGCGCGAAGTGCAGCATCTTCATCCTGCCAGTCGGCATGTTTCGCAGGATGCCGTCTATGACCAGATACTGCAGCCGATGCCGTTCGCGGGCGCCGCACGAGGGGCACTCCGCGTCCGGTCGAAAGCCCGTCGGGACATCGAGGTCCAGGAAGACCCCCTGCCAGCCGCAGCACGGGCAATCGAACCGGGCGCCGCCACGAAGCGACTTGCCGATCGCGCGCAGGCGTCGGAGTACCTTGCGCAAGAGGCGTCCGGCTACTTCGCCACGTTCAATATCCGCAGCTGCGTGAACTCCTCCAGCCCCTGCTGCCCCAGCTCCACGCCGAAGCCCGACTGCTTCACGCCGCCATAGGGCACGGTCGGCGGCAGGTCCAGGTGCTTGTTGATCCACACCGTGCCGGTGTCCAGCCGCTTGGCCACTTCCACCGCCCGATCGGTGTCCTTCGACCAGACCGTTCCACCCAGGCCGTACTCGGAGGAGTTGGCGCGCTCGATGGCCTCGTCGATGGTCTTGTACTTGAGCACCGGCATCACCGGGCCGAACTGCTCCTCGCACACCAGCCGGGCCGAATCCGGCAGGCCGCTGACGATGGTCGGGTGGATGAAGAAACCCGGCCCCTTGTGCGGCTCGCCGCCGGCGATGACCTTGCCCTGCTTGCGGGCGTCCTCGACGATGGCGCTGACCTTTTCGAACTGCATGCGGTTCTGCACCGGCCCGAATTCCACGCCTTCCTCCAGGCCGTTGCCCACCTTGGCCGCGGTGGCGAGCTTGCCCAGCTCGGTGACGACCGCGTCGTATATGGATTCGGGCACGTAAGATGCGTTTGGCGGCCAGGCACACCTGGCCGGAATTGACCATGGCGGCGAAGAACAGCTTGGGCGCGATCTGCTTCGGATCGACGTCGTCGAGCACGATGGCGGCATCGTTGCCGCCCAGCTCCAGCGTCAGGCGCTTGAGCGTCTGCGCGGCGCTGGCCATGACCTTGCGGCCGGTGGTGGTCGAGCCGGTGAAGGCCACCTTGGCCACGTCCGGATGGCTGGTCAGCGCAGCTGCCCAGATCGTTGGCGTCGGCGATCACGTTGACCACGCCGGGGGGAAGATTTCCGCGCACAGCTCGCCCACCTTCAGTGAGGTCAGCGGCGTGGTCGGCGCCGGCTTGACCACCACGGTGTTGCCGGCCAGCAGCGCCGGGCGTGAGCTTGGTCGCCATCATGATCACCGGGAAGTTCCACGGCGTGATCGCCGCCACCACGCCCAGCGGACGGCGCTGGCGGATGACCTTCGTCTCCGCGTCTTCGGAGAGCACCGTATCGGGCAGGTCCAGCCCGGCCAGTCCGCGGATATTGGCGCTGGCCGCCATCAGCTCGAAGAAGGCGCCGCCCAGCGGCTTGCCCTGCTCCTGGGTCAGCAGCGGGGCCAGTTCCGGCGCCTTGGCATCGATGGCGTCGGCCAGCTTCATCAGCAGGGCGCGGCGCTCGGCCAGGGGTCGCGCCGCCCAGGCCGGATATGCACCCTTGGCCGCAGCGACCGCCTCGTTGAGCTGCTTGATGTCCGCGCGCGGACATTTGGCCACCACCTGTTCGGTGGCCGGATTGATGACGTCGAAGGTGGCGGCGCCGGGGACGAGCTTGCCGCCGATGAGCAGGCGGTAGTCGGCGACCTGGCCGGGCTGAAGCTGGGCGTTCATGTGGAGTCTCCTGGTGAAATCGGTACCTGCCCGTCGCCGGGACGGCTGGCCGTCCCCGCTTCAAGGCCTCGTGAAAGCAAGGTACGGCAGCAGGCGCGGGGGTACAAGGCCACGGACCCGATATACTGCGCAACCCCATTTTTCATTACGGGATTGCAATGCGCAGCCACTATTGCGGCCAGGTCAACGAAGCGCTCACCGGTCAGGAGGTGACCGTCGCCGGCTGGGTGCACCGGCGCCGCGACCACGGCGGGGTGATTTTCGTCGACCTGCGCGACCGCGAGGGGCTGCTGCAGGTGGTCTTCGATCCGGACCAGCCGCAGCTGTTCATGGAAGCCGAGCGCCTGCGCAATGAGTTCGTCATCCAGGTCGTCGGGCAAGGTGCGCGCCCGCCCGGAAGGCACGGTCAACGCGAACCTGCCCTCCGGCAAGGTGGAGATGCTGGCCACCAGGCTGACGGTCCTGAACCGCTCCGAGCCGCTGCCGTTCCAGCTCGACGAACAGGTGGGCGAGGAGACGCGCCTGCGCTATCGCTACATCGACCTGCGCCGCGAGGAGATGAGCCGGCGCCTGCGCCTGCGCCACCAGGTGACCAGCAGCATGCGCCGCTACATGGATGCGCACGGGTTCATCGACATCGAGACGCCGATGCTGACCAAGGCGACGCCGGAGGGCGCGCGCGACTACCTGGTGCCCAGCCGCACGCACCCCGGGCAGTTCTTCGCGCTGCCGCAGTCGCCGCAGATCTTCAAGCAGCTGCTGATGGTGGCCGGCTTCGACCGCTACTACCAGATCGTGCGCTGCTTCCGCGACGAGGACCTGCGCGCCGACCGCCAGCCGGAGTTCACCCAGCTCGACATCGAGACCTCCTTCCTGTCGCAGGACCAGATCATGGACCTGATGGAGGGGCTGGTCCGCGAGGTGTTCGCCGAAGTGGTCGAGGTGCCGCTGCACAATCCCTTCCCGCGCATGAGCCATGCCGAGGCCATGCGCCGCTACGGGTCGGACAAGCCGGACCTGCGCGTGCCGCTGGAACTGGTCGACGTCGCCGATCTGGTCGCGGATTGCGAATTCAAGGTATTCGCCGGCCCGGCAAAGAACCCGCAGGGTCGCGTGGCGGCGCTGCGCGCACCCGGCGGCGGCGCGTTCAGCCGCAGCGAGATCGACGCTTACACGGCGTACGTGGCACGTTACGGCGCCAAGGGCCTGGCGTACATCAAGGTGAACGAGGTGGCCAAAGGCCGCGAAGGCCTGGCATCGCCCATCCTGAAGTTCCTCAGCGATGCGGCGGTGGCCGGCATCCTGGAGCGCACCGGCGCCCGCGACAACGATCTGATCTTCTTCGGCGCCGACACCGCCAAGGTGGTCTGCGACGCGCTGGGTGCACTGCGACTGAAGCTGGGCCACGACCTGAAGCTGGTGGAGCATGGCTGGCGTCCGCTGTGGGTGGTGGACTTCCCGATGTTCGAGTTCGACAGCGGACGCCGACCGCTGGGTGGCCATGCACCACCCGTTCACCGCGCCGCAGGCCGACGACCCGGCCGCACTGGCCGCCGATCCCGGCAAGGCGATGGCCCAGGCCTACGACATGGTGCTGAACGGCTCGGAAATCGGCGGGGGCTCGGTGCGTATCCATCGCGCCGAGATGCAGTCGGCGGTGTTCGACGCTGCTGGGCATCGACGCCGAGGAGGCGCAGCGCAAGTTCGGCTTCCTGCTCGATGCGCTGAAGTACGGCGCGCCGCCGCACGGTGGCCTGGCCTTCGGTCTGGACCGGCTGGTCATGCTGATGGCCGGTGCCGAGAGCATCCGCGACGTCATCGCCTTCCCGAAGACGCAGACCGCGGCGGATCCGCTCACCGACGCACCGACGCCGGTGAGCGAGGCGCAGTTGCGCGAACTGTCGATCCGTGTCCGCACCCCGCAGCCCGATCGTTAGGGGTTCGGTGCTGTTCGTCCACGGCCTGTGGATGACCGGCGCCGAATCCTTCCTGCTGCGGCGCCATCTGGCGGCCCATGGCCTGCGCCTGACGGTGCTGGCGTACTCCTCGCTGGCCGAGTCCATGGATGTGGTGGCGCGGCGCTGCGCCAACCGGGTCCTGGCCATCGCGCGCCGCACCCTGCAGCCGGTGCATCTGGTCGGCCACAGCCTGGGCGGATTGATCATCTACCGCGCCTTTGAACTCGGCCTGCTGCCCGTCGCGCGTTTCAGCGGTGAGTTCTGCCGTGTGGTGTTCATGGGCTCGCCGGTGCGCGGCAGCCAGAGCGCGCGCGTGCTGGCCGCCAGGGGGCCTGCGAAGCGCCTGCTGGGGCAGTTGGGCGCCGCCGTATTGCCGCAGGGCGTGCCACCGCACTGGCCCTTTGCGCCCCAGCTCGGCGTGATAGCCGGCGTGACGCCGCTTGGCCTGGGGCGTCTGCTGGGGCCGATCGACGGCCCGAATGACGGTACGGTGGCCGTGGCGGAAACCATGATCGACGGTGCGACGGACCATTGCGAAGTGAAGGCCACCCACGCGGGTCTGTGGATGTCCGGCCAGGCGGCCGAACAGGTGGCGTCCTTCCTGGAAAACGGGCGGTTTCACTGAAGCCATGCGCCGGCACCCCGCCCGGCCGGGCTCAGGTGCGGCGCAACTGGTCGATCATCTTGGCCACCACCGCCGTCCATCCGGTTTGATGGCTGGCGCCGACGCCGCGGCCGGTCTCCGGGTGGAAGTATTCATGGAACAGCAGCAACTCGCGCCACAGCGGGTCGTTGGCGTAGCGCGCATCGTCATGCACCGGGCGCCTGCCGTGCGCATCGGGCATGAAGATGGAGATCAGGCGGCGCGACAGGTCGTGTGCCACTTCCTCCAGTGAGCATTGCCGGCCGGAGCCGGTGGGATATTCGACCTTCCAGTCTTCGCCGAGCACCACGCCGTGGCGCTGCAATGCCTCGATCAGCAGGTAGTTGGCGGGGAACCACACCGGGCCGCGCCAGTTGGAGTTGCCGCCAAACACCCGTGAAGCGGCTTCGGCCGGTGTGTAGCGCACCGTGTACTGCTGACCGTCGAGCTGCATGGTGAAGGGGTTGTGCTCGTACGACCGGCTCAGCGCGCGAATGCCGAACGGCGCGAGAAACTCCTGCTCGTCGAGCATGCGCGCGAGCACCCGCCGCAGGCGCCCGGGGTCCACCACCGACAGCACCTGCAAAGGCCGCTCCTCGCTGTGGCTCCACCAGGTGAAATCGGCGACCAGCTCCGGTCGGTGCCGGATGAACCACTGCATGCGCCGGTCGAAGGCCGGCAGCCGCTTCAGGTCCTCGCTGGTGACCACGATGCTGGCAACGATGGGCAGCAATCCGACCAGCGATCGCAGCCGCACCGGAATGCTTGTGCCGTCGGGGCAGTTGATGACATCTCCATAAAAGCCCTGCTCCTCGTCCCACAGGCCCTTGCGGTGCATGGCACTGGCGATGTAGATGAAGTGCTCGAAGAACTTGCTGCACACGTCCTCGTACGCGGCATCCCTGGCGCTCAGATCAATCGCGATACCCAGCATGTTCAGGCAGTACAGCGCCATCCAGCTCGTGGCATCGGACTGCTCCAGCACCATGCCATCCGGCAGCGGCTTGCTCCGGTCGAACATGCCGATGTTGTCGAGTCCGAGAAAGCCGCCCTCGAACACGTTGTCGTCGCCCGCATCCAGCCGGTTCGTCCACCACGGAAAATTCAGCAGCAGCTTCTGGAAGACGCGCTCCAGGAACAGGTAGTCGCCCTGGCCGGTCAGCCGGCGCTCGATCTGGAACACCCGATGCGCCGCCCAGGCGTGCAGGGGCGGATTGACGTCCGAGAAATTCCATTCATACGCGGGGATCTGGCCATTGGGGTGCATGTACCACTCGCGCAGCAGCAGCGTGAGTTGCTGCTTGGCGAACTGGGGGTCGATCAGCGTGTAGGGGATCATGTGAAAGGCCAGGTCCCAGGCGGCAAACCACGGGTATTCCCACTTGTCCGGCATCGACAGCACATCCGCGGCGTGCAGGTGTTCCCAGTTCGCGTTGCGCGTGGCATGGCCCGGCGGTGGCGCGGCGCGGCCACTGTCGCCGCGCGACCAGCGGTCCGCGTCGAGGTGGTAGAACTGTCGCGACCAGATCAGACCGGCAAAGGCGCGGCGCTGGATCTGTCGATGCTCGGGCAGGACCCGTGCCTGCACGGAGTCGTAGAATTCATCGGCCTCGGCAAGGCGCTGCGCGAAGATGGCATCGAAATCCGCAAACGCATTGCCGTCCTCCTGTGGCCGGAAGCGCAGTCGCATGGTGCGGCTTTGTCCCGGGGCCAGCTTGCCGTTGATCATCAGCGCCAGCTTGCTGCCGGCGTTGCCCGGATTGCAGGCCTGCATGTCGCCGTCGATCAGCAGGCGATGAAACGCGTCCTTGACGTAGCGCGAGGCATTCGGCGCATTGAACAGCCGTTCGTTGTTGGTCTCGTTTTCGGTGAACAGAGGCGTGCAGGGCCCGTCGCAGCTGAGCCAGCGCGCGCCATAGTGATCGCAGTGCAGCCGCACGCGATCGCCCTCCAGGCGCAATTCGGCGCGTGCTCCGGGCTCGCCCCAGCTCCAGGTGTTGCGTGCCGTGACCTGTGGCAGCAGCCAGAAGGGCGCCTCGGCTGTCGCCCGGTTCGTCACGGTGATGCGCCACAGTATGTCCTCTGCGGTGGCCTTGGCGTACTCGACCTGCACATCCAGGAAGGCATTGCCGTCCAGGATCCCGGTATCCAGGAGTTCGTATTCGCGCTCCAGGACACCGCGCGCGCGATTCTGCGCAAGCAGGCTCGTGTAGGGGTAGGGCGCCAGTGGATAGCGGTACAGCGCCTTCAGGTAGGCGCCCGAAGGCAGGCCGTCGAGGTGGAAGTACAGCTCCTTGACGTCCTCGCCGTGGTTGCCCTCGGTATTGTTCAGGCCGAACAGCCGCTCCTTGAGGATCGGGTCCCGGCCATTCCAGACTGCAATGGTGAAGTTCAGCAGACCATGCCGGTCGCTGAAGCCGGCGATGCCATCCTCGCCCCAGCGATAGGCGCGCGAACGGGCGTGGTCGTGCGGGAAGTATGCCCAGGCGTCGCCGTCGTCGGAGTAGTCCTCGCGCACCGTGCCCCACTGGCGCTCGCTGACATACGGTCCCCAGCGGTACCACGGGTGCGGTTCCGCGGCGTTTTCCGCCAGGCGCCGGTGTTCGGCGGTGGGCATGTCAGCCGCCTTCGGAGAAGCTCTCGAAGGTGGTCATGCCGCCATCGATGAACAGCGTGCTGCCGCACAGGTAGTCGCTGGCATCGCTGGCCAGCCACACCGCGGCGCGGCCGATGTCATCCGGCACGCCCACGCGATTGTAGGGTATGAGGTCCAGCAGCTTCGCCTCGGCCTGCGGGGTATCCCAGGCCTTGCGATTGATGGCCGTGGCGATCGCGCCGGGCGCGATACCGTTGACGCGGATGCCACGTCCGGCCACTTCCTGGGCAAGCGTCTGCATCATCAGTTTCACGCCGCCCTTGGAGGCCGCGTAGTTGACGTGATGCGCCCAGGGAATCTGCTCGTGTACCGAGCTCATGCAGATGACCTTGCCAAGCGCGCGGGAAACCTCGCGCCGGCCGCGTCGCTGGAATTCCCTGATGGCCTCGCGCGCGCACAGGAACTGGCCCTTCAGGTTCACGCCCATCACCGTGTCCCACTGCGCCACACTCATGTCTTCGATGGCCGCGTCACGCTGCAATCCGGCGTTGGCGACCAGGATGTCCAGCGTGCCGAAGCGCGCCCGGATCTGCTCGTACATGCCCAGCACCTGCGCCTCGTCGGAGACGTCGGCCTGAAAGAACGCGGCCGTGCCACCAGCCGCGGTGATGTCCTCCAGGATCGGCTGCGCGCGCTGCGGGTCGCTGACGTCGTTGAGCGCCACCGCGGCGCCGGCCGCTGCCAGGTGTCGCGCGCAGCCCTCGCCCAGCCCTGAGCATGCGCCGGTGACCAGCGCCACCTGGCCGGCGACGGGATGATGCGGATATTCGGCGCTCAATGCGCGCTGGGTGGCTTTGTCGTAGGGCTGAAGATTCATGGCGGCACCTCTCTGGCTGCATTGTGCCCCCTGTGCCGCAGGATTCAGCCACGCAGGCGACAGGGTTAAGAGGACTTAAGCGATGGCGGTGCCTGTCACCAACGTTGGTGGCAGCACCAATGACTGCGCCAGGTTCGCCTCAGCCGGCAGCTTCCGACGCGAAATGGCAGGCACTGAGCTGTTGCGGCGCGCCTTCGCGCCTTGCCACCAGGGGCGGTTCCTCCTCGGCGCAGCGCGGCTGGGCCTTCCAGCAGCGTGTGCGGAAGCGGCAGCCACTGGGCGGATCGGCCGGAGAGGGCACGTCCCCCTCCAGACGGATCACGCGGCTGTGCTCGCGCGCGGTCGGGTCCGGCTCCGGTGCGGCGGACAGCAACGCCTGTGTGTAAGGATGCGTGGCGTGCTCGTAGATCTCGCGCACCGTACCGGTTTCCACGATGCGGCCCAGGTACATCACGGCCACGCGATCGGAAATGTGCCGCACCACCGACAAGTCGTGCGCGATGAAGATGTAGGACAGGCCCAGGCGCGCCTGCAGTTGTTCCAGCAGGTTGATGACCTGCGCCTGGATGGATACGTCCAGCGCCGAAACCGGCTCGTCACAGACGATGACGCGAGGATCCAGCGCCAGCGCGCGCGCGATGCCGATGCGCTGGCGTTGCCCGCCGGAGAACTGGTGCGGGTAGCGGTTGATGTGCTCGGGACTCAGGCCCACCAGATCCAGCAATTCGCGCACGCGTTCGGGCCGGGCCCGCCTGGGCAGTACGTCCGGATGGATCTCGAAGGGCTCGCCGATGATGTCGCCCACGGTCATGCGCGGATTGAGCGATGTGTACGGGTCCTGCATCACCATCTGGAAGTTGCGCCGCAGCCGGTGCAGCTCCTCGCCATGCATGGCGAAGATGTCGCGACCTTCCAGCAGTGCCGTGCCGGCAGTCGGCTTCTCCAGCCGCAACAGTACCTTGGCCAGCGTGGACTTGCCGCAGCCGGATTCACCCACGATGCCGAGCGTTTCGCCGCGCCCGAGCGTGAAGCTCACGCCGTCCACGGCCTTGACGTGGCCGGTCACGCGGCGCAGCAATACGCCGCGCTCGATGGGAAAGTGCTTGACCAGGCCGGATACTTCCAGCAGCGGCGCCGCGTTGTGCTCAGGCGCGGCCATCGAGGACCTCCCGCGCAAAAAGACAGGCGGACAGCCGGTTTGCACCCAGGTCCAGCGATTGCGGCAATTCGCCGCGGCAACGTTCCTGCGCGATCGTGCAGCGCGGATGGAAGGGGCAGCCCGGCGGAATGTGCAGCAGGTTCGGCGGCAGTCCGGCGATGGCCTTCAACGGGGTGCCGTCGTGACCGCCGCGCGGAATGGATTCGAGCAGCGCGCGCGTATAGGGATGGGCCGGGCGGCGGTAAAGGTCGTGTACACCGGCCTGCTCGATGATGCGTCCGGCGTACATCACCGCGATACGGTCCGCCACCGAGGCCACCACGCCCAGGTCGTGCGTGATCAGGATCAGCGCCATGCCGAGCTCGCTCTTCAGTTCCATCAGCAGGTCCATGATCTGGGCCTGCACGGTGACGTCGAGTGCGGTGGTGGGTTCGTCGGCGATCAGCACCCTGGGTTCCAGCGCCAGGGCCATCGCGATCATCACGCGCTGGCGCATGCCGCCGGAGAACTGGTGCGGATAGTCGTTTACGCGGGCCCGAGCCGCCGGAATCTTCACGCGCTCCATCAGTTCGATGGCCCGTTCGCGCGCCGCCGCCTTGCCCAGGCCCTGGCGCACGCGCAGGGCCTCGCCGATCTGCCAGCCCACGCTGAACACCGGATTCAGTGCGGACAGTGCGTCCTGGAAGATCATGGCCACCTGCGCGCCGCGCAATTCGCGGCGCTTGATCTCGGGCAATTCCAGCAGGTTCGCGCCCTGGTAAAGGATGCGACCCGACCGCACCACCGCCGGCGGCATGTCCAGAATGCCCATGATGGCCTGCGCCGTTACCGACTTGCCCGAACCGGATTCACCCAGCAACGCCAGTGTCTCGCCGGCGTCCACATGAAACGAGACGCCGTTCAGCACACGCGCGATGCCATCGCGTGTGTGGAATTCCACGCACAGGTCCTCGACTTCGAGCAGGTGGCTCATCTGAGCTTGGGATCGAAGGCGTCGCGCACGGCATCGCCGAGCATGATGAAGGCGAGCACCGTCGCCGTGAGGAAGCTGGCGGGGAACGCCAGCGGATAGATCGCATCGCGAATCCAGCGCTGCGCTTCGGCGATGTCCACGCCCCAGGAGATGGTATTGCGTGGTCCGACACCCAGGAACGACAGCGTTGCTTCCAGCGCGATGAAGATACCCAGGTAGATGGTCAGCATGACCATCATCGGCGCCAGCGCGTTGGGCAGGATGTGGCGCAGCATGATGCGCGCGTGGCTGGCGCCCAGTACGCGCGCGGCCTGCACGTAATCCTGGTGCCGCGCGGCGATCACCGATGAGCGCACCATGCGCGCCACGCTGGGCCAGCCAAGCAGTCCCACCGCCAGCACCAGCGGCCAGATTCCCAGATCTTCGCTGGACAGGGCCTTGGCGACCACGATCGCACCGAGCAGGAACGGCACGCCCAGCACGATGTCCAGCGCCCGCGCCAGCAGGATATCCGTCCAGCCGCCGAAGTAACCGGCGAACAGTCCCACCGCCAGGGCGATCACGCCGGTGATCATGGTCGAGAAGATGCCGATCAGCATCGAATCACGCGTGCCGTAGACCACGCGCGCGTACACGTCGCAGCCCTGCTTGTCGAAGCCGAACCAGTGCGCGAGCGACGGGGGTTTGAGCGAGTTCGACAGCGAGCAGGTCGCGGTATGCGGATCGATCCGGCTGAACAGCCACGGAAAGGCCGCAACCAGCACCATCAGCAACACCACGGTGCCGGCAATCCAGAACACGGGGTTGCGTTTCAGGTCATGCCAGGCGTCGCCGGCCAGGCTGCGTGGCGCCGTGCTGTCGGGCAGTTCAGCCATGACGAATCCGCGGATCGAGCACGGCATACAGCATGTCCACCACCAGGCTGCTGGCCAGATAGATCAGTATCAGCAGGCTCACGATGGTGACCACCAGCGGGCCATCTTCCAGTCGAATGCCCTGAAAGAGGCGTCCGCCGACGCCGGGAATGTTGAAGATGCCCTCGGTCACCACTGCGCCTCCCATCAGTCCCCCCAGTTCGGTGCCGAGGAAGGTGATCACGGGAATCAGCGAGTTGCGCAATACGTGCACGCTCACGATACGGTGACGAGTCAGGCCCTTGGATGCCGCGGTGCGCACATAGTCGGCGCGAAGATTCTCGGCCACCGAGGTGCGCGTCAGGCGCATGCCCGTCGCCAGCGACAGCAGCCCCAGCACGATGGCGGGCAGGATATACGTGGCCAGCCCCAGTTCCGGCGCATAGGCGGGCCGGAACCAGCCCAGCTTCACCGCAAACACGGACTGGAACACCGTGCCCACCACGAACACCGGTGTGCCGATGACAACCAGAGTCAGCGCCAGCGTGGTCTGGTCGAATAGCCCTCCGCGTTTCAGGCCCGCATACACGCCGCCCGACACGCCCAGCACAATCACCAGGGCAATGGCCATCAGGGCCAGATTGATGGTGCGCGGCCAGGATTCGGCCAGCACGTCGGCTATCGGACGGCCGGTGATGGTCTTGCCGAAATTGCCGGTCAGCAGACCCTTCATGTAGTAGCCGTACTGCACGACGAAGGGCCGGTCCAGGTGGTACTGCGCGGTGAGTTGCACGCGCTGGCTCTGGCTCAGGGGACGTTCGCCGGCCATTGCCTGCAGCGGGTCGTCGGCAATGCTGAACATCAGGGCATAGACGATCAGGGTCGCGCCGACGAACGTGACAACGCTCTGCAGCAGCCGGCGAAGCAGGAATGCGGACATCAGTACGCCGCAGCGGTCATCGTCAGCCAGTTCATGCGCCTGAAGGGATCCATGTGCACGTTTGCCACGCGAGTGGAGATTCCGTACGTGTTCTGCGCGAAGCGCAGCGGCAACACCGGCAGATCGCGCGCCAGCAGATCCTCGGCCTGCTGGTAGTACGGCAGCGCCGCCTCGGGGCTCGGTGCGGCATCGCCTTCGGCCAGCAGGTGGTCAAAGGTGGGGTTGCTGTAGCCGTAGTAGTTGGATGAGCCGTGCGTGGAATACAGCGGCCCGAGATAGTTCTCCAGCACCGGGTAGTCGGCGATCCAGCCCATGCGGAAGGCACCCATCGGCTCCTTCTTCTCGGCCTTGATGAGCATGTCGGAGAATTTCGGCTGCGGATTGCCGACGCATTCCACGCCGAGATTGGCCTTTATCTGGTTGCAGGTGGCATCCACCCACGCCTTGTGGCCACCATCGACGTTGTACGCGATTTCGATGCGACCGCCTACCGCGGCCGCGCCGCCGGCCGAATCGAACAGGGCCTTGGCCTTCTGCGGGTTGTACTGGCAGGCTTCGCCGCAAACGTCCTTGCGATACCCGGGCACGAAAGGCGGCACGAAGGAGCGCAACGACACCTGCGAGTCGGCGAAGATGGTATGCACGATCTCATCGCGGTTGATGGCCATCGAGATCGCCTTGCGGATGGCAAGCTTGGAGTAGTGCTTGTCGTAGGTGGGGAAGGCCAGGATCTGGATGGCCGAGCCTTCGCTCTGCCTGAACCGGTCGCCCAGGTCGGAGCGCGCACTGGCCATGTTTTCCAGTGGAATCTGCGGCACGATGTCCAGCTGGTCGGCGAGCAGATCCTGGTACTGCGTGGTCAGCTGCTGGTAGATCCGGAAATCGATGCCGGCGATCTTCGGCTTGACCGGTCCGGCGTAGTCGTCATTGCGCACCATCTGGATGAGCTGGTCGTGCTGCCACTTGCCCTTCATCTTGAACGGGCCCTGGCCGATGGGCGCCTCTTCGAAGGCCGGATCGATCTGGTTGTTCGCCACATCGGTAAAGGCGGCCTTCGGCAGCGGATAGAAACTGGTGTAACCCATCATCGACTTGAAGTCCGCGTACGGCGCCTTCAGCGTCACCTGAAAGGTCAGGTCGTCGACCCTGACCAGTCCGGTCAGCTTCTTCGCGGTGGGCTTCTTGTGCGCATCCAGCGGATTCATCGCGTCGTAGCCGACGATCCTGCTGAAGTACGCGTTGCCGTCGTGCGCGTTTGGTCCCCAGGCGCCGGCGTTCCAGGCGTCGATGTAGGATTGCGCGGTGACCGGTTCGCCGTTCTGGAACTTCCAGCCCGGCTTGAGTTTGATGGTCCAGACGCGGTTGTCGGGGCTGGTGATGGACTCGGCCGCCAGCTCCACCGGCTGCAGTTGATCGTTCCATTCCACCAGCGGCGCGAAGATCGCATCGAGCACGTCCGCGCCCATCTCCTCGGTGCAGTTGCTGGGTACCAGGTGTTTGGGTTCAGAGCCGCCAAAGCTCACCACCAGATCCGCAGTGGACACCGCCACCTGCTTTTCGCTGCAACCTGTCAGGGAAAGGGACGCTGCGAGCACGGCAATGCCCGCCAGGAGAATTCGTTGCATCATCCACTCAATCCTGTCCGCGGGCCCAGCGCCCCGGGGCGGTACAGTAGCGCATGGGACAGCGGCGGTGAAAGCGCCGTGCCCCCGGGGGTCAGCCGCCGCTCAGTGCCTGGACAATATGCAAGGTGCGCTGTGGATCGAGCGCAGCGCCAAGCTCGTGCAGCTCCTGGCTGCCGTGGAATACCCGCATGTGGGTGCGGATGCGGTCGTGTTCGTCGATCATCCGGAAGCGCAGACCTGGATACCGGGCATCCAGATCCCGCAGCACTTCGGCCAACGTGGTTCCGGCCGCTTGGACCTCACGCTGGCTGGTATAGGAAAGCAGCGGGCTGGGAATGGTGACTCGCAAGACGGTGCAGCCTCCTAGAGCTCGGCAGTCTCCAGCGCGTAGATTTCCGGCAGGTGCCGGGCAATGCAGCGCCACGATGCGCCCTCGTCACGACTGGCCCAGATCTCGCCGCTGGTCGTGCCCACGTACAGGCCGACCGGGTCGCGCGCATCGCCGCACATGGCCTGTCGCTTCACGGTCCACCATGCATCGCGCGCAGGCAATCCCCGGTCGAGGCGTTGCCAGCTCCTGCCGGCGTTCTTCGTGGTGTAGGCGGCCGGCTTGCCGCCGATGGCCGTGCGCGGCCAGACCGTGCTGCCGTCCATCGGAAACACCCAGCACACCTTGTCGTTGCGCGGATGGACCACCATCGGAAAGCCCACGTCGCCGATCGACCTGGGCATGTTGTCGCCGATGCGCAGCCATTCCTCGCCGGGCCGGTCCAGACGGTAGATGCCGCAGTGGTTCTGCTGATAGAGGCGATCCGGGTTGGTCGGGCACAGTCGCACGCAGTGCGGGTCGTGCACGTAGAGCTGATCGGCCGGGAAACCCTCGACCACCGCCATTCCCTTCACCAGCGGCTTCCAGGTGGCACCGCGATCCAGGGACTCGTGCACGCCGCCGCTGGACATCGCCACATACAGATGGTTGGCATCGCGCGGATCGACATTGACCGAGTGCAGCTTCGGGCCGTCGGGCGTGCCGTTCTCCTGCGCGCCCATCCACTGGCTGTATTCGGGGTGATCGTTCAGCCCGCTGACCGGCTCCCAGGTGTCACCGCCGTCCTCGCTGCGGAACAGCCCCTGCGGCGAGGCGCCGCCGTACCACACGCCCGGCTCGCTGGCGTGGCCGGGCGTGAGCCAGAAGATGTGATCGAGCACATGGGACTTGCGACCTTCCACGGCTTTTGGAAACGCCGGCGGCCTGCTGGCTTCGACCCACGACCTGCCGCGATCCAGCGAGCGGAACATGGTCGGGCCGAGATGCCCGGTGCGGGCCGAGAACAGGATCACCTTTGGATCGCGCGGATCCTGCACCAGGTGGTGGGCGATCTGGCCCAGCTTGATCGGTGCGCTCTGCTTCCAGTTGCGGCGCGCCGGATCGGATTTCAGGATGAACGCACCCTTGCGGGTGGCGACGAGCAGCGAGAGTGAGCGACCGGCCTTGCCGGCGGCAGGCGCTTTGCGTTTAGCCAAGAGACCTCCCTGATCGAGGGCTTCATGCCCCCTTTGGTGCCAGGGATTCTAGCGCTGCCTTGTGCAGTTCATACAACAGTTGCATGGCCTCGCGCGGCGAGAGACTGTCCGGATCCAGCGCCGCCAGTTGCCGCTCCAGTGCGGATTCTACCGGCGGCGCGGCCGCGGGCGGTGTCGCTGCCCGGGCACCGAACAGATCATGCTGCGGCGAGCGCACGCCGGCTTCGCGCTCGCGCTGTGCCTCGAGTTCCTTCAGGTAGCGGCCCGCCGTGTCGATGACCTCGCGTGGCACGCCGGCCAGCCGGGCCACCTCAAGGCCATAACTGCGACTGGCCGGTCCTTCCTTCACGGCGTGCAGGAAGACCAGTTCATCGCCATGCTCGGTGGCATCCAGGTGCAGGTTGACCACGCCGGGCAGGTCCGTGGCGAGCCGGGTCAGCTCGAAGTAGTGCGTGGCGAACAGCGTGAAGGCGCGCACGCGGGTCGCCAGGCTGCGCGCCACCGCCCAGGCCAGCGACAGGCCGTCGAACGTGCTGGTACCCCGGCCGATCTCGTCCATCAGCACCAGGCTTTGTTCGGTGGCGTTGTGCAGGATGTTGGCGGTCTCGGTCATCTCGACCATGAACGTGGAACGGCCGCCGGCCAGGTCGTCCGCGGCCCCGATGCGCGTGAATACGCGGTCGATCGGTCCCAGCACGGCGCTCTTCGCGGGCACGAAGCTGCCGATGTGTGCCAGCACCGCGATCAGCGCCGCCTGGCGCATGTAGGTGCTCTTGCCGCCCATGTTGGGGCCGGTGACGATCAGCATGCGTCGCGCATCGTCGAAGGCCAGGTCATTCGGCACGAACTGGGTGCCGCTGAACTGTTCCACCACCGGATGCCGGCCGGCCTCCACCCGGTACACCGGCGCATCGGTGAGTTCGGGCATGGCCCATTGCAATGTATCGGCGCGCTCGGCCAGCGCGGTGAGCGCATCCAGGCTGGCGACGGCGCTGCCGCTGTGCTGCAGGGCAGGCAGCGCGGCGATCAGCGCATCCAGCACCTGCTCGAACAGTTCCTTCTCGCGCGCCAGCGCCTTCTCGCGCGCGCCCAGCACCCGGTCCTCGAACTGCTTGAGTTCCGGCGTGATGAAGCGTTCGGCGGATTTCACCGTCTGGCGACGGTGGTAATCCGGCGGCAGGTTCTGCGCATGGGCGCGTGGAATCTCGATGAAGAATCCCTGTACGCGGTTGTAGCCCAGCTTGAGCTGTGCCACGCCGCTGCGTTCGCGCTCCTTCTTCTCCAGTTCCAGCAGGAATTGGTCGGTGTTGGTGGAGATGCGCCGCAGCTCGTCCAGTTCGGTGTCGAATCCGGCGGCGATCACGTCACCGTCGCGCAGGAAGGTGGCCGGCTCCGCTGCGATCGCGCGCGCCAGCAGCGCATGTTCGTCGCCGTGCTCGCCGATGCCGGTGGCCAGGGAGCCGAGCAGCGGCGAATCAATACCACCGGCCACCTTGCGCAGCTGCGGCAATGCCGCCAGCGAACCGCGCAGCTGCGCCAGGTCACGCGGCCGCGCCGAGCGCAGCGCCACGCGCGCCAGAATGCGCTCCAGGTCGCCGACCGGAGCCAGCGCCTCGCTCAGCAGCGCGTAGCGGCGCGATTCGCACAGTGCGCCCACCGCGGCATGGCGCAGTCTGAGTACGTTGCGGTCCCGCAGCGGACGGTTGAGCCAGCGCCGCAGTTCGCGCGAACCCATCGCCGTGGTGGCACGGTCCAGCAATGCAAACAGCGTGGCCTCGTCGTTGCCGGACAGGCCGCGATCCAGTTCCAGGTTGCGACGCGTCGCCGCGTCCAGCTGCAGTCCCTCCTCGCGCGACTGCACGGCGAGGGCGCGCACATGCGGCAGGGCGGCCTTCTGCGTATCGCGCGCATAGCCGAGCAGCGCGCCGGCGGCGGCCAGACCGGCCGTCAGTTCCTGCGCCCCGAAGCCGGCCAGGTCGCGCGTGCCGAACTGTTCGGTCAACAGGCGACGCGCGGCTTCCAGTTCGAAATGCCACGGCGGCCGCAGCCTGGCGTTGGGCAATGATTCGCGCCGCTGGTCCTCGGGCAGCAGCAACTCGGCCGGCCGCAGGCGTTCCAGTTCCGCCGCCACCTCGGCGGCATCGGCCGGCTCGCTGACGGCGAAGCGCCCGCTGGCAAGATCCAGCCAGGCCAGCCCATGACGCTGGCCGTCGAAGTACAGGGCGGCCAGCAGGCTCTCGCGCTGGCGCTCGAGCAGGGAGTCCTCCACCAGGGTGCCGGGCGTGACGATGCGCACCACCTGACGTTCCACCGGTCCCTTCGAGGTGGCCGGGTCGCCCACCTGTTCGCAGATCGCCACCGATTCGCCGCGCCGGACCAGTCGCGCCAGGTAGTTCTCCACGCTGACCGCCGGCACGCCGGCCATGGTGATCGGCTCGCCGGCCGACTGGCCGCGGGTGGTCAGGGCGATGTCGATCAGCGAGGCCGCGCGGCGCGCGTCCTCGAAGAACATCTCGTAGAAGTCACCCATCCGGTAGAACAGCAGCACGTCGGGGTGCTGGGCCTTGATGCGCAGGTATTGCTGCATCATCGGTGTGTGGGCGGACAGATCGGGACTGGTCATGGCCTCGCAGGCAGTGTGATCGGATTGCCGAGCCGGTACGTATACAGATCAGCGCGGGCAGGCGCAAAGATTTGTGTAATGGACGGAGGCGAAGCGGACTGGCGTGTCAATGAGCCTTGAAAAGCCGGCGAAATTCGATGATGGCGCGGTCGGTGGCCAGCAGATGATCGCCGCTGCCTTCCAGACTGGATCCGGGCGGCTGCGTGACCACCACACGCCGGTCCTGATTGAGAATGAACCGGTTGCTCCACGACAGCAGCCAGTGTTTCGGGGCGGCGAGCACTTTGCTGCGACCACGCATGTAGCTGCGCAGGTAGTAACGGGTGCATCGGTCGTTCACCGGTACGAAGGCGATGAAGTTGCGGAAGTTCTCGCTGATGTTCAGCAGCCACACGCCCGGAAACAGCAGGTGCAGGCTCGGCCTGCGGCCCGCGGCGGCCGCGGCAAGTTCCGCGGCTGTGCGCGCCGGCGCGCCGTCGTCACGCCGGTTGCTGGTCCACACCCGGATGCCGGAGGCGTCGGCCTGCACATGCGGGCCTTCCACCAGGCTGCGTCCGCCGGCGCCGATCGTGGTCCGGTGCACGAAGGCAAGATGCGCGACGTCGAGCTGGTTCTCGATGGCGCGCGTGTAGTGCACCGGCCAGTCCACCTTGCTGGTGCCGCAGGTCCAGCCGGTTTCCAGCTCCGCGAAGAAGGCAGGCACGCGCTCGCCGGGGGGCTCCTCGCCCCACCACAGCCACACCAGACCGTGTCGCTCCAGTACCGGATAGGTGCGCAGCGTCAGCGAGGCGGGGGCGGCTGCCGCCTTGCCCAGCGCCGGCACGTGCGCGCAGTGTCCGGCGGCGTCGAACTCGAAGCCGTGGAACGGGCAGACAATCCGCTCGCCGCTGATCCTGCCGTGGCTCAGCGCCGCGCCCATGTGGGGGCAACGCTCGTCCTGGGCGTGCAGTCGCCCGGAGCCGTCGCGCCAGAACACCAGGCGCTGGCCGAGTCGCTCGACGCCGAGCGGGCGGCGGCCGACTTCGCGGGGCTCCAGGACCGGATACCAGTGGTTCAAGGCAAGTTTCATGGCGCGCTACTGCTGCGGCCAGCGCTGCGGTACCTTGCGCAGCAGGTCCGGATCGTAGCCACTGCGCGCCACGACTTGCGCGAGCCGCGCGTAGTCGCTGTCCGATATCGCCGGCGCGCGCGCCATGATCCACACGTAGTCGCGCTTGCGCCGGCCGATGATGGTCTGCGTGTAATCGTCATTCACGTAGATGATCCGGTAGTCCGCCTTGATCGGCCAGACGAAGCGCATGCCCCACAATGCATTGCTGGCGGGGTCGAGCACGAACCCGCGCGGATGATATTCCTTCCTCACCCCGTCGAAGCCGCCCTTGCGGAACGTGAAGGTGGTCAGGATCGAGCCATCCGGTGCCAGCGTGTAGGCTCTCGACCGCATTGTGGGCGCCGCGTTCCATGCGGGTGGGAATGTTGGCAATCACGTACCAGCTGCCCATGAAGCGCTGCAGGTCCACGTGCTGGACGGTGGGCATCGGGGGCATGCTCTGGCAGCCGGCGGCAAGCAATGCCAACAGGGCGATGGGTTGGTGGATCTTCATGTTGTTCCTCGTGCCTGTTGACGTGTACGGCATGTGCTCATGAGCAGGGCAATCGTCTGGTTCCGGCAGGACCTGCGTCTGGCGGACAATCCCGCGCTGTACACGGCCGTGCGTTCTGCCGGGCAGGTCGTGCCGGTATTCATATGGAGCCCGGAAGAGGAGGGCGGATGGATACCGGGCGGCGCTGCCCGCTGGTGGTTGTACGAATCGCTGCGCGGATTGGATCAGTCGCTGCGCGCGCGGGGGTCGCGCCTGCTGTTCGCGCGCGGCCCGGCACTGGCGGCGTTGCGTTCACTCATACGCGATACCGGCGCGACGCAGCTCTACTGGAATCGCCGCTATGAGCCCGCGGCGCGCAAGGTTGAAGAACTCATCGGCCGCGAGCTGTCCGCCGCCGGCATCGTGGTGCATGGATTCCATGCCTCGCGCCTGGTCGAACCCGGTACGGTGCGCGGTGCCGGCGGGGATGTGGTCCAGGTGTTCTCGCCGTTCATGCGCGCCTTCCTGGCGCAGGCCCGCATCGATTCACCGGAGGGCTCGCCCGCCGACATACCCGGCCCGCGCCGCTGGCCAGCCGCTGCGGCGCTGGACGACCTGGGGGTGCTGCCAGGACATGCCTGGCACGGCAAGCTGGCGGGCCACTGGCAGCCGGGAGAAGCCGGTGCGCGCGCTGCGCTCAAGGCATTCGTGCACCAGCCGTTGCAGGACTACGGGTCGCTGCGCGACCGGCCGGACAGGCCAGCGACTTCACGCCTGTCGCCGTTCCTGCGTCATGGCGAACTGTCCGCGCGCCAGGTGTGGACGGCCGTGGTGAAGGCGCTGTCGCGGCGGGGAATCGGCGCCGGGCAGGCCAGGCAGCACAAGTTCTGCGCGGAACTGATCTGGCGCGAGTTCGCCACGCAGCAACTGTCGTTGCATCCGCGGTTGCCGGATCAGGCGCGCAACCCCCGCTTCGATGCCATCCCGTGGCGCGAGGACGCGCGCGAGCTGCGGGCCTGGCAACGCGGCGAAACCGGTCAGGACCTGGTCGATGCCGGCATGCGCGAGCTGTGGGAAACCGGCTGGATGCACAACCGGGTGCGCATGGTTACCGCATCGTTCCTGGTCAAGAACCTGCTGCACGACTGGCGCGTCGGCCAGCGCTGGTTCTGGGACACGCTGGTGGACGCGGACCTGGCCAGCAACGCCTACAACTGGCAATGGGTGGCCGGCAGCAGCCCCGATGCGGCGCCGTGGTTTCGCATCTTCAACCCCGATACCCAGGCCGCGAAGTTCGATCCGGACGGCGCCTACCGGCGGCGCTTTCTGGGGGACGTGTGCCCGCGGCAAATCCACCCTCTGGTCGACTTGAGGGCCAGCCGCCAACGCGCGCTCGATGTGTTGTCTGGAGGGCTGCGTGGGCCGGTCTGAATCTGGCCCGTAGCGGTGCCCCACGCGTCGCGCGCGGGCAGGCGTCCGCGCCCGCCGCTGGCCCGGTCAAACAGCCCGCAACGCCGTCGCGACAGGCAGCCGCGCGGCGCGAATGGCCGGGAACAGCCCGCCGATGGTGCCAATGACGCAGGCCCAGATGATGCCGATGACCATGAGTGCCGGCGTCACGGCCAGCTCGAACATCAACTGGGTTCCGAGCTGCCCGGCGCGCGTGCTGACCGAGTAGCCGTTGAATACCAGCCATGCCAGCCCTGCACCGAGCAATGCGCCCAGCAACGCCAACAATAGTGACTCGACGAGTACCGAAATGATCACCGCGGAGGAACCGAAACCGATGGCGCGCAACGTGGCAATTTCCCGGGCTCGATTGCTTACTGCCGTGTACATCGCGTTCAGGGCGCCGAATGCCGCGCCAATCGCCATGATGCCGCCGACTACATAGGCGACGATCGCCAGGATCTTGTTCAGCGTGTCGGTCTGGCCCTTGAGAAAATCGCCCTCATGCTGCACCTCCACCTGCAGCGCCGGGTTCGTCGTGACGCTGTCCTTGAACGCCTGAAAGTTCTGTGGCGAATCGAGCATCACCGACATGCTCGAAAAACTGTTGCCGCGCTGATAGGCCGAACCGACGGTGCTTGCATCCGCCAGCAACTCCGATTCGTGTGAATCGCCGTGGCTTTCGAAAACACCTACCACCCTCCAGGGTGTGCCGCGCAAGATGACCTCGCTGCCCACGTTCAATCCCCGGTAGAGCTTTCTTGCGTTCCTGCCGACGATCAGTTCACGCACCGCAGGTTTGAACATCCGGCCTTGGACGATCCTGATTTCCGGCCGTACCGCAAACGCCACGGGCATCAAACCGCGCAGCGCGGCATTGGCGTCGACGCCATCCGTGCGCGCCAGCGTCATCATGACCAGGGTTTCGGGTGATGCCAGCGCGCGGCCCTGGGCGTCGTGCCTGACGTGCGGGGCATCGGCAATCGTCACTCCGGCATCGTGCAGCAGCACGCTGGCGACTTCGCTTGTCGACCCGGTGCGCATCACGATCACCCGGTCATCGCGCCCCGAGTTGGTCAGCGTCCTGATCAGTCCGGTCGACATCGCCAGGACACAGACCAGTACCGCGACGACGCCGGCGATGCCGATCACGATTACCGAGGCGGTGCCAAGCCGATTGGGGAGGCTGCGCAGATTCATGCCGGTGACTGCGCCGATCTGATTCAGCGTGCTCATGAATCAAGGCTCCTGACTGTGACCATCAGCGATCTGCCAGCGCGTCGACGATATTGAGGCGCTTGGCGCGTAATGCCGGAGGCAGCCCGCTGATGAGCGCCAGGACGGTCGCAATGACGATGCCGGAGATCAGCACCTCCGGCTGCATATCACCCAGGTTCACGACCTTCTGGATTCCCTTCATCGCGAACCATGCCACCCCGAGTCCGATGAAGGCGGCGCATGTGCACATGAGGAACGCCTCGACCAGTACCAGCGCGAGCACTGCCTTCCCGGAATACCCGAGCGTGCGCAATACCGCCAGCTCCGGGACGCGCTCACGCACCGACTGCAGCATGGTATTGGCCGTCAGGAACAGCAGCGTGAAGAAAACCGCGCCGACGATGGCGGATACGATGAAATTGATGTCCGCGAATTGCTTGAGCTGCGCCGCAATGGCGGCATTTTCCGGTTGAGTACGTGTCTCGTACGGAGAATTCTCGAACAGCTTGTCTATCGCCTTGCCGATCTCCGCGGCACGGTGCGGATCGTCTATGCTGATCAGGAATTGATGAATGCCGCCGTTGCCGAAACGACGCGCTTCGTCGAAGTAGGTCTGGTTGATCCACAGCGCATCGGCGAGATTCGAGGAACGGAACGTCGGGTCCACATCGAAGATGCCGACGATGTCGACCGGCCAGGTATTGCTGCCGGACTTGTCGGTCCAGATCGTTGTGCCCAGCGGAACATGGTCGCCCACTTTCCAGCCGAGCCTGTCGGCCAGAGGCTTGCCGACCAGAGCGCCGATGCGTGTCGCCTCCATCGCCTTGACCTGCTCCGGAGTGATGTTCAACTCGGGATAGACAGCCGCCATTTCGCGAACCGTGGTTGCATACGCGCTGATCGAGTTGCGGGAATCCTGGAAATAGCCGCCGAAGAAGCTGATGTCCGCCACATGGCGCACTCCCGGAATGCCCCTGATCTGCGCCGCGTTTGCGAACGGGATCGCTTCGGTCTGACCCACACGGCTCATGGTCCACAGCCGGTTGCTGGCGGCATCGTTCAACGAGTTGATATTCGCGTTGAAGCCCTGCAATACGCCAAACAGAACGAACGCGACGACTACCGACAGCATTGTCAGGATCGTGCGCGTCGGTTTGCGCCACAGCGCGGCCCAGATCAGGATGAAGTATTTCACGCGGCGCTCCTGGTCGGCGGCGCATCGACCAGGTGGCCCTTGTCGACATGAAGCTGCCGCGAGGCGTGCTCCGCGGCGAGCGGATCGTGGGTCACCATGATGATGGTCTTGCCCTGATCGCGATTGAGCATCTGCAGGAGCTTGAGGATCTCCTCGGCGTTCTCGCGATCCAGGTCGCCGGTAGGTTCGTCGCACACCAGCAGTGTCGGGTCGGCGACCAGGGCGCGCGCGATCGACACGCGCTGCTGCTGCCCGCCGGATAGCTCGCCGGGCTTGTGATTGGCGCGGTCGGCCAGGCCCACCAGTTCCAGCGCCGTGCGCACATTGCGCTTGCGCTGCGCGCTCGACAGCTTCGTGAGCAGCAACGGCACTTCGACATTGCGCTCGGCCGTGAGTACCGGCAACAGGTTGTAGAACTGGAACACGAAACCGATGTGGCGGGCGCGCCATTTGGCCAGCTGCCCACCGGAGAGCTGATCGATGCGCTCGCCGGCGACCATCACCCCGCCGCTGGTCGGGCGGTCCAGGCCGGCGATCAGGTTCAGCAACGTGGTCTTGCCGGAGCCGGATGGCCCCATCAGCGCCAGGAATTCGCCTTTTTCGATCGACAGATCGATGCCGTGCAGAACCTCGACGGTCTGCCGGCCGCGCGCATAGTTCTTGACGATGCTGGTCAACGTGACGATGGCTGACATGATGTGGCTCCGTCTATTCCCTGAGGATCTGAACTCTGGCGTGATCGCTCAACTTCGACACGTCGCCGGTCGCGACGACGCTGCCGGCATCCAGGCCGGCGAGCACGACCTGTCCCTGATCGGTGCGGGCCCCAAGCCGAACCGCGCGGCGTTCGACTTCCTTGCCGCGTACCAGGAAGACCACGCCCCGGTCGCCGCTGGCCTGCACGGCAGCGGCGGGAATCATCACGCTGGGCTGACTGGCGGCGCTGGGCGCCTTGCCGGGGTCGGATTCACTCAGGAACGACACGCGCGCTCCCATCTCCGGGATGATGCGAGCGTCCTTGCGGCCGAGTGCGATGCGCACTTTCACCGTGGCCTTGGCGCGGTCGGCGGTCGGTATGGTGGCGATCACCGTACCGGGAATCTCCCAGTCGGGATAGGCGTTGAGCTTGACGGTCACCGGCTGGTTCGCGCGCACGAGATTGATGAAGTTCTCGCTGACGTCGACTTCGACCTCGAGCGAATCCATGTCGACGATCGTGCCGATCCCGGTGCGTGTAAAGCCGCCGCCGGCGGACATTGGCGAGACGATCTCGCCCTGTTGCGCCGCCTTCTCGGTCACGACGCCGGAAAACGGCGCCCGCACGATCGTATCGTCCAGATTCTGCTGGGCGATCGCCTGGCCGGCTTGCGCGGTATCGACTGCGCGCTGCGATACCAGCAGCGCCGTCCTGGCGGAATCGTACGTGGCCCGGGCCTGATCGAAGGCCTGCGCGCTGATGAGTGCCGCATCGCGCTGCTTCTGATTGCGTTCGAAGATCGGCTCGGCATCCTTGAACGCCGTTTGCGCCGCCGCCAGGCTGGCTTCGGCCTGTGCGACCTGCGCCCTGGCTTGCGCGAATGCGGCGCGATAGTTGGCATCGTCCAGGCGTGCGATGACCTCGCCCGCCTTGACGTGGTCACCTTCTTCGATCAGCACTTCCAGCACCTTGCCGGTGATCTTCGATGAGACCGTCGCCTGACGGCGTGCCACGACATATCCCGACGCATCCAGCAAAGACGGCCCTGCATGGGGCTGCCCGCTGGCGACGAACTCCTGCGCAACGGCCGTCCTGATCGGTATGGCAGTCGACCTGCCGAAGATCAGCCAGCCTGCGACGCCAAGAATCGCAACCACGGCCAGGCTCAGCACCGTCCAGAGCCAGCGGCGTTCCGGCGCCGACCCGGTCTCGCTGCGATCGATGCGCAGCTGATTCAACAGGGACGCCTTATCTGCTGGAGTCGGGTGTTCCACAGGATTGTGATCGCCCGCAGGCGCCTGATTCGAGCGATCTGAAGAGGACCATGACTTCCTTGTACATGAATCTATCCGGCCACTGGCTACGGTACCAGCGCCGACATCGGCAGGGGGACTACGCGTCGATTATGACTGACTCATTTCCGTCCATTCGAGGTGACACCAGGCCGTCACGGTCTCACCTGCCGCGAGACGCCCGGGTTCGAGGTTGAACGCATCCGGAGGCCCGCTCTGCGGTTCCACGCAGGTGGCGTAGGCGCGCTCGTCATAGACCACCCAGTGATTGCAGTTCGAGCTCAGCCGCAGCGTCCTGCCGGCGCGACCCAGCTCGACCGGGCGCGAATTGATGAAGCAGTCATCCCAGGGGCTGTCCCATGGCGGCTCGACCAGCGGCCGCGTGGCAATGCCTTGCGCGTCGCGCGGGTAGCAACGCGTTGGCAGGAAGTCCAGCCGCTCCGGTTTCACGAACCATGGGTGCCAGCCCAGTACCGGCCTGGGCATGGCCTGCTCCTGCGCCGTCAGGGACAGCTCCAGCCGCACGGACCGGTCCGCGACGGCAATGCGTTGCTGCGCCGTCCCACCGAAGGGCCAGCGCTCATCGCGTGGCAGTTGCAGCGACATTTGCAGCGTTGCGGCGGACTGCGCCTGCACCTGCCAGGGCAGCACAAAGCCGATGCCATGCGCGGCATGCGCGCCCAGGTTCACGGGTAACTGGATCTGGCGCGTGTCGAACCGGAATTGCCCGTGCCGGAGCCGGCCCGCCCAGGGCAGCATCGGGTAGCATCCCCAGGCGATGGCCGCCTCGTTGCCGGGGGCGTGGCCGCACAGCCAGTCGAGCCCGTCGCAGGTGATCTGCGCAATGCGTCCACCGGCACCCGGTGCGACCTGCACGCGCAGTGCCCGGGTCGACAGTTCAATCAGGGGCCCCGGCTCAAGCGGGCGCAACGCGGCGTCGGGCGAGCCCTCACCCGCCATAGGGATGCAGGGTGACGATACGGCCGTCCGCGTCGTAGTGCAGTTCGGTGACCTTGATGTTGCGCAGGTGCGAGATGCCGCCGGAGAGGATGGTGTCGTGATAGTACAGCCACCAGCGGCCATCGAACTCGACGATGGAGTGATGCGTGGTCCAGCCCAGCACGGGAGTCAGGATCTGACCCTGGTACCGGTACGGGCCATAGGGGTTGTCCGCCGTCGCGAATACCAGCAGGTGCGTGTTGCCGGTGGAGTAGGACAGGTAGTAGCGGCCCTGGTACTTGTGCAGCCACGGGCCCTCGAAGTAGCGGCGGGCGTGATCGCCCGCGGTGAGCGGCGCGCCGTGCTCGTCGAGGATGACGATCTCGCGCGGGCTTTCCGCGAACTGCTTCATGTCGTCGCTCAATCGGGCGATGCGCGGACCCAACGCGGGTTCGTCGGCAGCCGGTTCCACGTTGGTCGCGGCGAACTGGTTGTCGCGGTACTTCTGCAGCTGGCCGCCCCACAGACCGCCGAACACCATGTAGTACGCGCCGTCATCTTCCAGAACTGCCGGATCGATGGAATAGCTGCCTTGTATGGCCGCGGGCTCGGGCTGGAACGGCCCCTCGGGCCGCGCGCCCACAGCCACGCCGATCTGGAAGATGCCATCGGCCCGCTTGGCCGGGAAGTACAGGTAGTAGCGCCCGTCGCGGCAGGCCGCGTCCGGCGCCCACATCTGGGTTGAAGCCCACGGCACGTCTTTCACGTGCAGCGCCACGCCGCAGTCCTCGGCCGGGCCTTGCGGCGTGTCCTGGCGGAACACGTGGTAGTCGACCATGCAGTAGTGGCTGCCCAGGTCGTCCTCCGGCACGCCGCCGTCGACATCGTGCGAGGGGTAGATGTAGAGCCTGCCCTCGAACACATGCGCCGACGGGTCGGCCGTGTGGATGTGGCTTACCAGCGGCGGTGACAGGGCGCTCGCACGCAGCCGCTCGAGTTCGGCAGGATCGATCTTGTCGGCCATCGCAACTCCCCCGGCGGCTCAGATCGGCCGCCGCGCGGCCAGATCGACCTCGATGCGCACCTCGGTCTGCTTGTTGATCTCGTAGAAGAACAACAGCCCCACGCACAGCAGGAAGGGAATCGAGGCGTACACGCTGACCGACAGCAGGATGCCGTGCACCGCACCCGCGGGCTGCACTGTCAGGTCCGGATCGTAGCCGTAGATGGCCAGGATCTTGGCGACCAGCGCGCCACCCACGGCCAGCCCGATCTTCAGACCCACCATGATGGCCGAGAACACGATGGCGGTAGCGCGGCGGTTGTTCTTCCATTCGGAAAAATCGGCCACGTCCGCCACCATCGACCACAGCAACGGCGTGGTGATGCCGTAGAAGAAACCCTGCAGCATGTTGGTCACGATCACCGCGCCCACCGCCTGCGGCGAAAACAGCACGAAGGCCAGCAGGCACAGCGTGGAGATGAACAGCGCGCCGCCGAACACGTCGCGCTTGCCGAAGCGGTCGGCCAGACTCTTCGACAGCATGATGCCGATGATGCCGCACACGATGCTGGCGGCATTGAACAGGCTCAGCGCCGAGGTCGGGGCGTCCTTGGGCCACTGGAACTCGGTCAGCCCCATGCTGGTGAGCATGGCATTGAGCCCGGCGATGAAGTGATTGAAGCCGATGTTGTCGAGGAAGGCGGCCAGCGCGGCGCCATCCATGTAGTACTTGAAGAAGTACACGTACATGCCGCCCTTCAACGCCAGCGTGATGAACACCAGGATGGTCAGCACCAGCATCAACTGCCACGGGCGGTTCTTGGCCAGATCCCCAATATCCTGGCCGATGGTGCTCTTCTGGCCAGTCTCCGGCACGACCCGTTCTTTCGTGGTGAAGAAGGTGATCAGGAAGAACACCGTTCCCACGATGGCGAACACCGCCATGGTCCGCTCGAAACCCAGCGCCTTGTCGCCGCCGCCAAGGATCAACACCAGCGGCAGCAACAGCACCTGGATGATGAACTGCGCGATCATCACCGCCACGAAGCGATACGAGGACATGCTGTTGCGCTGGGCCATGTTGCCGGTGAGCACGCCCGACAGCGCGCCATAGGGCAGGTTGTTGGCCACGTAGATGGCCACCAGCAGCGTGTAGCTGACCAACGCGTAGATGACCTTGCCGTGCGGTCCCAGATCCGGAGTGCTGAAGGCCAGCAATGCGAATACGCCGAAGGGGACGGCCGTCCACAGGATCCACGGCCGGAACTTGCCCCAGCGCGTGTGCGTGCGGTCCGCAACCAGTCCCATCAGGGGCGTGAACACGAACGCCCCCAGCAGGCCGACCACGAAGATCACCGTGGCCGCGGTATCGGCCGGAATGCGATAGACATCCGTATAGAAGAAGGCCAGGAAGTTGACCAGCGTCTGGAAGATCAGGTTGGCCGACAGATCCCCGAGGCTGTAGCCGACTTTTTCGGTTACCGTGAGCGATTGACCGTTGTTCCTGGTATTGGCCTGCACCGGATCCCCCTGATTGTTGGCCGCCACGGATGGCTGCGAAAGGTAGCGCTAACAATAGCATTCGACAATGACCGCCGGGGCATGGCATAAGCGGCCGGCGCCGACAAAGGACAGGGGGGCGGGCATGTTTTCTCTGGCAGGCAGGTTGGGAGGCTATCGGTGGCGCGTGTGCGCCATGCTGCTGGCGGCCACCACCCTCAACTACATCGATCGGCAGGTGCTGGGCGTGCTGGCCCCGCTCCTGCAGGACAGGTTCGACTGGAGCGAAGTCCAGTACAGCTACATTCCGCTGGCGTTCCAGGTGGCCTATGGCATCGGGTTGCTGTGCGCCGGCTGGGTGATCGACCGGCTCGGTACGCGCATCGGGTACGCGCTGGCCATCGCGGTGTGGAGCATCGCGGCAATGAGCCATGCGCTGGCGGCCGGCGTGGTCGGCTTCATGGCGGCCCGCTTCGCACTGGGGCTGGGCGAGTCGGGCAATTTCCCGGCGGCGATCAAGACCGTC
This sequence comes from uncultured Gammaproteobacteria bacterium, assembly GCA_963812195.1. GTDB lineage: Bacteria > Pseudomonadota > Gammaproteobacteria > Steroidobacterales > Steroidobacteraceae > ZC4RG30. Next base: position 481,581 of record CAWEUI010000013.1, read on the forward strand.
TCGGAATGGTTTCCGCAGCGCGAGCGCGCGCTGGCCACCGGGATTTTCAACTCCGGGTCGAACGTGGGCGCAGTGGTGGCGCCGGCGCTGGTGCCGGTCATAGCGGTCAGCCTTGGCTGGCAGGCGGCGTTCCTGTTCACCAGTGTGCTGAGCATCACCTGGCTGGTGGTCTGGCTGCTCACCTATCGCACGCCGGACAGGCAGCCGAAGCTCTCTGCCGCCGAGCGCGAGTACATCGGACACGAACCGCCGGTCACGACCCGCCTGCCGTGGCTGACGCTGCTGCGCCACCGGCAGACCTGGGCTTTCGTGGCCGGCAAGTTCCTCACCGACCCGATCTGGTGGTTCTTCCTGTTCTGGCTGCCGAAGTTCCTGCACAGCAGCTACGGCCTCTCGTTGCTGGAACTGGGGCCGCCGCTGATCGCCATCTACCTGGCAGCGGATGTGGGCAGCATCACCGGGGGCTGGCTGGGAGGTCGCTTCATCAAGCTTGGCTGGAGCGTGAACCGTGCGCGCAAGAGCGCCATGTTCATTTGCGCACTGGCCGTTGTCCCGGTGATGTTTGCCGCGTACGCACGCAACGAATGGGTGGCGGTGGCGTTGATCGGGCTGGCCACGGCCGGGCACCAGGGATGGTCTGCGAATCTCTTCACGCTGACCTCGGATCTGTTCCCGCGCCGGGCGGTCGCCTCGGTGGTGGGCATCGGCGGCTTTGCGGGCGCCGGCGGCGGCATGCTGATCTCCATCGTGGTGGGGCTGCTGCTGCAGGCCACTGGCAGCTATGTGCCGGTATTCCTGCTGGCCGGATTCGCCTATCTGGTTGCATTGCTGGTCGTGCACGTGCTGGTGCCAAGCATGCAACCGGCGCAACTGGATCAGTCCGCTTAGACTTGTGCCGCCATGAGCACTCAACCGAAGCCGCTGGTTCTGCATGAGGACCGGCTGTTCGCGTCGGACGCCGCACAGCGCGGCATCGCGCGCCGCCTGTACGCCCAGGTGGCGCGTCTGCCCATCATCAGTCCCCACGGTCATACCGATCCGGCATGGTTTGCCGGGGATTTGCCGTTCGCCAATGCCACCGAACTGCTGCTGGTTCCCGACCACTACCTGTACCGGATGCTGTACAGCCAGGGGGTGGCGCTGGATGCGCTGGGCATACCGCGGCGGGATGGGTCGCGCGCCGCCGTGGATCCGCGCGAGGCCTGGCGGCTGTTCGCGCGGCACTTCCATCTGTTCCGCGGTACGCCCTCGTCGCTGTGGCTGAACCATGTCTTCCACGAGGTGTTCGGCCTCACCGTGCGACTCAACGCCGCTACGGCCGATCACTACTACGACACCATCACTACGGCATTGCACAGCGAGGCCTGCCGACCGCGCGCGCTGTTCGAGCGCTTCAACATCGAGGTCATCGCCACCACCGAGGGGCCGCTCGATACGCTGGCTCATCACCAGGCGCTGCGCGACAGCGGCTGGAGCGGGCGGGTCATCACGGCCTACCGTCCGGATGCCGTGGTCGACCCGGAGCACGAGCAGTTTCCCGATGCGCTAGAGCGCTTCGGGGAGATCAGCGGCGAGGACGTGTACACCTGGCAGGGTTATCTGGCCGCGCACCGCCGGCGCCGCGCATTCTTCAAGTCGATGGGCGCGACCTCCACCGACCATGGGCACGTGAGCTGCGCCACGGCCGATCTGTCCGATGCCGCGGCACGCAAGCTGTTCGACCGGGTCGTTCGCGGCAAGGCCGCGGCGGCGGACGCGGAACAGTTTCGCGCGCAGGTACTGACCGAAATGGCCGCAATGAGCCTGGACGACGGGCTGGTCATGCAGATCCATCCGGGCAGTTTCCGCAATCACAATCGCGTGCTGTTCGAGCGCTACGGTCGCGACCGGGGCGCGGACATGCCACTGGCCACCGAGTACGTGCGCGCGTTGAAGCCATTGCTGGATCGCTTCGGCAATGCGTCGCGCTTCACGCTGATCCTGTTCACGCTGGATGAGAGCGCATATTCGCGCGAGCTGGCGCCGCTGGCCGGACATTACCCATGCCTGTACCTGGGGCCGGCCTGGTGGTTCCACGATGCGCCGGAGGGCATGTGGCGCTTCCGCGAGCAGACACTGGCCAGCGCCGGCTTCTACAACACCATCGGCTTCAACGACGACACGCGTGCCTTCCTGTCCATCCCGGCCCGCCACGACGTGGCCCGGCGCATCGACTGCGCCGTGCTGGCGAAGCTGGTGGCCGAGCATCGGATGGACGAGGACGAGGCAGCGGAACTGGCGATCGAACTGGCCTACCACCTGCCCAGGAGGGCATACCGACTATGAACAGGCAGACTCCCGCGGCGCTTGCGCTGCTGTGCGCGTACTTGCTGGCATCCGCGCGCGGCGGCAGCGCCCGCCGGGTATCCGGTGGTGGGGCAGGTGAGGGCGTTCGATCCGGCGTTCGCCGCGGTCGCGTCCGCCGACACCAGGATCGAGAAGATCGCCGACGGCATCTCCTGGGCCGAGGGCCCGGTGTGGCTGCGCAAGGGCGGTTACCTGCTGTTCACCGATCCGCGGGCCAACAAGATGTACCGCTGGTCCGGCAAGGACGGCCTGTCGGTGTACCTGGATCCGGCCGGCTACTCCGGTCCACCCGATCCGACGCTGCGCGAACCCGGCGCCAACGGGCTGTTTCCCGAGCCAGGCGGCACATTGCTGCTGGCGGATTCCGGTACGCGCGCCCTGATGCGCTTTGATCCGCAGACCAAACGCAAGACCATGATCGTGGGTCGATATGAAGGGCATCGCTTCAACAGTCCGAACGACATGGTCCGGCGCCACGACGGCGTGGTCTATTTCACCGACCCGCCGTTTGGCCTGACGGGCGGCGAGCGCTCGACGGCGCGCGAGTTGCCCTTCAGCGGCGTGTTCCGGCTGGACCCGGACGGCACGGTGCACCTGGTCGACGACAGCCTCAAGTACCCCAACGGCGTGGTGCTCTCGCCGGACGAGCGGCACCTGTACGTGTCCGATACGGATATGGCGAATCCGCACTGGATGGTCTACGCACTGGATGCGCGCGGCGAGGTCACCGAAAAGCATGTGTTCGCGCAGGCGCATGACCTGCCGCGCGGCGGCAGCTTCGGCGTGCCGGACGGCATGTGCATGGCGGCGGACGGCAAGCTGTTCACATCCGCGCCCGGTGGCCTGACGGTGTTCTCGCCCGACGGCAAGGCGCTGGGCCGTTTCGAGACCGGTGCGCAGGTGTCCAACTGCGCGTTCGGCGACGACGGCTACACGCTGTACATGAGCTCGACGAGCTTCATCGCGCGTGTGCGGTTGAAGGTGCGCGGGCTGGGTTACGGCCGCTGAGGATCCAACTCACGCGCGGATGTACGTATACGGTCGGCTGCTTCAAGGGCACGCCCGAGTCGCAGCGCCGTCCCGCCATGCCCCGACGGCACCTCGCGCAGGTTCGTTGCGGTTCGTGAAGCCGTCGGCCCATGTGTGACTGCCGACACATTGCGGTCCAGCCAAAACCTGATTTGGTGCCGGAGGCGACCCGTGCAGTCTGTCGCCGCGAGACCGGATTCACACATTCGACAATAACGGGCCCCCGTTCTTCAGCAGACCGTGAAGCAGCCGATAAATCCCCCAGCTGATTCGACATAGGCTGTTTTCACAGTTCGGAGGAAGAAGAATGAACATTTGGATCAAGAGAGCGGCGGTCGCAGCCGGATTTGCGGCGGCGCTGGCCCTGCCGATGTCGGGTCTGGCATCGGACGGAACGATTACCTTCAACGGCGCGGTGACCGCGAGTTCATGTTCGATCGACGTGGACGGCAGCGGCAACGGCGACGGCACCGTCACCCTGCCCACCGTGGACACGGCGGCGCTCACCAATGGCGCGGCAAAGACCGATGCCGGCGGAAAGTTCTTTTACGTCACGCTGAGTGGCTGTTCCGCGGCGTCCGATATCGGCGCGGCTTCCCCCGGTGGCACTGCGCCGACCACGGTGCAGATCTACTTCGAGGCCGGCCCGAATGTGGACGAGACGACCGGTGGCCTCATCAACGTGGCAGCGGGCGGGTACAAGAGCAATGTCGAGGTCAAACTCTACAATGCCTCGGACTCCGCGGTTGTGGGCACGCAGATCACGCCGGGCCACGACACGGTTCAGGCCCCCATCCAGACCATCGGCGCAGAGGCACAGCAGTGGTTCTATGCCGGCTATTCGACCGAGGCGGCCGCCGCCCAGGCGACGGCGGGTACGGTCAGCACCTCGGTCACGTACTCGATCAAGTACAACTGATCGAAGCTGCATCGAATTGCGGGTCCGGTGGCCAACCGGGCGCGCTTCGGATCCAACAGGGCGCAGCGCAAGCTGCGCCCTGTTGCTATCATCGCCGGAATTTTGATCCGGAGCCGTCTCGCCATGACCGCACCCCGCGTTCCAGGAGCGCTCCTGGCTTTGTTCATTACGGCGGCCTCCCTGGCTGCCGCGACGGATGCGGCGGCGGGCATCATCGTCGACACCACCCGCGTGGTGTATCCGGCAACCAAGCGCGAAGTCACGATCAACATCCGCAACAGCAGCCAGGCGCCATCGCTGGTGCAGGCCTGGCTGGATACCGGCGACCAGAATTCCAGGCCTGGCGATTCGGCGGTCCCCTTCGTGCTGACGCCACCGCTGTTCAGGCTCGACCCCACCAGGAGCCAGAGCCTGCGCCTGGTCTACACACAGGAACCGCTACCGACGGATCGGGAGTCCCTGTTCTGGCTGAACATCCTGGATATCCCGCCGCGTGCCGCAGCCAACCCGGATCGGCCGAATCAGCTGGAGATGGCCTTCAAGCACCGCATGAAGGTGTTCTTCAGGCCGGTCGGTCTGAAGGGTTCAGTGGCCGATGCGCCCGGTAAGCTGACCTGGATGCTGCAGATCCGGGACGGCAAGCTGGTCGGTATCCAGGTGAGCAATCCGTCCGCGTACCACATCTCCCTGGTCAAGATTGTCGCGATCGTCGATGACAAGCCGATCACCATCAAGGCGGACATGGTGGGACCATTCGCGAGCGGGACGTTTGCCCTGGACACGCCGGTCAACGCTCCGGGCGCTCCCGTCGCGGTCGAATACACGTTCGTCAACGACTATGGCGGCAACGTGAAGGCCACGGCTCCTGCGTCGGTGCCCTGATCGGGGCAGTCCCCATGCGCAACCGCGGGGGAGCGGCGCACCCGATTCTTGTGCCAGTGCTGAGCGGAGTCTGTCCGGGCCTGCTGTGCGGCGCGTTGCTGTTCCTGTCAACGGCCATCGATGCGGCACAAGCGGATTCAGGCGGGCGGCAGGTTGAGTTCAATCCGGCCTTTCTGCAGGGCAGCGCCAAAGTCGACGTTTCCCGCTTCTCGCGCGGCAATCCGGTTCTTCCCGGCGATTACCTGGTGGACCTGCGCATCAACGGCAAGTGGGTCACCCGCATCACGGTGCGCTTCATCGGCCAACCGGGTAGCGACATCGCACGGCCCTGCATCGATCGTGCGATTTTCGATCGGGTGGGGGTGGATCTGGACAAGTTGCCGCAAGGCGCACGCGCCGCCCTGCAGAAGGCCGGGTCGGACGGCTGCATCGATGTGGCGGGCCTGATCACGGATGCCACCGTGACGTTCGAGATGTCCGCGCTGCGGCTGGATATCAGCGTGCCGCAGGCATCCCTTGAACACCGGCCGCGTGACTTCGTCAGTCCGGAGTTCTGGGATGTGGGCATACCGTCCTTCACCATGGGCTACAACATGAATGCCTATCGCACCGGCGCGTCAAGCGGGTCGATAACCCGTGGGCATGCCAGCTTCCTGGCCGGTGCGAACTACGCGAGCTGGCACCTGCGGCACCGCGGCTCGGTGGATGTCGTTTCCGGCGGGTCGGCAACCTATCACAGTGCCGCCACCTACCTGCTGCATGACATTCCGGCGATTCGCAGCAACCTGACCATCGGTGACAACTTCACCGACGGGGCGGTGTTCGACAGCTTCGCGTTTCGCGGCGTCTCGCTGGTCAGCAGTGACCAGATGCTGCCGGATTCGCAGCGCGATTTCGCACCGGTTGTTCGCGGCATCGCCCGCACCAACGCACGCGTAGTCATCGCCCAGAACGGCGTCACCCTGCTGGAGACCACGGTGTCACCGGGGCCGTTCGAGATCAACGACCTGTATGCCACCGGCTACGGCGGAGACATCAAGGTGGTGATTTACGAAGCTGATGGCAGCCAGGAGAGCTTCTATGTGCCGTATGCCCCCATGCCGCAGCTGCTGCGTCCGGGAATCTGGCGATACACCGCCACGGCCGGGCAGTTGCGGCTGGCCTCGAGTTCCGGATCGGATCTGTTTGCGAAAGCCACATTGCAGCGGGGCATCAGCAGCGCGCTGACCGGCTACGGCGGGGCGCTGGGCGCGCAGCACTACGGCGCGGCGCTGGCGGGAATCGCCGTGAATACCAGGATGGGCGCCCTGTCGGTGGACCTGGCGCAGGCCCGGACGTCCCTGGACGCCGGTGTGACGTACAGCGGACAGACCCTGCGCCTGAGCTACAGCAAGCTGCTGCGCGCCTCGGATACCAGTATCACCTTCACCGCGTATCCGTACGTATCCGACGGCTACTATTCCCTGACGGAGTCGCAGGCGGTGCGCCAGGCGGTGGCGGCCGGCGCTGATCCTGCCAGTGCGGTGCGGCTGCGCAGACAGTGGCAGCTCGGCATCAACCAGAACCTGCCGCGCCGCTGGGGCAATTTCTTCGTGTCGGCATCGGTGCGTGACTACTGGAACTCCAGCCGGTCCGTCACCCAGCTGCAGGGCGGCTACACCAATCAGTTGCGTTTCGCGGGCCTGCGGCTGAGCTATGGCATAGCGCTGGCGCGGCAGATCAACGCACTGACCGGTGATCACGACAACCGGGTCCAGGTGAACTTCTCGTATGGAGACGAACATTCGCACCGACCATTTGGACGATCGGCTTCAATTGCTGGTGATCTCTATCGCTGCCGGCATCGCGAGACTGGAAGGGGAAAGAGAAGGTCCGCACGATCACATGGCCGAGGCAATAAATTGCGTGCTTGCGGGTGAGCCGAAGACTGGGCCGGTGGCGCTCCCCCGCGATTGCCCGCCGCTGGTCCCATCCGGACCGGCAACTTACCTACGGCGGAATTCATCACTGGGAGTGGCCCGACCCGCCCCAGGAACCTGACACGATCACGGTCGACAGACTGCGTGCAGATATCGACGGGCCACCCCATCGCTTCTTGATCCGAGTTGGAGACACGGTCGAGGTGTGCTTGTCACGCAGTCAATCCGAACTCGGACAAGTCGTTGCCGTATGCGGCAGAACGCGTCGGGTGAGTGTCCGGTTCATCGACCAGCAAGATGGCATGTGGATCAGCCTGGGCAACATCTATCCAGCCTCTTCAACAAAAGAGTCGCGGCGCAATTTGACGAGCGGCCCGCAATAGGGCTCCCTTACGGTAGGCCGTGGCCTATGTCGTTTGTCGCGCGGGGGTTGGATTGTTCCACGCGATCCAGTGACTACATCCAATTGTACTGCGGCGACAACTGACCAGACAGCCGAATCTCAACCACGCAGTATCGCGTTATTCCATGCCCAAAATGCTGCGGTACTTACTGGTCGGCATCGCACGAGTGTTGAGACCGTCCAGACACCGCCACAACCCGACATTCGTAAAACTCAGCGAGGGCGTTCTTGAGACGACTTCAACGGCGACGGCCGCAACATCCAGACACTTTCTTTCCCACAGAGTTATTGTGAGTGGCAGCCGCCGACAAAATTCACTCGGGCGTTTTGCCACCGTTCGTTTTCTGCAAGTATGGTCCTAAATCTTAATACAGTAACACTTTAGGAGCTTCCGGCACATTGAGGAGGAGCAAGGGCCTGCAATAATCATCTATCTCACCGAATCTTATCTTGCTCGGAGAATCTTGCCGATCAACTCTCGTCGAACATGGCGGGAGCCCTTTCGCGACGGCAGTTACAAGTCACATACCTGTTTGCAGTTACGCAGTTCTTGTCACCTCGAATTGCGTTCGGCTTCACATCATCGATCAGCGTTTATTTCGGACGCCAGCCCCCCTTCGCTCAAAGGGGTTCCAATCCGCCAAATACGGTTCATCTGCGGGAAACTGCGGTTTCTCGTTCGCCAGTTCCAGATGTGCGTGTAGTTTCGATGTAGTCTGATATTCAACGATCACGGCCATTTTGGCGGTGACCATAGGAGCAACCACTGCAACAAGATATCTGTTGAGAATCAACCGTGCCTCTAGCCGCATCGACAACCTCAGCTCAGCATTCCGCGATGACCATCGGTCAGATCGCGAAACGCTGGGGTGTGAGCCGGGGTCGCGTTCAGAGTCTGGTTGACGATGGCAAACTTCGTGGTGTGTTCGTGATACCGTCGTCGGGCCGATATGGCGAAACGATGAAGATCCCGTATGAAGCTGTTGTTGAAGCAGAAGAAGGATGGGCGGTCCATGCACAAGTCAGAAACGGGGGCCAGAAGCGGCCCCCGAAGAAAAACAAAATGGCTCCAGCACCAAGCTCAAGCACTTTCCGGAACTGGATGCTTCGCTTGAACCGCCTGCTGGTACTCATGCAGACGAGCCGTATTGAAATTTGTATACCGGCGAGTCATCTGAACATCCGTGTGGCCCATGAGTTCGGCCAGAGCAATATCGCCAACACGCCCGTAGGCCCGCGTGCCGTACCCGTGGCGTTCGCTGTACAGGACAAGCTGTTCGTCGGCTTTGAGCTTTATCCCCGCCCGTTTTCGAGCCCGATCCATGTTTTTCACCAACCGGTCCTTTGTGTAAGGTTGGCCCCAGGCATTCAGAAACACATCTTTCGAGCCTGCTGGGGCTCGTTCAGCCAAGCGACGGCACATCCTCCAGATGCCGTTCGGCAGCGGAATTATGCGAGGTTTCGGCTCTTCCTGCATCGTGACCGTCTTGTGCTTGGGAATGATCCAAAGTCCCTGCTCCAGATCGACCATGTCCCAGATCAGCTCGCGAATCTCGCACGGCCGGCAGCCGGTCTTTCGCAGAGCCAGCAATACCCGCCGAAAAGGTCGGTTTCGAGAACATGCACGCAGCAAATCTCGGAACTCATTCTCGTGGCCACTCGCGTACGAGAACGTGCCTGCGGCTTGGCCAAACCCACCAGGGGGTCGTGGTAGATCCACTCCGCCGCCAACGCCCATTTGAATACACTCTGTACCGTGCTGAGGAATTGTCTCGAATGCTCGTCGGCGAAAGTCCCTTTTCACGAAGCTTTCCTTCTACTTTCTCCATGTGCCCCCGCTTCAGCTCCGCGACGCGGAGACTGGGATCGAGAATTCGCAGGGCACGAAGCAGCCGATAGCGATACCCCACGTACGTGGCCGGTTCGCGACGAGCCTTCACCTGATCGAGGAATTCGTCACACAGCTCGCTGAATGGGGCGTTGAGCCAATCACGGTGGCCCGACTCAGCGTTTCTTGGTCTCGGAGAAGCTTCTTGAGCTTTCGCTTCGCAACTTGCTCGTCGCGGTCGAGGTAATAGAGCCTGCCAGCGACCTTCTTGCGCCGAAGCCGCTGGCACCGTCTTGCCAGGGTTCGTCGGGGAGAGCTTGGGATTGGGCATCGGATCCTCCTCGAAAAACAAGGTTTTCGGAAGTATCCAACGCGTCGGCCGGTCGGCATCCCCAGGGTGTATGAAGGGAGTATGCCGGCCGGTCGGCCACTTTCATTGTATCGAAGTGGTCTGTAAGTCAAACATAGAGAAATGACTTATGAAGTCGGGGCGACTGGATTTGAACCAGCGACCTCTGCGTCCCGAACGCAGCGCTCTAGCCAGGCTGAGCTACGCCCCGAGTGCGGAAGAACGCTATTCTAGTCGGTCGTGGCGTGCGGTCAACGCCTGTTTCCATGTCGATTACACAATTTCCTTGCCGGCTCGATCCAAATCGCCGGGTGAAGCGGACGGATGGCCGTCGGCCAACCGCTAGTGCCGCGTCCATCTTCGATTGACATGTTTTTCAGTTTGTGGGATACCACTTTCCCAGGGGGCATGTTGCTTTGCCTCAGGGGAAGGAGTCCCGGTATGGAGAAATACAGGGTTACGTTAACGGCCGACGAGCGACTCGGATTGAAATAGCTCGTTGGGAGGGGGAGGCGGCGGCTCGAAAGCTCGCCCATGCCCGAGTCCTGCTGCTGGCGGATGAGGGTGACAATCGAGCGGGGCGACCGGACGAGCAGATCGTAGAAGCGTTGCAGGTCAGCCTGCGCACGGTGTCGCGAGTCCGAAAGCGGTTTGTCACGGAAGGCCTGGGAGCAGGCCGTCTCGCCGCGGCCCCAACCTCCGCGTCCAGAGAAGATCGAGCCTCGACAAGGAAGCATAAGGGCAACTGGTCAAGTTGGCGTGCAGCGATCCTCCCGAGGGGCGTGGCAGCTGGACGCTGCAACTGTTGGCCGAGCAGCTCGTACTACTCGGTGAGGTGGAGTCTGTCTCCCGTGAAACCGTCCGCAAGGTTCTTAAAAAAACCTCCTCAGCAGAATTCGTGGGTGAATTCTGGTTCGGGGAGGGCGGCAAGGTTGTGATAGAGGGCGGTTTCGTAGGCTCCTTGCGTGCGGAAGCCGTATG
>CAWEUI010000014.1:0-177295 GCA_963812195.1 uncultured Gammaproteobacteria bacterium
GACGTATCGCTAGGGCAAGCCCCTGATGCTCGATGCCGCGCGCCTGCCCGCTGTCGAGTTGCACGGTGGTGGAGCGCTCGCCCACGTAGGGTTCGCTCGTGTCCATGACGACAGTCGAGCCAGCGCCCAATGGCTGCCAATGGCGCTGCGGGACGCGGTGGTCCGCCGGCCGCGCGCGCCGGCTCTCGCCGGCGGCGTGGAGGTGACCGGGCGGTAGAGCTTGGCCGCTTTGCTCCAGGAGACTTGGTGATCACTGTGCGCAGATGCTCGAGAAAGCCGCCGGAACAGAGGCAGAGCGCCGGGCCGCGATCGAGGAGCCGGCAGCCGCGCCGTGCGCGGGATCATGGCCAGCCGCGGTGCCCAGCAACGTTGAACGGCGCGTGATGTGTAGTGGATCTTTGTCCATGCAAATTTTCCCCGCGAAAGCGCGCCGCTCCGAAGCTGCCCCATCTTAAACGCGCAGGCCGCAACCTCGGAGTACGCTGCTGGACGATGCCAAGAATGCGATCCCGAGGCGTCGCCGTGGCCGGCGTGCTGATGCTCGTGGCGGCAGCCGCCTATGCCGACCGGGAGTTCGCGTCTATCGCTCATTCGAGGCGCAGGCCAATCTGGTGGATTTGCCGCCGGACTGGAACAAGCCCGCGGGGTTCGTGGTCTGAAGGCTGATGTATCCGGGCAATTTTGCTTTGGGCGGTTCGGAAGGGGCGGGGACTGGCGTCAGGGGCCGGTACGCCATGGGCGGTGAATTTCCCGCGCGGGACCCCTACTTCGCGGAAGATCCTGATGCTGACCACCATCGATGTGCGTTCAGTGGAGCAGCCGGTCAATCTCGACGACGGCAACGATGTGTTCGCATGCGTGTGATCGTGGGGTCGCCCGGATTCTGGGATCTCACTGGGACGTGCAGGCGGCAAGCTGCGCGACTACCTGCTGCGTGGTGGCTTCCGCCGGCCGACAGCTTTTTCGGCAACCGGGAGCTGGGAGGGATTCGAGAGGGGCATGAAGCAGGTGTTCCTGATCGTCCCATCGTGGATCTGCCCGACAGCCATCCGCTGTTCCACACCGTCTACGACCTGGACGCACATCACGTGCCGAACTGGAATGCACTGCAGGGTGGCGTGCCCGCACGGACGAACCAGCGGCGGTTCCGTGCTCACTGGCGCGCCATCCTTCCTCACGGTCGTGTGATGGTCGCCATCGCGTTCAACAACGACCTGGCGACCCAACCAGCCGGCCGATATCGGGACTACCCGCCGAGGCGCTGTGTCTGGGTTGCGCATGGGCGTGAATTTCGTGGTGTACGCGCTCGCCCACGAGCCGTTGCACCAGCCGCACTGGCGACGCCTGCCGCGCGCCAGGTCCCGCGGGCGCGGGCGGGGAATCGACGCATGCCGGATCAGGGGGCTATCCTTTTATTTGACCAAGAGAGTCAGGAAGGGTTACGGACATGCCAAACACCGTGGCCGGTCGGCCCGCGCCGCTGCGGCTGGCTTCCCAGGGACGGCGGGTGCCCACAGCTGGCTGGCCCAGTCCGGCTTCGAAGGACTACAGCCGGCCCACTCGGCGGCGATCCAGCCCTTGTGGGAGCGGCCGGAGGGGCAACGATTCGGCGCTGGCGCGCGCCTCGTGCATTACCAAGCAATCGATGGAGCGCGCTGGTCAGTGATCTGGAAGCGGCACCGGCTACGTGGAGCGGCCGCACCGAGGACGCGCGTGCCACGCGGGTGCGGCTCACGGAGCGCGGACGGCTACGCCCGGGCCTCGCGCGCGTTTGCCGACAGGTCGAATCCGAGGGGCCGAACAGATTGGCGCCGCGCGCATGAAAGAGCTGCGCGCTGCGCTGTTGTTGCTGCGTGAGCGTGTGCTCCTGCCGCGCACAGGCGATCCGGGCGCGCCATGCACCGATTCAGGCTAGCCACTGCTTCCCGCGCAGTGTCGTGAGATAGGGCACAGCTTTGCATCGGCGCCGCGTCCGGGCTCCTGTAGGACCAGCTTGCTTGCGGCGGCATCGACACCAGGATCGCCTCGGTGCGCCCGCCGGACTGCAGCCCGAACAGGGTGCCGCGGTCGAACACCAGGTTGAATTCCACGTAGCGGCCGCGGCGATACAGCTGGTAGGCGCGATCGCGATCGGTGCTGGGGTGTCGCGGCGGCGCAGGATCACTTCCTTCAGCGCATCGTGGTAGCCATGGCCGACCTTTTGCATCAGCGCGAAGCCCTGTTCCCAGGTCAGCGGCATGTCGGGCGACTGCTCGTTCACGTCGTCGTAGAAGATGCCGCCAATGCCGCGCGCTTCGCCGCGGTGCTTGAGGAAGAAATACTCATCGCAATGTCGGCGCGCCACCGGATAGATGCCGGCGAAATCGCGTCGCAGGCGGCGCGCGCCGCGCGATGGGCGTCTCGGTGGTGATGCACCCGCTCAACCCGCACGCGCCCACCAGCCACATGAATGTGCGTTTCTTCAGCGCCGGGGACGTGTGGTGGTTCGGCGGAGGCTTCGACCTGACGCCGTACATCCCCTACCAGGAGGATGTGGTGGCCTGGCATCGCGCGGCGCGCACGGCCTGCGATGCGGTTGGCAGCGGGATCTACCCCTTCGCCCGCCGCTACTGCGACGAGTACTTCTATCTGAAGCACCGCGACGAGGCGCGCGGCATCGGTGGCATCTTCTACGACGACGTGAACCCGGATTCGCGTGAGATGCCGCTGAGCTGGGAACAGGGCTTCAAGCTGATGCAGCAGGTTGGTCACGGCTACCACGACGCGCTCAAGGCAATTATCGATCGGCGCCGCGATACCGCGTATGCGGAACGGGAGCGCGCCTACCAGCTGTATCGGCGTGGCCGCTACGTGGAATTCAATCTTGTGCTCGACCGCGGCACACTGTTCGGCCTGCAATCCGGTGGCCGGACCGAGGCGATTCTGGTCTCCATGCCGCCGCTGGCGGCCTGGTCATTCAAGAGCCCGGATGCGCAATTGGACGCAAAGCTGCTGCCCTACCTCACCACATTGCGCGGCAAGGACTGGCTGGCCTGAATCGGTGCATTGCGCGCGCGGATCGCCCTATCGCGGCAGCAGCACACGCTCACGCAGCAACACCAGCGCAGCGCGCAGTTCTTCCATGCGCGTGGCGCCAATCTGTTCGGCCCACTCGGATTCGACCTGTCGGGCAAACGCGCGCGCAGCCCGGGCGTAGGCGCGTCCGCGCTCCGTGAGCCGCACCCGCGTGGCACGCGCGTCCTCGGGATCGGCGGCCCGCTCCACGTAGCCGGTCGCTTCCAGATCACTGACCAGCGCGCTCATCGATTGCTTGGTGATGCGCGAGGCGCGCGCCAGCGCCGTGATCCGTTGCCCTTCCGATCGCTCCCACAAGGGCTGGATCGCCGCCGAGTGGGCGGGATGCAGTCCTTCGAAGCCGGACTGGGCCAGCCAGGCCGCCATCCGCTCCGTCATCCCCTGGGAAGCCAGCCGCAGCAACGCGCCGAGCTGCGGGCCCTGGTTCGAACCGCCACGGGTGTTTGGCATTTTAGCAAGCCTTCCTGACTATCTTGGTCAGTCTAACGAACCAAAAGGATAGCCCCGTGATCCGCCATGTGTCGACTCCAGCCCGTGCCCCCCGGGACGCGGCACACCTGCTGACGCGTCGCCAGTGCAGGTGCAACTGCTCAGTGGGTGAGCGCGTACACCACGAAATTCACGCCCATGCGCAACCCCAGGCCGGCGCCCTCGGCGGGGTAGTCCGGATCATCGGCCCACTGGTAGGAGTCGCCCAGGTCGTTGTTGAACGCGATGGCGACCATCACACGACCGTGGTCGTCAAGGATGGCGCGCCAGTGCGGCACCGAACCGCCGTCGTTGCCATTGCGATACGGCACGCCACCCTGCAATGCATTCCAGTTCGGCACCATGTGATGTGCGTCCAGGTCGTAGACGGTGTGGAACAGCGGATGGCTGTCGGGCAGGTCCACGATGGGACGATCCGGAAACACCTGCTTCATGCCCCTCTCGAATCCCTCCCACTCCCGGTTGCCGAAGAAGCTGTCGGCCAGAAGGAAACCGCCGCGCAGCAGATAGTCGCGCAGTTTTGCCGCCTGCACGTCGCTGAGATCCCAGAATCCGGGCAATCCCACGATCAGGTATGGCCAGTCGAACACATCGTTGCCGTCGTCGAGATTGACCGGCTGCTCCACGGAACGCACATCGATGGTGGTCAGGCGTCGCAGGATCTTCGCGAAATAGCGGTCCCCGCGCGGGTAATCCACCGCCCATGGCGTGCCGCCCTGACGCCAGTCCCCGCCTCTTCCGAATCGCCCAAAGCCACCGAAACCACCGAAATTGCCCGGATACATGAGCCTTGCGACCACGAATCCCGCGGGCTTGTTCCAGTCCGGCGGCAGATCCACCCGATTGGCCTGTGCCTCGAATGAGCGATAGACGCGGAACTCCCGGTCGGCATAGGCGGCGGCGGCCACGAGCATCAGCACGCCGGCCACGGCGACGCCACGGGATCGCATTCTTGCGCGCATGGTCCGGCAGCGTACTCCAAGGTACGGGCCTGCGCGTTTAAGATGGGCAGCTTCGGAGCAGCACGGTTTCGCAGGGAGAATTTCCATGGACAAAGATCCACTACACGTCACGCGCCGTTCAACCTTGCTGGGCACCGCGGCACTGGGCGTAACCGCGATGATCCCGCGCAAAGGGCTGGCTGCCGGCTCGTCAGTCGCGGCCCGGATCGATGCGGGCCAGGTGGGTCCTGCGCTGTCCCCCTACCTGTTCGGCGGCTTTCTCGAGCATCTGCGCGGCGTGATCACCGACTGCTACTGGAGCGAACTGCTCGCCGACCGCAAGTTCTACCACCCGGTCACCGCCACACCACCTGCCGAGCCGGCGCGCGCAGCCGGCGGACCGCCCCGCGTCCCGCCGCGCCATTGGCAGCCACTGGGCATTGGTTCGACTGTCGTCATGGACACGAGCGAACCCTACGTGGGCGAGCACTCACCCACCGTGCGACTGGCCCAGGGACAGGTGCGCGGCATCGAACAGTCGGGGCTTGCCCTGGTGGCAGGCCGGCAATACACGGGCAGGATCGTCTTTGCCGCGGACCCGAATGCCACCGTGACGGTCACGCTGCGCTGGGGAGACGGCCCCGGGGCCAGTCAGAGCATGCGAATGCCGGCCGCATCCGGCTGGCGCACGGTGCACCTTGCATTCAAGGCCGGTGCCGATACCGCCGACGGTCGCATCCAGATCGGTGCCACCGGCGACGGCGCCTTGCGCATCGGCGCCGTGTCGCTGATGCCGGCCGACAACGAGTACGGCTTTCGTGCCGACACCGTCGCGCTGATGCGCGAGATGGACTGCCACATCCTGCGCCTGCCCGGCGGCAATTTCATCTCGGCCTACGACTGGAAGAACACCATCGGCGATCCGGACAAGCGCCCGCCGATCCTGGATCCGGTCTGGAACGCCGTGCAGCAGAACGATGCCGGACTGGACGAGCTGCTGCATCTGTGCCGGCTGGTCAACGCCGAACCCTACTGGTGCGTGAACACCGGCTTCGGCGAGCCGCGCTCCGGCGCCGAACTGGTGGAATACGTGAACGGCCCGGCCACCAGCGAATGGGGCGCGAAACGCGCCGCCAACGGCCACCCCGCACCGTGGCGCGTGAAGTACTGGAACGTCGGCAACGAGATGTACGGCAACTGGCAGTTCGGACACATGATCCGTGACCAGTACAACATCAAGCACAACCTGTTCGCCGACGCGATGCGCAAGGTGGATCCTTCCATCTACATCGTCGCACCGGGCGGCTTCGCCGACGAAATGACCACCGGCCAGGGCATCGTCGTGCCCGGGCAGTACAAGGTGGAGATCGGCTCGGATCGGGACTGGGCGTACGGCATGTTCAAGAACTGCTGGGGCAAATTCGACGCGCTCGCCACGCACGCCTACCCGCCGGAGAACAAGCGCTACAACTACACCACCGGCAAGCAGTTCGACGTGCAGCAGACGCAGAACGAATGGGCGCGCCAGATGGCCGACCGGGTACGCACCATGTACGACTGCTGGGAGGACTACAAGAAGAAGTTCCCGGCGCTCAATGAAGGCCGCGTGAAAGTGTTCTTCGATGAATGGGCCTACCACTTCCAGGGCGATCTGAAGGGCTCGCTGGCCATCGCACTGGCTTTCCATGAATTCTTCCGCCACTCGGACTTCATCGACATGGCCGGCTACACCATGGCCACCGCATGGCTGGACTTCGACCGCACCAGCTCGGTGATCAGCGCCAAGGGCCGCGTGTTCCAGCTCTACAACCGCTATTTCGGCAAATTGCCGGTGGCGGTCTCGGGCAATTCGCCGGTCCCGCCGCCGCGCTATCCGATTGGCGGCGACCAGCCACGCGTGAATTCCGGCAGCGCCACCTGGCCGCTGGATGTCTCGGCGGCGCTGAGCGCGGATCGGCGCGCGCTCGTCGTGGCAGTGGTCAATGCCACGGACGAAGCCCGCCCGCTCGAACTGGACTTCGAATCCTTCAAGCCCGGTCGCAGCGGACGTTGCTGGAAGCTGACGGGTTCAAGCGTGAATGCGTCCAATCGTGTCGGCCACGCACCGCAGGTGGACATTGCCGCCGCTACGTTTCGAACCGCGACGCCACTTTCGATCGCGCCCATCAGCGTCGAGTTGTACGAGTACCCGGTCGGCGCCTGAACCGGCGCAGTGCGCGGGGAAGCGCCCCGGCGCGCCTTCAGCGCCCGAGTTCGCGCTCGAGCGCCTCGATGCGCTCCAGCAACTCGATGGCCAGCGCGACGCCGGCTGTGTTGACGCCCAGATCGCGCTGCAGCCGCATGGCCAGGCGCGCGCGGCGCAGCGAGGCACCGCCAAAGCGCGGTTCGCCCGCCGCGGTCGCCTCGAGTATGCCCTCCTGGACCAGCTCGAGTATCTGGCCGCTCTGCGCGTGGCACAGCGTGCACAGCTGCGTGAGTGTCAACGTCTCTTCCTCGACGATTGCGCCGACGCAAACGTTGGTATCCGGATTGCCCATGATCAGACTCCGAGACCGGAACGCGGATTGAATTCAGCAGCCGCGGCGAACGCCTCATAGGCGGCACGCGCGGCATCGGTGTCGGCCGGCGGCAGCGCGATCTGCAGCACGGCGTAGAGGTCGCCCGGCGGCTGCGCTGGCATGCCCCGGCCTCGCAGGCGCAGCGCGTGCCCTGCCTTCGAGGCCGCCGGAACGCGTCAGCTCGACCGGACCGCCGGGCGTGGGCACGCGTGACGGTCGCGCCCGAGCGCGGCTTCCCAGGGCGCCACCGGCAGGTCGAGGTAGACAGGTCGCGGCCGTCGGGCCGGTAAGCGCGGTGCGGGCGAATGCGACCTCCAGGAACAGGTCGCCGGCCTGGCGCCCCGCCGGTGCCGGCTCCGCCCTGGCCGGCCAGCCGGATGTGCTGGCCGGCGCGAATGCCGCTCGGGATCTTCACGTTGAGCGTGCGATCCTCGCAGCGCGGCACACGGCCCTGTGCACGACCCCGGCACCCGCAGGGTCAGATGCTGCGCTGCCGCCTCCGGGAGGCGTCCTCCAGGTCGATCATCACCTGGCGTGATGGTCCTCGCCGCCCGCGCGCGGCGAACCGCGCGCATGCGCGCGCCCCGCCGCGCCGGCGCGCCGAACAGCGTCTCGAAGAATTCGCTGGCATCGAAGCCGCCGACGCCGCCGAAGACGTACTCTTCGCCGGTCGGCGCGACCGCCCCGGAATTCGAAGCCCGCGTCCCAGTCCGGCGGCGGCCGGAACTCCTGGCCCGGCGCGGAGCTGCGCCCAGCTGGTCGTAGGCCGCGCGCTTCTCCGGATCGCGTAGCACCTCGTAGGCCTCGCTGATCTCCTTGAAGCGCGCCTCGGCATCCGGCTCCTTGCTGACGTCGGGGTGGTACTTGCGCGCCAGCTTGCGGTACGCCTTCTTGATCTCGTCCTGCGACGCGCCGCGCGCGACGCCCATGGTCGCGTAGTAGTCCTTGAACTCCATTCGTTTCGCCTGCTGTGCAACGCCTGTTGCTGTTCGCCTTGCGCAAGTATCCCACGGCCCGGGAGATATTACGAAAAGTTAAACCGTGCAATGCGCTCCCGGTGACGTCTTGCGCCAAAGGGGCGCGTTCGAAGGAACCGCGCCGTCCACTGCGTGGATTCGATCAACCAACAACGAGAGGTTTCCATGGGCGGTCCAATCAGGCCATTGCGTCTGCTGGCGGTTGCGGGCGTGTTTGCAACGTTGATCCTGGCCGGTGGCTGTGCGTCGATCGGCGCCAAACCCTGGGAACGCGACCTGATGGCACAGCGCGAGATGATGCCCGACGCCCATCCGGTCGAGACGGCGATCGACGATCACATCTACTTCAGCAAGGAGGCCTCCAGCGGCGGCCGCAGCTTCGCCGGGGGCGGCTGCGGATGCAATTGAAGAAGAAGCCCGGCGCCGGCGCCAGGATGCGCATCAGCGGCTCGCTGGCCGCCGCGGCAGTGAGCCTGCTGAGCGCCAGACACGGCCATGCACAGGAAGCGGATCCCGCGACTGATGTGGACGGCGCGGTGCTGTACTACCGCGAACAGGGCCGGGTGCAGGCCATCGAGCCGCAGCTCAATGCCACCGTCCAGGTGGATGACGACGACAAGTTCACCCTGAACTTCACGGCCGACACGCTCAGCGGCGCATCGCCGATCGGCGCGGTGCCTTCCTCCCTGCCGCAGACCTTCGTGCGCCCCTACGCGGTGATTCCGCTGGGCACTCCGGTCACGATGACCACCGCCTCCGGCGGATCCACGGTCGTGATCGTGCCACCGGCAACCGGCGCGACCACGCAGATTCTGGGTACCAGCACGGACGTGCCCGCCAACACCCTGCCCCTGGACCACGGCTTCAAGGACCAGCGCTACGCGGGCCGGCTCGGCTGGGAGCGTTCGCTGGGTTCGAACCTGAAGCTGGATCTGGGCGGCGCGTACTCGCATGAACGCGACTACCAGTCCGCGAGCATCAACACGGGGCTGACCAGGGACTTCAACGCCCACAACACCACGCTCAATGTCGGATTCAACTACGAGCGCGACAAGTCATTTCCGGTCACCGGCACGCCGGCGCCCCTGACTCCGATGAGTGCCGACTGGTTTGGCAACAGTGCGTCCAGCCACGAGGTCGATGCATTGCTGGGCGTGACGCAGGTGATGTCCCGACGCTGGCTGATGTCGCTGAGCTACTCGTTTGGCCAGGCGCACGGCTATCTGACCGACCCATACAAGCTGATTTCGGTGGTCGACCCGATATCCGGGCAACCGGTGTCGCAGCTGTACGAGGCGCGTCCGGATTCGCGCCGCAAACAGAGCCTGTTCATGGACAACCGGATACATCTGCCGCAGGACATCGTCGATCTGTCGTTGCGCGCCTACAAGGACGACTGGGGCGTGAAATCCCTGACCGCCGACATGCGTTATCACTACGTGCTTGGTTCAAACATGTACCTGGAACCACACCTGCGCTACTACCAGCAAACGCGGCCGACTTCTTCCACTACTTCCTGACCAGCGACGGCGCGGTACCGCAATACGCCTCGGCGGACACGCGCCTGGGCAAGTTCCACGCGCTGACCTACGGCGTGAAATTCGGCATGTCGCTCGACGACGATACGGAATGGAGCCTGCGCGTGGAGTACTACGACCAGTCGGGCAACGGCTCGCCGGCCGAAGCGGTCGGACAGTTGCGCCAGCAGAACCTGTTTCCATCCCTGAAGGCGGTGACCGTACTGCTCGGCTTCCACCATTCATTCTCGGACGACTTCGACTACTAGGTCCGCGAGTACGGCAGGCCGGCGCTGCCACGGCGAGCGGCGTGGGGTATGCTCGGGCGCATGAAGAAGTTCAAGCACGAGGCGGAACTGTTCAAGGCGGCATTGCAGGCCGGCATCGACTATGCCGAGGGCCGCAAGGTCGTCGAGTTCGAAGCGACGGATTCAGCCAGCGACAAGGCGCTGTACGTCTACCGTCTGCTGGTGCACGACAAGCTCATCGCACCGATGCCCGAGGATCAGGTGGCCGACAAGACGGTCCGGCACCGTCTGGCGGCCTGGTACGCCCATCAGCTGCCCAAGGGACATCCGCTACTGGGCTGATGCTCCCTGGGCACCGAGCCGGCCGAAGCGGCCGGCGTTCACGTCCTCGAATGCCGCGATGATCTCCTCGCGGGTATTCATCACGAAAGGTCCGTAGCCGGCGATCGGCTCGTCGATGGGCACGCCCGTCATCACCAGCAATGTGGTGGGCGCGCGCACGGTCAGCTCGATGTCGCCACCCAGCGCACCGTACACCGCACTGGCGCCATCGCCCAGCTGCGCGCCGCTGGCCAGCACCACGTCGCCTTCCAGCACCGCCACGATGGCCGTGGTGACCTTCCGGCACGGGCAGTGACAGCCTGCCCGGCTGCAACGCCGCGTCCCAGACATTCAATTCGGTGAAGGTGTGCGCCGGTCCCTGCACCTGCGCATAGCGGCCGCCGATCACGCGCAATTGCCCGATGCCGTCGGGCAAGTCGGCACGACGGGAATCTGCCGGCGGTGATGGCCTGGTAGCGCGGCGCGCTCATCTTGTGCGCCGCCGGCAGGTTCACCCACAGCTGCACCATCTCGAACGGGCCGCCCGTCTGTCGAGTACGCCGGAGAGTGGAATTCCTCGTGCATGACGCCGCTGCCGCGGCGGTCATCCACTGCACGTCGCCCGGACCGATGGTGCCGCCGGCGCCGGAGGAGTCGCGGTGCGCCACCTCGCCCCGATAGACGATGGTCACGGTCTCGAAGCCGCGGTGCGGATGCTCGCCCACGCCGCGCGGCTGGTCGGCCGGCGCAAATTGCGCCGGGCCGGCGTAGTCGAGCAGCAGGAACGGGCTGACCAGCCGCCCCAGGCGGTCGTAGGAAAACAAGGTGCGCGCCGGGAAAGCCGTCACCGACCCAATGCGGCTCCGGCGAAGGAAACACGGCCACGGGATCGCGATTCACGGCACCTCCGGTTGCTTGCGGCCGGGCGCTAGCCGCGCCCGACGAAGGGCATGTGTGAGGCCATTACGGTCATATTCAAGACATTGGCCGACAGCGGCAGGGAGGCCATGTACTGCACCGCCTCGGCCACATGCTGCACATCGAAGGTAGGTTCGGACTTCATGGAAAAGTCCGCCTGCAGGGTGCCGGTCTGCATCGAAATGCCCAGATCGGTCTGCACGTTGCCGATGTCGATCTGCCCGCAGGCGATGTTGTAGCGGCGCCCTTCCAGCGCGACGGTCTTGGTGATGCCACTGACTCCGTGCTTGGACGCGGTGTACGCCGCCATGTGCGGGCGGGGTGTCTCGGCGGCAATGGAGCCGTTGTTGATGATGCGTCCGCCCTGCGGATTCTGGGCCTTCATGGCCCGGAATGCGGCCTGCGCCACCAGGAACACACCGGTGAGGTTGGTGTCGATCACGCGGCGCCAGTCGGCCACCGGCAATTCATCGATGGGCGCGGGCGGTGCGGCCGTCCCGGCGTTGTTGAACACCACGTCCAGCCTGCCGAACTTCGCAACGGTCTTGTGCACCATGGCCGCCACCGCCGCCTCGTCCGTGACGTCGGTGGGCACCACCAGCATGGCGCCGCCCGCCGCTGCACTGGTCTGCTCCAGCGCCGCCGCGCGGCGCCCTGCGACGGCCACCTGGTAGCCGGATTTCGCAAGCTGAACTGCCACCGCGCGACCAATGCCCTGATCCCGCACCCGTTACCAGAACGACCTTCGATCCCATGTAAAATCTCCATCAGAGCGCAAATGCCGATACAGGCCGGCAAGCGTACTCCAAACGACGACGACAGATCGTTGCGGGACGGGAGGCAGCAATGAGCAGACAGGGCACGGACAGGCCGCGGCATCGATGGGCGCCGCTCGTGCTCGGTGCCGCTCGCCGCGCTGGCTGCCGCCAGCGCGGATGTACGGCCCTCCCCGGCCTTCAGCGCGGACCAGCTCACGGCCCTGCCGACCGACGGCTGGCTCACCAACGGCGGCAACCTCTACAACCAGCGCTACTCGCCGCTGGATCAGATCAACGCGCCAACTGTCGGCAAGCTGCAGGCGGAATGGCGCACGACCTGAACGGCTCCGGCCGGGCGCGCAGTACTCCGGCCAGGCGCAGCCGCTCGTCTACGACGGCGTGATCTATATCGTCACCGGCGCCAACGACGTGTTTGCGCTATCCGTGGACACGGGCAGGATCCTTGGCGCTACAGCGCCGGCTCGATCCGGCGCGGCGAGATCTGCTGCGGCTGGATGAGCCGCGGCGTCGGCGCTCGGCGACGGCAAGATCTTCGTCGGCCAGCTCGATGCCAAGCTCGTCGCGCTCGACCAGACGACCGGCGAAGTGGTCTGGTCGGTGCAGGCCGAAGCGCACGAGCGGCTTCAGCATCACCGAGCGCGCCGCTGTACTACGACGGCCTCGTCATCACCGGGCTTCGCCGGCGGCGATCGGGCAGCCGCGGGCGCGTCAAGGCCTACGACGCCCGCGACGGCCGGCTCGTCTGGACGTTCTATACCGTGCCCGGCCCCGGCGAGGTCGGCCACGACACCTGGCCGCAGGACAACGACGCCTGGAAGTACGGCGGCGCCGCCGTCTGGCAGACGCCGGCCGTCGATCCCGGAGCTCGGGCTCGTCTATTTCTCGACCGGCAATCCCGGCCCCGACCTGAACGGCGCCGTGCGCCCCGGCGACAACCTGTTCAGCGTCTCGATCGTCGCGCTCGATGCGAAGACCGGCGAGTACCGCTGGCACTTCCAGCAGGTGCATCACGACATCTGGGATTACGACTCGCCGAACCCGGTCGATCCTGTTCGACGCCGATACGACGGCCGGCTGCGCAAGGGCATCGCCGAGGTCCGCAAGACCGGCTGGGTCTACATCCTCGACCGCGAGACCGGCGAGCCGCTGATCGGCATCGAGGAGCGGCCCGTGCCGCAGGAGCCGCGCCAGGCGACCGCGGCGACGCAGCCCTACCCGATCGGCGACGCGGTCGTGCCGCAGCAGATCGACATCGCGCCC
Source organism: uncultured Gammaproteobacteria bacterium (assembly GCA_963812195.1). Lineage (GTDB taxonomy): Bacteria > Pseudomonadota > Gammaproteobacteria > Steroidobacterales > Steroidobacteraceae > ZC4RG30. The sequence goes on from CAWEUI010000014.1 coordinate 13,084, forward strand.
GAAGGCTTCGATCTCGTCAACAACGGCCGCATCTTCACGCCGTTCTGGGACGAGATCCGTGCTGTACGAAGCCGCCGGCATGGCGGCGCGAACTGGCCGCCGAGCTCGTACGATCCGCGAGACGCATCGCATGTTCATCTGCGCGCACGACAGCGTGGGCGCGTCGCAGCGCCGACGAGCAAGGACTTCGCGCCGCCGCCGGACGAGCGGCTTCTGGGCCGGCGGCACCGCCGGCGCGAATCACGGCGTGCCGCGGCTGCGGCATCTTCGCCGCCGTCGACCTGACGACGAACCGCCTCGTCTGGCGGCAGCAATGGCCGTCGACATCTGCTAGGCGGCTCGATCGTCACGGCCGGCGGGCTCGTGTTCGTCGGCCGCAACGACGGCCGCCTCACCGCGCTCGACAAGGCCACCGGCGCACGCTCTGTGGAGTTTCAGACCGACGCCGGCGTCGACCGCGCCGGCCTGCACCTTCGAGTACAAGGGCAGGCAGTACGTGGTCGTGCTGTCGGCCGGCACGCTGATCCGGCAACGGCAAGCGCGGCGACAGCGTGTGGCTGTTCTCCCTGGACGGCAAGATCGACTCGCTGCCGGAGCCGCCGGATTCGTCAGCTCTTGGCGCACCACCGGGTCGCCGGCCGGGGGCTGCCGCCAGCCTGCGCCTGCCCGCCGGGCCTGCCAATCTGGCGCGGGGCGGCAAGCTTTACCACCAGTTCTGCGTGGCCTGCCACGGCGAGACCGGACTCGGCGGTACGGGCAACGGCGCCTCGCTCGCCACCATCGGTCACGACGCGCAGGCAGTGGCCGACACGGCGTGGAATGGCAGGAAGACCATGCCGGCGTTCCATGGCACGCTGACACCGATGCAGATGCGCGATGTCGCGAACTACGTCGCCTATGAACTGTTCCGCCGCTCACGCGCACTGAAGCGTAGGGACATCTACGTAGAGACTGGGCCAACGCCGCGCATTCGTGGCATCCTGCGCGGCAAGACAACAGCGGGAACTGATTCATGAAGAAACTGCGTCACATCCTCGGTCGCCAATCAAGAACCCGAAGTCACGCAGCCAGCCGGCACTGGGCAAGGCTGCACAGCTGGCCGCCGGCAGCGGCGCACACTCTACGCTGTTTCACGCGCTGTCCACGCCGCTGTATCTCGGACGCCTATCGCTCGAAGGGCCAGTCGCTGGAGCAGGTCGAGCAGGAATGGCGCGATCGCGCGCTGGCGCAGCTCGAAAGCTGGCCGCGCCGCTGCGCGAGTCGGGCCTGAAGGTGGAGTGGACAGCCCCTGGACTATCCGGCGTATGAGGCCGATAATCCGCGAGGCCAGGCGCAGGCAGGCGGACCTGCTCGTGGCCGAGCGTCACGCCACCCGGCACCTGCTGCCCACATTGCTGCGCTTCAATGACTGGGAGCTGCTGCGGCGCAGCCCGGTGCCGGTGCTGCTGGTCAAACGCGGCGGCAAATGGCGCAAACCCGCTGTGCTGGCCGCAATCGACCCCACACACAGCTTCGCCAAGCCCGCCAGGCTCGATGCCGCGATCATGGCAACCGCGAACCTGGTCGCCGGCTCACTGGGCGGCAAGCTGCATGTGGCGCACGCCTGGTGGGGCGCCGGCGTCAGCGGCACGCAGCTGTCCGCGGTCGCACCGGACATGTCGGCACTCGCGGATCGGCGCGCGCGCCGCGCCGCGCGCGCGGCATTCAACGAGGAGATCGACAAGGCCGGCCTTGCCACCGCGAAGAAGCATTTCGTGGAAGGGCACCCGGTGGACGTGATCCGCCGTCTGGCGCGCCGCCAGCACGCCGGCATCGTGGTGATGGGCGCCATCTCGCGTTCCGGACTCACGCGCCTGGTGCTGGGCAATGTGGCCGAGCAGGTACTCGACGCCCTGCCCTGCGACGTGCTGGTGGTGAAGCCCGCGCAATTCAAGACGCGGGTCGGCAGCAAATCCCGTGGCGTGCAGCTGGTGCCGACGCCGCCGTATATCTAGATGAGCAGCGTCCGGTCTGCGGCGCGCACGTCGTCGCAGCCGGTCAGCGCCATGGTCACCGCCAGTTCGCGCTTGATGATGTCCAGCGCCATCGCCACGCCCTGCTGCCCCAGCGCCCCCAGACCATACAGCCAGGCGCGCCCTGCAAGCGTCGCGCTCGCGCCCAGCGCCCGCGCGCGCAGGATGTCCTGACCACAGCGTACGCCGCTGTCGAGCAGCACCTCGCAGCGCCCCTGCACTGCCTCCACCACGCGGGGCAAGGCCGCTATCGAGGACTGCGCGCCATCGAGCTGCCGGCCGCCGTGGTTGGAGACCACTACCGCGTCGGCGCCCATGTCCACGGCCCGCCGCGCATCATCGGGGTCGAGTATCCCCTTCACTATCAGCTTGCCCTTCCAGCGTGCGCGCACATGCGCCAGATCATCCCAGGTCAGCGACGGATCGATCTGCGACTGCACCCACTGTGAAAAGTGCTGGCCATGCGCGCGCGCGATCGCGGTGGAAAGGTTGCCGAACTCCCGGCGCTTCGCGGTGAGCATGCTCCAGGCCCAACCGGGTCTGCGCGCGAAGTCGATCGCATTGCGCAGGGACAGCCGCGGCGGCACGGTGAGGCCGTTCTTGGCGTCACGCCGCCGCAACGCACCCACCGGGATATCCACGGTGAACATCAGCACCGGACAACCGGCAGCCTCGGCACGCGCGATCAGCTCGTCCGTGAAACCCCGGTCCCTGAGTACATACAGCTGAAACCAGAACGGTGCACTGGTCGCTGCGCGCACGTCCTCGATGGAACAGATCGAGACGGTGCTGAGACAGAAAGGTATGCCGAAGGCCTGTGCGGCGCGCGCAGCATGGATCTCGCCGTTGCCGCGCACGAAGCCGGCCATGCCGGTCGGCGCCAGCGCCAGCGGCATCGCGGCCTCACGGCCGAGAATGTCGGTGGCAAGCGCCGGAGCGGCCACGTCCCGCAGCACCCGCTGCCGGAAGCACAATGCGTCGAGGTCGGCGCGATTACGCGCCAGCGTGAGTTCGTCATAGGAGCCACGATCCACGTACTCGAAGAAGGCCCGTGGTACGCGGCGCCGCGCCAGTTCACGCAGGTCGGCAATACTGTTGATCGCGCGCATCATATTCCGCCCGGACTGGTGCCGGCTCAGTTCACCGGCAGGGTGAATTCCGGCCCGCGGTCCGGGCCCTCCGGCCAGCGCTGCATCACGCTCTTGTACCGGGTATAGAAGCGGAACGCCTCTTCACCGTAGGCATGGTGATCGCCGAACATCGACTGTTTCCAGCCGCCGAAGGAATGCCAGGCCATCGGCACCGGGATGGGCACGTTGATGCCCACCATGCCCACCTGTACACCGCGCGCAAAGGCACGTGCCGTGGCGCCGTCGGCGGTGAAGCAGGCGGCACCGTTGGACAGCGGGTGCCCGTTGATGAGCTGCACGGCCGCCGCCAGATCCGACACGCGTACGATGCACAGCACCGGACCGAAGATCTCCTCCTGGTAGATCGTGTGCGTGGGTCGCACGTGGTCAAAGATCGTCGGGCCGGTGAAGAATCCCTGTTCGTGGTCGGCCACCTGCCAGCCGCGCCCGTCCAGCAGCAGAGCCGCCCCTTCCTTCACGCCGTGCGCGATGTATCCCTCGACGCGCGCCTGATGCGCTGCCGTTACCAGTGGGCCCATCTCGGTAACCGGATCCAGTCCGGAGCCGATTATCAGGGCGCGCGCCCTCGCCAGCACTTTCGGCACCAGACGTTCGGCGGCATCGCCCACGGCAACGAGAACCGACACCGCCATGCAGCGCTCGCCTGCCGAACCGAAGGCAGCGCCGACTACGGCATTGGCCACCAGATCCGGATCGGCATCGGGCATTGCCACCAGGTGATTCTTGGCGCCGCCCAGTGCCTGCGCGCGCTTGCCGTGCGCGATGGCGGTCTGCTGCACGTAACGCGCAACCGGTGTCGAACCCACAAATGACACGGCACGCACCTGGGGATGTGCCAGCAGCGCATCGACCGCCATCTTGTCGCCCTGCACGACATTGAACACACCATCCGGCAGACCCGCCTCGCGCAACAGCTCCGCCAGCAGCAGGCTGGGCGAGGGATCGCGCTCGGAGGGCTTGAGCACGAAGGTATTGCCCGACACCAATGCCAGCGGAATCATCCACATCGGCACCATCAGCGGGAAATTGAACGGCGTGATGCCCGCCGCCACGCCCAGCGGCTGGCGCAGGTTCCAGTTGTCGATGCCGCCGCCAATGTTGTCCGAATGCGCACCGGAGAGCAGGCGCGGCGCGCCGCAGGCGAACTCCACGGTTTCGATGCTGCGCGTCACCTCGCCTTCAGCGTCCGCGACCACCTTGCCATGTTCCCGCGTGACGGCCTCGGCCAGACGGCGCCGGTTGGCAACGAGCAGTTCGCGCAGGCGGAACATCACGCGCGCCCGTCTGGATGGCGGCGTGGCAGCCCAGGCGGGAAACGCGGCAGCCGCGCTGGCCACCGCCGCATCCACCATGGTGGCATCGGCCAGCGCCACCAGTCCCGAGACGCTGCCGACGGCCGGGTCGTAGACCTCCCCGCAGCGTTCCGTCTCCGCCGGCGGCACCACGTGTCCGCCAATGAAATGTCCGATCTGCCGCAACTACAACTCCAGGGGATGTGACTGGCGATAGCCCGGATCGCCGTAGTCGAGGATCTCGACCCGGTCCGCGGCCCGATACAGGAACACCCGGCCGGCATAGTCCTCGCGAAACGCGAGGTTGACCGCTGCCGCGGCAAACTCGTCGACCGGACCGATGCTCTCCGGCGCGATGCAGTTCACGCGGATCTTCTGCGCCTGCAGCGAGCGCAGCGCCGCCGTGAAGCGCAGGATACCGGCCTTGGCGGCACACCAGGCGGGGCGCGTCTCCTCGCCGAAGCCCAGCGCCGAGGCGGCCGCCACATTGATGACCGCCCCGCCCCGCCGCTTGAGAATCTCGATGGCCTGCCGGGTCACATGCATGGTACCCAGCAGATTGGTGCCGACGATGCGTGACCAGTGGTTCAGTGGATCGCCATCCAGCCAGGGCCCGGCCACGTTGAAGACCAGGTCCAGTCCGCCGAACTCGCGCGTGGTGCGGTCGATGAGCGTGGCCACCTGCTCCTCCTGGGACACGTCGCAACGGTGCGCCAGTGCCGCGCTGCCACCGGCGCGAATGGCGGCCGCAACTTCACCGGCCAGCGCATAGTCGATGTCCGCCACCACCACGCTTGCGCCCAGTGCTGCGCAGCGGCGCGCAATCGCGGCTCCCGCGCCGGAGCCACCTCCGGATACCAGCGCCACGCGCCGATCCAGCCGGCGCAGCGAAAGCACCTTGGCACTGGTAGGGGAATCGTCAGGCATATCGTTCGGAAGCGTATTATGTGCAGCTTATGACTCAGTCATCGCACAGAGTACCTGATCCGGCGCGTTACGCGCGGCACCTTGCGCTGGACGAGATCGGTCCGGATGGTCAGCAACGACTGGCGGACAGTTCCGTACTGGTGATCGGTGCCGGCGGGCTGGGCTCGCCGGCGGCGCTGTATCTGGCCGCGGCCGGAGTGGGCACCATCGGCCTGGTGGATCACGACCGGATCGAGCTTTCCAACCTGCAGCGGCAGATTCTGTTTACTACCGAAGAGGTCGGTCGTGGCAAGGCGATAACCGCGCAGGCACATCTGGCGGCATTGAACCCGTCCCTGCAGGTGGTGGCCCACGAAGAGAAGCTGGCCGCCGGCAACGTCGAGCGCATCTTCGACGGCTACCAGGTGATCATCGACGGTACCGACCGGCTGGCCACGCGCTACCTGATCAACGATGCCTGCGTACTGCTGCGCAAGGCGCTGGTCAGCGCCGCCATTCACCGCTTCGAGGGCCAGGCGCTCACGTACGTGCCCGGCCGCTCGCCCTGCTACCGCTGTCTGTACCCGGAAAGCCCGGAAGACCTGGTGCCGAACTGCGCCACGGCCGGCGTGCTCGGCGTATTGCCCGGCGTGATGGGCAGCCTGCAGGCCACCGAAGCGCTGAAGCTGCTGCTGGGCATCGGCGATACGCTGGCCGGCAGATTGCTGGTCTACGACGCGCTGTCACTGAGCTTCGACGAATTCCGCTTCGCGCGCCGCGCAGATTGCGCGGTATGCGGTGAGCACCCCACCATTACCAGTGTCGCCCACCACGAGGAGAAGGGCTTGAACCGCATTGCCGACTGGTTACCCCAGCAACTTGCCAGCGAACTGAAGAATGGCGGCGAGGAGAAGCTGCTTCTGGTGGACGTGCGCGAGCCGCACGAATGGGCGGCTGGCCGGCTGCCCGGCTCGGTACATATCCCGCTCGGCACGCTGCCGGCACGCATGGAGGAGATTCCGGCCGATGTCACACCGGTGTTCATCTGTGCCGCCGGCGGGCGCAGCATGCGGGCCGCACAGTTGTTCGTGCAGGCCAGGGAGCACGACGCCGTCAACCTGGCCGGCGGCGTGATGAGCTGGAGCAGTGTGTACGGCGCACCACCGAAGCCCGACGAACACCACCATTGAGCGTGGCGTCACGCGATTCCATTCACATTGGTCAGCACTGTCGCGCACTTGTCCTGTAGTGTGGGCACCGGGCCTCCTGCCTGGCATGTTCCTCGATCCGGGCAGCACACAGGGAGTGAGCTCATGCCGACCGACACGAAGCGATTCAAAGGCGCACCGCAAAACTGGCACGCGGTGACAATCCACTGCGGAGAAGTCAGCTGTGCCTCGGCCCTGGCGATGAAGCACAAGCGCTTCCTGTCGCGCGAAACACCGCCGCGACTGCCGCTGCCCGGCTGCAGCCGGCCGGCAAGTTGCCGCTGCCGCTACCGGCACTTCGACGACCGGCGCGAAGGGCCACGCAGGGAAGGCGAGACAGGCATGTCGGGCAGGCGCCGCGTGCCAGCCATCAACCGGCGCAGCGGCCTGGGTCGGCGATCCACTGACTGAACTGGCGATCCGGGGGTATCCTTTGCCCCGGCCCCGACCGGGCAATCACAAAGCAGGGGGAATCACATGAATCGGGCAATGGCCGCACTCGGTCTGATCACGACGTTTCTGGCACCCGCGCTCGCGCACGCCGCGGATTGCAATCGCACCTGCCTGCGCCAGCACCTGGACACCTACCTGGCCGCGGTGGTCAGCCACAAACCTGAAGCCGGCAATCTGTGGGTGGGCTTCCGCCAGACCGAGAATGCCGTGGTGATTCCCGAGGGCCAGGGCGTGTGGCAGAGCGTGACCGCGCTGGGTTCCATCCAGCGCCATTATCTGGATCCGGTGCAGGGCCAGGCGGGCTACTTCGGCACGGTGATGATGGGCCAGGAGGAAGCAGTGGTCGCGCTGCGCCTGAAGGTGCAGGGAGGCCAGAACACCGAAGCCGAGTGGTTCATCGCGCGCAAGGGCGATCCGGGGGTGACCGGCGAGCCGGGCAAGACGCCCTTCGACCTGGACACGCTGCGCAAGACCCTGCCCGCGCAGCGCGTGGTGCCGAAGTCCGAGCGGCTGTCGCGCGAAGCACTGCAGGCAGTGGTCAACAGCTACTTCGACGGCATCACCAGCCACAACGGTTACATCGTGAAAGGCCATCCAGGTTGTACGCGCTACGAGAACGGCTTTCCGACCTTCAACGGCCCGATGCGCCCCGGCAACGACATCGGCAACAACGGCAAGACGGATTGCCGCACGCAGGGAGACTTCGGCGTGGCCATCGTGGCGATCCGCAATTTCTACGTGATCGACGAGGAATCCCAGGCGGTGATGGTCGAGGCAATGTTCCGGCGCACGCAGAAGAATCCGAAACTGCGCAACCACTTCACCGAACTGTTTCACGTCGACCACGGCAAGATCCGCGACATCCACGCCTGCTTCTACTACGCGCCGCCGGATCGTCCGGTGCCGAACTGGCCGCCCTACGACGGGCTGTTCCCGCTGCCGGCGGAGTACAACTGACCGCAGGAACTGTCTTTCGGCACGCGCACGAATTGACCTGATTTGCCCGATGTTGACACGACCCGGGCAACAGGCTTCCATGCGCCATCAGGAAGCGGGAGGGGATACATGAACAGGATGCTCAGGACCGTGGCGCTCGTGGCGGCGACTTGCGCCGCGTTCAGCTCGTACGCGCAGGCCGCGCAGGACAGCGGCAAGACCGCTGGCACGCGCCACCCGAACATCCTGTTGATCATCGGCGACGACTTCGGCGTGGACGTCACCTCCGACATGTACCCCGGAATGATCGACCGCCTGGTCAGGCAGTACGGCCCGTCCGGCCTGAACCATCCGGACTACAAGGCCATCCGGGGCAAGCCGGCCGTGACCCCGGTGCTGGACGACTTCGCGCGCCAGGGCATGGCCTTCACCAACGCCTGGGCCGAGCCGTTCTGCTCGCCGACGCGCTCGTCGATTCTCACCGGCCTGTTTTCGGTGAAGACGCGGGTACTCACCTACGCGGATCCGCTGGACACGCACCACCTCTCGTTCGTGCAGCTGCTGAAGGACAAGGCCGGCTACAGCACCGCGGTGTTCGGCAAATGGCACATCGCCGGCCTGCCCGGCCGGCCGGTCGACTTCCCGGGCATGAAACCCAAACAGGCCGGATTCGACCTGTACAAGGGCGCGCTCAGCGCGGCGATCAAGAGTTACTGGGACTACGCCTACCAGATCCAGGACGAGAGCACCGCGCCGGACAAGTGGCTGGATGAGAAGGATCCGGTGCGTTCGCTGCCCGGCATCGCGCCGACCAACTACGCGCCGGTGGTCAAGGCCTCCGATACCATCGACTGGATCAACGCGCAGCACCAGGCCAATCCCGACAAGCCCTGGTTCGTATGGCTGGCGTTCAACCTGTCGCATGCCACCGCGCAGCGCAAACCCAGTCAGATGATCATCCCCAACGCGGACACGCTCACTCATGAGGCCTACGACGAACTGAAGGCCTGCGGCGGCACCTTCGGCACAGCCGAGACGGGCGATTGCTCCGGCGAAGCGCAGATGCGCGGCATGACCAATTCGATTGATTCCATCATCGGCCGCGTGCTCGATGCCGTCGACAAGCTCGGCCAGGACACCTACGTGATCTACATCAGCGACAACGGCACGCCGATGTACGGACGCCCGAAACTGGATTTCATCGACAACATGTATCTGACCAGGAAGGGGCGCGGCAAGGGCACCGCCTTCGAAAGCGGCACGCGCGTGGCCATGGCGATCCGCGGGCCGGGCATCGCGAAGAACTCGTACAGCAATGCCGTGGTGGATACCACCGATCTGTTTTCCACCATCCTGGGCTTCGCCGGCATCGAGGCGCCGAAGATGGTGCCCAACAGCGGTGGCACCGGCAAAGTGGCGCTGGATTCGATCTCGCTGGCGCCGATCCTGTTCAACAAGGCAAAGGAAGTGCGTGACCCCTACAAGGGATACCTGCTGGCCGAAACGGTCAACCTGATGACCGCCGACAAAACGCGTCAGGTCGGTGCGCGCAATCGCGACTGCAAGGTGGTGTGCACCAATGGCCATGAGCCGGCCGACTGCCTGTTCTACAATCTCGCGAAGGACCCGCTCGAGGAATATCCGCTGGACAAACCGGCCAGCTGCGCGGACTACTCCAGGGGCAAATGGCAGCAGAGTGATCCGCGCTGGAACTACTGCCGGCTGACGCAGGTCGTTACAACCAAATCGTTCATGCGACAGGGATACGTTGCGCAGAACACGCCGGGGCCGGGTCTGCCGCCGCTGCAGCGACCGCGACCGCAGCAGCGGCAGTAGAGATCACTCGTAGCGCAGCGCGTTGACCGGCTTCGCGCGCGCCACCTGCACAGCGTGCGCGCTGACGGTGGCCAGTGCGATCAGCACCGTTGCCAGCATCGTTGCGGGAAACAGCCACAATGGCAGATCGATGTGATACGCGAATTCGTTGAGCCAGCTCTGCAGGACCCAGCCGGCCAGCGGCCAGGCGATGAGATTGGCCCACAGCACCGGCTTGCTGAACTGCCACAGCAACAGGCGCAGCACATCTTCGGTGCTGGCGCCAAGCGCCTTGCGTATCCCGATCTCCTTCGTGCGCTGGTCGGCAGCCGAGGCGGCCAGACCCAGCATGCCCAGCAGGGCGAGCGAAATCGCCACCAGTGAAACAACACCGAAGGCGTGCGCCTCGACCATCATCGGCACGTACATGCGCTCCACGCGCTCGTCGTAGAACATGTATTTCAACTTGCCGACCGGCGCATCCCCGCCCCTGCCACGGGTGCTCTTCCAGACGGTCTGGATCGCCGCGAGCGTTGCGGGAATATCGCCACCTTTCAGCTTGACGCTGATCGTGGAGAATTGCATCGGTTCGGCATAGAACACTGTTGGCGCGATGCGGCTGCGCACGCCAGCCATGGAGAAATCCGGCACCACGCCGACGATCTCGTCGAGCCCGTTGCCTGCAGGTCGCCCATTGCTGAGCGCGGATGTGCCCTGCATCAGCGGGTAAGGTCCCAGTGCCGCTGCCGGCGAGTGGAACCCCAGCGCGCGCATGGCGGCCTCGTTGATGAGAAATCGCGTGGAATGCCGGCCGAAGGAGCCTGCACCGAAGTCGTCCGCAGCCAAGGTTCGGCCGGCCAGCGGCTTGATGCCGTAGATGCCGAACGTCCGATCGTCGACCCACACGGCGGCCATGGGTATGGTCCGGCCGTCCCGTGTGCGCCCTTCGATCCCATTCGCGGCGCCTCCGCCGCCGAGCAACTGGGAACCCGAACAGGCTGCGTCGCGGACTCCGGCGAGCTTGCGCAGTTCCGTCATCCGCCCAGGCGAGCATCCCGTGTCGAGGATGAGTACCTGGTCCGAGTCGAAGCGCAGCGCCCGCTTCCCGGCGAAATCGCGCTGCAGGTACATCACGCCCACCCTCAGGATCAGTCCAGTGAGCAGCGCGAACTGCAACGCCACCAGCGACTGCCTCAGCAAGCCACCACGGCCCGGCGCCTGGCGCGTGCCTTGCATCGCGTTGAGCGGCCGCATCCCCGACAGCACCACGGCCGGCCAGAAGCCGGCGAGCAGCCCGAACAATACGGTTCCCGCCAGCATCCAGCCCAGCAGCGCCGGTTCCTTCCAGTACTCGAATTCGCCATCGGCCCTCATGAATGTATTCACATACGGCAACAGCAGTTCGGTCATTGCCACCGCAACCATGACCGCAACCGCCACGTACATGAAGGACTCCCCGATGAACTGCAGCGCCAGAGTCGCGCGACTCGCACCCGCCAGTTTGCGCACACCGATTTCCAGCATGCGCGCACCCGAGCGGGCGGTCAGCAGATTCACGAAGTTCACGGCGGCGATGACCAGGATCACAAAAGCCAGGGCAGCGATCCCCACAATGCTGGTATTGATTGCCGGGTTGTAGTCCGGGTTCGTGTCCAGGCGATCAATGCGGATCAGATCCAGGTGCTCCGCGGCGGACCAACCGGGTAGCTGCGGCGTCAGTGCAGACAGTCCATTGCGCACCGCCACTGGCGCGGCGCCGGGTTTCAGTCGCACCAGCGTGTAGACCTGACCACGATGGACCGATGCGGGGACCCCTGCGGGCGGATGTGTATAGCGCGCAAGCCCGCTCCAGGCCGCCTGGCCTGAAACGAACACCCCCTTGCCGGAGAACAGTCGCGTGCCGTTGACGGGAATATCAGCGACCACTGCGCCGACCGTCAGCGTCACCACCTGGCCCCCGCTCACTACCTCCAGCGTCCGGCCCAGCGGCGGATCCTCGCCGAAGAACCTGCGCGCGTACTCGTGCGTCATGACCAGCTTGTCGGGCTGCGCCAGGGCTGCGACCGGGTCACCGGCCAGCACGGTAAGCGGCGCCGTAACAAAGAAGTCGGGATCGACTGAAACGACCGGCGAGCCGCCTTCGTTCCCGCCCAGTTCCAGTTCCCCCAGTCGCAGTGTCACGTTTTCGGGAACCATCCGGGAAACCGAGGCGATACCGGCAAAGCGCTGCTTCATCAACGCTGCAAGCTGCGGTGGAGTCTGTCGGGAATATTGGCTGCTACGACCGGGGTGGGTGGTAATCGTCGTGGCCTGGAAGACGTCCTGATATCCGGCCACGAAGTGCTCGAAGCTGTACAGGCTGCGGATATACAACCCCGCCAGCAACGCAGCGCACAGCCCCACCGCAAGACCGGACACGCCGATCACCGCATACAGCTTGCCGCGCTGAAGGTGTCGCAGAGCGGCGGCGAGCGCACTACGGAACATGGCGCCCGGCACTCATTCGTAGTGCAAGGCCACGACCGCCTTCGCACCGGCAACCCGCAATGAATGCGCAGTCACCGTCCCGAGCGCGATCAGCATGCTCACCAGTCCCGCCGCGGGAAACAGCCACAGCGGCAGTTGGGCATGGTATGCAAACCCGTTGAGCCAGCGCTGCATGGCCCAACCGGTAACCGGCCAGGCAATCAGGCTCGCCCAGATCACCGGCTTGCTGAACTGCCACAGGAGCAATCGCAGCACGTCACCGGTCTTCGCGCCCAGCGCCTTGCGGATGCCGATCTCGCGCGTACGTCGCGCCACCGACGCCATGGCGAGGCCGAGCAGGCCGAATGCAGTCAGCAACACGGTGACCATCGCGAACACGCCGAACGCCTGCGCCTGGCGCAGCATCGACTGGTAGATCTGCTGCAGGCGTTGATCGAGGAAGAAGCGGTTGGTGGGCGCCTTCGCCCCCGTGGCCGCCCAGGCGCGGTCGATCGCCGCGAGCGTTGCCGGAATGTCGGTGGCAGCGAGCTTCACGCTGATCAGGTACTGCTGCGTGGGGTCGAAGAAGTACGCTGTAGGCTTGACCGCCTTTTCGACCGATACCAGCGAGAAATCGGGGATGACGGCGATTATCTGCTCGCCGCCGACCGTGCCACCCCCCGGGATGGGCGGTATGGCAATCCTCTGCCCCACCGCTTGCTGTGCCGTGCGAAACCCGAGGCGACGCGCCGCGGACTCGTTGATCACGTAGTGCCTGGCATCCTGCGGGTATTGCCGCCCCTCCACGTCCAGGGTGACGCGACCCGCCACCGGCCGCAGGTCGTAGAGGTCGAATATGGCAAGGTCCACCGGTACGCGCCAGAGATTGACCGGCGTGCCGTCGCGCGCACGCGTCGTGAAGCGGTTCGGCTCCTCATTGAGCCACTGCCAGCCGCTGCAGGCCAATCCGCGTATGCCGGAAATCTTGCGTAGATCATTGAGGAAGGACGCACGGCACGGGGCCCACACCATCAGCATCTGCTCGGTATTCAGGCGCAACGCCTTGTGCAGCGCGAAGTGTCGCTGCAGGAAGACCACGCCGGTGGAGATCATCAGTCCGACGAGCAGTGCGAACTGCACGGTCACCAGCACTTGACGCGACAGGCTGCGGCCACGCGCCGAGCGTCGCGCGGCGCCCAGCACGACGCCCGCCCGGAAGGAGCAGAAGGTCAGCGCCGGCCAGGCACCAGCCAGCAAGGCAATGATCACAGGTGTCGCGAGAAGCAGGGCCAGCAACGCGGGCTCGCGCCAGTAGTGGAAGGTCGCGCCGGTGTCGAGAAAGGCATTCACGTAGGGCAGCGACCACTCCGTGAATGCGATCGCGATCAGCGTGCCCAGCACGGCGTAGATGCTGGATTCGACGAGGAACTGCCGCGCGAGCGCGCCATTGGTTGCTCCGGCGACCTTGCGGATGCCCACTTCGAGCGCGCGTTGGTCCGCCCGGGCCGTGAACAGGTTGATGTAGTTCAGTGTGGCCACCAGCAGAATGGTGAAGCCCAGCAGCAGGATCAGGGCCAGTTTGGTCGTGACGCCGGGCGATAGACCCTCGTCCTGGTTGATGCGGTCGATGCGCACCAGCTCCAGGGCCTGGCTCGACCCATCCGCACGCCTGGACAATGCGTTCATCAACCGCGGCAGCCCGGCCCGCACCGCTGGCAGCGACTGGCTCGAGGCAACCCGAAGATAGGTGAACACACCGATTGCGTTAACGCCGAGCTCGCCGGGAGGACTGCGGTCAATTTGCGCCAGCAGGGATTGGGCGGCGAGCCCGGAGCCGAATATGCCCGTCTGGAAATTCGTGCCACCGACAGGGAGATCTTCGATCACGGCGGTAACGGTCATCGTGTGCAGTCCGCCGCTCGTGGCGCTGCGCATCTGCAGGGTCTCGCCCACCGGATCGTCACGCCCGAAGTAGCGGCGCGCCGTACTACGATCGAGCACCAGTCCATCTGGACGCCGCAAAGCCGTGGCGAGATCCCCCGCAACCACGGGAAACCGCATCAGGTCGAAGAACTGCGGGTCAACCCACGCGATTGGCTCGTCGGCGGCGATATCACCATTCTGCAGACCGCCGTCCTCGACGACCAGGCGGGCCACCGACTGCACGGCCGCAAAGCGTTCCTTCAGCAACGCGGCGACGCGACTGTCCGTCGGCCTGGAGTAGTCGATCCGTCCGCTCCGCGTGCGCGTCACCGTCGCCGCCAGATAGAGGTGTTCGTAGCCGGGAATGAAGCGATCCTGCGTCAGCTGATTGCGCACGACCAACAACGCCAGCAGCGCACCACACAGGCCGATGCCGAGCCCGACCACGCTGATCGAAGCATATAGGCGGTTGCGTACCAGGTTGCGCAGCGCGGCGGCGATGTAGTTGCGCAGCATCCTCGGCTCTCTTGGCCGCTTCAGGCCGCCAGCAACGTCTCGGTTACGACCCGCCCGTCGAGCAGTTTCACCGTGCGCCCGGCCAGTGCCGCGTGCGCCAGCGAGTGGGTCACCATCACTACCGTGGTGCCGGCTCGGTTGATCTCCTGCAGCATCTCCATCACCGCGGTGCCGTTCTCGGTGTCGAGATTGCCGGTGGGCTCATCGGCCAGGATCAGTTTCGGTTCGCCGACCAGCGCGCGCGCGATGGCCACGCGCTGCTGCTGGCCACCGGAGAGCTGGCTGGGCAGATGCCGGGCCCGATGCGCGAGCCCCACGCGCTCCAGCGCCGCGGCCACGCGGCGCCGTCGTTCGCCGGCCGCCATGCCGCGATAGAGCAGCGAGACTTCCACGTTCTCGCGCACATTCAGGTCGTCGACCAGATTGAAGCTCTGGAACACGAAGCCGACGCCGCCGCGGCGCAGCCGCGTGAGCTGCTTCTCGCTGTAGCGGGAAACGTCTTCGTCGAAGAACCAATAGCGACCCTGGTCGGGAGCATCGAGGAGCCCGAGAATGTTGAGCAGCGTGGACTTGCCGCAACCGGATGGTCCCATGATGGCGAGGAACTCTCCGGCTTCGACCTGCAGCGATACACCGCCCAGGGCGTGGGTCTCCACCTCGGCGGTCCGGTAGATCTTGCGGACGTCTTCCAGCTTCAGCATGTGTAGCTCCCCTTCCTGCTATGCGTTCACGTCAGATCGATGCGGTCGATGCGCTCGAGCCCGGTGTAGTCGGAAACGATGACGCGTTCACCGGCGACAAGTCCGCCCAGCACCTCAACCTGCTCGGCATTGCGCCGGCCGAGCCGCACACGCCGGCGACGCGCACTCTTGCCATCCGCATCCAGTACGAACACCCAGTCGCCGCCGCTGCGCTCCAGGAACGCCCCGCTTGCCAGCACCAGGCCCGGCTGGTCCGCGCCCAGTGACAGCCGACCCTGCAGCGACTGGCCGCGCAACAGCCCGTCCGGCGTCGTGCCATCGAAGGCCAGATCCACCCTGAACGCGCCATCCTTCACCTGCGGATACACGCGCGTCACCTGCAACGGCCACTGTGTGCCACCGCTTTCCACGCGGCCCACCTGCCCGTCATGGACTCGCCCCAGGTAGTACTCGTCGACCGTGGCGGACAGCTTGAAACCGGTATCGGGCGTGATCTCCGCCAGCCGCTCGCCGCGGTTGCGGTTCTGGCCGATCGTCAAATCCATCGCGGTGATCAATCCGCCCACCGGCGCCCGCGCGGTGAGATTGCGCAGCTTGCCGTGCGTGATCTTCATACTCTCCCGCAGCATCGCGATCTGCTGCCGGATCTGCGGCTGCTGCTGCACGCGCAAAGCCTCCTGGCGCGCATTGCTGTCGCGTTGCATGTCGCGCTTGCGAATGGCACTGGCGAGCTGGTCGCGGTACTGGTCGCGCTCTTCCACGGACACGACGTGCTTCTGGACCAGCTGCTCGCGCCGCTGCAGCTCGCGCTGCAGACGTGTGACGTCGTCGTCGGCATCGGCGAGCAGCCGCTCGTTGTTGGCGCGGGTCAGCTCCAGATCGGTTTCCAGCTTCTGCAGTGACGTGATGGACTGCACCAGTGCGTTCTCGCCCGACTGTACTTCCAGCTCCAGTGCGGTATTGCTGAATTCGACCAGCGGTTGTCCGGCCAGCACGCGGTCCCCAGGCTGCGCCAGCACGCGACTGACCAGGCCGCCCTCCTGCGCATCCACAAACACCGTATCGTGCGGCACCACCTCGCCGCGCAACGGTATGAAGTCGTGAAACACGCCCTGCTGCACTGTAGAGATGTCCAGACCACTGCGCGACATGCGCATGGTGCGCTGTGCCGGACCGAGCAACAGCACGGCGCCGAGCACCGCAAGCACAAGCGCTCCGGCAATTCCGAGCGAGCTCTTCCAGCCACGGCGGCGCCACCACGGCAGGGTGAGCGGCCGGTCCATCGGCTCCGGCGCGCGCCCGGGATTAACGGCGACATCCATATCGGTTAGTGTAGGACGCCACGCAGTCTGCAAAAAACATTGATCCAACAGGCACTTGCATGCACCACAGCCAGCCGCGGCCACGCCCCGGTGTCCGGAAATGAACACCGCGGACGCGCTGCTCATCATCGAGGATGACGCCGACGTGCGGCGCGCGGCGCGCATAGCGCTGGACGGCGAATTCGCGCGCATCGACGTCATGGACGCGCCCGGCGCGGCGCTGGAGGCAAGCCTCGTCACTTCCGGTTACGAAGTGGTGCTGCTCGACATGAACTTCGTATCCGGCGAACGCAGCGGCGCATCCGGCCTTGACGCGCTCGCGCGCATCCGCGGTTGCGACAGCACACTGGCGGTGGTGCTGATGACCGCCTTCGGCGGCGTACAACTTGCGGTCGAAGCGTTGAAGCGCGGCGCCACCGACTTCGTGCTCAAGCCCTGGAACAACGAAAAGCTCGTGGCGACGATCCGCGCGGCGGCCGGGGTAACCCGCTCGCGTCGCGAGGCCGAAGCGCAGACACTCGAGCAGCTCGAACGCGGCGCCATCGAACGCGCGCTGGCGAAGGCCGAAGGCAACGTGTCGGTGGCCGCCACCACGCTTGGGCTCAGCAGGCCGGCCTTGTATCGGCGCATGTCCAAACATGGCCTCTGAGCGCCTGCATTCGGCCGGCTTCCTGTTCGGCGTGCTGGCACGCGCGGTGCTGCTGGCGCTGCTGCTCACTGCTCTCTTCTATCTTCTGCGCAGCACGCAGTACTACGCCACTGCGCTGGTGCTGGTGCTGTGCTCCGCCTTGACCATCGCGGATCTGGTCCGCCTGGCCGGCCGCCAAAACCGCGCCACCGAACGTTTCCTCGATGCACTGTCGGCCGGCGCGCTGGAGACACCCATCCAGCGCAGCGCGGTACCGGACTCGCTGCGCCACGCCTACGACCGCACACTGGGCCTGCTGCGAACGGAACGCCAGAGCCGGCAGCAGCACGGCCAGTACCTGCAAACCTTGCTGGACACCGTACCGTCGGCGCTGCTGGTGCTGCGTCAGGACGGCGGCGTCGAACTCGTCAACCGTGCCGCGCACCGGCTGCTGGGCGAGGCGGCGCCCCGCCTCGACCGGATGGCGGCACTCAACCCTGCTGTCGCCTCGCAACTCGAGGCTCTGCCGCCCGGCACCCATCGCATCGTGCAGTTGGCAAACGGCCGGCGTCTGCTCGCCTCGGCGGCACGCTTCACAGTACCGGACAGCCCACCTCGACGATTGCTCTCGCTACAGCGACTGGCGGGCGAACTCGATGCCGTTTCGCTCGCCGCCTGGGACGACATGGCACGCGTGCTGGCCCATGAAATGATGAATTCACTGACGCCGATCGCCTCGCTGTCGCAGAGTCTGGATGGATTGCTGCGCGCCGGCAGCAGTGCCGATGCGAGCGCCGCGCTGGAAACCATCACGCGCCGCAGCCAGGGGCTGCTGCGCTTCGTCGAACGCTATCGCGAGGTCGCGGACGTACCCGAGCCACGACTGCAGTCGCTGCCGCTGGCCCCGCTGCTGTCCGGTGTCGAGCAGCTGATCCGGCCGGCGCTGCAATCACGCGGCATCCGGTTCGAATGCAGGATCGAGCCCGACGATCTCACGGTGCGCGCCGACCCCGACCTGCTGGAGCAGGCGCTGATCAATCTGCTGCGCAACGCGGCGGACGCGGCGGCCGAAGCGTCGTTGCCATGCGTCGGAATCGATTGTCGCAGCGAGGCCGGACGCACGGTAGTCGAGATCAGCGACAACGGGCCGGGGCTGACGGTGGAACAGCGAGAACAGATCTTCGTGCCATTCTACAGCACCAAACCGCACGGCTCAGGCATAGGCCTGTCGTTGGCGCGCCGTATCGCGCAGGTTCATGGTGGACGCATCACGGTTCATGCCAACGAGCCGCGCGGCAGCCTGTTCCGAATGAACCTCTCGTAATGAATGGTGTCGGTCCTGCCCGACAGCAGGATGCATATCCGCGGCTTGCGTTATAGTCACGGCCATCAACGAAGGAACTTACAAGGTGAATCCCATGCGCAAATTACTTCTGATGCTGACCGGCGCACTGATGCTCGCCGGCACGACGGGCGTCGCATATGCCGACAAGTACAGCGACGCGCTCGCACAATTTCCGCAAGGACGGCGACTGCAAGCACTTCCTGGACACCGCCTACGCCTACGCACTGTTCCCCACGGTCGGCAAGGGCGGCATCGTGATCGGCGGCGCCTACGGCACTGGGCGCGTTTACCAGGGCGGCCGGGTGATCGGCACCGCCAAGCTCACGCAGGCCAGCGTGGGCATCCAGTTCGGTGGCCAGGCCTACAGCCAGATCATCTTCTTCAAGGATGCCAGTGCGCTGAAGGAATTCGAGCGTGAAGGCTTCGAGTTCGGCGCCGACGCGAGCGCGGTGATCATCACGGCTGGCGCCAATGCCAGCGCCGGGACCAAGGGCGCCAGCGCCGGCGCCAGCGCGGACAAGAAGAACGCCACCAGCTCCGGCGCCTACTACAAGGGCATGGCGGTGTTCACGCTCATCAAGGGTGGTGCGATGTACGAGTTGTCCATCGCAGGACAGAAGTTCTCGTTCAAGCCCGGCGGCTGAATGACCCAGCCCCTGCTCGGGCTGATCTTTCCCCCCGCGCACCGCGGCATCCCGGACGAGGGAATCGCCATGTATGGCGACCAGCTGCGCTTCGTCGTCACGGGGCTGGGAATCGAGCGCATCACGCCGGCTGATTTCGATGCCGCGCTGGAGCGGATCCCGGCCGCGGCGCGCAAGCTGGCGGCCGCGGGGGCGCACGCCATCGAGCTGACCGGCACCTCCCTGACCTTCTACCGGGGCGAGGCCTTCAATCGCCAGCTGCGGGAATCCGTCGAGGATGCCAGCGGGTTGCGGGCCGTCACCATGAGCGACGGCGTCATTGCCGGACTCAAGGCAGTGGGTGCCCGGCGCGTGGCAGTGGCGACCGCCTACAACGACGTGGTGAACGCGCGGCTGCGCGCCTTCCTGTGCGAGCACGGATTGGAGCCGGTCGTTGTCACCGGCATGGGGCTGGAAGCCATGACCGACGTTGAGCTGGTAACACAACAGTACTTGCTCGAATTCAGCGCGCGAGTGCACGCCACGGCGCCGCAGGCCGATTCATTGCTGGTTTCCTGCGGCGGGTTTCGCACCCTGGAGATCATCGCGCCGCTGGAGGCACGCACCGGCGTACCGGTGATCTCCAGCATGCCGCATGGTTTATGGGCCGGAGCGCGGCTGGCCGGCCTTGCCGGCACCGCGCCCGGGTTCGGAAGGCTGTTGTCCGCACCGGAACATCTCCAGCACATGACCTGACGCCCACATCGGGTTGGTGATGCGGGCCGGATCGTGGCATGTTACCGGGCCATGATTCTTCCCTTCGACGGACCCGATCATCGTGCGGTGCCCCCGCAGCGGCGCGCGCATGCGACGGCTGATGATCGTCCTGCGTCGCCCTCGTCTTCATCGCCCTGCTCTTCGGGTCCTGGCTGGCGGGCTTCGCCACCGACTGGCTCTGGTTCGGCCAGGTGGGGTTCACGCCGGTGTTCATGACGTCGCTGGTCTGGCGTGTGGTGCTGTTCGTCATCGGCGCACTGCTGGCCTATGCGATCCTGGGCGGCAACATCCGGCTCGCCGCGGGAAGCGCCGGCAAGATGCCGGCACTGCTCATCCAGAGGGTGAATCAGCCGCCACTGGATGTGTCGCGCAGCCTGCCGCGCATACTGCGGGTCGGCGCGCTGGTGGTGTCGTTCCTGGCGGCGGTCTCGACATCGACGCTGTGGATGAAGTTCCTGCAGGCGTTCCACGGCGCGGACGTCGGGACGACGGATGCGCTGTTCGGACGGGACGTGGGCTACTACATGTTCACGCTGCCGGCACTGGCAGCGGCGTTGAGCATCTTGATCACGCTCCTGCTGCTGGCACTGGCGGCGGCGGGCGCGTTGTACGTGCTGCGCGGCGACCTGCCGCTTGGCCCCAGGTCGGGAACACCGAAGCGCCGCGCCGAGATACACATGGGGCTGTTGCTGGCCGGCCTGTTTGCGCTGGTGGCGCTGCGCCTGTGGTACGTGCGCAGCGCCGAACTGCTGTACTCCACCACCGGCCCGCTGGTGGGCGCCAGCTATACCGATGTCCATTTCATGTTGCCCGCCATCCGCATCTCGGCGCTGGTGGCGCTGGCAGGCATCGTCCTGACGGTGTATGGCGCCGTGCGCGGCCGGCTGCTGCGCTACGCGCTGATCGCCGTGGGCATCTACGCCGTCGTGGGTATCGTGGCGCGGGGGCTGCTGCCGCAGGTGGTACAGAAGCTGGTGGTGCTGCCCAACGAACTGGCCAAGGAGACCCCTTATATCAAGCACCACATCGCGGCCACGCGCGCGGCGTGGGGTATCGGCGGCGTGCAAACCCGCTCGCTGAGCGGCGAGGCGACGCTGACGATGGCCGACATCAAGGCCAACGCGCCCACGATCGACAATGTGCGGCTATGGGAGCGCGACCTGCTGCAGCAGACCTTCAAGCAGTTGCAGGAGATCCGCACCTACTACGACTTCGTCTCGGTGAACGACGACCGCTACACCATCGACGGCAAGTACCGGCAGGTGCACCTCTCGGCCCGCGAGTTGAACTCGAGCTCCCTGCCGACACAGACATTCATCAACAACCGGCTGACGTTCACGCACGGCATGGGCGTGACGATGGCGCCGGTGAACCAGGTGACGCCCGAGGGGCTGCCGGTGCTGCTCATCAAGGATCTGCCGCCGGTATCCACCGTGGATATCAAGCTGACGCAGCCGCAGATCTACTACGGCCAGCTCACCGACAGCTACGTGTTCGTGAACACGAAGCAGAAGGAGTTCGACTACCCGGCCGGCGACCAGAACATCTACTCGTCGTATGCGGGCGCGGGCGGCGTCCCGGTGGGCTCGTTCGTGCGGCGCGCGCTCTACGCATGGCAGTTCGGCTCACTCAAGATCCTGTTCTCCGACGACATCACCGGCGCGGCGCGGATCATGTACCACCGGAACATCCGCGACCGGGCGTCGACCGCGCTGCCCTTCCTGCGCTTCGACTCCGAGCCCTACATGGTGATCACCGACGCCGGCAAGCTGGTGTGGATCCTGGACGGGTACACGACGAGCAGCGGATACCCGTACGCCGCCAAGGTGGGCAGCATCGACTACATGCGCAACAGCGTGAAAGTGACCATCGATGCGTACTCCGGCGCAATCACGGCTTACGTCATAGATCCTGCGGATCCGGTAGTGCGCACGTATGAGCGGATCTTCAAGGGCATCTTCCGGCCCATGTCCGCCATGCCGGCCGACATCAAGCGGCACCTGCGCTATCCGGGCCAGTTGTTCCGCATCCAGGCCACGCTGCAGACCACCTACCACATGGACGAGCCCGATGCGTTCTACCACCGGGAAGACCAGTGGCAGATTCCGACGCCCAACGCACAGGGTTCGGACATCACGCCGTTCATGCGCCACATGATCATGCGGCTGCCCGGCGAGAAGAAGGAAGAGTTCATCTACATGACGCCGTTCACCCCGCGCGGCAAGGACAACCTGGCGGCGTGGATGGTGGCGCGGATGGATGGCGACCATTACGGCCAGCTCATGGTGTACCGGTTCCCGAAGCAGAGCCTGGTGTACGGGCCCCGGCAGATCGTGAACCGCATCAACCAGGACACCGACATCTCGCGCCAGCTCACCCTGTGGGACCAGCGTGGGTCGGAGGTCATCCGTGGCGAACTGCTGGTGATACCGATCGAGGAGTCGCTGATCTACGTGCAACCGCTGTTCCTGCGCGCGCAGGGCGGCACGATTCCCGAAATGAAGCGCGTGGTGGTGGCCAGCGGCAATCGCGTGGTGATGAGCGAAACGCTCGATCAGGCACTGCAGGCCATGTTCGGCAACGGGGCGGAGATCACGGTGAACGGGCGGGCGGCCGACACCACCGGACAGGCCGCGCCGGGGGCCGCATCGCCGGGCACGAACGCGCCGACTGCCGCCACGACAACGCTGCTGCAACAGGCGCAGTCGCACTACGAGAAGGCGATCAGCGCCCAGCGGGCTGGAAACTGGGCGGAATACGGCCGGCAGATCGACGCCCTGGGCACCGTCCTGCAGCAACTGCGCGAGCGGCAGTGAGCGGATCCGTCAGTTGACTCGCGGCGATCCGAACGCGGAAGCGTAGTAGTCCCATCTGGATGCTTCGCGCAGGACCCGCCAGCCCGTGAGCGTGGAGTACTGCATCCTCAGGTATCTGACGTTCATGCCATCCTGACGGGATTGGCCCTTGTACCGTACATCCACCCGCGCGACGACGCTCGATCCGGTGCCGTGGCTGGTGATGGATGCGATCTGAAAATTGCTCTCCTGCAGGTCCCGGGCCATCGCCTCCAGGCTCGCATCGCCCCCTGCCTCGCCGGCATTTGCCTGCTGCATCGCCGGCAGCGCGGCCCGCGTGGATTCGGCCATTAGCCAGTTCTTTACCTGCGTTACGCCCTGGGAATCGAGCGTCCTGTTCTGCATTTCGAACCTGAACACCACGAATCCGGCCACGACAACCAGAGCAATGATGGCCTTCCAGCCGTTCATCTTGAATTCCATGGCTCAATGCCCCTCCTTGGAGTTCCGCCCGACCAGACCCTGGAAGATGCCGGATTCTGCTGCCGCGGCAGACCGAAGACGTCACACCGCGCGAGATTGCGAAGCGCAGGTTCGTGGCGCCGGGAACCCCGGCTATGTACGGCTGCGCACCGACAGATGCCCTGATTGCACCGAGACTTGGGCATATCGGAGGAATACATGAAATTCAGAATGACAACCCTGGCAGGCGTCACCGCCCTGCTGGTGTGCGCACAGGCGATGGCACAGATCACCTTCTACGAAGGCGAAGGGTTCCGAGGGCGCGCGTTCACCACCAACCGGCAGATGCCCGACTTCAGGCGCGGCGGATTCAATGACCGCGCATCCTCGGTCATCGTGGATAGTGGCCGCTGGGAGGTCTGCGAAGACGTGCAATTTCGCGGTCGCTGCGTGATGCTGCGCAGGGGCAGCTATGATTCCCTGGCGCGCATGGGCATCAACGACCGGCTCTCATCGGTGCGCCACGCCAGTGGTCGCGGGCAGCATGCCGATCGATCTCCCGGGCCGCTTGCATCGCCCGACCGTGAATACCGGCGTCGTCCGAATGAACGGGTGTACGAGGCCAGGGTGACCACGGTGCACGCCGTAGTGGGTCGACCCGAGCAGCGCTGCTGGATGGAACGCGGCCAGATTGAACAGGACCGAGGCGGTCCCAACGTCGCCGGTGGCGTCTGGGCGCCCCGCCGGGCCGCACCATCTACGTGAATCGGCGCGGCGAACCGCGGCAGTAATGCCGCGTCCGCATGTGGTGTAGGTTGCTTTCCGGTCGATCGTCACAAGGAGACTGAGTGTGAGCAAGGGCATGGATCGAAAGAAGGAAGGCAGGAAGCAGCCCGCCAAGACCCTGGTGGAAAAACGTGCCGCCAAGCGGGACAAGAAGGAGAAGCGACAGAATTCGGCTCTCGTCCCTCTGTTCCAGTCGCGGTAGTCATCTTGCGGGCCGCGCCAGGTCCCAGAACAGCGCGTTGATCCCGACGCGAATGCCGGGATCGGCTTTCCAGCTGTACGCCTGGTCCCATCTCACCAGCGGTTCAATCGACCAGAACAGCCAGCGGTTCGCGGTCGACTGGGCGATGAACACGCCGGCCTCGTAGTACGTCACGCCATTGGCGTTTTCGCCGCTTGCGAGCAGGCGCACACCCCACCCGCGGCCGATATCGTTCGCCTTGAGATAGGAGCCGTAGCGGTCCGGGACGAGCAGCTCCCGCGCGTGCGCGTAGACCAGTGACTGCGTCCACTGCGTCCTGTTCAGATCCGCGCGCCACTGCGCATACGTCGAGGAGCGCAGCAGACGCCTGCCGGTCCAGCGATCGAACGTGGCCGCCGCCGCGTAGCCCACGCTCTGTTTGGTTTCGGCGAACAATTTCGCGAACGGGTAGAAATCCCAATCCCCGAGCGCGATCTGGCGCGTCCATTTCACCGCGGCAAAGGCCACCGGCGGGACATCCACCCGCACGCCGAGCTCGAAATCCAGATAGCGTCGCAACGGGTAGCGCACGCCGGCCCGCAGGGCCGCCTTTTCGCCTGCATTGCGCGGTGCTTCGTTGAGCTCGCTGCTGGTGATGAAGATGCGCAGCCGCTCTTCGATGTTGGGCAGGCTGAGCGAGATGTCCAGGTTCACATCCGGGTTGAACTCCAGGCCATCACTGCGATGGATCGCCTCGGCAATCAACCCCAGACGGAACGGTGCGGCCGGAACAGGCTTCAGCGGCTCGCCGCGCGACGCGAAGCGGCGATCCGTGGCCTGGACCAGTCCCTGCATCCCGGTATAGACCCGGTCGTGCGCCTGATCGAGCCGCTGCACGAAGTCCAGCGGCGCAGGTACGGCCTCAATCTCGTTGCGGATTTCCGCTATGGAGCGCTGTGTCGGCCGCCGGCGCCGGGCGTGCGCGGCAGCCACGGAAGCCGCCGCGGCGGAGTCGCGCGTTTCGGAGGCGCGTCCCGCAGCCATGGCTTCGTCGGTCGTGGTCGGCAGCGGCTGCGCCAGCACCTCCGGCGGCGGCTCCTGGCGCATGGCCGCACAGCCCGCGAGGCCGAGCATTGCCCAGACGCAGAGCACATCCGCAGGCCCGATCCGGCGCTCCATGGACCGAGCATACGTTAGTGGCAGCCGGCCCAGACCGGGTTCGTGAGCTGCTCGCCGCGCGGCCCGCAGTGATCCACAGCGCCGGCATCAGCGTAGAAGCGTCGTCCTGCACCCGGCGCGCAGTCCGCGCGGACTGCGCGCTTTGCCACCGACACCGGGAACGATTACCTTGGCCACGATCATGCCTCTGCCAGCCAAACGTACGGGAATCCTGACAGTTGTGCTGGTGGGGCTGGCGCTGCTCTTCGCCTGGCGTCACCTGCGCGGGCCCGAGCTGCCGGGTTACGTGCTCGAACGCCGACCCCTGGTACAGACGGTGGTCGCCACCGGTCGGGTGATCAGTACCTCCCGCGTGCAGGTGGGCAGCGAGATAACCGCCACCGTCCTGGAAAGACGCAAGAAGGAAGGCGACCGTGTGAAGCCCGGCGACGTACTGGTGGTGCTGCGCGCCGACGATCTGGCTGCGCGTGTGCGCGAGGCCCGGGCCGCGCTGCAGGAACTGCTGGATACCACGCGTCCGGAGGCGCAGGCGGCCCTGCGCCAGGCCGAGGCGCAGCTTGCGCAGGCCAGCCGCGAACGCGAGCGCCGCGCCGCATTGCTGGCGCGCGCGCTCATCCCGCGCGAGACGCTGGAGCAGGCCGAAGTCGCCGAGACCGTGGCCCGCG
Source organism: uncultured Gammaproteobacteria bacterium (assembly GCA_963812195.1). Lineage (GTDB taxonomy): Bacteria > Pseudomonadota > Gammaproteobacteria > Steroidobacterales > Steroidobacteraceae > ZC4RG30. The sequence continues at coordinate 39,226 of CAWEUI010000014.1, forward strand.
AAGCCGCGGCACAGGCCCGCTCGCGCGCCGCGGCCGCCGCACCCGGTGGCACACTGGAAAGCCAGGCGCGTGCGAGGCTGGTCGCGGCGCAGGCGCTGCTGGCGCGGACCGAACTGCGTGCCCCGGTCGCCGGCACCGTGCTCACGCGCAACGTCGAGCCGGGCGACCTGGTGCAACCCGGTCGCGTGCTGATGGAGATTGCCCGCGATGGCATCACCGAAGTGGAGGCGTCGGTCGACGAGCAGAACCTCGCGGTGCTGGCGCTGGGCCAGCACGCGCGCTGCGTGGCCGATGCGTTCCCGGAGCGCCCATTCGATGCGACGTTGACCTACATCGCGCCATCCGTGGACGCCCAGAGCGGCAGTATCGTCATACGCGTGCGGGTCGATCCGCCGCCCGACTTCCTGCGCCAGGACATGACCGTATCGGTGAACGTGGAGACGGGCCGGCGCGATGCGGCGCTCGCAGTGCCCAACGACGCGCTGCGCGCCGTCCAGGGTGATCGCGCCGAGGTGCTCGCGCTGCGAGGCGGCCGCGTACGCATCGTGCCGGTGCGCCTCGGGCTGCGCGGCCTCGCGGCCAGCGAAGTGGTCGAGGGCCTCGAGTCCGGCGAACGCGTGCTCGCGGATGCGGCGGCCACCACCGCGACGGATGGCGAGCGGGCGCGGCTCAGCGCCCAGCCACTGCCGGCAGCGGCCGACACCGGCGCCACGCGCCGCGAACTGCCCGTCAATCTGAATTGAATCCCTGACCCATGTGGACGGAAACCACGCTGGCGCTGCGCTTCCTGCGCGAAGGTCGCACCCAGACGCTGCTGATCCTGATCGGGATCGCGGTGGGCGTATCGGTGATCGTATTCATCAGCGCGTTGATTACAGGCCTGCAGGCGAACATCGTCGAGCGCACCCTGGGAACGCAGGCGCACATTCGCGTTGCGGCGCCGGACGAGCGCAACACCGTGCTGGCGCCGCCAGCCGGCACCACGCAGCTGCTGCTGGAGGTGCCGCGCGCGCTGCGGCTGCGCTCCATCAACAACTGGCAGCAGGTACTGACAACGCTGGACGGCTTGCCCGAGGTTACCGCCGCCTCGCCGGTGGTATCGGGCCCGCTGATCGCGCAGCGTGGCAGCGCGGTTTACTCGGTGGCGCTGCTTGGCATCGACCCGGCGCGCTACCAGCGCATCATCCCGCTGTCCGAGGACATCATCGCGGGCGCGCTGCGCGTCGGCGCGGGCGACGCCGTGATTGGCTCCCAGCTGGCGCACGATCTGGGCCTGCGGGTGGGCGAGAAGATCCGTCTCGCGCGCAGCGACGGCCGCGCATCGCTGTTGAATATCGCTGGTGTCTTCCAGCTCGGCGTGCGCGAGCTCGATTCGCGCTATGTGTACGTGGACCTGAAGCAGGCACAGTCCCTGCTCGACCTGCCCGGCGGCGTCACCGTGATCGACCTGCGCGTGAACGACATCTTCGCCGCGGAAGACATCGCCGCGCATGTGCACGCACTCACCGGCCTGAAGGCCGAGAGCTGGCTCGAGACGAACTCGCAGCTTGTCAACGCACTGCAGTCCCAGTCGCTGTCCACCGCGATGATCAGCATCTTCGTCGGGCTTTCGGTGGCCTTCGGCATCGCCAGCGTGCTGTCGATCAGCGTCGTGCAGCGCACGCGCGAGATCGGCATCCTGCGCGCCGTCGGTGCGTCGCGCCGCCAGATGCTGCGCGTGTTCCTCGTGCAGGGCGGCGTGCTGGGCTTCATCGGCGCGGCTGTCGGCGCCGGTGCCGGCTGGGCACTGGTCTGGGTGTTCAATACCTTTGGACCCAAGCTGTTCTACATCCCCGTGGCCCCGACACTGGTGCCGGCTGCGATGCTGCTGGCCACGCTCACGGGCGTGGCCTCCGCCGCGGTGCCGGCGCGGCGCGCGGCCCGCCTGGATCCGGTGGTGGCCATCCGCTATGTCTGAAGTGCTGCGCCTGCAGGATCTGCGCAAGTCCTACAACGTGGGCACCGCCACCGAGGTCGAGGTACTGCACGGCATCTCCTTCGCGCTGGAGCGCGGCGACTTCGCGGCGCTGGTCGGCCCGTCCGGGTCAGGCAAGAGCACGTTGCTGAACCTGCTTGGTCTGCTCGACTCCCCCACCGCTGGCGAGCTGTACCTGCTGGGCGAGGCCACGCGCGACCTCGACGACGAGGCGCGCACGCGCCTGCGCGCGCGCTCGATCGGCTTCGTGTTCCAGTTTCACCACCTGATCCCGGCTTTTGACGTGCGCGAGAACGTGCTGGTGCCGCTGATGATGGCCGATGGTCGACCCGATGCAGCGGCCATTGCGCGCGCCGACGAGCTGCTCGAGCAGGTTGGACTCGCGGATCACCGCAGAAAGAAGCCGCTGGAGCTCTCGGGTGGTCAGCAGCAGCGCGTGGCCATCGCCCGCGCGCTCATCCAGCGACCGGCGCTGCTGCTCGCCGACGAGCCCACCGGCAACCTCGATACGCAGACCGCGGCCACCGTATTCGAGCTGTTCCGGCTGTTCAACCGCGAGCACGGCTGCGCGGTGCTGGTGGTGACGCACGATCCGCGGCTGTCGGCGTCATGCGATCGGACGCTGACGCTCGTGGATGGACGCATCACCGGCGATGAACGCCGGGCATGATATGGGACCCGGCAAGCAGCCGTGAATCCGGCGGGGTGCCGGCGGAATCGCCTTGGCCCTTGATCAGTCCTTCAACCCTTGATGAGTAGTATGGCAATTGTGCAAAACAATGGCCTTCAGGCCTCGTTTCACGCGACGTGGCGCCGTGCGGCGCTTCTGGCGCTGGTGACATTGGCCCTGGCAGGATTGGCATCATCGGAATCCATGCATGCCGCACTGATCGAGGTGCTCGCAGCGAGTGACGCCGTCATCGCCGGGCATCCGGTCCTGGGCGCAACACTGTTTGTCGCATTTGCAGCCGTGTCCGCCATGCTGGCATTTGTGTCTGTTGCCGTCGTATTGCCAGTGGCGGTCTTCACATGGGGCGAGCCGCTGAGCATCCTGCTGCTCTGGATCGGCTGGACACTGGGCGGCGCGTGTTCCTACGGTGTCGGGCGGTATCTGGGCCGGGCGGCGGTCAAGTGGCTGACAGCCGAGACACTGCTGCAGCGTCTCGAGCGGCACATCGGAACCAGAACGCCATTCGGTCTGGTCCTGCTGTTCCAGTTGGCACTGCCTTCCGAGATTCCCGGTTATGTACTGGGACTGGTTCGTTACAGCTTCCCCGGATACCTGCTCGCGTGCGGCATGGTCGAGTTGGTGTACTCGGTGGTGATTGTTCACCTCGGCGCCAGCTTCGTCGAGCGCCGCGCCGGTAGCGTTCTGGCTACGGGAACCGCGGTTGTCGTGGTCAGCGTCGCGGCATTCTACTTGTGGCGCAGGAAGACGAAATAGTCCGCGGTTCAATTCGCCGCTGCGAGGCCGACCGAGCGCTCGGCTGACACGATCGTGTTGTGCAGCAGCATCGTGATCGTCATCGGCCCGACACCGCCGGGCACCGGCGAGATCAGTGACGCCTTCCTGCTCACCCCTTCGAAATCCACATCACCCACCAGGTGACCATCCGGCATGCGGTTGATGCCGACGTCGATCACCACCACGCCTTCCTTGACCATGTCGGCCTTGATGAGCCCGGGTACGCCCGCCGCCACCACCAGGATGTCGGCCAGGCGCGTGAACTCGGCCAGATCGCGGGTCTTCTTGTGGCAGATGCACACCGTGGCGTCCTGCTGCCATGAGCATCAGCGCCATGGGTTTGCCGACGATGTTGCTGGCGCCGACCACCACCACGTTCTGCCCGGCGATGGGCACGTGCTCGTGCTCCAGCAGCTTCTGCACGCCATAGGGCGTGCACGGTGGAAAGATCGTGTTGCCGGTGATCAGGCCGCCGACGTTGTACAGGTGGAAGCCATCGACGTCCTTCTGCACGGCGATGCGCTCGAGCACATGCGCCACGTTGATCTGCGGCGGCAACGGCAACTGCACCAGGATGCCGTGCACGTGCGGATCGGCATCCAGCGCTCGATGCGCGGCCAGCAGCCGTGCTTCCGGCGTATCGGCCGGCAGCTGGTAGAGCTCGGAGTGAATCCCCACCTCGCGGCACGCGGTAACCTTGTTACGCACGTAGACCTGCGAGGCGGGATTGTCCCCGACCAGGATCACCGCGATACCCGGCAGCACGCCGTGCTCGGCCTTGAGCTTCGCGACGCGCGCGGCGTACTCGGCGCGCAGCTTCCTTGCCACCGCCTTGCCGTCGATGATCCTGGCTGCCATGGCCCTCCCTTTCTTCCGGGTCCGACTCAGTAGCGGTAGTGGTCGGGCTTGTACGGGCCTTCCGGCTTGACCCCGATGTAACGCGCCTGCTGGTCGGTCAGCCTGGTCAGCTTGCGCGTTCAGCGTCACCAGCTGCAGCCGCGCCACCTTCTCGTCCAGGTGCTTGGGCAGCGTGTACACGCCCACCTTGTACTTGCCGGGATTCGCGTACAGCTCGATCTGCGCCAGCGTCTGGTTGGCGAACGAGGAGCTCATCACGTACGACGGGATGGCCGGTGGCGCAGCCCAGGTTCACCAGCCGGCCTTCGGCCAGCAGGATGATGCGCTTGCCGTCCGGGAGGATGACGTGATCCACCTGCGGCTTGATGTTCTCCCACTTGTACTTGCGCAGCCCGGCGACGTCGATTTCGTTGTCGAAGTGGCCGATGTTGCACACGATGGCGTTGTGCTTCATCGCCACCATGTGCTCGTGCGTGATGACATGGTAGTTGCCGGTGCAGGTGACGAAGATGTCGCCCTGGCTGGCGGCATCCTCCATGGTCACCACGCGATAGCCTTCCATCGCGGCCTGCAGCGCGCAGATCGGATCGATCTCGGTGACCCACACCTGCGCCGAAAGCGAGCGCAGCGCCTGGGCCGAGCCCTTGCCCACGTCGCCGTAGCCGCAGACCACCGCGACCTTGCCGGCCACCATCACGTCGGTGGCGCGCTTGATGCCGTCGAGCAGCGACTCGCGGCAGCCGTACAGGTTGTCGAACTTGCTCTTGGTGACCGAGTCGTTGACGTTGATGGCCGGGAAAGCCAGCTGCGCCTTCCTTCGTGCATCTGGTACAGCCGGTGCACGCCGGTGGTGGTCTCTTCGGTGACGCCGCTGGATTTCCTTCAGGCGCGTGGAGTACCACTTCTGATCGGTGGCCAGCTTGGCCTTGATCGACTTGAACAGCGCGGTCTCTTCTTCGCTGGTCGGGTTGGCAGATCACGCTCTGGTCGGTCTCGGCCTTGCGCACCCAGGTGCAGCAGCAGCGTGGCGTCGCCGCCGTCATCCAGGATCATGTTCGAGAAACCGCCGTCCGGCCATTCAAAGATGCGGTGGGTGTATTCCCAGTATTCATCCAGCGACTCGCCCTTGAAGGCAAAGACCGGCGTGCCCGTCTGCGGCGATCGCGGCCGCGGCGTGGTCCTGCGTGGAGAAAATGTTGCACGAGGCCCAGCGCACCTCCGCGCCGAGCGCCTGCAGCGTCTCGATCAGCACCGCGGTCTGGATGGTCATGTGCAGCGAGCCGGTGATGCGCGCGCCGCGCAGCGGCTGGGTCTTCTCGTACTCCTGGCGGATCGCCATCAGGCCGGGCATTTCGACCTCGGCGATAGCGATTTCCTTGCGGCCCCAGGCGGCCAGGGCAATGTCGGCGATACGGCAATCCTTGCCGGCGCCGGGTTTCACAACTGCGTTCATAAACACCTCTCTATCAATGTTGGTAGCTAGAGAGCGCCGTTGTCGTTTACCGCGCCACCCGCCGAGCCTCGCGTCCTGGTTCGACGCTGCAGCGCTCCTCGGCGGATGACGCCTTTCTGAATCAGGTCCGGCGCATCAGGCCGCCTTCACGCCGGCATCCGCGGCCAGCGCGGCCGCCTTGTCGGTCTTCTCCCAGCTGAAGCCCGGCCGCGCCGAAGTGGCCGTAAGCCGCGGTCTTGCGATAGATCGGGCGCAGCAGGTCCAGCATCTGCACGATGCCCTTCGGCCGCAGGTCGAAGTGCCGCGGCGATCAGCTCGCTCGATCTTCTCGTCGGAAACCTTGCCGGTGCCGAAGGTGGTGGCCATGATGCTGGTGGGCCTGGCCACGCCGATCGCGTAGGACAGCTGCACCTGGCAACGGTCGGCCAGACCGGCGGCCACGACGTTCTTCGCCACATAGCGCGCGGCATAGGCCGCCGAGCGATCCACCTTGGACGGATCCTTGCCGGAGAACGCGCCGCCGCCGTGCGGCGCCGCGCCGCCGTAGGTATCGACGATGATCTTGCGCCCGGTCAGGCCGCAATCGCCCTGCGGCCCGCCGACCACGAAGCGGCCGGTGGGATTGACCAGGTACTTGATGTTCTTGCCGACCAGCTCCTTCGGCAGCACCGGCTTGATGATCTCCTCGATCACCGCTTCGGACAGCTCCTTGTGGCTGACCTCCGGATGGTGCTGCGTGGAAATCACCACGGTGTCGATTTCCTTCACCGAGTCGCCTTCATACCGCACGGTGACCTGGCTCTTGGCATCGGGGCGCAGCCACTTGATCTTGCCGCTCTTGCGCAGCTCGGCCTGGCGCTCCATGAGCCGGTGCGACAGATGGATCGGCAGCGGCATCAGCTCCGGCGTGTCGCGCACGGCATAACCGAACATCAGGCCCTGGTCACCGGCACCCTGGTCCAGGTCGATGCCGGCGCCCTCGTCCACGCCCTGCGCGATATCCGGGGACTGCGTGTCGTAGGCCACCAGCACCGCACAACCCTTGTAGTCGATGCCGTAGTCGGTGTTGTCGTAACCGATGTCCTTGATCACGCCGCGCGCGATCGCCTGGTAGTCGACCCGCGCCTTGGTGGTGATCTCGCCGGCCATCACGACCAGACCGGTGTTGCACAGCGTCTCGGCGGCGACACGCGAGAACTTGTCTTCGGCGAGAATGGCATCGAGGACGGCGTCGGAAACCTGGTCCGACACCTTGTCCGGATGGCCTTCGGATACCGACTCAGACGTAAACAGATAGCTGTGGCTCATGTTCCCCTCTTTGCTTCCTCTCGATTACAGTTGGCCGAACAGATTCTCGTAACGCGTACGGAAATCCGCGGCCGTGAATTTGTGATTCTGTGTACCGCGCGACTCGATCTTCAGCGACCCCATCACCGAGGCGATACGTCCGGTCTTTTCCCACGGCAGGCCATGCAGCAAGCCGTGCAGCAGGCCAGCCCGGTAGGCGTCGCCGCAACCGGTCGGATCCACGACCGACCGCGCCGGAGCCAGCGGAATATCCAGCTTGCCGTCGGAAGTGTAGATGGTGGAACCATCGCTGCCACGGGTAACGATGAGCGCGGCAACGCGTTTGGTGACCTCGGCTTCGTTCCAGCCGGTGCGCTCGCTCATCAGGCTCCACTCGTAGTCGTTGACCGCCACCCAGCTCGCCTGGTCGATGAAGGTCTTCAGATCGTTGCCGCCGAACATCGGCAGCCCCTGGCCCGGGTCGAAGATGAACGGAATACCGGCGTCGGCGAAGCCGGCAGCGTGCTGCACCATCCCGTCGCGACCGTCCGGGGCAACGATACCCAGAGCGACGTTGTCGGCGTCAGCCACATGGTTCATATGCGAATGCCCCATCGCGCCGGGATGGAAGGCGGTGATCTGGTTGTTGTCCAGGTCAGTGGTGATGAAGGCCTGGCCGGTATGTTCCTTGTCGACCTGGCGGACGTACTTGCGCGGCAGGTCGTGATCGTCCAGCCATTTGGCATAGGTGCCGAAATCATGGCCGACCGTGGCCATGATGTGCCCGGTGTCGCCCAGCAACTTGAGATTGTAGGCAATGTTGCCCGCACAGCCGCCGAACTCGCGGCGCATCTGCTCGACCAGGAACGACACGTTCAGCACGTGCAGCTTGTCGGACAGGATGTGGTTCTGGAAGCGGTCGTGGAACACCATGATGGTGTCGAACGCCATCGAACCACAGATGAGGATCTTGCCGGGTTGGATCTCGGGTTGCTTCACTTCGGTGTGCCCTTGTTATTCGTCGTCAGCTATACGCAGTTTCAGGCCGGCCAGATCTTCGGTGAACCGGATCTGGCAGGACAGGCGCGAATTATCGCGATAGGTGGAAAGGTCCCGCAGCAGGTCCAGTTCGTCTGAATGCTGCGGCGGCAGTTTCGCCAGCCACTCCGGGTCTACCCACACATGGCAGGTCGCGCAGGCGCACATGCCGCCGCAGACCGCCGCCACGCCGTACTCCAGGTCGCGCAGGTTTTCCATCAACGTGAACTTGGTATTGCCTTCAACGTCGTGCTCGACGCCGTCGCGATCCGTAACCTTGATCAATGCCATGTGGGCGCTGGGATGCCTCAATCCGGTGCCAGCCCATCATTTTGCCCGCCCCGGCAACCATTTATCCAGCGCCGTGGAGCGTTAACCCCTCCCACAGGCGGTTAAGCAGAGAAAAGCGTTCCCGGTGCATCTGCAGCACCGCGGCGGAGACGCCGGAGGCCGCCAGCAGCCGCGGCAGGTGGGGCTCCAGATCCGGGTAATAGGTCAGCAGGCAGGCCAGGTCCCAGCCGGGTTCGGCGACCTGGGCATACTCCCAATCCACCAGCAACGGCCCCTCTCCCAGCATGTTGCTGGCCATCAGGTCCCCGTGGTTGAGCACCACGGCCCCACCGGTCGCGGCCAATCGCGCGCTGAGGACTTCGACGCGTTCGCGCAGTGGTGCCAGCCCGGCGGACGCGGCGGCATCGATTTCGGCCAGGCGCGCCAGATACTCCCCGGCCATCGCCCCGGCGTCGACCCGGGGCTGATCAGCCGGCAGTGCCAGCGCGTGCACCTGCGCCAGTTGCCTGCCGAGGGCGGCGATGCCGGCCTGGCTGTGCAGCCGTTCGGCCGTCCAGACTGGTGCATCGACATACTCCATCACCATCCAGTGCCCGAGCGGGTGTGCGGCCAGTATCCGCGGTGCCAGCCCTTCGGCCGCAGCCATGCGCTGGGCCTGCAGTTCATCGGCCGCCCGTGAGCCGGGCCGGTCCACGGGCACGAAGCGGCGGCGCCAGACAAACTGCCCCTGCGAGGTCTGCACGCGCAGCACCTGATTGCAGGCGCGTCCTCCGGGCAGCGGCGCCACCGCCAGCGGTGCCCGCCCACCCTCGCAGCCGGGTATCTGCGCCAGGGCCTCGGCGGGGATCAGCGCGGCAGCTTGCGCCAGCTCTTCCACCAGTCCACCAGTCCGGCCGTGGCAAGGCCCAGATACAGCACGAACAACACCGCCACCGCCACCAGACCCTGGGCGACGAACAGATAGACCGACACGGCGTCGATGACGATCCAGTAGGCCCAGTTCTCCAGGTAGACCCGCGCCAGCAGCCAGGTGGCGTACATGCCCACGCAGAACACCAGCGAGTCGGTGAACGGGAAGGCCGATTCATTCACCAGCAGCCGCGCCAGCACCAGACTCACCAGCACGCATCCAGCCAGCACGCCGACGTGCCCGCGCCAGTGCCACACTCCGATCGGGCGCATGCCGCCCGGCCGCGACCAGCTCCACCAGCCGTACACGGCGGCCACCACGTAGGAGAACTGCAGCAGCGCCTGCATGGGCAGACGCGCCCGCCATGCCAGAACGGTCAGGATGATCGAGCTGATGCCACCGACCACCCAGCCCGAGCGCCGATGGCGCATGACCAGCAACACATAGACCACGCCCGTGGCATCGGCCACCCAGTCCCACAGGCCGGTGGCCTTCAGTTCCGTCCACAGATGCGCGAACCACATGGCGTTCATCGCGAGCCCTGGAAACGCAGGCTTGCCGTCATGCCGAACTGGCGCGGGTCGCCCTGCTGGATGTACAGCTTGTCCTGCCAGTCCGGCGGCTCGTTCGCGAAGTAGAAGCCGCGCACCGCGTACTTCTTGTTGAAGACATTGCGCACCCAGGCGTGCACGCTCCAGCGCCCGGCCTCGAAGCCCGTCTTCAGGTGCACCAGCGCATAGGCACTGGACTTCTGGTTGGTCACCGTCGGCACGTCGAAATAGAAGGAATCCTTTGCAGTCACGTCCACGCGCGCCATGAACCCGCCCGCCCCGCGCCAGCTCATGTTGAGTGCAGCCGTATAAGGAGGCGCGTGCGCATTCTCGCGCGACGGTACGGGCTGCAGGTTGCCCTGCGCATCGGCGATGGTGGTGGGGCCGGTACGCGTGCGCAGCAAGCCCAGTGAAGCGCCGAGGGCCAGTCCGTGGGGCAACGGATATTGCACACTGGCTTCCAGGCCGGTGGAGTAGCCCCTGGGCAGATTGACAGTGGTGAATACATAAGTGTTGGGATCGCCCGGTGTGAGTTGCCGGCCGCTGCGCACCTGTTGATCACGGCGCCGCTCGTAGAACACCGACACATCGGCGAAACCACCCACGCCCAGCGACGTGCGGATGCCGCTCTCCAGATTCCACAGGAATTCCGGATCGAAGCGCCGCGCTCCGGCCGGAATGTTGCCCAGATTGAAACCACCGGCCTTGTAGCCGCGCGACAGCGACGTATGGAAGGTTGCACCGGCGCCCAGATCACGGCTCACCGATACCTGTCCGCCCAGCATCCGGTCGCGCGCCCCGAGGTCGGTCACGCGTGCGCTGCCCGCGGCCGTGCCATTGTCGCGGTAGCGCGCGCGGCGCTGCTCGACCCTCAGACCGGCCGACCAGCGCCACTGCGGCGCCAGCGGTCCATCGAGCTGCCCGAACAGCGCCAGGTTGGTGGCGTGGTAGTCCAGGTCCAGCTGGTCGGCGCTGGATCCGTCGTATTCGGGATAGACCGGATCGGCGTACGTGCCGGTGTCCACATCGCGTCCTGATTCGCCCAGCCGCAACGCATACGCACCAGCCAGCCATTCCAGCGCACCGCGGTGCGAGGCCAGCCGCAGCTCGAGACTGCCGGTGCGCCTGCGGCGATCCGAACGATGCCAGTAGTCGTAAGTGTACGGCGCCCAGCTCAGGGCATTGCCCCAGTCCGCGTCGTAGCTGTTCACGGACCTAGAATCCGCGAAGCTGCCGATCGCGGTCAGCGTGTTGGTGCCGGCTGCGGTGGTGAGTTTCAGCGAGGCGCCGTTGGCGGCTTGCGAATCCCTGCCCGGATGGTCCGACAGGCTGAAGCGGGAGTTGTCGATGGTCCAGGCGTCGTAACCGTTGTTCAGGTCGGCGTGCAGGTAAGTGAAATCCAGTGCCGTCGAGGGGCCCAGCTCGCCGTGCCAGCGCAGCCGTGCGGTCAGCTCGTCGCGCCCATTGGTGTCGTCCCGGTTCAGGTAGGTGTTGTGCATGAACCCGTCGCTCTTGTACTTCTGCACGGCCACGCGCCAGGCCGAATCCAGCGCGGCCAGCGGCCCGGTCGCGGTGAAGCCAATCGAGCCGGTGCCGAAGTCCCCGCCGGTGGCCTCCACCGAGTAGCCCGGTTCGCGCCGCGGCTCATTGCTGCGCACCACGATCAGGCCCGCCAGTGCGTTGGCGCCGTACTGCGTGCCCTGCGGCCCGCGCAACACCTCGATCTGCCTGACGTCGAACAGCGTGGCCGGCATGCCCAGCCCGCTGAAGTCGATATCGTCGATCAGGAAGCCCACCGAAGGATTCGGCGCGCCCTCGTACTGCTCCAGTTCGCCGATGCCACGGATCTGGAAGAAGCGCGGCCGCGACGTACCGCCGGCCCAGTTCAGGTTGGGCACCAGCGCCAGCACATCCTGGAAATGCTGCTGACCGGCATCCTGCAAGGTGCCCTGCCCAAGTACGGTGACACTGGCCGGCACTTCGCGCAGCGTCTCGCCGCGCAATGTGCCGGTCACCACCACCTCATCGAGCACGTCGCCGCTGGTGGAATCCGTGGCCGCAAGTGCCGTGGGCACGGCCAGCACCAGCAATGGGAAAACGAACGGCAGGGATCGCAATCGGACAATGCGCATTGAACAGCTCCTTTCGCCGGTACTAACCGGATCAAGTTCAACGGGTTTGCCGCGATTGGCATCTCAGGCTCTTCGATCGAGCCACCCCGGGCGAGCGCTATGGTAGCGTTCAGCTCCCGGAACACAAGCACCCATCGTTACGCAAGGCCATGCCCCGCACGCTGCACGTCTTCCAGGTTGATGCGTTCACCGCCACTGCAGGCGGCGGCAATCCCGCCAGCGTCGCGCTCGATGCGGGTGAACTCGATGCCGCGGACATGCAGCGCATGGCTGCCGGGCACCACAACGGCGACTGGGCGTTCGCGCTGCCGGCCAGCCAGCCGGATGCGGACCTGGACGTGCGTTTCTTCAGTCCGCGCAAGGAACTGCCCTTCGTCGGCCATGCCACGCTGGCGTTGCATGCAGTGCTGGCGCGCAGCGCGCCGCGTGCGTTGCGCCGCCAGCGCAGCAGCGGCGGTCTGGTGCAGGTCGCGAGCCTGCCAGGCGGTGCGTTTTCGATCCGGCTGCCCGCGCCACCGCTGGGTCGCCAACCCGGACCGGCCGAGACGCAGCAGGTGCTCGAGCTGCTCGGTCTCACGAGCGGACAACTCGACCCGCGTTGTCCGCCGCGAATTGCCGGCCACTCCAGCACCCGCCTGCTGCTGGGGCTCGCCGACCCGGATGCACTGGACGGGCTGGCGCCACAACTTGCCGAACTTGCCGCGCTGTCACCGCGACTCGGCGTGCAGGGGTTCTTCCCCTTCGTGCTCGATGGCGATGCGCGGCGCGCACGCACCGATGCGCGCATGTTCTGTCCGGCCATCGGCATCGACGAGGACCCGGTAAGCGGCAACGCACACGCCATGCTGGGCGTCTATCTGCATGCGCTGGGACTGCTGCCGTGTACCGCCGGCATATGCGGCTTCACCGGCCGGCAGGGCCGGCACGTGGGCCGTCCCGGCACGGTGCAGGTCAGCGTGGAAATTGACGCGGGCGGGCGGCCCACTGCCGTGAGCATCGCCGGGGAAGCAGTGGTGGTTGGCGAGGAACGGCTTACGCTGGCTTGAGTTTGCCGGCGTACTCGCGCGCCTTGGCGCGATAGACCTCGTTGCCCTTGACCATCCATTCCAGATCGGCGGGCTGCACCTGGCGGATCACCCTGCCCGGCGCGCCGAGCACCACCGAGCCGGGCGGGACCTCCATGCGCGGCGGGATGAGTGCGCCGGCGCCGATGAGACTGCCGGCGCCGATACGCGCGCCATCGAGCACGATGGCGCGGTTGCCGATCAGCGAACCATCGCCGATGGTGCAGGCATGCAGCAGCACGCCATGGCCGATGGTGACCCGCTCGCCGACCGTGACGGGCGCGCCGGGATCCACATGAATGATGGTGCCGTCCTGCACATTGCTGCCCGCGCCGATGCGGATCCAGTCGTTGTCGCCGCGCAGTACCGCGCCGAACCAGACGCTGGCCTCGTGCCCCAGCTGCACCGAGCCGATCACGTCGGCGCTGGGCGCCACGAAATAGACTCCATCAGCCTGCAATGTGCGCTCTGCGTAGTTGTAGATCATCAGTGTCCCGGTACCAGGTCGTTCAGGCCGCCGCCACTGATGGGCGGCGCCTGGTCGTTGAGGCCGCGCAGCACGATGTTCGGAATCAGGGTGTCGCGCGCCCGCGTGCGGCCACGGCCCGCCCACACCAGCACCGGAAACACCACGCCGCGGTGCCAGCCATATTCTGAGGTCCCGGCCCAGGTCAAACCAGTAGACATCGCGTTCGGCCGGTGGCTCATCGCCTACCCACGGCGCCTGCGCCGTGAGCCAGACCGGGTGCGCGTGCCGATCTGCATCCACGGCAAGCAGCCTGCGAATCCAGTCCGGCGATGCGATGCGCTCGCCCTCGTAGGTGCCCTGTTTCAACAACAGGTCGCCCAGCCGCATCCAGTCGTCCACCCGCGCCACCATGCAGCAATCCACGCGCAGCGCGCCATCATCGCGGCCCCACAGCCACGCATCGGCGGCTCCCAGCGGCTGCCACACGCGTTGCGAAATGGTGTTCTGCACATCGCCATCGGCATCCTGCAACAGCAACGGCGGCGCCGCATGCAGCGAGAAGCGTTCGTGCGCCGCGTGCGACCAGGGGTTGCGCCAGTCGCCGGCGGGCGCCACGGCGCGCACGGCCTGCAACGCGGTCTCGTACGGCACCCGGCCGTTGTCTGCCAGAACTCCCACCGCCAGCGCGAACGGCAAGGCCGCCAGTTCCCCGCCGGCTACCTCGATGCTGCCACTGGTGCCCTTGGCGAAATACTCGAACACCCGATGACCGTGGCGATGCACGATCAATGCGCGAATGTCCTGTGCCATCGCACGCTGGCGGGCCTGCTCCAGCGCATCAGGCAGCACATTCTCGGACTGCGGTGTGGCGCGCGGCACGCCACCTGCCTGCCCGGCCACGCGCAGACGCGGCTGGGCAAAGCGCACCTTGCCCTGGGCGCCCACGCCGGTCATCGCGGCGGCGTAGCGATCCCAGTAGGCCGCATTGCCGGCCAGGCGCAGCGGCACCAGCACGGCCACCACCACGGCACCGGCGATCAGCAACTTCTTTCGCGGCGTCATGCGCGCAGCTTAACCGCCCGGACCACGGCACCACGCGATAATTGCAGCTCGTGCGTGGCATTGCGCGGCCACTCGGCACGGTAGTGGGTTGCCATGAACACGGTAACTCCCGCGGCAATGCGCCCTTCCAGCCAGGCCAGCAGTTCGGCGCGCAACGGGGCACCGAGCCCGGTGAACGGCTCGTCGAGCAGCAGCAACCGCGGTCGCAGCACGAAGGCGCGTGCGAACAGCACGCGCCGCACCTGCCCATAGGAAAGCTCGGCGAGCGGCCGGTCCGCGAACTGGCGCATGCCCAGTGCAGCCAGCGCCGCACGCGCGCGGCGCTGCTCGTTGCCGGTCGCGCGCAGGTTCAGCCCGATACTGGAGTGCAGCCCGGACACGACCGTGTCCAGCACGCTGTAGTGACGCGGGTAGTCGGTCTGCAGGTGCGGCGCGATCAGCCCGGTACGTGCACGGAAATCATCCAGCGGTATGCCCGGTCCCTGCCAGGCGCGTTTGATAGTGCCGCCAGTGGCCACCCCGTGATCACCGTACAAGGTGCGCAACAACGTCGACTTGCCCGCGCCATTGGCGCCATGCACCACCCAGCACTCGCCACGCCGTACCGTGAGGTTCACATCGCGCAGCAGGCGTTTGCCGTCCGCGTAGACGCCGGCGGCAGTGATTTCGATGAGCGCGCGCGGCGGGCGCCGGGCGCCGCCTCGCACGCGCCGGGGACCCGGACGTGTCTTCGCCTGCTCCGCCGTCGCGGCGGCCAGTGCCGCGCGCAAGCGCAGCGGGCGCATGGGGCCCGCATAGCCGACCCGCCCGGCGTGCAACCACAACAGGTGCGTTGCCCCCGGCGGAATGTCCTCGCGGCGATGCGCCGAGCAGATCCATGTCATGTGCCGCGCACTGGTGGCACCCAGGACCCGATACAGCCGCGCGCGGTTGGCCTCATCCAGGCCCGTGGCCACTTCGTCCAGCAGCAGCACCGACGCGCGCCAGGCCAGTGCCCGCGCCAGCAGCACCAGCCGGCGTTCACCATATGACAGAGTCAGGAAGCGCCGCCGCGCCAGGCGCTCGCAACCGGCACGACGCAGGAACGTCAGGCACTTCGCCCGATCGCCCGCCGACAGGCGGTGCAGCGGGATGTCGGTGCGGTACAACCCGGTGCCCACCACTTCCAGTACCGGGTAATTCCAGCCGTAGCGTTCGTAGCGATCCTGCCGCTCCGGCCCCAGCCAGACGATTTCCTCGCGCGCTTCGACCGGCTCTTCATGCCACTGGCCGGCCAACCGGTAGCGCCGCGACGCGCCGTTCGCCGCGTCCGGCCACACATCGCCGGCAACCACCTTCAACAGCTGTGTCTTGCCGGCACCGCTGGCGCCAAGCACCAGCCAGCGCTGCGCCTGCCCGATGTGCCAGCTCACCTCATCCAGTATCAGGCGACCGCCGCGATGCAGCCGCAGCCGGTCGAGCACTATTTCCACGATGGCACGCGATGCGACTAGGGGACCCGGATCCAAACCGTGGCAGTCACTGCCATTACGGCAATGGGCATCACTGAGCAAATGTTGTTTCGCATGACGACCCCCGGCCAGCCAAATACGCGGCCGCGATGGGTTGTCCCTCCCGTTTCAAAACGGCCGATTCAAAATGGCGCGCCCGGAGGGATTCGAACCCCCGACCAACTGGTTCGAAGCCAGTTACTCTATCCAACTGAGCTACGGGCGCTTGTCCCTATGCCAGCTGATGATGGCATGAGCCGGGGCAAAGCCAGTAGTATGGCCGCCATCCGACCCGGAATGACCGGGCAACCTAGGGGTTAAGAAGCATGAAGAGACTCGCCTGTCTGGCCATATTGGTCGCCACCGTGCCCGCCGCAGCCTGGGCGGACTGCACCTACCCGCAGAAGCCGGGTCAGGCTCCGGACGGCAGCCGGGCCACGCGCGCGGAAATGATCGCCGCGGTCAAGGTAAACCAGAAGTACCAGGCGGACATCACCGCCTACCTCGGCTGCCTGAAGAGCGAACACG
Source organism: uncultured Gammaproteobacteria bacterium (assembly GCA_963812195.1). Classification (GTDB taxonomy): domain Bacteria; phylum Pseudomonadota; class Gammaproteobacteria; order Steroidobacterales; family Steroidobacteraceae; genus ZC4RG30. Next base: position 55,799 of record CAWEUI010000014.1, read on the forward strand.
ACGCCGCCATGGCGAAGAACGCCTCGGCCAGCGACGATGAAAAGAAGAAGATGACCGCTGTGTGGGAAAAGAAGAACGACGCGGCGGTGGACGAGGCCCAGGAAGTCGCCGATCGCATCAATGAGCAGATCCGCGTCTGCAAGGCACGCCCCGACGGCTGCTCCAAGTAATCCGGCGCACCGCCGGGCCCCGGGGCCCGGCGGTGGCGGTGGCGCCTCATGTTGACTCCGGCCGAAGCCGAAGAGCAGATCGCACGCCACCTGCCCTGCCTGCCGATCGAATCCCTGCCCGTCGGCCAGTGTGCCGGCACCGTGCTGCGTGAGAATGTCTATGCCGAACGCGACCACCCGCCTTTTGACCGGGTCGCGATGGATGGCATCGCGTTGAATTCGGCCGCCGTCACGGCGGGCAATCGCAGCTTTCGAATCCAGGCCACGCAGGCCGCCGGTGATCGGCCGCTGACGCTGGCGGCGCCGGCACAGTGCATCGAGATCATGACCGGCGCGATGCTGCCGGCCGGTTGCGACGCCGTGGTACCGGTGGAAAGGATCGAAGTCCGCGACGGCCAGGCCACCCTGCATGCCGAAATCGAAGTCACGCGCGGCATGAACATCCACGCCCGCGCCAGTGATCTGACCCAGGGCACGTTGCTGCTGGCAACCGGTACGCGCCTGGAGGCACCGGATGTGGCCACCGCCGCCGGCGCCGGCATGGCCCGCCTGCGCGTAAGCCAGCAACCCGCCTGCATGGTGGTCTCCACCGGCAATGAGCTGGTCGAACCGGGCGATCCCATCGAGGACTGGCAGTTGCGCCGCTCCAATGCCTACGGACTGGTGGCGGCGCTGCGCCGGCGCGGCTTCCAGCGCGTGGCCGATGACCACCTGCCCGACGATGCAGAGGTGCTGTCGGCGCGACTGCGCGAGCACATTCGGTCCTACGAAGTGCTGATCCTGTCGGGCGGTGTTTCGATGGGCAAGTTCGATCTGGTGCCCATGGCATTGCAGGCCTGCGGCGTCAGGCAGATCTTCCACAAGGTGGCGCAGCGGCCGGGCAAGCCCTTCTGGTTCGGCATGGCCCCGTCCGGCACCGCGGTATTTGCACTGCCGGGCAACCCGGTCTCCACGCTCGTGTGCCTGGCACGCTATGTCATCCCGGCGATCGATCGCGCGATGGGCGTGCGCGCACCGCACAGCGCCGAGAAGATCGCGCTTGCCGGCCCGGTAACGCTGACGCCGCCGCTGGCCGGATTCCTGCCGGTGACAACGGAAACCGACGAGTGGGGCCGTCCCTGGGCCCGCACCGTCAGCCACAACGGCTCCGGCGACTTCGCGGCGCTCGCCGGCACGCATGGATTTGTAGAATTGCCCCCCGGCCCCAATACTTACCCCAAGGGCTTCGTGACCCGACTGTATCGCTGGTAGACCCATCGTGAGCACCATCACCCCACTCCAACGCACCCCCCAGGACAGCCTGGGCCGGCCGCTGCGCGACCTGCGCATCTCGGTGATGGATCGCTGCAATTTTCGCTGTCCGTACTGCATGCCACGTGAGCGCTTCCACGAGCACTACGCGTTCCTGAAGAGCGCCGAAAGGCTGTCCTTCGAGGAGATCATGCGGCTGGCGCGCCTGTTCGTGCCGCTGGGCGTGAGGAAGCTGCGCATCACCGGCGGCGAACCACTGCTGCGCGCGAACCTTTCGGACCTGATCGCGGATCTCAACGGGATCGACGGCGTCGAGGACATCGCGCTGACCACCAACGGCGTGTTGCTGGGCAAGTACGCCTCCGAACTGAAGGCCGCCGGACTGTCACGGGTGACCATCAGCCTGGACAGTCTCGACCAGGAAGTCTTCGCACGCATGAACGGCGGCTTCGGCAAGATTGCCGATGTGCTGGAAGGCATCGAGCACGCGCAGGATGCCGGCCTTGGGCCGATCAAGGTCAATGCCGTGATCCAGCGCGGCGTGAACGAAGACGGTGTGCTGCCGCTGGTGGAGCACTTCCGCGGCAGCGGCATTACGGTGCGCTTCATCGAGTACATGGACGTCGGCAACCGCAACGACTGGCGCGAACAGCTGGTCGTGCCGTCGCGCGACCTGCAGGCGCGCATTGCCACGCGCTGGCCCATGCATGTGGTCAAGCCCGAGTACGCGGGCGAGGTCGCGCGCCGCTATGCATTCGATGACGGCAAGGGCGAAGTCGGCTTCATTTCTTCGGTCACCCAGCCCTTCTGCGGCGCCTGTTCACGAGCGCGCCTGTCCTCGGACGGCCAGCTCTACACCTGCCTGTTCGCGCAATCCGGCACGGATCTGCGCGGCCCGCTGCGTGCGGGCGCGGACGACGAGGAACTGCTGCGTGTGATACGCGGCATCTGGACGGCGCGCACGGATCGCTACAGCGAGCAGCGCATGGTGCTGCGCAAGCGCGCCGAGGGCCACAAGATCGAGATGAACTACATCGGCGGCTGACGCCGTCTGCTGCAATGGCTGCTGCCTCCCGTAAGCTCACGCACATCGATGCGGCGAACCGCCCGACCATGGTCGATGTCGGCGACAAGGCCGTAACCCGCCGCGAGGCCAGCGCCGAAGCGCTGGTGAAGCTGCCTGCCAATGTCGCGCGGGAACTCTCGCGCACCGGTCACCGCACGAAGAAGGGCCCGGTGTTCGACACAGCCGTGATCGCCGGCGTGCTGGCCGCCAAGCGCACCCACGAGCTCATTCCCTTCTGCCATCCATTGCCACTGTCGAACGTGAAGATCGAGGTCAATGCCATGCGCGGCGGGCTGCGTATCCGCTGTGAGGTGGCCGTCACGCACAACACCGGCGTGGAGATGGAAGCGCTGACCGGCGCGTCGGTGGCGGCACTGACCGTCTACGACATGTGCAAGGCGCTGTCGCACGACATCCAGATCGGCCCGGTGCGGCTGCTGGCCAAGAGCGGAGGCAGGCGCAACTTCACGCGCAAGGGCAGCCGCGGGAGGCGCGCATGAGCGCGCCTGTGTATGGTCTGGTGCTGGCCGGCGGACACAGCCGCCGCATGGGCCGCGACAAGGCCGGTATCGCCATCGACGGGCGTACGCAGCTGGAGCGCGCATACGGGCTCATCGAGCACCTGGTCGAACGCAGCTTCGTTTCGGTGCGGCCCGACCAGCAGGATGATCCGCTGCGCGCACGCTTCGAACGGATTGTGGATAGCGGTGAGGTTGCCGGACCGATCGCCGGAATACGTGCCGCCCAGCTGGCCCACCCTGCCGCGGCCTGGCTGGTTCTCGCCGTGGACCTGCCGCTGCTGGATGCCGGGACTTTGCAGAACCTGCTCGCACGGCGCGATCCGGCGCGGTTGGCCACGGCCTATCGCAGCAGCCACGATGGCCTGCCGGAACCGCTGTGCGCCATCTACGAACCGGCCGCCGCGCCGGCGCTTGCGGCCTTCCTGGCAAGCGGCAGGCACTGTCCGCGCAAGTTCCTGATCGAATCGGCTACGCTGCTGCTGGATCAACCCAACCCGCAGAGCCTGGACAACGTGAACACACCCACTGAGCTTGCCGCCGTGGCCGCACCGCATGACGACGCGGGCATCGCACCGCGCGAACTGCACGTGCAGTACTTTGCATTGCTGCGCGAACAGGCCGGCAAGCGCGATGAATCCGTGCTGACACGCGCTGCCACTGCGCGCGAGCTGTTCGACGAACTGGCGGCCCGCCACCATTTCACGCTCGGCACCGAACACCTGAAGGTAGCCGTGAACACCGAGTTCGCCGACTGGTCGCGCCCGCTGGCCGCCGGCGACACGGTGGTGTTCATTCCACCGGTGGCCGGCGGATGAGCGTCTTTCGTTTCTCGCATGCGCCGATCGACGCGGCACCGCTGCGCGCGCAGCTGCTGGACACCAGTTGCGGCGGCTACGTCGCCTTCGAAGGCTGGGTGCGCGATCACAATGAAGGGCAGCAGGTAACCCGCCTGGAGTACGAGGCCTTCGAAGCCCTCGGGGTGCGCGAGGGTGAGAAGATCGTCGCCGAGGCCTGCGAACGCTACGGCCTCACGCGGGCCCTGTGCGTGCACCGCCTGGGCAATCTCCCACTTACCGAAATCGCCGTGTGGGTGGGTGCGGCCGCGCCGCATCGCGACGAGGCCTTCAAGGCCTGCCGCTACATCATCGACGAGGTGAAGCATCGGGTGCCGATCTGGAAGAAGGAGCACTACGTTTCAGGCGACTCCGGTTGGGTGAACTGCGAGCGCTGCGCGGCGCATGCCCATGATCATGAACACGACCACGCGCACCACGATCACGGCTGACAGGACCTAGCCGGGCCGGACCTGCCCGTTGCCACGCACGACGTACTTGTAGCTGGTGAGCTGCTCGACACCCACCGGGCCGCGCGCATGGAAGCGATCGGTGGAAATGCCGATCTCCGCGCCCATGCCGAATTCCCCGCCGTCGGCAAACTGCGTCGAGGCGTTGTGCAGCACGATGGCGCTGTCCACCTCGTTCAGGAACGTGTCGGCCGTGGCGGCATTGCCGGTGACGATGCAGTCGGTGTGCGCCGAGCCATAGGTGGCGATATGGCTGATGGCACCGGCAACGCCATCGACCACCCGCACCGAGATGGTCGCGTCCAGGTACTCCGTGCGCCAGTCCTCCTCGGTGGCCGGCTTCACGCGCGAGTCCGCGGCCTGCGCGGCCGCATCGCCCCGCACCTCGCAACCTCCCGCCGCCAGCGCGTCGATCAGCATCGGCAACACCTGCGGCGCACAGGCCTTGTCGACCAGCAGCGTCTCGGCGGCGCCGCAGATCCCGGTACGGCGCATCTTGGCGTTCACCGCCACGTCACGCGCCATCCCGGGATCGGCATCGCGATCCACGTACACATGGCACAGGCCTTCCAGGTGCCCGATCACCGGCACCCGCGCCTCCTTCTGTACGCGTTCGACCAGGCTGCGCCCGCCGCGCGGCACGATCACGTTGATGTGATGATCCAGCCCGGCCAGCATCATGCCGACCGCGGCGCGGTCGGTGCTCGGCACGAGCTGGATTGCATCGGGCGGCAACTGTGCCGCGCGCAGCCCCTCCACCAGGCAGGCATGGATGGCTGCGCTGGACAATCTGCTTTCCGAACCGCCGCGCAGGATCACCGGATTGGCGGACTTCAGGCACAGCGCACCGGCATCGGCCGTCACATTGGGACGGCTTTCGTAGATGATGCCGATCACGCCCAGCGGCACGCGCACGCGCTCGATCTTCAGGCCGTTGGGCCGGGTCCACTCAGCCGCCACGCCACCGATCGGATCCGGCAATGCAGCGATCTGTTCGATGCCGCAGGCCATCGCCTCGATCCGCTTCTCGTCGAGCAGCAGACGATCCAGCATCGCGGCGGACAGTCCGCGCGCCCGCGCGGCTTCCATGTCCCTGGCGTTTGCGGCAAGTATCTGCGCAGCCTGCGCGCGAATGGCGGCCGCCGCGGCCCGCAGCGCCGCATCGCGCTGGCTGCCGGCCGACAGCGCCAGCGCCGCACGGCAGGCGGCCGCCTGTCGCCCGATACCCGCCATCACCAGTTCCAGATTGTCGCTGTGTGCCTCGACCGCCTTGATGATGCTCATTGTCCTGCCGCTCCCGACTCCGATTCTTCGCCACGCAGCACCAGATCATCCCGGTGCACCACTTCGTCCCGACCACGAAACCCCACCAGCTGTTCGATCTCGGCGCTGCGCCGTCCCATGATGCGCGCAACATCGCCGCTGGAGTAGGCCGACAGGCCGCAGGCAATCACCCTGCCACCGGCCTCGGCAATCTCCACCGCGTCACCGCGCTCGAAACTGCCCGCCACCGCCGTGACGCCTGCAGGCAACAGACTGCGTCCGCGCCGCAATGCGCCGACCGCTCCGGCGTCGATCGTCAGCATACCAGCCGGCTGCAGACTGCCCGCGATCCACTGCTTGCGGGCAGTCGCCGGCGTCTTGGCTGGGATGAACCAGGTACAGCGCGCCCCGGCCTCCACCCGCTTCAGCGGATGTTTCTCGTGACCGGCTGCGATACACATCAGGCAACCCGCATCCAGCGCAATACGCGCGGCGGCAATCTTGGTTGCCATGCCTCCCGATCCGAGCTCGGACGCTGACCCGCCCGCCATGGCCTCGACGCGCGGCGTGATTCCGCGCACCTCCGGCACAAACTCGGCTGCCGGGTCGCACTTCGGATCGGCCGAATACAGTCCGTCGACATCCGAAAGCAGCACCATGCAGTCCGCGCTGGCCATCTGTGCCACTCGCGCGGCCAGACGGTCGTTGTCGCCGTAGCGGATTTCGGTGGTGGCCACCGTGTCGTTTTCGTTGATGACCGGGATGGCGCCAAGGCCCAGCAGCGCATTGAGCGTGGCCCGCGCGTTGAGGTAGCGCCGCCGCTGCTCGCTGTCCTGCAAAGTCAGCAGCACCTGTGCCACGGCCGTGTGATCGTCCTCCAGCAACTCCTTGTAGGCATGCGCCAGGCGGATCTGGCCCACCGCCGCCGCGGCCTGCTTCTGGTCCAGTGCCAGCGTTCCCCGGGCGAGGCCAAGGTGGCCCCGTCCCAGCGCTATCGCGCCGGAAGAAACCAGAATCACCTGCTGGCCGCGGCGGCGCATGCGCCGCAGGTCCTCGGCCAGCGCCTCGAGCCAGGCCCGGTTCAGGCGTCCGCTTTGCTGATCCACCAGCAGCGCAGAGCCTACCTTGACCACGACGCGACGCGCTTCGGTGAGCAGGGCGGGACCGGCGGCGCGGGTTCTGGAACGTCCTTGCATATGGGCAATGGGAACTATAGCAGCCGGCCGGCGTTGCCCGGCGCCATCGCTGGACCTAATATTCTTCGGCGGCATCACAAGAGGTGTTTCTGTGGGCAGAGATTACGAACCCGTCAAAGGCCAGTGGTACGAAAACGTCGAGGAAGATGAATCCTTCCGCGTGCTGTCCGTGGACGAGGATTCCGAGCTCGTGGAAATCGAATACCTGGATGGCGACATCGAGGAACTGGACCTGGACGCCTGGCACGAGATGGACCTGGAGCGCATCGAGGAGCCCGAGGGCTGGGCGGGCAACGCCGTCGACGAAGATGACGAGGACGACGACGAGGAAGAGGACGAAGATGACTTCGACGACGACGACGACTGGGACGACGACGACGATGACGACGAGGACTGGGATGACGACGAGGAAGAGGACGGGTACTGAGCTTGTGGATGGCCGCCCGCAGGCCGTCCCTTCCCACTTGAATTCGGTTCCGGCGCCCGCATTGAGGCTTCACCTATGAAACGAGTCTTCCTGTTGGTTTTGACCAACATCGCCATCATGCTGGTGCTGTCCGTGGCCATAAGCGTGCTCGGCCTGGACCGTTACCTGTACGCGCGCGGCGTGAACTACACCGGTTTGCTGATGGTGTCAGCCATCTTCGGCTTCGGCGGCGCGTTCATCTCGCTGGCCATCTCCAAATGGATGGCCAAGCGTGCCATGGGGGTGCGGGTCATCACCCAGCCGGCCAACCCCACCGAGCAGTGGCTGGTCAGCACCGTGCGCGCCCAGGCCCAGCAGCTGGGCCTGGGCATGCCGGAAGTGGGCATATTCGACTCGCCGCAGCCCAATGCCTTCGCCACCGGGCCACGTCGCGACGCCGCGCTGGTGGCCGTGAGCACCGGGCTGCTCGCCGCCATGGAAAAGAACGAGGTCGAGGCCGTGCTCGGCCACGAGATGACTCACGTCGCCAACGGCGACATGGTCACGCTCACCCTGATCCAGGGCGTGGTCAATACGTTCGTGTTCTTCCTGGCGCGCGTGATCGGCAGCATCGTGGACGGCGCCCTGTCCGGGGGGCGCCAGCAGCGCGGCGGCGGCCTTGGCTACTTCGTGACCGTCATAGTGGCGCAGATCGTGCTGGGCATTCTCGCCAACATGATCGTCATGTGGTTCTCGCGCTGGCGCGAATTCCGCGCCGATGCGGGTGGCGCCCGCGCCGCGGGCACCGGCAACATGATTGCAGCATTGCAGCGGCTCAAATCGGCGCAGGGCAAGCCACTGCCTGCGCAGATGGCTGCCTTCGGCATCAAGGGCGGCGGCGGTTCGGGGCTGGCGCGGCTGTTCATGAGCCATCCGCCGCTGGACGAGCGTATCGCGGCACTGCAAAGGGCGATCTAGCCGCGGCGAAGACGCACACGGCGGCTGGCGACCAGGGCATTCCCTTAAGTGGCCATCCGGGCACTGGAAGTCGCGTCGCAAGTCGCAGATTTCCGCGGCAAAGTCTGGTTCTAATCCCCGCGCATACTCCGTATATTGCCCGGCATTCACTGCCCATTGAGTCATACGACCGAGGTACCTGTCTGATGCGATTCCTGAAGTGGCTGGACAACGATCGTCAGGCCACCAAGCGCGCCACGGAAGGCGTAGCCAAATCCAATCCGGAATCCATCGACTGGGCTCGACATCATCCCCTACGTCGGCATGCACCTGGCCTGCCTGGCTGTCATCTGGGTGGGCATCAGCTGGATAGCCGTGATCGTCGCGCTGCTCGCCTACGTGGTGCGCATGTTCGCCATCACCGGCCTCTACCACCGTTACTTCTCGCATCGTGCGTTCAAGACCTCGCGCCTGGGCCAGTTCGTGTTCGGCGTGTTGGGCGCATCAGCCGTACAGCGCGGTCCGATCTGGTGGGCCGCCCACCATCGCCATCACCATGCGCACTCGGATCAGGAAGGCGACATCCATTCACCCAAACAGGTCGGCTTCTGGCGCGCGCACATGGGCTGGTTCCTGACCAACCGCGGTTTCACGCCGGACATGAAGTACGTGAAGGACCTGCTGAAGTTCCGCGAGCTGCGCTGGCTCGATCGCTTCGATATCGCCGTGCCCACCGTGCTCGGCGTCGGCCTGTTCCTGCTCGGCGTGCTGCTGGAGAAGAAGGCACCGGACCTGCACACCAACGGCTGGCAGATGCTGGTCTGGGGCTTCTTCATCAGCACGGTGCTGTGCTATCACGGCACCTACACCATCAATTCCCTGTCGCATGTGTTCGGCAGGCAGCGCTACCGCACCGGCGACACGAGCCGCAACAACTGGCTGCTGGCCATCATCACGCTCGGCGAAGGCTGGCACAACAACCACCACCACTACCCAACTCGGCGCGCCAGGGCTTCTACTGGTGGGAAATCGACGTCAGCTACTACGTGCTCAAGGTGCTGTCCTGGTTCGGCATCATCTGGGACCTGAAGCCCGTGCCGGTGGAAGCCCGCGACCACACGCCGCGCCGTATCCACCCCGTCCGCCGCTAGGGCGGCCGCTGCCCCTACAATGCGCGGGCCATGGACCTGCCGCGCAAACTCGCCGAACTGGCTGGCCCCGACGCGGTGCTCACCGCGCCGGAGGAGCTTGCCCCTTACCTGACCGATCACCGGCGCCTGTACCGGGGCACCGCCGCAGCGGTGGTGCTGCCCGCCAGCACCGGGCAGGTTGCCCGCGTGCTGGCCTTCTGCAATGCCGAGCGCATCCCCGTAGTGCCCCAGGGTGGCAACACCGGCTACATGGGCGGTGCCACGCCGCTGGACCCCGGGGCAGTGGTGCTTGCGCTGGGCCGCATGAACCGTATCCGCAGCGTCGATGCGGCAGACTTCGCGCTGACCGCCGAAGCCGGCTGCACGCTGGCAGCCGTGCAGCAGGCCGCCGCCGAGGCCGACCGTCTGTTCCCGCTGAGCCTGGGCTCAGAGGGCACCTGCCAGATCGGCGGCAACCTGGCCACCAATGCCGGCGGCACCGCGGTGCTGCGCTACGGCATGATGCGCGAGCTGACGTTCGGCATCGAAGCCGTGCTGGCCGACGGCAGCGTATTCTCGCAACTCTCCCCGCTGGCCAAGGACAACACCGGCTACGACCTGGCACGCCTGCTGATCGGCAGCGAAGGCACGCTGGGCGTGATCACCGCGGCCTGCCTGAAGCTGTTTCCGCGACCACGCGCGACCGCGACGGCGTGGGTGGCAATCCCCTCCCCTGACGCCGCCCTGGAACTGCTGGCGCGCCTGCGCACCGACAGCGACGGCCGGCTCTCCACGCTGGAACTGGTCCCCGCTGCCGCGCTCACGCTGGTGCTGCAGCACATCGAAAGCGCGCGCGACCCCGGTCTTGCCGCCAGCCCCTGGTACCTGCTGGTGGAACTGACCAGCGCCACCACACAGGACCTGGATGTGCTGCTGACCCAATCGCTGGCGGCGGCCAGCGAAGCAGGCCTGGTCACGGACGCCGCGCTGGCCAGCAACGAAACGCAGCGCGAGAACTTCTGGCGGCTGCGCGAGACCGTGCCCGAAGCGCAGCGCAAGGCCGGCGGCAGCCTCAAACACGACATCAGCGTGCCGGTGGCCGCGCTGCCGCGCTTCATCGAGGCAGGCGCCGCGCTGGTCACAAAGCTTGCGCCCGAGGGTTACCTGGTGGCCTACGGCCACGCCGGCGATGGCAACCTGCATTTCAACGTGAACCAGCGTGCGGGAACCGACGCGGCGGTCTTTGCCGGACGCGAAGTGACGCTGCGCCGCGCCGTCCATGACCTGGTGGCGCAGTTCGGCGGCAGCATCAGCGCCGAACACGGCATCGGCAAACTCAAGGTAGAGGAACTGCGCCGCTACGCGCCGCCGGCGGAGCTTGCAGCCATGCACCGGATCAAGCAGGCGCTCGACCCGCACGGCATCCTGAACCCGGGCAAGGTGCTGTAGAAACAAAACAGGGGCGGCCCCGAAAAGGCCGCCCCTGCCAGTCAGACAGGAACGCTACAGGAACTTCTTCTGGATCTGCACCGAGTACTCGCGCGGCGCCGCCACGAAGCCGTAGTCGCTGCCGCCACCCAGGCTGCGCAGGTCGAACACGGAGTGGTAGTAGTACTCGTTGAAGATGTTGCTGCCGATGGCCGATACCTGCCAGCTGTCGTCCGGCGATTTCCAGGTCAGGCGCGCGTTGCCCAGGTGGTAGCCATTGAGCCGACCGCCGGTTTGCGCGTTGAGCGTGGTTCCACCCTGGAAGGAGAAGTCGAAGCGCGGCGTGATCGTCGCGCCGCTGGCCAGCGGGAACTCCCACTGCGCACCCACGCTGAACTTGTCGTTGATCGTGCCCGGCGCCTCGGAACCCGGCGCAATACCCACGTCGGCAGAGAATGACGTGTAGTTGAACTTGAGGTGGCTTATCGAGGCATCGAGCGTCAGACCGCCGAACGGCCGGGCCTCGATTTCCGCTTCCACGCCCTTGATGTCGGCGTTGCCCACGTTGGCAGGCAGGGCACACGGCACGCTGTCGGCCGGATCAGGAGTCGGGCAGCTCAGCAGCGTTACCTGGATATCCTTGTACTTGTTGATGAACGCCGACACGTTCACGCGCAATCTGCGCTGGAACCAGTCGGACTTCGCCCCGACCTCATAGGCCGTCAGCTTCTCCGGATTGAAGGTCAGCACCTGCTCCACATTGAACGGCCGGGGATTGGTGCCGCCGCCCTTGAATCCGGTGGATACGCTGGCGTAGGTCATCAGCATGTCGTTCCAGCGATAGTCCACGTCGAAGCGATAGTCGGTATTGTTTCCCGAGTACGAGCCGGTCTGGCCCGTCAGCCCTCCCAACAGGATATTCGGCGTACCGTCGGGATTCAGACGGCTGTAGGTGTAGTCCTTCTTCTCCTTCGTGTAGCGCACGCCCGCATTGACGTCCAGTCCTGTCGTGACATGCCAGGAGCCATTGGCATAGGCCGCGTAGCTGGAGGCAGTGGTCGGATCGTTGCCGAGGAATTCGAACAGGAACGGTGTGGGCACGTAGTTCAGAATCTGATGCGTGCGCCCGATGGTCGTCTGATCGAAGTAATACGCTCCCAGCGTGTAGTCGAACATGGAGCCAGCCTTGCCGTTCAGGCGCAGCTCCTGGCTGAACGAGTGGTTGGACTGATGCTCGGCACCCAGGCCCAGATAGCCCGGCGACACGTCGTTGTCCTCCACCCAGCGGCTGTCGAACTTGCGATATGCCGTTATCGACTTCAGCGACAGGTCATCGTTGATGGTCCAGTCGGCCGTCAGGTTGGTGCCCCACACCTTGGTATGAGTGGTTGGCGGGAAGTACACGATGGTGCCATCCGGCCGCTGATCGGAAAACGTGGCGTAGCTGACGAACTTGTCCGACGGAATGTACTGCGGGCCGAACGGAATATTGCCAGTAGTAGGCGTGGTCACCGGATTGGCCGCAATGAGCACGTTGGCCGCCACCTGCGAGTTGTCGATCATCATGTCGCCGGTGAGGTTGACTTCCAGATTGTCGGAAGCCAGCCAGCGCAGGGCCAGCCTGCCGGCCGAGTAGTCCTTGCCGCCTTCATGGCCCATCACGCAGTCGCCCTGCATGCCCTTGATCGCGATTCCGTAGGGATTGTTCGGAAAGTCGCAGCCGTAATCCCGGATGGTCACGTAGCCGTTCTGCTTGTGGGATGTCCCGGACAGGCGCGCGAACAATTTGCCGTCGATCAGCGAGAAGTCACCGACCGCGCGCAGGTCCAGCAGGTTGCGCGATCCATAAGTGGCGCGGATCGAGCCCGTGTTGTCGCCCTTGGGCTTCTGCGAAAAGAGCTTGATCGCGCCGCCCTCGGAATTTCGGCCACCCAGCACACCCTGCGGGCCGCGCTGGATTTCCACGCGATCCAGGTCGATCAGGTCGAAGTTCGCGCCGGTAAGGCTGGGGTAGTAGACGTCATCGATGTAGATACCCACGCCCGGCTCCAGGGCCGCGATGTAGTCGCCCTGGCCGATACCACGAATATTGGCCGAAAGGCCCGGGCCGAAGGCACCGCCGGTCTCGGTCAGAATGACGTTCGGCGCCTGCGCGGCCACCTGCGACAGGTTGGTCTGGTTGCGCTCCTCGAGCTGCGCCGCATTCACCGCCGTGATGGCGATGGGTGTGTCCTGCAGCTTCTGCTGGCGGAACTGCGCGGTAACCACCACCTCCTGCAGTTCCTGCTCGTCGGACTTGCCCTGGTTCGTGGCAGGCGTTGCCGCGATGGCCAGGCCCGATGCAAGCGCCAGCAATGCGCCGCCGAGCCAGGGACGCAAGGCCACGCCCACCGCTCTGTGAATGGAAATTTCCATGAATCGTCCCCCGTATGCGTGAAATGTCAGTCCTGTGTCAGACAGATGTCAGCAGCCGCTCCAAATGGGCCAAACAAGCTGGGGTCGTCATCAAATGCCCGAATATGTAGTTTTTGTCGTAACCAATTGTCTATCGCGACAGTATAGCCATGCCCCGGAATGGACGGTAGTCATCTTGGGCGCCGCGCCGTCAGTGCGGCTGCACCAGACGTATCAATCCTTCCTGGGCGGTACTGGCCACCAGCACGCCCTCACGCGTGAAGATGTCCGCGCGCGAGAAGCCGCGCGCACCGGCCGCGGCCGGACTCTGGATGCAATACAGCAGCCAGTCGTCGACGCGCACCTCGCGGTGGAACCACATGGCGTGATCGATACTCGCCACCACCACGCCCGCGCTGCCCAGCGAGTAGCCATGCGGACGCAGCGCCGCGCCGAGCAGATAGTAGTCGGACACGTAAGCCAGCAGTTCCGCATGGCGTCGCGGGTCCTCACCCACCTTGTCCACCGCACGGAACCACACATCCACCCGCGGCTCACCGGCTTCCGGATCCGGAAACCTCAACGCCTGCACGCTGCGAAACTCGAACGGGGAATTGCGCCCCGAGAAGCGCCGCACGGCATCCGGCAAGGGTTGCCTCTGGGCCTCCAGGATCTCCCGCAGGTCCGGCAATGAATCCGGGGACGGCACGTCCGGCATGGGCAACTGGTGCTCCAGTCCCTGTTGCGGCACCTGGAAGGACGCCGACATGTGGAAGATCTGCGCGCCGTGCTGGATGGCGACCACGCGCCGGCTGGAGAAACTGCCGCCATCGCGGCTGCGATCCACCTGGTAGACGATGGGCGCATTGAAGTCGCCGCGGCGCAGGAAGTAGGCGTGCAGCGAGTGCACCTGGCGGCCTTCCACTGTGGCGTGCGCCGCGTGCAATGCCTGGCCCAGCACCTGCCCGCCGAACACCTGCGGGCTGCCGATGTCGCGACTGTCGCCGCGGAACAGGTCCACTTCCAGTGGTTCGAGCTCCAGCAACTGCAGCAGATCGGCCAGTGGAGCCAGCATTGCGGATCTATTCGGGTGTGTCGGCGACACCAAGGCGCTGGTGCATCACCGGGCTGGTCGTCGTGTACTGCAGGAACTGGCGCTTGTTCGGGTACAGATAGGCCTGCACGGCGAAGGCCGCCAGCGCGGCCTCATGGAAGCCGGACAGGATCAGCTTCTTCTTGCCGGGGTAGGTGTTGATGTCGCCCACCGCGAAGATGCCCGGCACGCTGGTCTGGAATTTTTCCGTGTCGACCTTCAGCGCGCGCTTCTCCAGCTCCAGCCCCCACTCGGCAATCGGCCCCAGCTTGGGCGCCAGGCCAAAGAATGCCAGCAGGTCATCGGCCGGCAGCTCGTGCATGGTTCCGGCACCGTCTTTCACGCGCACGCCGGTCAGCCTCGCGCCGTCGAGCTTCAGCTCCTTGGCCGTACCTTCGATGAACTGCATCTTCCCGGCTGCGACCAGCTCCTGCATCTTCGCCACCGATGCCGGCGCGGCGCGAAACTCGGCGCGCCGATGCACCAGGGCCAACGACGCGGCCTTGTCGGCAAGTGCCAGCGTCCAGTCCAGCGCCGAATCGCCGCCACCGAAGATCACCAGCCGCTTGCCATGGAAGCGGGCGGCCTCGCGGACGCGATAGAAGATCTGCCTGCCTTCGAATTCATCGGCGCGTTCCACGCCCAGCCGTCGCGGCTGGAAGGATCCCACGCCGCCGGCAATGATCACCGTGCCCGCGTCGAACTGCAGGCCCGCGGCGGTCTCGACATCGAAGCGCCCGTCCTCACGCTTGCGCACCACGGTCACCTCGTGGCCAAAGTGCATCTCGGCACCGAATGGCTTGATCTGCTCCAGCAGCCTGTCCACCAGTTCCTGCGCCCCCACGGTGGGTAGCGCGGGAATGTCGTAGATGGGTTTTTCCGGATACAGCTCGGCGCACTGCCCACCGGGTATGGCCAGCGAATCCAGGACATGCGCCTTGATGCCCAGCAACCCCAGTTCGAAAACCTGGAACAGGCCGCAGGGTCCGGCGCCGACGATGACGACTTCCGTCTGGATGGGCATGGATGGCAACTCGATCAGCCGCGCGGCGCTTCAGGCGCGGCCGGCGTTGGAATCGGTCGGCGTGTGGAAGTACTCGCTGTCGGCCGCCAGCTCGCGTACCAGGCGCTTGAGCTCTTCGACGCGTGCCTCGGCGGTGCTGATCGGCAGGCAATCCTGGCAACGCGGATCACCACAGGGCTGGCGCGAGTACAGCCAGTACTGGACCGCCCCGGCCAGCAACCCGTCGGCGATATCCCAGAGGTCGGCGTCCTTGTCCTTGTCGGCCAACTTGTTGCCCAAATCCACTGCCTTGGCAAAGGCTGACTCGAAACTCTCGGGGGTGACGCTCATGGCCGAGAATTTTATACAAAAACCGGCAATTTGGGATTGACGGTAACTGCCCCTGCAAATACTGTGGCATTCATGGCGTCAGAAAAACTTCCCATCCCCGACTTCTATCATGGCGATCAGTGGTCGGCTGAAGAATCCATCGGTTACCTGTTGAGGACAGCGGTTTCCACGCTCATGCGCGCCGCGGAAACCGCCATGCGTCCGCACGGACTCACGTCGGTGCAATGGGCGCCGCTGATGATCATCTCGCGCGGCGGCAACCCCACCGCGGCCAGCCTGGCACGCGACCTGAACACTGATACCGGCGCGATGACCCGCATGCTGGACCGTCTGGAAGCCAAGGGCCTGCTGACGCGTACACGCAGTTCCACCGACCGCCGCGTGGTGGAGCTGACGCTCACCGACCAGGGGCGCGAACTGACCCGCCTGATCCCGCACCATCTGGCTGCCGTCTACAACAATCACCTCGCCGGTTTCACCAGCGAGGAGTTCATCGAACTCAAGCAGTTCCTGCGGCGGATCATCGCCAACCGCGACGTAACCGGCTAGGCGTGCTTTCAGCGATACCCTCTGGCCTGCAGTTCGAACAGCCGCGCGTACACGCCACCCAGCGCCATCAGTGATTCGTGATCGCCGCGCTCGGCGATGCGCCCTGAATCGAGCACGATGATCTCGTCCGCCATGCGCACCGTGGAGAAGCGGTGCGAGATCAGTATCGTCATGCGCCCCTCGGCCAGAGCACGTACATGGCTGAATACGCGCGCCTCCGCCTCCGCATCCATGGCCGCGGTCGGTTCATCGAAAACGCGGATATCGGCATCGGTGCGCATGAACGAGCGCGACACGGCAATCTTCTGCCACTGGCCGCCCGACAGTTCGCGCCCGCCCTGGAACCACTTGCCCAGCTGGGTGCGATAGCCGGCGGGCAGTGCGTCGATCATTTCATCGGCCTGCCCCTGCGCGGCGGCCTGGCGCCAGCGCGATTCTTCTTCGAAATGCGCCTCGTTGCCGGCGCCGATGTTCTCGCCGACCAGCATCTGGTAGTGGACGAAGTCCTGGAAGATCACGCCGAAGCGCCGCCGCAGCACCTCGATGTCCCACTCGGACAGCTCACGTCCATCGAGCAGGATGCGCCCGGCAGTTGGCACGTACAGCCGTGTGATCAGTTTGATCAGTGTGGTCTTGCCCGACCCGTTGGATCCGACCAGCGCCAGACTGCGCCCGGGTTTCAGATGCAGTGAAACATCGCTCAGCGCAGGTTCGTCGGCGCCCGGATAGGTGAAGGAGACATTCTCCAGCCGCAATCCGTCGGCCGGATCAGGCCCGGAAGCGGCCGTGCCACCGGGCGGTCGCGGCGCGGTGTCCAGGTATTCGTAAAGCGTGGACAGATACAGGTTGTCCTCGTACAGCCCGCTGATGGCAGCCAGTGCGGCGCTGACCGCGCCCTGCCCCTGCCGGAACAGCAGTACGTACATCGACATCTGACCGATGGTGATCTCACCATGCACCGCGCTCAGAGCCACCCAGCAATAGCCGCCGTACAACGCCAGCTGTCGCCAGCAGGCCCAGCACGAAGCCCCAGCCGTCACGGCGAATCGCCAGCGAGCGCCGCTGCGAGAACAGGGCGTAGAAGATCGATTTGTACCGATCCAGCAGGCGCCGGCCCCAGTCCGTACAGCTTCACTTCCTTGGCGTGATCCTCGCGCGCGATCACGGTTTCCAGATAGGCCTGCTGGCGCTGTTCGGTGGAGCGCCAGCGGAACAGCTGGAACGCCTGGTTGGAGAAGCGCGTCTCGGCGACGAAACCGGGCAGGCCGGCCAGCGCCAGCAGGGCCACGGCCCACGGCGAGAAATGGAACAACAGTGCAGCGTAGCTGACCAGCGAAATCAGGTTCTGCGCCAGCGAAAACGTGCGGGTCACCAGCGACAACGGCCGCGCCGAGGCCTCACGCCGCGCGCGCGTCATGCGATCGTAGAACTCCGAGTCCTCGAAGTGCTCCAGATCAAGCGTCAGCGCCTTCTCCAGAATCATCGAGTTCACCCGGAAGCCGAGCTGTTCGCGCAGCAACGTGGTGCTCAGCGACAACCCGCGCTGGCACAGCGCCAGCAAGACGACGACTGCGCCTTCCAGCGCCACCAGTTCGAGTACCGGAGCGACCGCGCCATCGTTCTGGCTGGCATGGATGACCGCGTCCACGATATGCGCGCCCACCCAGGCGACCAGCGCTGGTAGCGTACCGACCATCAGCGTCAGCAACGCCAGCCAGAGCGTCAGCCGGCGGCTGGTCTGCCAGACCAGCGACAGGGCCTTGCGCCCGTAGCCGAAGGCCTCGAAGAACTCGCGGGGCAGGTCACGAAGCGCCAGGGCTGGCGGCGGGGTCGGTGGCGCGGGGCGGATCACGGACGAATGCGGGGAAAGCTCACCCCCGCAAGTCTAGGGCCTGGGGCGCCCGCTGCGTGGGAAAAGCAGGGGGAAGCTGGTAATCTCGCGGCCCTTTTTCCATACGGCCACACATGTCGCGCCCCATCCGCAACATCGCCATCATTGCCCACGTCGACCACGGCAAGACGACGCTGGTCGACTGCCTGCTCAAGCAGTCCGGCACCTTTGCCGCCCACGAGAAGGTGGGTGAGCGAATCATGGATTCCAATGCCATCGAGAAGGAACGCGGCATCACCATCCTGGCCAAGAACTGCGCGATCGATTACGGCGGCGTGCGCATCAATGTGGTGGATACACCGGGGCACGCCGACTTCGGCGGCGAGGTGGAGCGGGTGCTGTCCATGGTCGACGGCGTGCTGCTGCTGGTCGACGCGGTCGAAGGCCCGATGCCGCAGACCCGCTTCGTGACGCGCAAGGCGCTGGCGCTGGGCCACAAGGCCATCGTCGTGGTCAACAAGATCGACCGGCCCGGCGCGCGTCCGGGCTGGGTGATCGACCAGACCTTCGATCTGTTCGACAAGCTCGGCGCCACTGATGAGCAGCTGGACTTTCCGGTGCTGTATGCCTCCGCGCTGCAGGGCTGGGCCAGCCTGGATCACACGCGCCAGGATCCGGACATGTCGGCGCTGTTCGAGGCGATCCTCAAGTACGTGCCCGAACCGGAAGCCGACGCGACCGGCCCCCTGCAATTGCAGATTTCCACACTCGACTACAACTCCTACGTCGGCCGCATCGGCATCGGTCGCATCCGGCGCGGCACGGTCAAGCCCGGCCAGAACGTCGTGCTGCGCTACGGCGCGGAGGACAAGGGCGGCGGCAAGGTGGCCCAGGTGCTGGCCTTCAAGGGACTGGAGCGCGGACCGGTGGACTCGGCAGGCGCGGGCGACATCGTCGCCATCACCGGCTTCGATGACATCAACATCGGCATCACGCTGTGCGATCCGGCGGCCCCGCAGGGGCTGCCGCCCATCGCCGTGGATGAACCCACGCTGCAGATGAACTTCCAGGTGAACACCTCGCCGCTGGCCGGCACGCGAGGGCAAGTTCGTCACCAGCCGGCAGATCCGCGAGCGCCTGCTGCGCGAACTGGAGCGCAACGTCGCGTTGCGCGTCGAGGATACCGCCGACGCGGACGTGTTCCGCGTGTCCGGCCGCGGCGAACTGCATCTGACCATCCTGATCGAGAACATGCGGCGCGAGGGCTTCGAGCTGGCGGTATCGCGCGCCGGAGGTCCTGCTCCGGCAGGTCGAAGGCGTCACCCATGAACCTTATGAGGCCCTGACCGTCGATGTGGAAGAGGCCCATCAGGGAGGAGTGATGGAGGCGCTGGGCCAGCGGCGCGCGGAAATGCGCGACATGGTGATGGACGGGCACGGCCGGGTGCGCATCGACTATCGCGTCCCCGCGCGCGGGCTGATCGGCTTCCAGGGCGAGTTCATGAACCTGACGCGCGGCTCGGGGCTGATGAGCCACGTGTTCGACGGCTATGCGCCGATGAAGGGCGAAATGGCCGAACGCCGCAATGGCGTGCTGATCAGCAACTGAGAGACGGCGAAGCAGTGGCATACGCGTTATGGTACCTGCAGGAGCGCGGACGCATGTTCGTCAGCCCCGGCGAGAAGCTCTACGAAGGGATGATCATCGGCATACACAGCCGCGAAAACGACCTGGTGGTGAACCCGATCAAGACCAAGAAGCTGACCAACGTGCGCGCCTCCGGCAAGGACGACGCCATCCTGCTGACCACGCCGATCGAGCTGACGCTGGAATACGCGGTGGAGTTCATTGCCGATGACGAGCTGGTGGAGGTCACGCCCCAGTCCATCCGCATCCGCAAGCGCTACCTCACCGACAACGAACGCCGGCGCATGGCGCGCGCCACCGAAGGCGCGGTGGCGGAATGAGCCTGACGCCGGTCGTCCGCAACATCATCCTGGCCTGCGTGGCGGTGTTCCTGCTGCAGCAGTTCACGGTCGCGATCGAACTGAACTTCGCGTTATGGCCGGTGGACTCGATGGGCCTGTACGCGCCGCGCTTCCAGATCTGGCAGCTGGTCACGTACTCCTTCCTGCACGGCGGCTTCACGCACATCCTGTTCAACATGTTCGCGCTGTGGATGTTCGGTCCGGAGATCGAACGGCTGGTGGGATCGCGCCGCTTCACCATCTACTACGTGGTGTGCGTGATCTCGGCGGCCGTTGCGCAGCTGGCGGTCGAGCATTTCATCACCGGCCCGCAGGGCCCGACGATCGGCGCCTCCGGCGGCATCTTCGGCATCCTGCTGGCCTTTGGCCTGGCCTATCCGCATCGCCGCGTCATGCTGATCTTTCCGCCGATCCCGATGCCGGCGTGGGTGTTCGTGACCCTGTACGGACTGCTCGAGCTGTATCTGGGCGTGTCCGGCCGCGAGGCCAGCGTGGCGCATTTCGCGCACCTGGGCGGCATGGTCGGCGGATTCATCCTGATTCTGTACTGGCGCTACCAACGCAATACCCGCCGCTGAGCCGACCGCGCCCACGGCGGGGCGCCGTGATTCAGGCGCCGACTACGCGGTTGCGGCCGCTGTTCTTGGCCTGGTACATCGCCCGATCGGCGCGATCAAACACCTCTTCCGGCGTATCGCCGTCGCGCAACTCGGTGACGCCACAGGAGATGGTGACCGAGACCGGCGCGCCCCGGAAGTGAAAGCCCGTCTGGGCGATGGCCTCGCGCATCTGATCCGCGATGGCAACGGCGCTGGCCAGCGGCGTGCCGGACAGCAACATCACGAACTCCTCGCCGCCATAGCGCGCAACGAAGTCGGTGCCACGAATTCCCGTGGCCAGCACGTCGGCCACCTCCACCAGTACCTTGTCGCCGGCGCGATGACCATAGCGATCATTGATCGCCTTGAAGGCATCGATGTCCCAGGCCAGCACACAGGTCGGCAGGCGCAGGCGTTGCCAGCGCGCCAGCTCGCTCGCGATGCGCTGCTCCCACGCCAGGCGGTTGGGAATCCGGGTCAGCGAGTCGCGCAGGGCCTGACGCTGCTCGTCATCGAGTCGGCTCTGCAGTTGCCTGGCCTCGCCTTCCAGTTCCCGCATGCGCTCGCTCATGCGGGTCGCCCGTTCGTGCGACTGGCGGGCGTACTCCTGCTCGCGCTCGCGAAAATCCTGCAGGTGGCGGCCGATGGACTGCATGCGCTCGCTCAACTGCAGGCGCAGCTGCGCCAGATCGCAGCTGCCTTCGACGCTTTGCCCGATGGCGCGTACCTCGCCGGTGATCTGCTCGTTGAGCGCGTTCGCACTCTGGCTGCGGCGGGTTTCCTCCTCGGCACTACCCGTCATGTGCACGTTCAGCGCATCGAGCTGCCGCAGCATCTGCTCCAGCAGGGAGGCCAGGCCGTGGCGCGCCTTCTCCAGACTGCGGATGCGCTGCACGAGCAGTCCGCCCACTTTCCCGACCACGCCCGGCAACAGCTCGGGAGTCAGCGACTCGGTGATCTGGCTCGTCAGCGTGCTGGTGGCGCTCGCCAGTTCGACATCCTGCTGGATTTCCTCGAGCAGCCGCTGCAGCACATCGCGGATATGCTCGCAGCAATCCGCGCTACCGGGGATTTGAACTGCAGCAGCGTCAGATCCGGCCGCTGGCGCGCACCTGGCTGCTTCCGGACTCTCCGATTCGCGCACCGCCTCGGCCAGCGCTTCCGCCAGTGCCTGGATATCCTCGATGGATGCTTCGCGTCGCACCGCATCGCGCAGCCGCACCAGCTCGGCATCGATACCTGGCGCATGACCCTGCGCCACGGCGCACAGACGCGCCACCAGCCGGTACAACACGTGCTGGCGTGCCCGGTACTGGCGCGATTCTTCCTCGATCGCGGCAATACTGTCGAAATACTTCCTGCGCCAGTCTTCTTGTTGTGCCGCCGCCCGCACGCCTGCTTTTCCTGTACGGATTACCTGCCCTAAGTATCGGCTTCCCGGGTTCCGAACTGCAGCTGCGCGAGGCGGCTATATAGTGAACTGGTTCCCAATAGTGAAGCATGGGTGCCGGCCGCCACGATATGCCCGTGATCCATGACCACAATCCGGTCCGCCTTGAGCACGGTCGCCAGCCGGTGGGCCACGATGATCGTGGTCCGCGTGCCCATCAGCCCGTCCAGCGCCTGCTGGATCAGCCGCTCACTCTCCCCGTCCAGGTTGCTGGTGGCCTCGTCCAGCAACAGCACCGGCGGATCCTTGAGAATGGCGCGGGCAATGGCGACGCGCTGGCGCTGGCCGCCCGACAGGCGCGTGCCGCGCTCGCCGAGAAACGTGTCGTAACCCTGCGGCAGCGCGCGGATGAACCCGTCCGCCGCCGCGGCCACCGCGGCGGCCTCCACTTCGGCATCGGTCGCATCCGGACGCCCGTAGCGGATGTTCTCGCGGGCGCTGGCCGCGAACAGCGCCGTCTCCTGGGCCACCAGGCCGATCTGCCGGCGCAGCGGCAATGGATCGGCATGCGCGATGTCCACACCGTCGAGCAGGATGCGGCCGGCCTGCGGATCGTAGAAACGCAGCATCAACTGCAGCATGGTGCTCTTGCCGGCGCCGGAGGGCCCGACGATGGCCAGGGTTTCCCCGGGCGCGATGTCCAGCGTCACCCCGTGCAGGGCCGCCTGATCCGGCCGCGACGGGTAGTTGAAGTTCACCGCCTCGAAATGCAGCGCGCCGGTAACTCGCGCGGGCAATGTCGCCGGATGAGCCGGAGCGGCAATGGTGGGGACAGCCTCCATCAGCTCCACCAGGCGCTCCATCGCGCCGGCGGCGCGTTGCACCTCACCCCACTGCTCGATAAGTGAGGAGGCCGATCCGGCCAGCAGCACCGCGAAGATCAGAAACTGCAGCAGCTGGCCACCAGTCATGCGACCGGCCATCACCGAGTGGAACCCCAGCCACAACACGAACGCGATGGAGGCAAATACCAGCGAGAACCCGAACGCGGTCAGCAGGGCACGCATCTTGTTGCGACGGATCGCCGTCGCGAACCCCAGCTCGACGACGCCGACATAGCGGCGAACCTGCAGCGCCTCCAGCGTGAACGCCTGGATGGTCTGCATGGCGTTCAGGGTTTCGTCGGCCTGGCTGCTGGAGTCGGCGACCCGATCCTGGGCGTCCCTCGACAGCTTGCGCACGCGCCTGCCCAGCGAGAACAGCGGCAGCATGATCAGCGGCATCAACACCACCATCACGCCCATCAGTTTGGCGCTGGTCACCGCCATCATGATCAGCGCTCCCACCACATTCACGATCGAGCGCAATATGATCGAGATGTTCACGCCGGCCATCGACTGCACCAGCGTCGTATCGGTGGTCAGGCGCGAGAGCACTTCGCCGGTGCGGGTCACTTCGAAGAAGGCCAGGTCCATCGCCAGCACGCGCTTGTAGACGCGGGCGCGGATATCGGCGACCACACGCTCGCCCACCCAGCTCACCAGGTAGAAGCGCAGCGCCGCGAACACGCCCATCAGCACGCACGCGCCCAGGAACGCGACGAAGTAGTGGTTGACCGTGGCGGCATCGCTGGTCGTCAGGCCGCGGTCGATCAGGTAGCGCACCGCCACTGGCAGCGCGAGCACGGCCCCGAGGCGGCCAGCAACGCGAACATTGCCGCGACCAGCGTACGGCGGTACGGCCAGAGGAAGGGCCCCAGGGCCCTCAGCGGTCGCAACGAGCGGCCCTTCGGCCGATCCTTCGGGTTCTCGCTCACCTCAGGCCAGCCGGTTCAGGCCGTTGTAGGCAGCGATGCGATACCCCTCGGCCATGGTCGGATAGTTGAACGTGGTGTCGATGAAGTAGCGCAGGTTGTTGATGTCGTGGCTCGCCATCACCGTCTGCCCAATGTGCACGATCTCGCAGGCGTTGTCACCAAAGCAGTGCACGCCCAGCACCTCGAGCGTCCTGGTATGGAACAGGATCTTCAGCATGCCGACAGGCTGCGCCGTCATCTGCGCGCGCGCCAGGCTCTTGAAGTGCGTATGGCCGATTTCGTAGGGAATTCCTGCATCCTGCAGTTGCTTCTCGGTGCGGCCCACCGAGGAGATTTCCGGAATGGTGTAGATGCCGCTGGGAATCAGGTCGAGCCGGCGCGGCGGCGCGGCCTCGTCGATGATGTAGCGGCCGACCGCACCTCCCTGCTGATAGGCCGCGCTGGCCAGCGCCGGCGGCCCGATCACGTCGCCCACTGCATAGATGTTGGGCACGACCGTCTGGTAGCGCTCGTTCACGGCGAGCTGGCCGCGCTGGTTGGGCGTCAGTCCCACCTGCTCCAGGTTCATGCCATCGGTGTTGCCGGTCCGGCCGTTCGCCCACAGCAGCACATCGGACTTCAGGCTGCGCCCGGACTGCAGATGCAGCACCACATCGCTCTCACGCGCCTCCAGGTGATCGAACAGCTCGTTGTGGCGGATGATGCAACCCTGGTCACGCAGGTGATAGGACAGCGCCTCGGCGATCTCCTCGTCCATGAAGGACAGCAGACGGTCCTGCGTGTTGACGAGCGTGACCTTCAAACCCAGGTTCAGGAAGATCGAGGCGTACTCGCAGCCGATCACCCCTGCACCGTAGATGGTCACTCCGAACGGCGTGTCCTGATAACGCAGCACCGTATCGCTGTCGAGCACACGTGGATGCGAGAAATCCAGCCCGGGCGGATGATAGGGCCGCGAACCGGTGGCGATGACGAACTGCTCGGCGCTCACCGCCGTGATCTCACCGGACGTGGAGATCACCTCGACGGTGCTGCGGTCCACGAACCGTGCGGCGCCCTCCAGCACAGGAACCCGGTTGCGCTCATAGAAGCGCCGGCGCATCTCCACCTGGGCCTGGACCACTCCATCGGCCTGCGACTGCAGCTGCGGCAACGTGACCTGCAAGCCGGTGACCAGCTTGTGCAGCAGCGGATTGCGGCGCGCGTCACTCAAGGTCTTGACCGCGTGGCGCAGCGCCTTGCTGGGAATCGTTCCCCAGTGGGTGCAGCCGCCTCCCACCTCCGGGTAGCGCTCCACCACCGCCACCCTGCGGTGATTCTTGGAGAGCATCATGGCCGCGCCTTCCCCGGCGGGCCCGCTGCCGATCACGACGACATCGAACTTCTGCATGCGCGCATGTTAACGGTTCACGCCGGCAGCCGCCCCCGACTTAGTCGTCAATGAGCTGCTGTCCGGGGAACAACACGTCCTGGAAGCCGAACCTGGAAAGATCCCGCATGCGCATCGGATACAGGATGCCATCCAGATGGTCCACTTCGTGCTGAACCACCCGGGCGTGAAAGCCATCCACCGTGCGGTCGATCACACCGCCCAGTGCATCAAAACCCTGATAGCGCAGACGCGTGCTTCGCGGCACCAGACCACGCATCCCGGGCACGGAAAGGCATCCTTCCCAGCCCAGCTCCTCGGTCTCGTCCAGCGCCGTTAGCACCGGATTGACGAGCACTGTTTCCGGCACCGGCGGCGCGTCCGGGTAACGCTCGATGCGCTCGAAGCCGAAGATCACCACCCGCATTGACACGCCGATCTGCGGTGCCGCCAGGCCCGCACCCCCGGCCGCCTGCATGGTGTCGCGCATGTCGTCGATCAGCGCGTGCAGTTGCGGCGTGTCGAAGTGCGCCACTTCCTCCGAGCGCCGCAACAGCAGCGCCTCGCCCATGCGCAGGATGGTCCGGACTGCCAAGCTCGTCTCCTTGTTAGGGCCGCAAAAAGCAAAGGCCCGGTTCGCACCGGGCCTTTGCTTGGGTCAGTGTCGCGGGATCGGCTTACCAGCGACCACCGCCACCACCGCCGCCACCGCCCGGGCCGCGGCCGAAGCCACCGCCGCCGCCGCCGCGCGGACCGCCTCCGGTACGGGGTTTGTCCTGCGCCTCATTGACGCGCAAAGGACGGCCGTTCATCGAATAGCCGTTCAGCGCCTGAATGGCGCGCGCGGCATCCGCCTGCGGCATTTCCACGAATCCGAAGCCACGCGGGCGGCCCGTTTCCCGGTCCGTCGGGAGCGCCACGGACTCTACCGTGCCGTGCTGCGAGAACAGCGTGCGCACATCGGCTTCGCTCGCCGAGAACGGCAGGTTGCCAACGTAAATCTTCGCCATAAAGTACAGATCTCCAATCCAATAATGTTCAACACCCGATCGGAGACCTTCCACTGGAGACCGTGCGCTTCCTAACAGGCGCTACAGAACAGAAGCAGGACGACCAACGATCGACGCGTATTCTACACGCGCGCGGATGCGGGGAAATAGCTGATTCTGGTGTTGTCAACCCCACAAGGGCCGACCAACACGCTGCCGCGGCAGCGTGTTGGCAGTGGAAATGTCCCACGACAGCGCCTCAGGATTCCTTCGGGAGCAGCTCCAGGTGGTAGCTGAGCCAGGCGGCGATATCGTGGATCTCTGGCTGGCAAAGCTGATGTCCCGTGGAGTACTGGCGCCACTCCACGTTCAGCCCGGCTTCCAGCAACGCGTCGCGGGATTGCTCACCGAACGCCGGCAGCACGACGACATCCTCGCGCCCATGACACATCAGGATGGGCGTGGCGCGATTGGCCGCGGCGATGTCGGCGGCAAACCGGGCGCGCAGCGGCAGGTAGGCCGACAGCGCCACGATTCCTCCCAGTGGCGAGGTGTGGCGCAGCCCCACATGCAATGCCGTGGCGCCACCCTGGGAGAACCCGCCCAGCACGATGCGCCGGCCGGCGATGCCGCCGGCCCGCTCGCGCTCGATATACCGCTCGACGCGGTCCTGCGCCGCCGCCAGACCTGCCTCATCGTCACGGCCATCGGGCGTCAGCTCGCGGATGTCGTACCAGGCGCGCATCGCATAGCCGGCGTTGATGGTGACCGGCCGCACCTCGGCATGGGGGAACACGAAGCGCACCCGCGCCGTGGCAGGCAGATTCAGCTGCGGCACCAGCGGCACGAAGTCGTAACCATCCGCACCGAGTCCGTGCAGCCAGATCACAGCGGCATCGGCGCCTCCCACGGCCGGCTCGACGACGACCTCATCCTGGCTCTCGATGGTGCGACTGCGCATGTGCCCCTGGCTGAAGAAAAGCAGCCGGTGAGCCTACGCGCCGCCCCCGTGGCGGACAAGAGCAGCCGGCGTACACTGGCGGACGCGGGGAATCTCGAATCCGCGTCACCGGTAAATGGCAAATGGCGGAACAACGCTGGGAGCTGCTGGTCAACGGGAACAGGCATGCGGTGCAGGCCGAACCCGACATGCCACTCCTTTACCTGCTGCAGAATGAGCTGGGACTGAAGGGCGCGCGTTTCGGCTGTGGTCTGGCGCAATGCGGATCCTGCTCGGTACTGGTGGATGATCGTGAAGTGCGCGCCTGCGTCACGCCGGTGAGCGCGATCGCCGGTCGCAACGTCACGACCCTGGAAGGTCTGCCCGCCTGGTACGCGCGGCGCGCAAAACTGGCGCAGGTGCCGGACATGCATCCGGTGCAGCAGGCACTGGTGGAGGAACAGGCGCCGCAGTGCGGCTACTGCATGAACGGCATGGTGATCAAGGCAGCCGAACTGCTGGATGCGAAGCCGCATCCCAGCGACGCCGAAATCCGCGCGGCACTGAATGGTCACCTGTGCCGCTGCGGCACCTATCCTTCCATCCTGCGCGCCGTGCGCCGCGCGGCCGGCGCCTGATCCCATGAAGCAGGACACGAACATCGACATCCAGCGGCGCCGCCTCATGCAGGGCGGCGGCGTACTGCTGGTGGGCCTGTCGCTGGGCGGTTGCTACGCGCCGCGCGGGCCCGCACGGGCAGCAGGCGCGGGGCAAGTTGCGGTAGCGGTGGACTTGCGGGACGTGGCCGGGCCACCCGACGCGGCGAGCATCGATACATGGCTGGCCATCCATGCCGACAACACTGCCACGTTGTATATGGGATTCGCCGAGCTCGGCCAGGGCGCCAGCACCGCACTGGTGCAGGTGGCTGCCGAGGAACTGGATCTGGGCATGGATCAGATCCGCAGCGCCGCGCTGGACACCCATGCCTCGCCCAACCAGGGCGGCACTTATTCCAGTGCCTCCGTGCAGCGCGGACGCATCCCGATCGCCACGGCCGCGGCCGCCGCGCGTGACGCGTTGCTGGCCCGGGCGGCGGCACACCTTTCGGCTCCGCAGCAGTCGCTGGTCGTGGATCGCGGAATCGTGCACGTGAAAGGCGCGCCGGACCGTACCGTGAGCTATGGCGCACTGCTCGGCGGTGAACGATTCGAACTGAAAATCCCCCCCAACCAGTCCATGAAGCACAGTGCGGATTACCGGCTGGTGGGCAAGCGCGTGCCGCGCGCCGACCTTGCCTCCAAGGTCGATGGCACCCACACCTATATCCAGCACCTGCGATTGCCCGGCATGCTGCACGCGCGTGTCGTGCGCCCGCGCGGCCAGGCGGCCTACGGTGCCGGTGCACGCGTGCTCGCCGTGGACGAGCAGCCGCTGGCGCGGATTCCCGGCGCGCGCGTACTGCGGCAGGGAGACTTCATCGGCGTGGTGGCGCCACGCGAATGGGATGCGGTGCGCGCGGCCGCGGCCCTGCGTGTGAGCTGGGCGCAGCCACCCGCCCTGCCCGGCAACGAAGCCCTGCACCAGCAATTGCGCTCCGCCAGGACCGTGGACAATGTCGTACTGGAACGCGGCGGCGTGGCGGACGCCTTCAAGTCCGCGGCGCACAGCGCGAGCTTCTCCGGCAATGGCCCGTACCAGTCGCACGCTCCCTTCGCCCCCAACTGCGCGCTGGCCGACATCCGCGCCGATGGCGGGCTGGTGATCTGCTCTTCCCAGGACATCTACGGCGCGCGACGCGGCATCGCCCAGCTCACCGGCCTGCCGCAGGAAAAGCTGCTGGTGCAATACGCCGAAGGCGCGGGTACCTACGGCCACAGCTGCTACGACGACGTGGCGCAGGCAGCGGCCCTGCTCTCGCAACTGGCGGGCGCTCCCGTGCGGCTGCAGTTCATGCGCTGGGACGAACACGGCTGGGACTACTACGGGCCGCCGCATGTCGGCGAGGCCCGCGTCGCGGCCGACGCCGACGGACGAATCGTGGCCTACGAATACCACGGCTGGCAGCACAACTGGAGTCAGGTGGAAACCACGACCCAGCTCGCCGGCAAGGCTGCGGCTGCCGAATGGCCCCCGGTTTCCGTACAGGGGGTCAATGCCCTGACCTGCGGCGGCATGTACGACATCGCCAACCTGAAACTGGTGAACCATCGCGTACCGGCGCTCGACTGGCTGCGCGCCGCCTGGCTGCGCTCACCTCTGGACCTGTCCTTTGCATTCGTGTCCGAGCAGGCAGTCGACCAGCTCGCCGCGGACCTGTCCGTCGATGCCGTGGAATTCCGCCGCCGCAACATCAAAGACGCGCGCTGGCGTGGAGTGCTGGATGCGGCGGTCGCGGCTGCCGGCTGGTCGAACCACTGGACACCGGCCCGGCTGGCCGCCTCCGGCGCAACGGTACGCCGTGGCCGCGGCGTGGGATTGGGTACCCACCTGGTTTCCTACGGGGCCGCGGTGGCCGAGATCGAGGTGGACATGAGCAGCGGCCGCGTGCGCATCGCGAAGCTCACCGGCGCGCTGGATGCCGGCATGGTGGTCAATCCCCTGATCGTCGAACACCAGATCGAGGGGCAGCTGGTGCAGACCGCCAGCCGCATGCTGCTCGAGGAGGTGCGCTTCGACACGGCACGCGTCACCAGCCTGGACTGGCAGGGCTACCCCATCCTGCGCTGCGCGGATTGCCCGGAAGTGCGCGGCGTGGTGGTGCAGCAGCCGGGTGAGCGCTCCACCGGCGCCGGCGAGGAGACCATGGCGGCGGCGGCGGCGGCCATCGCCAATGCCTTCTTCGACGCCACCGGGAAGCGGATGCAGCGCTTCCCGCTGCTGCCCGATCGGGTGCTGGCGGCATTGCAAGTCGCGTGACACCGACAGGCTTGGCCGGCGCCCCTGAAACGGGTTACCTTCAGCGCAGCATTCACCAGTACTGGAGCAGGGGAACATGGCACTTTGGGACAAGCCCGAATCCGGCGCATCAGCGACAGGCAGCAACGCTCCCGTGCGTTCCGGCGGCAATCAGCCTGCCTCCAGCCACTACACCCAGGACACGGCCTCTTCGCTGAAGGAGCGAACTGACATGAAAGAATCGATCATCGCTGCCGGCCTCATCATCGAGGGCAAGATCAACGGCAATGGCCATGTCCGCGTCGCCGGCAAGTTCAAGGGCGATATCCAGGTCGAGGGCAATCTGCACATCGACAGCGGCGCGCGCGTCGAGGGTCAGGTACGTGCCGGCGAAGTGATCGTCAGCGGTGAACTGCAGGGCAACATCGAGTCCGCCAAGCGCGTCGAACTGCAGCAGGGCGGCACGATCAACGGCGACGTCAAGGCCGGATCGCTGACCGTCGCCGCCGGTTCGCGCATGCGCGGCTCCGTGGATTTCGGCTTCGATGACAGCGCCAAGTCCACGGGCTCCACGCCGGCCTCATCGGCGCTTGGAGGCCGTAGCAACGTCGCATGATCGGCTCGGCGCGCGCAGTCAGCTCGGCGGGTGCCACACGCACCTGTCCCCACTGCAGGGCAACGATCCTGGAGAGTGCGATCGTCTGCCCGGGGTGCAAACATCACCTGCGCTTCGACCAGAATGCGCGCCCGGGCGCAGCTGCGGCCACCAAGACCGCCTGGCAGATCGAGGGCACGCTGGATGCCGAACGCATGGATTCGGCAATGGAGTATTCCATCCTGGTGGTAGTGCGCAACGAGCGTAATGAGGAAGTGGCGCGCCAGGTGGTCAACGTCGGCGTGCTGCAGGGCGCCGAGCGCCGTACTTTTTCGCTCTCCATCGAGACCTTCGACCCCAAGTCCGCCACCAAGCCAAAGCCGCAGCGCTGACCGTAGCGGCGTGCGCCACCGCCCGTCGGCGGGCGGGTCCATCGTAGAATCCTCAAGCCGTGCAGCAACCCATCCTGTCCGATCAGCGGCCTGTCCAAGACCTATCCGGGCGGGCTGGCGGCCCTGCGCGACATCAATCTGGATGTGCGTCGCGGCGAAATCTTCGCTCTGCTCGGACCCAACGGAGCCGGCAAGACCACACTGATCGGCGTGCTGTGCGGACTGGTCAACGCCAGCGGCGGAGGTCGCCACGGTCGCCGGCCACGACGTGATGCGCGAACCACGCGCCACGCGCCGCCTGATCGGACTGGTGCCGCAGGAACTGGCCACGGAAGCATTCGAGACGGTGCGCGACCGCGGTCGCCTTCAGTCGCGGATTGTTCGGCTATCCACGGGATGCCACGCTGGTGGAGCGCGTGCTGCGTTCGCTGTCGCTGTGGGACAAGCGCGATGCCCGGATCATGACGCTTTCCGGCGGCATGAAGCGCCGCGTGATGATCGCCAAGGCGCTGGTACACGAACCGCAGCTGCTGTTCCTGGACGAACCCTCCGCGGGCGTGGACGTGGAACTGCGCCGCGACATGTGGCAGCAGATCCGCCAGCTCCGCGACAGCGGCGTGACCATCATCCTGACCACGCACTACATCGAGGAAGCCGAGGAGATGGCCGATCGCATCGGCATCATCAACAAGGGTGAACTGGTGCTGGTGGAGGACAAGGCCACGCTGATCCGCAAGCTGGGGCGCAAGGAGTTGCGCCTGCACCTGCAACAGCCGCTGGAGCGGATCCCCCCTGCCCTGGCCGACTGGAAGCTCGGCCTGGCAGAAGACGGCGTGACGCTGGTATTCACCTTCAAGGACGATTCCGAACGCGCGCGCATCGCACAACTGCTGCGCGAGGTGGGCCAGGCCGGCGTCGAATTCCGTGACCTGGAAACCCAGCAGAGCTCGCTGGAGGAAATCTTCGTCTCGCTGGTCAGGAGCGCGAAGTGAACTGGCACGCGGTGCGCGCCATCTATCGCTTCGAGATGTCGCGCACCTTCCGCACGCTGGTGCAGAGCATCCTGACTCCGGTGCTCACCACGTCCCTGTACTTCGTGGTGTTCGGCTCGGCGATCGGCTCGCGCATGACGCACATCGGCGGCGTGCCGTTCGCGGCCTTCATCGTACCCGGCCTGATCATGCTGTCGTGCTCAACGAAAGCGTCGGCAATGCCTCGTTCGGCATCTACTTCCCCAAATGGTCCGGCACGATCTACGAGTTGCTGTCGGCGCCGATGGGTGCGGCGGAGATCCTGCTGGGCTACGTGGGCGCGGCGGCCAGCAAGAGCGACATGATCGGACTCATCATCCTGGGTACATCCGCGTTCTTCGTGCCGCTGCAGGTCCTGCATCCGTTGTGGATGGTGATCTTCCTCATGCTGACCGCGCTGACGTTCAGCCTGTTCGGATTCGTGCTGGGCATCTGGGCCACGAGCTGGGAGAAACTGCAGTTCGTGCCGGCGCTGGTGATCACGCCGCTGACCTTCCTGGGCGGCACCTTCTATTCGATCGACATGCTGCCGCCGGTGTGGCGCACGATCACCCTGTTCAATCCGGTGGTGTATCTGATCAGCGGCTTTCGCTGGAGCTTCTACGGCCAGGCCGCGCTCGATGTGCGCATCAGCCTGAGCATCATCGTCGCGATCCTGGCCGGCTGCCTGCGCTCGCCGCCTGGATGATCCGCAGCGGGTGGCGGCTGCGGACCTGAGACCGCCAGTGCGCCACCCCAACCGCGGGCAAGCCGCCCGTCGGGCGCCGTCCTTGATGCGGTCGCGCACCAGCGCCACCATCGCGAAGCCGGCTGCCCGGACTTGCGCGTCGCCTCGCAGTCAGATGTAGTTGCGCCGCTGCGCGATGGCCACCAGTGCCACCGTGACGGACAGCAGAACCACAATCAGTTCACCGGCGAGCATCCACAGCGCGAACGGCGTCCAGCGCACATCCGGACCGTCCAGCCCGCCGGAAACAGCCGGTTGGTTCAACGCCACCATGAACAGGCTGAACAGGATGTTGATGGCCAGGATCACCGGTCCCATCCACACCTCGGAGGTGATGAAGAACAGCGACGCCAGCATCATGCTGAACAGGGCCAGCACGAAGCCCTGCAATACCAGCACGTAGGCCAGCATGCCGTGGTGCTCGCCGGGCGGCACGAACAACGCCACCGCCAGCACCGACAGCACCACCCACGGCGCAGGAATGCCAGATATCCCGCCACGATCTTGGCCCGTTCGTACTGCACACCGCTGACCGGCAGCGACAGCGAGAATGCCCGTGTCTGCTCCTTGCGCTCGTTGAATACGGTGAAGATCGCGACGAACAACGCGCCGGCCACGTTGGCGGTCAGGAACAGGATGCCGCCCACCGCAAACCCGATCCCGCCCAGCAGCACCAACGCCATGGCCAGCACGCCGGCGGCGATCGTCGCGATCATCAGGCCGCGCAACAGGTACAGGTCCTTGCGCACCAGTATCCAGAACACCGATTTCACGAAGCATCCTCCTGGCGATTGCGGAGTACACTGGCGACGAAGATTTCCTCCAGCGACATGCGCTGCACGTCGCCCAGCCGCAGTCCCGCCTGCACCAGCTGCGCTTCGAGTGCGGGCGCGTAGCGGTCGGTGGTCAGCGTGGCGATGCGGCCACCGGGCACCATGTCGAGCGTGCCGGCAAATTCGGGCAGCAGCGCACCGACAGGCACTTCCACGGTCAGCCGGCGCCAGCGCTCCAGAAAGCTCTCCTTGTCGCGCACTTCGACCAGCTCGCCGCGGTCGATGAAGGCGATCTGGTCGCTGATGCGTTCCACGTCCAGCGTGTTGTGCGAGGAGAACAGGATGGAGCGGGATTCATCGCGCACGATCTCCATCAGTTCGGCGAGCAGCTCATGGCGGGCCACCGGATCAAGACCGGAAGTCGGCTCATCCAGCACCAGCAGCCGCGGCCGCCGGGCCAGTGCCAGCAGCAGCAGAGCCTTGATGTGTTCGCCGCGCGACAGGCCCTTGGTCTGCTGGTCGGCATGCAGGTTGAAGCGCTTGAGCAACGCGGCGGCATAGGCCGCATCCCAGCCCGGATACATCGAGGCGATGAAATTCATGTGCCAGCCCAGCGTGGCCGTGCCGTACAGGCGCATGTCGTCGGACACGAAGGCCACGTCGCGCTTGGCGGCAGCGACATCCCCGGGCACCGCGCGGCCCATCAGTTCCACCGCGCCGGACTCGGGCGCGATCAGCCCCATCAGCAGACGGATCGTGGTGCTCTTGCCCGCGCCGTTCGGGCCCACCAGGCCCATGATCTGCCCCTGTGGCAGGGACAGGCTCAGGTCTTCCAGCCGGAAATAGCGAAACGACCGGCTCACTTCCCACAGGGCAAAGGCCTCTGAAGTGGCGGGATTGATCATGCTGCGTCTTCCTTGTTGCTGCGCCGGACGCGGCGCAGTCGTTCGATGAGTTGCTCTTCCGTGAGGTGCAGCAGCCCGGCGGCGTCCACTGCCGCGCTCAGGTGCTGGTCCAGCTCTTTTTCCTTGAGGCTGTCGCTCAGGTTGGCGTTCGGCGCCACGCACGACCCGCGGCCGTGGCGGGTCTGGATCACGCCCTCCAGTTCCAGCTCCAGATAGGCGCGCTTGATGGTGATGACGCTGACCCGGATGTCGGCCGCCAGCTGTCGGATGGAGGGAATCACGTCACCGGGCTTGAGCTCGCCCGCCGCGATGCGGTGGCGGATCTGCTCCTTGACCTGCAGGT
The DNA here is from genome assembly GCA_963812195.1 of uncultured Gammaproteobacteria bacterium. GTDB lineage: Bacteria > Pseudomonadota > Gammaproteobacteria > Steroidobacterales > Steroidobacteraceae > ZC4RG30. Next base: position 90,467 of record CAWEUI010000014.1, read on the forward strand.
ACAGCGGCCGGGGGTCGCCCTGCGAGATCACCACCAAACTGTGCTGCTCAGTATTCACGGTATGCACAGTATGCACAGTGCATGGCCGACTGTCAAAACTCCGCGATGAGCTCTGGAGGGGCTCCCGAAGCTGTCTTGGACCCCGGTGCTACAGATTCCCGGAGCCGCAACGCTTCAGGGTCGCCGATTCAACGCATATGTCAGCTGCGCGACAACGATCAAATCCACGACGGTCAACTTTGCTCTGGGGTTCGCGTTGTTCCTCTTCAGCAAGTTCGCAAGCTGACAGCAAAGGAAGCACGACATGAAGACTTCGACCCGATTCATTGCCGCGGGACTGGTGGCGCTGCTGGCCATTCCGGTGCTCGCCGCGGATGCCGGTAACGCGGCGCAGGGCACGAGCGTGGAGCGTCCCGACCGCGGTGACGTTGCCAACGCCAGGCTCGATGCCAAAGGCGATCGCATCAACGCGCGGCTGGATGCACGCGCGGCGAACCAGGCGGACAAGGGCCACTACAGGAACGCCGCGCGCCTGGACGCCCGGGGCAATCGCATCGACCGGCACCTGGACAGGGTCGGCAACCGCATCGACCGCCGCGTGGATCGCCGCCGCGGCAATTAACCGGACCTGCGGGCTGCGTCACGGAACAGATCCCCGAAAGCAGCGACAAAGGCAGGCCATGGGTGCCAGGGAAGGCGCCCATGACCCGTTGGCGTTCCACGACACTCGCGCGCCCGCACACTCATCCGCGACAATGCAGTACATCCCGAATTCATCGGGGAGGGATCTGAAGATGCGTATTCGAATCACCGCATTGGGCGCCGCCGTCGCAGCGCTCGCGCTGCTCGGTGCCTGCAGCAACAAGGAACAATCCGTCGCGCCCGAGGGCGATGCCACCTCACAGACCGAGTCCGCACCACCCGCGCAGGCGGCGCCTGCTCCGGCGCCTGCTCCGGCTGCAGCCACCAGGCCCGCGCCCAAACCGGCGGCCAAGCCGGTGGCCAAGCCCCTGCCGCCGCCGCCCAAGCCCAAGCCGGTTCAGGTACTGATGGTCCCGGCCGGCACGACGCTGCCGCTGCAGCTGTCCGACTCGCTGAGCTCCAAGACGGCCAAGGTAGGTGACACGGTCAGGGCCGTGCTGACCAGCGACATCGCGGTTGACGGCAAGACCGCCATTGCCAGCGGCACCACGGTGGCCGGCTCGGTCATCAAGGTCGTGTCCGGCAGCGACAAGATCGGCGGCACGCCCACGCTGGTGATCAGCTTCGAGCGGCTCGAACTGCCCGGCGGCAAGGACGTGCCGATCAGCGGCGAGATCACCGAGCAGGGCAAGAGCGACAACGCGCGCGACACGGTGAAGATCGTCGGCGGCACGGCAGCCGGCGCGATCATCGGCAACAAGGTCATCAAGGGGAAGAAGGGCAAGTTGATCGGCGGACTGCTGGGCGGCGCCGTCGGCGCGGTCGCGGCGCAGAAGACCGGCACCGAAGTGCAACTCGAGCAGGGCACCGCCCTGGCGGTGACCCTGGATACGCCGGTGGAAATTACGAAGTAGCCGCGGCGCGCTTTGCAATCAGGGCCTGCACCAGCTCCAGCGCGCTGTGCTGGACCGGTGGCAGGTCCGCGTTCGACGTACCCAGGGGCGTGGTGCGTTCACCCCAGCGCACCAGGTGCGCGCACCAGGTCAGCCCCGCACCGAATGCCGGCAACAGCAGGCAGGCGCCCGGCGCCACGCGCCCGGCTTCCAGCGCCTCCACCAGGGCGACCGGCACCGTACCGGCCGACATGTTGCCGTAGTGCTGCACGTTCACGAAGGTCCGCTCCGCCGGCGCGCCGATGCGCGTGGAGACCGCCTCGATAATGCGCAGATTCGCCTGATGCGGCACCACCAGATCGACATCGGCCGCCGTCAGTCCCTGCGCGGTCAGCACCTCGCCGGAGGCCTGCACCATGCCGGTCACGGCGCGCTTGAAGATCTCCGGGCCTTCGAAAATCCAGTCCGTCACACCAACGCGGCGCTGGAAGTCCGCGTAGCGCGCACCCATGCCCTGGATGACCAGCGCGTCACGACCATCCACGTCGCAGCCCAGTCGTTCGCCGAGCAGCCCTTCCTCGCGGCCGGTGGCCTCGAGCACGATGGCAGCGCAACCATCACCGAACAGCACCGCGACGTTGCGATTGCTCCAGTCCATGAAGCGGCTGATCACCTCGCCGCCCACCACCAGCGCATTGCGCACGGCGCCGGTGCGGATCAGTGCGTTGGCGGTACTCCATGCATACAGGAAGCTGGTGCAGGCGGTGTTCACGTCCATGGCCGCGGCACCCTTTGCACCGAGCCGCTGCTGCAGGCCCGAAGCCTGATTGGGCGCCTGCTCGTCGAAACTGGTGGTACCGAAGACGATCAGCTCGATCTCGCCGGGCGCGCGCCCGGCAGCGGCCAGCGCGCGCCGCGCGGCAACTTCGCCCAGCTCGGTGAGCCCCACGTGCGAGACGCGCCGCTCGCGTATGCCGGTACGCGAGACGATCCACTCGTCACTGGTGTCCAGGAAAGTCGCCAGGTCGGCGTTGGAGAGCACCGCCGGCGGCAGACACTTGCCCCACCCCGTCACCACCGCATGAGTCATGCCGCGACTTTAGCACCTGCCCACGCCGTGGCTCGGGCGTGCCGTGCCGGCCCGTTGCCGGCCCGGGGAGTGGCGCTCCGGACGGGCGGCCTTGAGTATCATGCGCCGGTGCACAAGATCGCCGTTGCCCTGCTGGCCATTGCCGCCGCCTTGCCGCTGCGCGCCGACGAGGCACTACCGGCCATACACGTGGCGCCAGGCCACTACCGGCTGCTCGAACAGGCCCTGCAGCATTACCAGGAACTGGCCCGGCGTCCGGAGCTGTGGCAACTGCCGGCGCTGCCGCGGCGCTCCGTGAAGCCCGGCGAGACCTATGCCGGCGCCGCGGCGCTGCGCACCCTTCTTTCGGCGCTGGGCGACCTGCCGGCGGCGGCACCACCCGAGGCGCCCGCGCCGGTTGCCGGCGTCGAGGAGACGCTTGATGCAATGCTGGTGACGGGACTGAAGCATTTCCAGGAACGGCACGGCCTGACGCAGGATGGCGTGCTGGGACCGGCAACCTATCGCCAGCTCACCACGCCACTGGCCGCGCGCGTCCGGCAGATCCAGTGGACGCTGGCCCGCTGGCGCGCGCTGCCGCCCGACCCGCACACGCGCGCCATCATCATCAACATTCCGCGATTCCGGTTGTACGCACTCGATTCGATGGACGATCCGGAATCGAAGTGGCTGCAGATGAATGTGGTGGTCGGCAAGGCGGTGCAGGACCTGCACACGCCAACCTTCAGCGCCGACCTCACCCACGTGATCTTCCGCCCCTACTGGGACGTCCCGCCGAGCATCGCCCGCAACGAGATCGTGCCGGCCGCACGCCGCGACGCGGACTACTTCAGGCGCAATCACTATGAACTGGTGGATGGCGCGGACAATGTACTGCCCTACTCGCCCGAGCAACTCGACGCGCTGGCCAGCGGGCAATTACGGGTGCGCCAGCAGCCCGGTCCGGACAACGCGCTGGGCGCGGTGAAATTCATGCTGCCCAATGCCAACAACGTGTACCTGCACGACACGCCGGCGCGGGCGCTGTTCGAGCGCACGCGACGCGCGGAAAGCCACGGCTGCATCCGTGTGGCCGATGCCGCCGCGCTCGCGCGCTGGGTCCTGAACAACGAGCCCGGATGGACAAGGCAGCGCATCGAAACCGCCATGCAGGGCTCGCAGCCGCTGCGCGTGGACCTCACCGAACCGATCCACGTGTATATCGTCTACGGCACCGCCATCGCCCGCGAAGACGGCAGCATGCTGTTTCTCGACGACTTGTACGGACTGGAAAGGAACTAACCGGTCCAGGAGCGCACCCGGCCGGTATCCAGGTGCACGAAGTTGGACTTTGCGTAATAGCCCACGCCGCCGGCCTGCTGTTCCAGGGCCAGATCACGCAATTTGCCACACGACGTGCCGGACAGGCGCACGTCGATGGCGCGGCCATCCATGTGCAGGCTGTGCTTGGCCACGCCGCCGCCGCCGGTCCGGCGCAGCATGGCGTTGGTGGCGGGCGAACGGTAGCCGGAGATGATCTCGTAGTGAGGGGCGCAGCGCGCGCATACCGCCAGCGCATGCAGGCGATCCAGCAGCGCCGGATCGATGGCCTTGACCGCGCCGGTGCGGAAATCGCGCAGCAGGTAGTTGAGCTGGCGCAATGCGCCGGGCAGGTAGCGCCCGTCCTGGAAATAGCGGATGGCCAGCGCTTCGCCCGTATGCGTGCTGACCATCGACAGCTCGCGCGGGGCCAGCGCCTCGGGCGGGACTTCCCCGGCCAGGGCCTTGTGCCCGCGGGCGCCCAGGGCCAGCACTGCGGGCCCGGCCACCAGCCATTGCAGCAGGCGGCGGCGTTCCACTGGTTTTGTGTAGCTCGGATGGCGCATGGGATCCAGTCTGATCCGGGCCGCCCGGATCTGACAAGCTAAATGGATCCCATATTTGCGGTTTTCAAGTGCCGCCCAGGCGCTATTTGACGATGCGCGTGAAGCGGGCGAGCAGCCACAGGACCAGCGGCCAGAAGCAGGTATTGAGCAGATCGTGCAGGCTCGCCCCCCAATTCAGGTGTTCGCGCAGGTGCCACTCGTCGCGCAGGTCCAGCAGTTCACCGGCCACCGCCACCGCCACGACGACCAGCAACGCGGCGCTGGAGCGCAGCCCCTTGCGGGCGATGGCGGCGACCACCAGGAACACGGTCAGGCCCACGTACACATGCAGCGCATCCTTGGACAGATCCGCGATCTGCACCAGTTCGTGCTTGTAGCTCTGGAAGGTCGTCATGGCCGTGCGCCAAGGCTAGCGTGCCCGCTCCTGCGGGTACAGTGCCGCGGTGAGCAGGCCGCCCCGGTCAACCCGGGGCGCAGCCGGGCGTTGTAGCCTGCAATGGCAAAGAGGATGAACTTCCTGTGGAGCGGCGCTGTGGCGCTGTGCGTTGCGCTGCCGTGCCTGGCCCTGGCCGCACAGAGCGGACCGCTGCGCAGCCTGCTGCGCGAACGCCTTGCCGATCGCATGGCACAGGGCATCACCTCGGTACCGGCCGTCTCGTTGCCGCCCGGGCAGGATATTCCCGGTCCCGGGCGCTACGAGATTCACCTGCACCTTGACGGTCGTGACCGCATGGCGCTGGTGCACGTCCCGAACAGCTACGATGTCCACCGGCCAACCTCGCTGGTAGTGGCCCTGCATGGCGGGGGCGGTGGGGCGATCTTCCAGGCCGACGACGCCAGGTACGGACTCATCAGCAAGTCCGAACAGGCCGGCTTCATTGCCGTATTCCCCAATGGCGTCAGCGCGGCGGACAACGGCATGCTCGCCACCTGGAACGCCGGCGAGTGCTGCGGCAGGGCCCGCGACGAGCACGTGGACGACGTGGGCTTCCTGCGCGCGCTGGTGGCGGATATCGGCCGGCGCGCCAGCATCGCGCCACAACGTGTCTATGCCATCGGCATGTCCAATGGCGCGATGATGGCGTACCGCCTCGCCTGCCAGGCCGGCGACGTATTTCACGCCATCATGGCCGTGTCCGGCACCGACAACACCACAACCTGTTCACCCCGGCAACCGGTGGCAATCCTGCACATTCACGCACAGGACGATCCGCTGGTGCTGTTCAACGGCGGCGCCGGCAACAAGCAGCGCTTCGGCGACGCGATCACCGATTTCAGGTCCGTGCCCGACACGATTGCGCGCTGGGTGAAGTTCGATCACGCCGATCGTGAGCCGCGGCGCGTGCTGAGCGTCCCGGGCGCGTATTGCGATCGCCACGACGCCACAGACGGCGGCGCGCCGGTGCAGCTGTGCGTCACCGCGACCGGCGGGCACAGCTGGCCCGGCGGGAAGAAGGCGCGCGCGGACGAGGCGCCCTCCCAGGCCATCCGGGCCAACGATCTGATGTGGAACTTCTTCAGCACGCTGCCCGACGCAGGCTAGAACGCGCTGCTCCGGCGTGCTTCGCGCCGCGCAATTGCCCATGGCGTGACGCCGTTCATGGGTAGGCCGGCCAATCGGGCGTACAAGCGGGAACCATGTCGCTCCCACGCCGCATACATGGCCTGCTTCTTGCCGCGCTGGCTGTCGCTGCGCTGGCCGGCTGTGCCAGCGCGCCCCGCCAGCGCGAGACCCCGGCAGGTGAGCGCATCGCGGCCCGTGCACTGGCACAGCTCGGACGTCCCTACCGCTACGGCGGCAGCACACCGCGCGGCTTCGACTGCAGCGGCCTCGTCCGCTATGCGTATCTGGCCGCCGGCGTCGTCGTGCCGCGCACCACCGAGGATCAGTACCACGCCGCGCACCAGGTCAAACTGAGCAGGCTCGAGCCGGGCGACGTGCTGTTCTTCCGCATCGACAGTCGCAGGGTCTCGCACGTGGCCATCTACGCCGGCGACGGCCACTTTGTCCACGCCCCGAAATCGGGCCGCAGCGTGGAGATGCGCGATCTGCAGGAAGCCTACTTCCGCAAGCGGCTGGTTGCCGCCGGCAGACTCTACTGACGCTGCGCAAACCGCCCGGAGGCGCTATTCTGCTAGCGCTAACATTTTTCGGTACGGGTGGGTGGCAATGCTCGAGCTTTATCATCACGGCAGTTCAGCCTGCTCAGCCAAGGTGCGCCTGGCGCTGGCGGAAAAGCAGCTGCAGTGGACCAGCCGGTATCTGGACATCCTGGCAGGTGAGCAGTTCCAGCCCCAGTTCCTGCGCATCAATCCCAAGGGCGTGGTGCCGGTGCTGATACACGACGGGCGCATCGTGCGCGAATCCACGGTGATCTGCGAATACGCCGAAGAGGTCTTTCCCGAACACCCGATCTATCCGCAGGAGCCCTGGGAGCGCGCCCAGGTGCGGATCTGGACCAAGGCCGTCGACGAGGAGCTGCATCCGGCCTGCTCGACCATCACCTACGTGGCCTCGCATCGCCACACCATCCTGCGCAATGGCCTGGGCAGTTTCGAGCAGTTCCTCAAGCACAGCACCGGTGAGGGCTACGCCGCCCGCGAGCGCAAATGGCGCTGGATTCACGAGGGCTTTGGCGCGCCCGGCGTGGGCGACCAGGTCCGCGTGTACGATGGCTACCTGCGCCAGATGGAACAGGTACTGAAGACCCGGGACTGGCTCGTCAACGATCATCTGACCATGGCCGACATTGCGCTCATGCCCTACCTGAATCGGCTGGACATGTTTTCGATGTTCCAGACGTGGGTGAACGAACGTTATCCACGCGTGGCGGACTGGTTCCGGCGCATGCAGGCGCGTCCGAGCTACCGCGCCGCCTTCACCGACTGGATGCCCGAACCACTGCGGGCGGAGATGGCCGAAAACGGGTGCAGGGCCTGGCCCGAGGTGCGGGCGCTACTGGAGTGATGCCGTGCCGGTGTGCTCCCGGGGTACACCGGCCACTTCGTGCAACAGCGGCATCAGCAGGTCGAGCTGCTCGTACAGCGCGGTGGCGTGGCCACCCAGGTGGTCGTCGCTGAGCGCATCGAGCAGCAGCAGGCGCTTGGGTTCCGGCGCGGCGGCGTACAGGCGTTCGGCATGGGTATATGGAATGACCCGGTCGGTGCGACAGTGCGCAATCACGACCGGCATCCGTATGTGCGCGATACGCCGCAAGGAATCCATCCGCACACCGACCATCCAGCGCAGCGGCAGCCAGGGATAGCGCTGGACGGCAACGTCAGGTATGGACGTGAACGCACCAAACAGCACCAGTGCGGCGGCCTGGTGCTCGGTGGCCAGCTTCACCGCGGGCGCGGATCCCAGCGAGTGCCCCCAGATGATGATATGCGCCGGCTGCACGCCCTGGTCGACGAGCCATTGCCAGGCGGCTGACGCATCCTGATACATGCCCTGTTCGGAGGGTTTGCCCGGCGTCGGACCGAAGCCCCGGTAGTCCACGGCCAGCACCTTGAACCCCTGCGCGGCAAGGCGCTCCATGTTGCGGGTCTGCATGGGAGAGAACACTGGATTCGGCATTGCCGTGCAGATGCAGTACCCAGTAATCCAGCGCATGGTCCCGTGGCGGCATGACGGTATAACCGTGCAGCTCGCCGATCCTGATCTGGCTCATGCCGGCAGGTGCCGGCGCTGGCAAGGCGCTCCAGCGGTGCGAACGGGCCGCCTCGAACACCAGACGCGTTTCGTTGGCCTTCAGGTAGACCAGCGGCGCGGCCAGGCACAGCGCCACCAGCACCAGAATCGCCGCCGCGCCCCGCGCGAGGTGCTGGTGCCACCCCTTCAACATCGTTCCGCCATCGGCGCTACCCTGCCTTTACCGACACACATGCTATTGTGCGCCGGAATCAGGAGAGTGCCATGACCCGACTGCTCGGCATTTCCGGCAGCCTGCGCGCCGGCTCATTCAACACCGCACTGCTGCGCGCCGCGCAGGCGTTGACCGGCGATGGCGTTGAACTGTCTGTCGCGACGCTGCATGGCATTCCGGTATACGACGGTGACCTGGAAGCGCGGGAGGGCATTCCGCCGGCCGTCGCGGCACTCAAGGAAAAGATAATCGCCGCCGATGGCGTGTTGCTGGCCACGCCTGAATACAACAATGGCGTACCGGGCAGCCTGAAGAACGGCATCGACTGGCTGTCGCGACCATCCGCTGACATTGCAGAGGTCTTCGGCAACAGGCCGTTCGCCGTGATCGGCGCCTCGCCGGGCGGCTTTGGCACCATCCTGTCGCAGACGGCCTGGCTGCCCATCCTGCGCACACTGGGGACCCGTTACTGGACGGGGGCGAAGCTGCTGGTGTCCAGGGCCAACCAGGTCTTCGACGCCGACGGCAAGCTGGTGGATGAGACAGTGCGCAACAACCTGGCCGGTTTCATCAAGGGCTTCGCGGCATTCGCCGCGGCCGGATAGCGATCAGCATTCGATCACGTTGACCGCCAGGCCGCCCCTGGAGGTTTCCTTGTACTTGGTCTTCATGTCCGCACCGGTCTCGCGCATCGTCTTGATCACCTTGTCGAGCGACACGTAGTGCGTGCCGTCGCCGCGCAATGCCATGCGCGCGGCATTGATGGCCTTCACCGACGCAATGGCATTGCGCTCAATGCATGGAATCTGCACCAGCCCACCGACCGGATCGCAGGTCAGCCCCAGGTGATGTTCCATGCCGATCTCGGCGGCGTTTTCCGCCTGGGCAGGAGTACCGCCAAGCGCCGCGCACAGCGCGCCGGCCGCCATCGAACAGGCCACGCCCACCTCGCCCTGGCAGCCGACCTCTGCGCCGGAGATCGAGGCATTCTCCTTGTATAGAAGGCCGATCGCCGCCGCTGTAAGCAGCAAGTCGATGACGCCCGCATCAGTGGCGCCCGGGATGAAGCGTGAGTAATAGTGCAGCACGGCCGGAACGATGCCCGCGGCACCATTGGTCGGTGCGGTGACCACGCGGCCACCGGCTGCGTTTTCCTCGTTGACGGCCAGCGCATACAGATTCACCCAATCCAGCACCACGAGGTGGTCGCGCAATGCCGCCTCGGGATTGCCATACAGCTGGGCGAACAGTTCCGGCGCGCGGCGCCGCACCTTGTAGCCGCCGGGCAGCACACCCGGCGTCGAGCATCCCCGCTTCACGCACTGCTGCATCACCTGCCAGACGCGCAGCAGCCCGGCATCGATCGCGGCATCTTCCCGCCAGGCGCGCTCGTTGCAGCGCATGACCCCGGCGATGGACAATTTCTCGCGCGCGCAGATATCGAGCAGTTCCCTGCCGGTCCGGAACGGCAACGGCAATGGCGTTGTGTCCTCGACGATGCGCTTGCCGCCTCCCGCATCGCCACTGACGACGAAGCCCCCACCAACCGAGTAGTACACGTGTTCGGCGAGCGTCGTGCCGTTGGCATCGAATGCCGTGAAGCGCATGCCGTTGGCATGCAGCGGCAGGGACACCTTGCGATTGAAGACAAGGTCCGTGCGTTCGTCGAAGTCGACCGCGTGGATGCCCAACAGCGGCACGCTGCGTCCGTCGCGCATCTCCAGCAGCAGCTGCGGCACGGCCTCCACGTCCACCGTATCCGGTTGGTGGCCGGCAAGACCAAGCAACACGGCCTTGTCGCTGCCGTGCCCCCTGCCGGTGGCGCCCAGCGACCCGAACAGTTCCACCCGCACACCGCGCGTCGCCGCGAGCTGCGAATCGGTCTCCAGCCGCATTGCGAACGCACGCGCGGCACGCATCGGGCCTACGGTATGGGAACTTGAAGGCCCGATTCCGATCTTGAACAGATCGAAGACGCTGATCGCCATGCCCGTACGATACGCCCTTCGCGCACCGGCAGCCGCAAGTCGCGGCGGCGCACTCAAGAACGGCTGAAGGCCGCCTTGAGAATCCGCGTGTCGGTGGCGTGGGTCAGGTCGCGCGTGACTTCGCGACTGACCAGCTCGCGCGTCGGGCGCGACAACTGTGGCCTCAGCATACCGAGGAAGCGCGGTGCCACTATCAGGACGAATTCGTTGATGCGCAGGCGCCGCCGCTCGACATCGAGGCGGCGCGACAAGCGCTTGGCAAAGCGCTCGGCCTCCACTTCATGCGGATCGTAGTCGCTGGCCGCGCCGTGGCGCGCCTGCTGCTTCGGGCCGACACCTCCGCGGCCACGGCTGTCGAACACGCGCCCGGTACGATCCGTGACCAGTTCTCGACCGGGCTTGCGCGCCGCCGGACTGGTCAGGCAGGCGATCTCCTGCAGCTTCGTCGCATCACCCCGAAGATCTCGCTGCCGTGGATCGAGTCCGGTGGCGCGCAGGATTCGCGCCACACCGCTATCGGCAACCACGATGAACTTGCCCGGCGGAATTCTGCGAGTAGCCATTGGACTCAAGCGTACGCAGAGGCGGTCACCCGCACCCTCGGTAGTAATACGGATGTCGGGACCACACCATGGTCAGGCTATATTCACGAACAGTGCGGCTCATCATCGTCACCGGCCTGCCGGGCACCGGCAAGAGCACCCTCGCCCGCCAGTTGGCGGCGCGTTACCGTCTGCCGCTGCTCGCCAAGGACGCGCTCAAGGAAACGCTGCTGGGCGATGCAGCAACGGCGGATCCACTGGAGTCCCGCAGGTTGAGCGACATCAGCTTCAGCATGCTGTTCGCCCAACTTAGTCAACTGGCCACCGCCGACATGGATACCATTCTGGATGCCAACTTCCGCGCTGGCAGGCATGAGCTGCCGCTGCGCGCCCTGCCCGACCCGTACATTGCACAGATCCTGTGCCGGGTGGACGAGCCGGAGCGCCTGCGCCGCATCGGGGCGCGCGTCGGGGATCCGGCACGCCACCCGGGCCACGGCGATGCGCAGGCAGCTCGCGATGCCAGCAACGATGAATTCCTCGACCTGCCCGGCGAGCGACTGCTGCTGGACACCGGCGCCGACCCACTGCAAGTCACCGCCCTGCTGGAGCGACTGGATCAGTGGTGGTCCTGTCGCAATTCTTAAGTCGATTTAAGTCGCGACGACTGGGGCCGACCAGCACAGTACGAGTTCACCTTCATTCACCGCAGGGAGGCAAGCTCATGGCTGCCCGCATTCCCGTCATCTTCTTCTCCCGATCGGTGCGAATGGGCCTTTCCCTGCTCGTGGCGCTGGTCGCCATCCTGCCGCGTCCTGCCCAGGCCCTGCCCAGCTTCACGCAACAGACCGGCGTGCCCTGTGCGCAATGCCACGCAGTGGGATTCGGCCCGCAGCTCACGACCTATGGCCGGCTGTTCAAGCTCAACGGCTACGTGTGGAGCGATTCGAAGACGCACGTGCCCCTGTCGTTGATGACGATCGTCGGGGACACTCATACCTCCGCCGGCCTTTCCGAGGCGCCCGAGCACTACGGCACCAACAACAACTTCGCGATGAACGAGCTCACCGGCTTTCTCGCCGGCAGGCTGGCGCCACATCTGGGTTCGATCGTCGAGGTCTCATACAGCGGCACCGAGCGCCAGGTCGCCTGGGGTGCCTTCGATGTACGCTCGGCCTGGTCCGGCACGATGGACGCTCACTCATACGTGGCCGGCGTCACGCTGAACAACAACCCGTCGGTAACGGACCTGTGGAACTCGACACCGGTCTGGTCGTTCCCCTACACCGGATCGGAACTGGCTCCGGGCCCGGCGGCGGCGCCGAAACTCTACGACGGTATCTCCGAGGCCGTGCTGGGGCCGTCCTTCTACACCATGATCGACAACCACTACTACCTGGAACTCGGCGCCTACAAGAGCCTGGGCAACTCGCTGCTGCGCAAAGTGGGACTGTCGGCGGATGACAACCTGCACATGAGCGGGCTCGCACCCTACCTGCGCGCGGTCGTGCAGTTCCAGAAAGGGCCGCATGACTTCTCGTTCGGCCTGACGGGGCTGGACGCCAGACTGCGACCGGACACATCGATTTCCGCGAAGGATTCCTATGCGGACATCGGCTTCGACAGCACATACCAGTACACCATGGGCGATCAGGTGGTGATGGCGAACCTGGCGCTGGTACACGAGAAGCAGAAGCTGCATTCCAGCTACGACACAGGTGACGCCGGCTTCGTGTCGCACAAGCTCAACTTCGACGCGCTTCGATGTCACGTATGCCTGGCGGGGGACCTGGGACGGGACCATCGGCCTGTTCTCCACGTCCGGGACGCGCGATGCCTCACTGTACACACCTGCCGACACCGACGGCAGCGCCAGCGGATCTCCCGACAGCAGTGGCTACATCCTGCAACTCGAATACATCCCGTTCGGCAAGGCCGGATCGTATGGCAGCCCCTGGGTGAACGCGCGCCTGGGCGTGCAGTACACCGGCTATCACAAGTTCAACGGGGGCATGAGCAACTACGATGGCTTCGGACGCAGTGCCAGCGACAACAACACACTGTTTGTGTTCGCATGGCTGGCGATCTGACGGCTGATCGCTGATCGGGAGCCCGGTACAGCCCGCGCGGACAGTGTCCGCCCGGGGTGTCCGCGGACACTGCGGCGGACACCTGCCTCCTCGGCAACTCCTGTCAAATCAATCACTTGAAGCTGGCATGCCGCGTGCAATTCCCGGGGCATGTTCCGCGATACCTCTGCACAGGATCAGCCACTGGGAGCTTCCGGCCAGCGCACCAGGCGCTGGCTGGCACCAGCCGCCGGCGCCGCTGCTGCTGATCGCGGCCGTGGTGTGGATCGGCGGCGCCTGGCTGTCGGGCGCGCGCTCCTTCAGCGCGGAACGCCTGCGCATCGCCACGGTGACGCGCGGCGATCTGGTTCGGGACCTGTCCGCCGACGGCCGCGTGATCGCCGCGAACAGCCCGACGCTGTATGCCATCGCCGCCGGCACGGTCAGCCTGAAGGTCGTTGCGGGCGACAAGGTGCACAAGGGCCAGGTGCTCGCCGTCATCGACAGCCCGGAACTGCGCAGCCGGCTGGCGCAGGAGGAATCGACCCTGGCAGGCCTTACGGCCGCGGCGCAGCGCGCCAGTCTCGACGCGCGCATCACCAAGTTGAATGCCCGCAAGGAACTGGACCAGGCCGACGTCTCCCACACCGCCGCAGTGCGCGATCAGGAACGTTACCAGGCCGCCTTCGCCAAGGGCGCGGTGTCGCGCAATGACCTGGATCGGGCCAATGACCTGGTGAAGAGCACCAGCATCGGCCTGGACACCGCGCATCAGGATTACGACCTGCAGGTGGATGGCGCCGGGCTCGACGCGCGCAACAAGCAGCTGCAGGCCGAACGCCAGCGCGCGGTGGCACAGGAAGCGCGCCGTCAGGTGCAGGCATTGACGCTGCGCGCGCCTTTCGATGGCCAGGTCGGCCAGGTGCAGGTGCCACAGGGCACCAGCGTGGCGGCCAACGGGCCGGTGCTCAGCGTGGTGGACCTGAGCCGTTTCGAGGTCGAGATCAAGGTGCCGGAAAGCTTCGCCCATGACCTGGGCCTGGGCATGACGGCCGAACTGTCCAGCGGTGCCGGCGAGCCCTTCCCCGGCGAGATCTCCGCCGTCTCACCCGAGGTGGTGAACGGTGAAGTGACGGCCCGCATTCGCTTCAGCGACAGGCAGCCCCCGGACCTGCGCCAGAACCAGCGCCTGTCGGTGCGCGTGCTGATGGACACGCGCCGCAACGTGCTCAAGCTCGAGCGCGGCCCGTTCGTCGATCAATCCGGCGGGCACTATGCGTATGTGCTCGAGGGCAATGTCGCGACGCGCCGCCCCGTGCGGCTGGGGGCCAGCAGCCTCGCGGAAATCGAAGTGCTCGACGGACTCAAGGCCGGCGACCGCGTAATCGTCTCCGGCAGCGAACAGTTTGGCGATGCCGGGAAAGTGAAGATCCACTGAGGCCAGTTCTGTTTAGGAGAGGGACATGCTGGAAATGCACCAGATCACCAAGGTCTACCGCACCGAGCTGGTCGAGACGCACGCACTGCGCGCGCTGGACCTGACCGTGAATGCCGGCGAGTTCGTCGCCGTGACCGGCCCCTCGGGCTCCGGCAAGACCACCTTCCTGAACATCGCCGGGCTGCTCGGGGAGCTATGACCAGCGGCGTGTACCAGCTCGACGGCGAGGACGTCAGCAACCTCGGCGACAACGCGCGCAGCCGGCTGCGCAACGAGAAGATCGGCTTCATCTTCCAGAGCTTCAACCTGATCCCGGACCTCAACCTGTTCGACAATGTCGACGTGCCGCTGCGCTACCGCGGCATGCCGGCGGCGGAGCGACGCCGCGCGCATCGAGGAAGCGCTGGCGCGCGTGGGCCTGGGTTCGCGCATGAAGCACTACCCGGCCGAACTCTCCGGCGGCCAGCAGCAGCGCGTGGCCATTGCCCGCGCGCTGGCCGGCAGCCCGCGACTGCTGCTGGCCGACGAGCCCACCGGCAATCTGGACTACGCACATGGCCCGCGAGCGTGATGGAACTGCTGGAGGAGATCAACCAGCAGGGCACGACCATCGTGATGGTCACCCACGACCCGGAACTGGCGGCGCGCGCCCAGCGCAACGTGCACATCGTCGACGGCATGGTCACGGACCTGGCCATGGAACCGGCGCTGATGCACGCGCCGGGCCGCGACGGCCTGCCCTTTCCGGTCTGATCCCAGGGAGGCACGATGCTCGGCTACTACTTCAACCTCGCCCTGCGCAGCTTCCGCCGCAACAAGGCGCTCACCGCGCTGATGGTGCTGGCCATCGCGCTGGGCATCGGCGCCAGCATGACAACGCTGACCGTCTACCACGTGCTGTCCGGCGATCCGATTCCGCACAAGAGCGGCAAGCTGTTCTACGTGCAGCTGGAGCCGCAGTCGAAGCAGGGCTATCAGCCCGGCGAGGAGCCGCCGGACCAGATGACTCGATTCGATTCGGAGGAACTGCTGCGGCAGGCCAAGCGGCGACCATCAGGCCATGATGACGGGCGGCGGCGTAAGCGTGGAACCCGACAAGGCCGGCCTCTCGCCGTTCCAGATCAACGCACGCTATACCTCCAGCGGATTTCTTCACCATGTTCGACGCGCCGTTCCTGTTCGGCAGCGGCTGGATCGGCGGGCGACGATGCGGCACGCGCCCAGGTACTGGTCCTGTCGAAGAAGCTCAACGACAAGCTGTTCGACGGCGCCAACAGCGTCGGCCGCATGGTGCGCCTGGAACAGCGCGAGTTCCGCGTCGTCGGCGTGCTCGATGACTGGCGCCCCACGCCGCGCTTCTACGACATGAACATGGACCACTATGGTGCGGTGGAACAGGTCTTCCTGCCGTTCTCCACCGCCGTCGGTCTGGACATGGGCCGCAACGGCTCGATGGACTGCTGGGGCGACTCCAAGGACAACCAGACCGCTCTCAATGCGCCGTGCGTCTGGATGCAGTACTGGGTGGAACTGGACTCGGCAGCGAAGGTTGCGGCTTATCGGCAGTACCTGGAGAACTACTCCGACCAGCAGCGCGCCGCCGGCCGCTTCGAGCGGCCCAACAATGTCCGGCTGCGCAATGTCATGCAGTGGCTGGATTTCAACCACGTGGTGCCGGAGCGACGTGCGTCTGCAGTCCTGGCTGGCCTTCGGCTTCCTGCTGGTGTGCCTGGTCAACACGGTGGGACTGCTGCTGGCCAAGTTCCTGCGCCGCAGTGGCGAGATCGGCGTACGCCGCGCGCTGGGCGCCCCGCAGCGCGCGATATCTCGCGCAGGCCCTGGTCGAGGCCGGCATGGTGGGCCTGGCCGGTGGCGTGGTCGGACTCGGCCTTGCGCAACTCGGCCTGTGGGGCGTACGGCAGCTCAACGACAACATGAACGACCTGGCGCACCTGGATGTACCGATGCTGCTCACCACGTTCACCCTGGCCATCGCGGCCAGTGTGCTGGCCGGGCTGTTGCCGGCCTGGCGCGCCTGCCAGATCACGCCTGCCGTCCAGCTCAAGGCCCAGTAATCGCCCCCGGAGCAATCCATGGAAATCCGCCCCATCCTGTCCACACTCGGCCGCCACAAGACGGCCGCCGCGCTGATCGTCCTGGAAATCGCGCTCACCTGCGCCATCGTGTGCAATGCGCTGTTCATGGTCGGCAACCGGCTGGAGCGCATGCATCGCGTCACCGGGCTGGCCGAAGACCAGATCGTGCGTGTACAGATTACCGGCATCGGCAAGGACGACGATGCCGCGGCACAGACTCGTGCCGACCTCGCCGCACTGCGCGGCCTGCCGGGTGTGAAGGCCGCCTCGATGGTCAACGAAGTCGTCTACGGCAACAGCTCCTGGAACACCAGCTTGAGTCTGACCAAGGACCAGGACCGACCGACGCTCAACGCCACCCTGTACATGGCCGACGAGCAGCTTCTGGATACGTTCGGGCTGCACCTGGTGGCCGGACGCGGGTTCAAGCCCGCCGAGTTCCTCGACTGGGACAAGGTGCAGATCACCGGCCCGTCGGGCGGCATCCCGGTCGCGATCATCACACGCAGCCTCGCCGAGCGGCTGTTTCCCGGACAGAACGCGCTGGGCAAGCAGATCTTCGGGCTCGGCGAGATATCCACGACCATCGTCGGCATCGTGGATCACCTGATGCGTCCCAACGACCGGGACGGTGAAGTTGCACGCGAGTACTCGCTGGTCATCCCGGTGCGCATTCCCTATGGCCTGGGCAGCAACTACCTGCTGCGCACCGACCCGGATCGACGCGCCGAGGTGCAGAAGGCCGCGGTTGCCGCATTGATGAAGAACAGTCCCAATCGCCTGGTGATGAACCAGGGCACGCTCACCGACATGCGCGCCGACTATTACAAGCGCGACCGGAGCATGGCCTGGATGCTGGTGATCGCGATCGTGGCGCTGCTGGTGGTGACCGCGCTGGGCATCGTGGGCCTGGCCAGCTTCTGGGTGCAGCAGCGCACGCGCCAGATCGGCGTACGCCGCGCGCTGGGGGCGACCCGCGCGCAGATCCTGCGCTACTTCCAGACCGAGAACTTCCTGCTGGTCACTGTGGGCATCGTGATCGGCATGCTGCTGGCCTACGGCCTCAACCAGTTGCTCATGGCAAAGGGCGGGCTGCCGCGCCTGCCGCTGTACTACCTGCCGGCCGGCGCGGTGGTGCTGTGGTTGCTCGGCCAGTTCTCGGTGCTGGGGCCGGCGCGCCGCGCCAGCGGCGTGCCACCCGCCATCGCCACGCGCAGCGCATAATCGCGGCCATGCCCAACGTACTGGTCATCGACGACAACCCGGCGGTGGGAACGGCACTGGAAGTGCTGTTCTCATTGCACGACATCGACACACTGCATGCGGACTCGCCCGAGGCAGGGCTCGCGCTCCTGCGCCAGGAATCGGTGGACCTGGTCATCCAGGACATGAACTTCACCGCCGACACCACCTCCGGCGGCGAAGGTGCCGCGCTGTTCGGCGCCATCCGCAGCGAGCATCCGGATCTGCCGGTGATCCTGCTGACCTCGTGGACGCACCTGGACAGTGCCGTGGAACTGGTCAAGGCCGGCGCGGCCGACTACCTGGCCAAGCCCTGGGACGACCGGAGGCTGCTGGCCACGGTCAACAACCTGCTGGAACTGGTCGAGGCAAGGCGCGAACTGGAACGCCGCCACGAGCGCGAGCGCGAGCGCCGCACACAGCTCGCCGCGCGCTACGACCTGGCCGGCTTCGGTCTTCGCCGACCCGGCAACGGAGCGCGTGGTGGCACTGGCCTGCCAGGTGGCGCGCTCGGATCTGCCGGTGCTGATCACCGGGCCGAACGGCGCCGGCAAGGAGAAGAATCGCCGCCATCATCCAGGCCAATTCGGCGGTGAAGGACGGGCCATTCGTCACGCTGAACTGCGGCGCGCTGCCCGCCGAATTGATCGAAGCCGAACTGTTCGGTGCCGAGGCCGGCGCCTACACCGGCGCCAACAAGGCGCGCGAGGGCAAGTTCGAGGCCGCCGATGGCGGCACGCTGTTCCTCGACGAGATCGGCACGCTGCCGCCGGCCGGGCAGGCAAAGTTGCTGCGGGTGCTGGAGACCGGGCGCTTCGAACGGCTCGGGTCCAACCGCGAGCGCCAGGTGAAGGTGCGCGTGATCAGCGCCACCAACGCCGACCTGCCGGGGATGATCGCCGAAGGCAGCTTCCGCGAGGATCTGTTCTACCGCCTCAACGCCATCGAGCTCGCACTGCCGCCGCTGGCCGAGCGACCGGGCGACATCCTGCCGCTGGCCGAGAGCTTCCGCCCCGCCGACAAACCGCTGTCGGAGGGCGCCCGGGCGGCATTGCTGCGCCACGGCTGGCCGGGCAACGTGCGCGAATTGCGCAATGTCATACAGCGCGCCGGAGTGCTGGCCGCGGGGGAGCGCATCGAGGCCACGGACCTGCAACTGCCGAAGACCCCGGCGCCGCGCGCACCCGCCGCGCGCGAGCCGGACAAGAGCGACATCGAAGCCGCACTGACACGCGCCGGCGGCGTGATCGCGCAGGCCGCCGCCGAACTGGGGTTGTCGCGCCAGGCGCTGTACCGGCGCATGGACCGCTACGGCATCCAGCACCGATAATCCGCCCCGGGATGATCCATCGCTCGCTTGCGGGAAGGCTGCTTGCCTGGCTGCTGCCGTTGCTGGCACTGGCGGTCGGGCTGGTGCTGCTTGTGGCGCGCTGGCTGGGCGACGCCTGGCTGGCCGCATTGTTGACGCTGCTCGTGATCGTGCCTGTGGCGCTGTGGGCCGTGCGCCGCGCTCTGCTCCCGCTCAGCTCCCTGTTCCGCGCGCTGGCCGGCAGCGTGCAGACTATCGTGACGGCGAGTACAACTTCGGCATCCACTGGCGCGGCGACGACGAGCTGGCGAGCTGGTGGCCGCCCACGGCGAACTCGGCGAAGTACTGCGCGAACAGCGCCTGGGTCTGGTGCAGCGCGAACTGCTGCTGGACACCATGGTGCAGAACACACCCGTGGCAATGTTGCTGATTGCCGCGGGCGGCGACGGCGCACCACGCATCGTGTTTGCCAACCTGACCGCACGCAAGCTGCTCAACAGCGGGTGGAAGCTCGAAGGTCGCCATTTCGAGGATCTGCTGACCGCCGCGCCGGCGCAGATGCGCGAAGCCCTGGAGCGTGGCGGCGACGGCCTGTTTACCGTCGAGCCGGCCACGCAGGACGGCGGCGAGGAACAGGTATACCACCTGTCGCGGCGCCGCTTCGCACTCAATGGCCGCGAGCACGAACTGCTGCTGCTGCGCCTGCTGACCAGCGAGCTGCGCCGCCAGGAAGTGCAGACCTGGAAGAAGGTGATCCGGGTGATCAGCCATGAGCTGAACAACTCGCTGGCGCCCATGGCATCGCTGGCGCACTCCGGCGCCGAGCTGGTACAGCGCGGGCAGACCGCACGACTGGCTGAGGTGTTCGCCACCATCGAGGAACGGGCACGGCACCTGGAGGGATTCATCGGCGGCTATGCGCGCTTCGCCAAACTGCCGCAACCACAATTGAAGCAGGTCGACTGGCGCGAATTTCTCGAGGGCCTGCAGCGGCAGATCGCCTTCCAGCTTGAAATGCCCGAAGACCCGCCGGCAGGCCGCGTTCGATCCCGCGCAGATGGAGCAGGCGCTGCTCAACCTGCTGAAGAACGCGCACGAGTCCGGATCACCGCCCGACGCCGTCGCCGTGCACCTGATGCGCCTGCCGTCCTCGCTGCGCATCGAGGTACGCGACAGCGGGCCCGGCATGAGCGAAGCGGTGCTGGCAAAGCGCGCTGGTGCCGTTCTACTCCACCAAGCGCCACGGCACCGGCCTCGGGCTGGCGCTGGCGCGCGAGATCGTCGAGGCCCACGGTGGACGCCTGTCGCTGCACAATCGCGAAGGCGGGGGGCTTACCGTTGCCCTGCAGCTCCCACTGGCCCAGTGAGCAGGACCGGCCCGATCATTTGATCTGATAGAACTTGATTCGAATGGCGGCCAGCGGCGGCTTGGTTCCGGGCGGCGGCGGCGTGGCCGGCGGCTCCAGTTCCAGCGCCCCGACAAACGTCCCGCGAGTCAGCCATTCGTAGGCACTGCCCTTGGGGGCCTCGAAGGTTGGCCTGGTCCAGTTGCGCCCGGCGTCCCCGCCGCCAGACGCACAGTTGAAACCCTGGTTCAGCACGTGAATGAGCGTGCCGTCCTCGGCACGCAGGAAGTAATCGGCCGAGAGCGAGCCGCAGCCACCCGCATATTGCAGCTGGAAGTCCCAGCCTCCCGGGACCACGGTGCCTTTGAATTTGGGACCGGCAATCGTACCGCCGGTGATCGGAATGTACTGGCGATGTCCCAGATCGGTATCGCCCAGCACCACGGCCGGAGCCAGCGTCACGCGCTCCTCGAACACGAACTCGGCGCGCGGCAGTGCTGCGGCCGGCGGCGGCGTGCCGAGTGGCGCCGGTCCGGGCGCCGACGGGCGCTGTGCCATGGCGGCACCGGCAATCATCATCGAGGAGAAAGTCAGCAATGCCACGGCACGCAGCCGTGGCGCGAAGGAACCCGTCATGGGAGCACCCCTGATGTTGTTGGTAACGGCAGTATCACCATGCCGCGGACATTTTGCACATCGCTTTACTTTCCAGTGCGGTGCGGACCATCGATCAGCTTGCGCAGCAGTCGATGGAACATCGTGCGTTCGCTGCGCGACAGCCGTCCGAACAGATATTGCTCGTGCAGGGGAATCAGCGACGCGATGCGGCGCAGATTGGCGAGTCCCTTGGGCGTGACATACAGCCGGTACTTGCGCCGGTCCGTGGCCGAACGCTCACGACGCACCAGCCCGTGGCGAATGCAGCGCTCCACCTGGATTCCCGCGGTCATTCGCTCGATGCCCATCAGGTCGGCAAGTTCAGTCTGACTGAGACCCGGATGCGCCTTCAGAAGCGCCGGAACGCCTATCGAGGCTGGCTTGATGGCGGCGAAACGGCCGCCGCGCGCCATGGATCGCGCCAGCGCACCGAACGCCATGTACAGGTGCAGACCGATCACGGGCGCACCTTCCGGGCTGATGGCACGCTCTATGAGGCGCACACCGGTGGAGAAGTGACGGTGTGGTGCGGATTCGGTCTGTCGTTTCATGCCACCATTGTCCGCTGTTTGTAACCGTCGTTACAATCACACGGCCGAACGGTCAACGTTGAAAGGGGGAGGATCCGATGAACAAGTCATCGCCAGCGCGTCGCTGCCTGCTGATTCTGTCCATGCTGTACGCCACCATGCTGTGCGTCACCACGACACTTGCGCAGCAGCCTCCCGAAACAAATTCCCTGCCGGATAATCCAGGCACCGGTCCCTACCCTGCCATGAAGGAGCAAGTCGCTTCGCTGCCCGACCACGTGGTCTACCGGCCGCGCGACCTGGCCGCGCTCGGCAAACTCAAGCTGGGTGTGGTTGCCTGGGGCAACGGTGGTTGCTCGGCCGATGGCGCGGGCAGCCGCTTCCACCTGCTGGAGCTCGCCTCTCATGGCTATCTGGTGATTGCCAACGGCCGCATTCTCAGCGGACCCGGCGCACCACCGCGGGCCGCGACACCGCCGCCCGCTGCGCCGACCGGCGGTCCGCCGCAGCTGCCGCCACCCCAGACCAGCGCCTTGCAGCTCAATCAGGCCATCGACTGGGCACTGCAGGAAAACAAGCGGCGCGGCAGCCCCTACTTCGGACGGATCGATCCGCAGCAGATCGCCATCTCCGGCTACAGTTGTGGCGGGCTGCAGGCCATCGCCGCCGCGGCCGATCCGCGCGTGAAGACCGCGGTGCTGCAGAACACGGGCATTTTCAATGACGGGGCCAGCCCGATTCCGGGCATGGACATGAAGAAGGCTGACTTGCTCAAGCTGCACAGCCCGGTGCTGTATATCCTGGGAGGCCCCACGGATATCGCGTATGCCAACGGCATGGATGATTTCAAACGCATCGATCAAGTGCCCGTCGCGGTGGCGAACATCGCCACCGGGCACGGTGGCACCTACTACCAGCCCAACGGTGGGCCGGTCGCGCAGGTTGCGGTGAGCTGGCTGCAATGGCAATTGCGCGGCGACAAGCAGGCAGCCGCGCGCTTCGTCGGCAAGAACTGCGGATTGTGCCGGGACCCGGCCTGGACACTCGAGAAGAAGAGGCTCCCGTGAGCAAACTGACGCACCTGGCGCTGCCGCTGTTGCTGTTGCTGTGCCCGGCGCTGGCCGCGGCGGCGCAGGGCTCGCCCGATGAGCAGACCTGTGCGGCGCTGGCCACGCGTTCGACCGCACAGATTCAGGTGCAAACCGCCGAATGGGTGGTCGCGTCGCGTCAGAGTACCGGTCCCGGTGGGGCCACGGTCTCCATGCCCGCGCACTGCCTGTTACGGCTGATGATGGGCGCGCGGCCATCGGGCCTGCCGCAGATGAGTTACGGCACCGGTGTCGAGCTGCGCCTGCCGCAAGACTGGAACGGTCGGCTGCTGTTCCAGGGCGGCGGCGGACTGGACGGCACGCTGCCGCCTGCCACCGGCCGCGTTGCCGGCTTTCCTTCGGCGCTGGAGCGCGGCTTCGCAGTGGTATCCACCGACAGCGGCCATCGCGGCCGCAACAATATCGATGCGCGTTTTGGCGCCGATCAGCAGGCCAAACTGGATTTCGCCTATCAGGCCGTGGAGCGCGCCACGCACGAGGCCAAGTCGGTGCTGGCCGGTTTCTATGGCCGCCAACCCGAGCACTCCTATTTCATGGGCTGCTCCACCGGTGGTCGCGAGGCGATGCTGGCTGCCGAGCGACTGCCGCTGGAATTCGACGGCGTGGTAGCCGGCAATGCCTCGTGGAATCTCACCCGCGTGGTCATCAATCAGATCTGGAGCCTGCAGACGGTCACCAGGATCGCGCCGCGTGACGCCGCGGGCAAACCCGACCTGTCGCGCGCGTTCAGCGACGCACAGCTCAAGGCCGTGTCCGATGCGGTATTGAAGCAGTGCGATGCGCTGGACGGCCTTGCCGACGGGATGATCAACGACTTTCGTGCCTGCCACTTCAGCCCGCAGCAGCTGGTGTGCGGCAAGGATGGCGCGCCGGCGAGCGGTCAATGTCTCGCCGCCGGGCAGGCCGATGCATTGCAAAAGATATTCGGCGGCGCGCGCAACTCACGCGGTGAGTCACTGTACGGGTACTTCCCGTACGACACCGGTATCGCGCAACCGGCCTGGCGTTCGATGCATCTGGGCAGCGAAGGTCGGGCGCCGGCCAATGCCACACTGGGCGTGGACGTGCTGCGCGATTTCGTGCTGACGCCACCGGATCCGCAGTTCGACCCGCTGCGCTTTGACTTCGACCGCGACATGGCGCGCACCGCCGAAACCGCAGCCATCAACGACGCGAACGGCTCGCTGCTCACCACGTTTGCCGGACGCGGTGCCAAACTCATCGTCTACCACGGCCTGTCGGACCAGGCGATGTCCACCGGCGCGCTGGTGAATTGGTACGAGAAGCTGACACCGCGGGACGACCAGCGGCCCGCAGGGCTGGGCCAGACTGTTCCTTGTACCGGGCATGACACACTGCGGCGGCGGCCAGTCCACCGACCAGTTCGACATGCTCACGGCCATCCAGACGTGGGTCGAACAGGGGCAGGCGCCGGACCGCGTGATCGCAACCGGCCGCGCGTTCCCGGGAAAATCGCGGCCGCTGTGCCCGTTCCCGCAAGTCGCACGCTACCAGGGCGGCAACCCGGACGAGGCGGCCAGCTTTGCCTGCCGTTAGGGATTCCTAACCGCGCCGCGACGGCGCCAGCTTGCTCAGCGTCTCTTCGACCACATGGTGCCCGGCGTGCCGCTGCGGGGCGCCGTGTTTGCGCAGCAACTCGGCAAACTGCGCGGTCGGCACGGCCGGGCTGCAGTAGAAGCCCTGGTACTGGTCGCAACCCATGGCCTTGAGCGCCGCATACTGCTCGGCCGTTTCCACACCCTCCGCCACCACTTTCAGGCGCAGGCTGTGCGCCAGCGAGATGATGGCCTGTACGATGGACTCGTCCTCGCCGGCCTTGCCCATGCCGGCGATGAATGTCTTGTCGATCTTCAGCTTGTCGATGGGGAAGCGGCGCAGGTAGCTCATGCTGGAGTAGCCCGTACCGAAGTCGTCCACGGACATCACCACGCCCATGGCGCTCAATTCCTCGAGGATCGCGATCGACTCCTCGGGATTGCTCATTACGCAGCTCTCCGTCAGCTCTATCTCCAGTGCATGCGGATCCAGATGCGCATCGCGCAGTGCCTCGCACACGCATTCAACCAGACCCGGCTGGTGGAACTGGACGGCAGATATGTTCACGGCCACGCGCACCTGCGGCAGTCCCGCATCCCGCCATTCCTTGGCCTGCCGGCAGGCCTCGCGCAGAACCCACAGCCCGATCGGGCCGATCTGGCCGGTCTCTTCGGCTACCGAGATGAAATCGGTCGGCGGTATGTAGTCGCGTTCGGGATGGCGCCACCGCAGCAGGGCCTCGGCGCTGCGCACCATGCCGGTGCGCATGTCCACCTTGGGCTGGTAGTGCAACTCGAACTGGCTGGTCTTCAGCGCCTGGTGCAGATCACTTTCCAGCTTCAGGCGATACGTGGCGGTATCGCCCATGTTGGCCGAGAAGTGCCGCACGCCGCTGCCGTTCTGCTTGGCGTGGTACATGGCCGCATCGGCGTTGGCAAGCAGCAGATCCGAACGCGAACCATCACGCGGGAAAATGGCCACGCCAAAGCTGGCGGTGGTATGGATGTCGATGCCGTCGATGCGCATCGGGGCGGCCAGCGCGGCCTGCGCGCGCTGCGATACGGCCGCGGCTTCAGACTCCCCGGCAGGCGGATTGAGCACGAACACGAATTCGTCGCCACCCTGCCGCGCCAGGGTATCGCCTTCGCGCACGCAGGAAGACAGCCGCTTTGCGATCTCCTGCAGGAACAGGTCGCCGGCGTGATGCCCCATGGAATCGTTGACCAGCTTGAAGCGGTCCAGGTCGCACACCAGCACGGCAAAGCTCTGACCATTGCGCTGCGCCTGTGCCATGGCCTGGTGCAGGCGATCCTCGAGCAGTGCCCGGTTGGGCAGGCCGGTCAGTGCGTCATGTGTGGCCATGTGGCGCAACTGGCGGTTGGCCGCCTCCAGGCCACGGGTACGCGCGGCCACCATCTTCTCCAGCGCCTGCACCTGGCCTCGAACCAGCCGCTCGTTGTGCCACTTCTGGCACAACGCGCTGGCGCATTGCTGCACTTCGATGGGCTCGAAGGGCTTGCGCAGCACGAGCAGCTTGTCCGAGAAGTTCAGACGCGCCACGACCTCGTTCCACTCGTAGTCCGAGTGCGCGGAGCAGATGACCACCTGCAGTGACGGATCGGTCTTCCACAACTGTTCTATGGTCTTCAGGCCGTCCCAGCCCGGCGGCATGCGCATGTCGACGAAAGCCAGCGCATACGGACGACCGTCCTGCATGGCGGTGAGTACCTTGTTGAAGCCCTCTTCGCCCTGGAACGCCACGTCCACTTCGAACCGCGGCGTACTGGACTCGACTTCCCCGCCCAGCAGTTCCGACTCGAGCAGATCCAGT
Source organism: uncultured Gammaproteobacteria bacterium (assembly GCA_963812195.1). Lineage (GTDB taxonomy): Bacteria > Pseudomonadota > Gammaproteobacteria > Steroidobacterales > Steroidobacteraceae > ZC4RG30. The sequence goes on from CAWEUI010000014.1 coordinate 116,540, forward strand.
ACGTCTTCCTCCGCGGCGACGGTACCGCCAAGCACCTTGCGGAAGTCCTCGTGGATGGCCTCGTTGTCGTCGATCACCAGCACACGGCGATTCAGGCACAGCAGTGCCTGCTGGGACCCGTTGTCCCGGCCCGCCGACTCGCTCATTTGCGGCTTCCCGGCGGCGGCGTGGCTGGCAGAGTCAGATGGAAGGTGGCGCCGCGCCCCACCCCGTCACTGCTCGCAGACAACTCGCCACCCATCTCGGCGGCAGCCAGCGAAGCACTGTGCAGGCCGAATCCGTGCCCGGACTTGCGGGTGGTGAAGCCATGAGTGAACAAGCGCTCCATCACTTCCGGCGCGATGCCGACGCCATTGTCGATTACCGAGACCCGCGCACCTTGCGGTACCGACTCGATACGCAGCACCACTTCCTTGTCATTGCGGCCCGTTTCATCGCAGGCGTACTTGGCATTGCGGATCAGGTTGACCAGAATCTGCAGCACCTTGTGCCGTTCCACGGTGATCTCCGGCCGATCACGGAAATCGCGCTTGAGCCCGATGTGATGGCGCGTAAGGGCGCCGGTATTCATGCGCAGGCTGTCCTCGACCAGATCCACCACCGACACCTTCTCCAGCACGCCGCAACGCTTCGCGTAAGTCTGCTGCATGGTGACCGCTTCGCGGATATGGTCCAGATTGGCGCGCAGATTGCCGATCTCCTTCAGCAGCGACTCGCGCTCCACACCCAGCTGCGTGGCCAGTGCGCGCAGGTAGTGCGGCAGCTTCTTGCCGCGGTCGTCTTCGCCGAAGAAGCGCGGCAGATCGGCCACATTCTGTTCGAGGAGCTTGGCGACATCTCCAAGCCGCGCGGCCTTGCTGCTCTTGATCCTGTCGGAAACCAGGCTGGCCGAGACGTTGACGCTGTTGAGCACATTGCCGACGTTGTGCAGCACGTTGGTCGCGACTTCGGCCATGCCGGCCTGCCGGGAGGCATCCACCAGCGCCTTCTGTACCCGCTCGACCTCCGCTTCCATGGTCTTGCGAACGGTGATGTCCGCCAGGAAGCCGACCGTGCAGACGGCCTCGCCCGCCGGCGTGCGAATCAGGGCCGCCGTGACTTGAACCCACAGAGCTGTTCCGTCGCGCCGCATATAGCGCTTTTCCATCGAGTAGGAATCAGCGCGACCCTCCCACAGGTCCGTCAGCAACTGACTGTTGGTGGGCATGTCCGTGGCATGCGTCAGCTCACGGATGGACTTGTTCTTGTGCTCGCCGGGTTGCAGGCCCAGCATCCGGTCGAAGGCCGCGTTGCACCAGATGAAATTGCCTTCCCTGTTGGCGTATCCGACGCCCAGCGGAAGCTGCACGAACGTGGCGTTGTGCAGCGCTTCGATGCCCTCCTCCGTATCATCGGAGACGGCGTCGGCGGCGGTGAGCGCCAGCATCTTCAGGGTCTGCGCCGCATCCAGTACGCCGGTGCCTTCCGGCGCGAAATCCGCGACTTCCTTGTTGGTGCGCCTTCCGTGCATAGTCCGTTATGTGTAGCGGCAATTCCGCGTACACGAACGTGATGCAGTTCGCGCTGCCAACGTACGGGCTGTCCCGCAACCGCGGGATGTGCGCTACGTCATGGGTTGCGGGGCTCTCAGCGCCGCGGCGGCGGCGGCGGGCCGAACACCGGCTGCCAGTCCTCCTGGCCGCGCTCGATCACGAAGGAATGGATGGCATCGACCTGTTCCGGCGTGAGCTGGCCCTTGAATGGGACCATTCCCTTGTCCTTGAACTTGCCGCCCAGCACGATGTCGGCGAACTGCTCATGGGCCTCGGGCGGGATGAACCGCAGGTCCTTCGGACCCGAGCCGTTGGCGTTCTGGCCGTGGCAGGTCGAGCAGTACTGCGCAAACAATCCGGCGCCCTCGGTCACCTTGCCGGCCGGCTGATGCGCGGCGGGCGGCGGCGACAGGGACTCCATCGGCGGCGCCGGCGGCAACTCCACGCCCGTGGCACCGAGCCGGAACACCACCAGCTTGGCCGGCCCGGTCGTGAATGGCTTGGGCGGGTTGTGCAGACCATGCACGATGGCGTTGTTCCAGCCCGCATTGACCGCGATGTACTGCGTGCCGTTGACGCTGTAGGAAATCGGCCCTGCCACCGGCACCGACACGGTCGAGGACTCCCACAACTTCTCGCCGGTATCGGCCTTGTAGATCGCCAGGGTATTGTTCATCGTGCCCTGCACCAGCAGATTGCCCGCGGTGACCAGCGTGCCGCCCTGGAAGTTGTACGGATTGTTGATCCGGAAGCGCTCCTTCTGCGCCACCGGATCCCAGGCCAGCGTGTAGCCCTCGTCGCTGCTGTTGACCTTCTTGTTGAACTCGCGACGCAGCTCGGGGAAGTTCCTGTAGCCGGCACCGAGCGTGGTCTTGCCCAGCCGGAACACGAACTGCCCGTCGGGCACGCGCGAGACGACCATCCACTGCACCTGAACCGGGATGTACACCAGGCCGGTGAGCGGGCTGAAAGCCATTGGATTCCAGTTGTGCGCGGCATTGGGCGTGATGATGTGCGGCTTCACCTCGACCATGGCGTCGGCATTGACCACCGGGCGCCCCGTCTTCATGTCCACATGCGAGGCCCAGGTATTGGGCACGAAGTTCTGCGCCGAGATCAGCTCGCCGGTGGCACGGTCCACCACATAGAAGAAGCCGTCCTTCGGCGCGTGCATGATGACCTTGCGCGGTTTGCCGTCGATGGTCAGGTCCGCCAGGATCAGCGACGAGGTGCTGTCGTAGTCCCACTGCTCGCCGGGCACTTCCTGGTAGTGCCACACGTATTCGCCGGTCTTGGCGTTCACTGCGACGATGGAGGCAAGGAACAGGTTGTCGCCGCCACCGGGCGAGCGGAAGGCCTGCGGATGCGGCGAGCCGTTGCCGGTACCGAAGTAGACGTAGTCCAGTTCGGGGTCGTAGACGATGGTGTCCCAGTCATTGCCACCGCCGCCGGTCTTCCACCACTGGCCATGCCAGGTCTTGGCCGCCATCGGCATGATGGAGTCCGAGGCCACGCCGTCCGGCTTGGACGGATCTCCCGGCACGAGGTAGAACTTCCACACCTGCTTGCCGGTGTTGGAGTCATAGGCGGACATGTAGCCGCGCGCGCCCAGATCGCCGCCGCCGTTGCCGATCACCACCAGTCCGTCCTTGGTCACCCGCGGCGCACCGGTGATGGACAAGGGCTGGTCCGGGTCGGCGGTGTTCGTGTCCCACAGCACGTGACCGGTCTTCGCATCCAGTGCGATCAGGTGCGCGGTCAGCGTGCCGAGGAAGATCTTGCCGTTCCAGGCCGCAAGCCCGCGGCTGACCGGACCGCAGCAGGCCACCGCGCCCTGTTCCGGCGAGATCTGCGGATCGTAGGTCCACAGCACCTTGCCGGTGGCGGCATCGTAGGCGGTGGTGACATCCCAGGCCGAAACGTTGTACATCACCCCGTCGATGACCAGCGGCGTCGCGGCCACGCCGCGATAGGTATTCAGGTCCGCGAACCACGCCAGGCCGAGGTCCTTCACGTTCTTGTCGTCGATCTGCTTGAGCGGACTGAAGCGCTGTTCGCTCCAGGTACGGCCGTGGGACATCCACTGCCCGGGCTCCTTGTCCGCGTTTTCCATGCGCTGCGCGGTGACCGCGGCAGCCTGCGCCTCCGTGGCGGGCGGTGGCGTCTTCGTGCAGGCGCAGACGGTGGCCAGCAGCACAATCAGCAGGGCGGTAGAGCGAACGGCGCGATGCATGAAGATCCCCCCAGACAATTTCCGATCAGTTTCCGGCCGCGAGAGAATACCGCGTCAGCGCCCCGCGGCGTAGCATTCAGGGCGGCGCAGGCAAATCCGTCAGCCGAATTTCCGGATGGGATCGCTGCCATCCCAGCCCAGAGAGGCCTTCCAGTAGCGCGTGAACATCTCGTCCGTGCTGTCCGTGGCCGGGATCAGCTCGATGAAGCACGGCGCCCCGGGACCATCTCCCATGAAATAGACGCTGCCGCCGCTGGGTACGGGCGTGGAGAAGGCCGTGTGATAACCGCGCATGTGGTACCTGGCACGCTCTGCTTCGACGTCCTCGACCGCCATGGCCATGTGATGAAAGCCATAACCGCGTGTCTGGATCGTCTCACGGTACACGGATGGCCGGTCATCCTTGGGCTGGATCAGTTCGATGTTCATGTGCCCGGCGAAGGACATCGCCAGGGCAACGTCTGCCTGCGTGGGTTCACCGCGATAGCGCTGCTCCGGTCCGGTGAAGCTCTCCAGCAGGAACCACGGGCCGACATTGGCGTCCTGGATCCACCAGTCGATGGCGGCACGGATGTCCCTGACCGTATAGGCCATCTGCATGATCTGCCCGCTCTGCTGACCAAAGCCGAATGTACGCATGGCTCCCTCCCGCTTTTGCACAGACTACTGCAACGGACCTCTACGGGGAATCAGCGGGGTTGATTCACGCGATCCGCCCCCTTAGGGTCGGCTCATGCCCGACATCGGCAACAGCACGGGGCGAATGGCGGAGACCTTCGCGACAGACATTCCCTCGCGCCTGGATCGCCTTCAATGGGGCCGCTTCCACGTGCTGGTGCTCGCGGCCCTGGGCATCACCTGGATCCTCGACGGACTGGAGGTAACGCTGGCCGGATCGATTTCCGGCGCATTGAAGTCCAGCCCCGCCCTGCACCTGACCGACGCACAGGTGGCACTGGCCAGTGGCAGCCTGTATGTACTGGGCGCCGTCAGTGGCGCACTGGTGTTCGGCTGGCTTGCCGATCGCTGGGGCCGGCGCCGGCTGTTCAGCATAACCGTCGGCCTGTATCTGGTCGCGACACTGGCCACGGCGTTCTCCACCAATTTCTTCACCTATGCGCTGCTGCGCATGCTCACGGGCGCCGGCATCGGCGGTGAGTATTCGGCCGTCAATTCGGCGATACAGGAACTGATTCCCGCACGCTACCGCGGCCGTACCGACCTGTTGGTCAACGGCAGCTACTGGATCGGTGCCGCAATGGGAGCCGGCGGCGCGGTGATTCTGCTGCAGCCCGGTCGCCTGCCGCCGGACATGGGCTGGCGCGCATGCTTTGCCATCGGCGCAGTGCTCGGGCTGGTCATCCTGTACCTCAGGCGCTTCATTCCGGAGAGTCCGCGCTGGCTGATGACGCACGGACGCGTGGCCGAGGGTGAGCTGATCGTCGCCGGGATCGAGGCAACGCACTCGCCCGCACCGGACGCGGCGCCGCTCACGCGCATCGTGTTGACCGACCGACCGCTGCACTGGCTGGACGTTGCCCGCACGCTGTTCAGGACATACCCGCGACGCTCCGTGTATGCCATGGTGCTGATGAGCTCGCAGGCCTTCTTCTACAACGCGATCTTCTTCACTTACGCGCTGGTGCTGGGACGCTTCTTCCAGGTGCCCGAGCAGGACATCGGCCTGTACATACTGCCCTTCGCGGCCGGCAACTTCCTGGGACCGCTGCTGCTGGGGCACCTGTTCGATACGCTGGGCCGGCGATTGATGATCGGGCTCACGTACGCGGCCTCCGGCGTCCTGCTGCTGCTCACCGCCTGGCTGTTCGTGAACGGCTGGCTGTCGGCCACGGGCCAGACCATCGCCTGGTCGGTGGTGTTCTTCTTCGCCTCTGCCGCGGCCAGCAGCGCCTACCTCACGGTGGGCGAGTCCTTTCCACTGGAAATGCGCGCGGTCGCGATTGCCATCATCTACTCGCTGGGCACGGCGCTCGGCGGCATCGTCGCGCCATGGTGGTTCGGCGTGCTGATCGGCACGGGCGAGCGCAGCGCCATCGCCGGCGGCTACGTGTTCGGCGCGGCGCTGATGCTCGTCGCCGCGTTCGTCACCTGGAAGATCGGCATTGCCGCGGAACGTCGGCCGCTGGAGCACGTGGCGCGGCCACTATCCAGCGCGGACGATGGCTGAAGGCAGGCCGCGCCCTAACGCGGATAGGTGAGACGGTCCTGGATGGCCAGCAGCACGTCGTGACGCGAGACCTCGCCGATCAGCGTGTTGCGCCACTGGCCGGGCGTTACCGGCAACACCGTGGCGTGTTCGCGCAGGAAGCCGTCCAGGGCATTGCACAGCGGCATTTCCGGCGTCAGCGTGAAGGTGACCGGATGGGCCACCGATTCGACCGGATCGTCACCATCGAGCTCGCCGCTCTTGACCCGTGCCAGCAGTTCGCGCGGGTCCAGCCAGGCCTGCAGATCCTCGCCGTCGAGCACGTAGACGCGGGACAGCGGACGCTTGGGCAACGCATCGAACATGGCCTTCAGGGCCGTGGAACGCTGCACCGTCGCCGGCGCCGGCTTGACCAGCGCATCCACCGTACGCAGGCGCCAGTCATCGTCGTCGGCGCCGGTGGCTCGTGCCAGCGTCGCGTGGTAGATGGACTCGCCGCGACGATAGACCCGCGCCGTGTAGTGCGCGGTGACGCACGTGAGCATCAGCGGCAGCACGATCTGGTAGTCCAGCGTCATTTCGAACAGCATCAGGATGGAAGTCAGCGGTGCATGCGTGGTGGCGGCGAGGAATCCGCCCATGCCCACCAGCGCATAGGCCGTGGGCACGGAAGTGAAGGACGGCAACGCATGGTGCAGCACGCCACCAAACAACGCGCCCACCGCGCATCCGATGAACAACGTCGGCGTGAACACACCGCCAACGGCGCCGGAGCCGACCGTCGATGAAGTGGCGAGCACCTTGGCGCCCAGCACCGCCAGCAGCCACAGGCCCACCACGTCCCCGCTGAGAATGCCGCCCACCACGCTGTAGCCGTTGCCCCACACGTCCGGCACGAAGATCGAGATGACGCCGACGATCAGCCCGCCCAGGCCCAGCTGCCAGTAGCGGGGCAGCTTCAGGCCGACGAAGCGGGCCTTGGCGAAATCCAGCAGCGCCAGGAAAGGCGGTGAGAGATGACCCAGCAGCACCCCCAGCAAGCACGTACAGGGGCAGTTCCCAGTTCGTCGCGAACTGCACATGGGGCACGGTGAACACCGGACCGAAGCCCAGGAACTGGTGGATGGTGGCACTGGAGGTGACCGAGGCCACCACCAGCGGCCCGAAGCTCTCCATCGCGGTGGAGCCCAGCACGATCTCGGAAATGAACAGGGCGCCGGATATCGGCGCGTTGTAGGCCGCGGCAATGCCGGCGGCGCCGCCGCAGGCCACCATCAGGCGCAGTCGTGGCGGCGGCGCGCGCGCCAGCAGACCCAGCCGCGAACCCAGCATCGCGGCCAGCTGCACCATCGGACCTTCGCGGCCGATCGAACCGCCGGAGGCGATGGAGAACAACGAGGAGAGGGAGTTCATCAGCGTGGCGCGCAGCCCGATGCGCCCGTCACCGACCAGCACGGCTTCCATGTAGTCCACCGCACGCGGAGAACTCAGCGCACGGCCCGCCAGGAACAGCGCCAGGCCGGCCAGCACGCCACCGACCATCGGCACCAGCGCACGGTGCCACCATGGCAATGCTGCGGCCGCCTGCACCAGACCCGCGCCGCTGCCGGTGAACAGCTCCTCCATCAGGCGCAGGACTTCGCGGAACGCGACGCTGGCCAGCGCCCCGCACACCCCGACCAGCGCGGCCCAGAAGATGACGCCGACCAGATCCTCATGACCGAAGAGGATCAGCCGCAGTCGGGTCAGCAGTGACAGGGGCAGGCGCGAGAGTTTCTTCATTCGGCTCGTCCGGCATTCCGGCCGGTGCCGCGGGAATGCACGGACGCTACCTTACAGGAGGCGGCTGGCGCTGGCACGGTCGTGAGTCACACGTCATTGCCCATGGCACCTTCAGCGCGCCCCGCCCAGCGGTCGCGGTTCGAACAATGCCGTGAGCACGGCCGAGCGATGCGGCCGGCCCGGCAGCACCACGCCATCGCCGTCGCCCACGGTGGCCGCCGACGGCGGCGCACCGTCGTTACTGGCGGGGTCGCTCACGCATGAAGATTGCCAGAATCGCGCGACTGGCGCTCACAGTCTGCGCAGCGCATGCGTGCGCAACTTCGAACTGTACAGTTCGATGGAATGATCGCCGACCATTCTGCCGAACAGCCAGATGCGACGCTTCCAGGTCATCGACAACCACCACCTGAAGCGGTCGAAGCCGCTCACGTTGTAGCGCAGGCGCGCCTCGGTGCCGCTGCCGACCAGATAGCTCACATAGCCCGGATGACGGTAGCGCGTCATGGACTCCATGAAGCGCTCCAGTCTCTCGTCCCAGGTGCCGCTGGCCAGCACCTTCTCAACCAGTGTCACGCACTTGGCCAGCAGCCGCAGGATGCGCAGCAGGACGACGAACCCGGTGGTCAGCCACGGGTTGGGCAGCCGCGGCACGATGTCCAGTTCGTTGATGATCTCGTACACGGGGGTCTTCAGGCTGTTCTGCACCTCGACCGTACCGACCGGCGGTGCACCGAAGGTGTAGCAGGCACCCGTGCTGTCCGGCTGGAGCAGCCGGGTGGTCACGATGGCCAGCGCGCCGCCCAGGGAATGGCCGGTTACGATCAGTTGATCGGCAAGCGTGGCCGCCAGGGCCTGTTCCAGCTCCGCTCGCACGATGTTGAAGGCTTCCAGATAACCGCTGTGCAACTGGAACGTCTCACCACCCTGCCTGACGGTGGCCAGGCTTGCCCGCACGTCGCTGCGGATGTCGCGAAAGTCCCGGGGCTCGGTGCCGCGGAACACCAGCCAGGCGACGGTCTTGGCCGCCCCCGAGACGCGCGCCGCGCGCCGGGTGCACAGGAAGGCCTGCGTGCCTTCATTGGAGAAGGTTTGCGCCAGGGTGAATCCGGCACCTTCCAGTATCCGCGCCAGCGCCTGCTGCCCTTCCACCGCGGTGCCGGGCGAACCGGACAGCACGATGCGCAGCTGCTGCTCCAGCAGCGCACGACGTTGATCGTCGGGCAGGATTTCCCGCACGACCTGCAAGGCCTCGTCCAGCGTGTGGCCGCCCTCGAACTTGAAGTAGGCGAGCCTTGCCAGTTCCGCGCAGACATAGGCCTGCCGGTCGCTGAAAGCGGCCCGCTCGGTGGGCGGCTCCAGCAGCTTCTTCGAGGAGAAATAGATGGTCATGCGTGGCATCCCTTCCACCGGAGGATCCCGGCGTCCTGCCGGGGCGATGGCGATTTTGCGCCACTCTCAGGCGGCAAGCACCTCGTGTTCGTAGTATGGCGTCTGCCGATCGCTGAGGATGGCCTGCAACTCGGCATCGGTGCGGCGCTGCGGCGTGAGCCACGCGTCCACGTTCTCCGGGCCGCAGATTGATGATCATGCGATCGTGGCCGGTGGCCGCGACTTCGGGAGGCGGCTCGTCGGTGATTGCAGCGAATGACAGCAGCGATTTGCCGTTGGGGTTGGTCCATACGGAGTACAGACAGGCAATGAGCATGGTGTCGGCCGGGCGAGGCTGGAAATGCAGCACCGCATTGCGGCCGCCGCGCTTCACGTTCTCGTAGAAGGAGTCCACCAGCATCACGGCGTGGCTGGTGCCGAAGGCCACCCGCCAGTACTTCTCCAGGTTGTCGCGACGGGCGTTGTACAGGCCCGGGAACAGCCCATCCACGGACGCTGACTTGCCGGGCAGCCGGCAGTGGTAGCGCGCCAGGCGGATGAGCTTGCGCCCCTCGTCATTGATCACTACGGGCGCGTAGTTCATCGGAAAGATGCGCGCATCGGTGGCATGCGCGCTGGTGTCGTTCAGCGTCCCCAGCTTCTTGAGCAGCGCCTCGATCTTCCTGCCGGCGATGCGCCTGCTCTCGGCGGCCGACTTGGTGGGCTTGCCCGCCAGCTTGCGCTCGGCGTCGGCCAGGCGTTTGCGCTGCGCGAACAGCTCCCGCTGCCAACTGGCTGCCTGTGCGTCCCGGTGTGCGGCTATCAGATCGTGAATCGCGCGCTGCTGGTCATTGACCGGACGATCAAACCAGCGCTCCACGGCCCGCGGCACGATGCGGCGCTGGTCCGTCTCGGGCGTCCAGCCGAAGATCTCCCGGAACTGTTCCAGATCCAGCTCCGCACCGGTGAGACGTTTGTAGGCGGCGTACTGCGCCTCGATCATGGCCGAATAGCACATGTTCCTATTGCGTGATCGCGTGGATCATCGGCCGCCTGCCACAAACCGGCAACGTCGTTATTGAGCGAACCCACATGCGGGGGGACCATACCTCCGCGCAGGACCGACGCGCCACCCCGGGGAACATTACGAGCCGTTCATTCTGCCCAACCGATAGTCACATCCAGCGGTCGATGGTCCGAACCCACGTCGGGACCGACACTGCGGCGGCTAACCACCAGCGGCGCGGTGCACAGGGCGTGATCGATGGGAATGGCAAGCGGCGAACGGGCATGCCAGGTCGGCGCCCATGGTGCGTCGAGCGAGCGAAACCCAAGCCTGCCGGCCCTCGCCATGCGCAGCCCCGCCGACCAGGGCGTGGCGTTCATGTCACCGACCACCAGCACAGGCTCGTCCAGATGCTGCACGTGATCGGCCAGCCAGGCGAACTGCCGGTCGCGCGTGCGCGAGCGCCGCGCGCCGACTGGAGACAGCGGATGCGTGCCGATGAGGATGAACTCGCGCCCCTGGTGGGTCATGCGCACCTGCACAGAGGGGATTGCCCGGACTCCAAACCGCAGCACCTCGGCCTTCCTCCACGGCTCGCGGCTGTAGAAGGCCACGCCTGTGGCGTCGGGGCGCGGCTGCGCGATGTGATACGGATACTTTGCCTGCAGCGGCTGCAGCGCCGCGAGCCATCGCCGGTCGACTTCGAGCAACACCACTGCATCGGCGTCGGAGGCCAGCAGGTAGTCGAGCACGGCCTGCCTGTGCCGATTGGTCTGCAGAACGTTCAGGCTCACGACGTGCAGCGAGAATCCCGGCACCAGGGCCGCGCGGCTGACCGCAGGGTGCACGGCGAGCTGGCCGATCAGCAACGCATTGAGCAGCAGGGTCGGTCCGGCGAGCCTCAACACCCATCGGCGCCTGCGCCACGCTGCCCACGCCAGGATCAGGACGCCCGCGACCAGGTACTGCCAGCGGAAATGGGCGAACAGATCCAGCACCCGGAACCTTCCCCCGAGCAGACCCAGCCATGAAGGCAGCAGCGCGAGCAGCGCCAGCGCATCGAAAGCATCGACGCCGCGCGTCATCGGACGCACCAGGTGATCGGGCGCGCCCGACGTGGCGGAGCGCTGCACGGGCTTGCTAGTTGTATTCGGTCCTGCCGGGATGCAGGTGCAGATGCGCAACGTCCTCCTGCAGCTCCCGAAGCGAGGACGCGGGCTCCCGGCTGTCCTCGTGAGTCACGTAGGCGCTGAACAATCCCGGCGGTCCGAGCGCGCCGTTACTGGCCGGAATGCTGACCGAAACGATGGCGGCAGCCATCGGCGAGAGGGTAGCCCGACCTTCCACGCAGATCTGGCCCGAGCGGCCGTCTGCGGACGCGCCGCAGGCCTCGATACTCCATTGCAGGTCGTCGACCGGGACCTTGGCCAGTTTCGCCAGCCACTGGTCGAGCGGCACATTCGGAGCGCCGGGATCCAGACGTGCCACGGAGACCTGCTGGGCGGCATGTATAAGGAGCGCGCTGCGATCCAGCGCCAGGACGGGAACGCTGACGAACAGCACAATGGCCGCGAGCGATGAAACCGGTTTCATGAAAACGCTCCGGGTATTGGATCGGCCCAGCTTACACCCGCCTTGACGCTGCAAAGCAAGAGGCCGGCTTTGTGCCGGCCTCCTGCGTTGGCGCCTGTCAGCTCCAGTCGAAATCAGTCGTCCCGGCCGTGGCCCTTGCCCCTGGCCTTGTCTTTGCCGTGGTCATTGCCGTGCCCGCGGCCGTTGTTCCCGTTCCTGTCGTGGCCGTGCTCCTTGCGATAGCGCGGCGCGTATTCATTGCGGTACCAGTCATCGCGCACGAAGTACACCGGCCGGGCGCAGGCGTTGTAGCGGTCGCAATAGTGCTTCCAGTTGCGGCGGTGCGCTTCGGGCACGCGCAGGTAAATCGGGGCCAGATTCCGGTAGCGATGCACCACTTCGACCGGCCGGACGTTGATCAGGCGCGGCCGGTCCACGTCACCGATGACCAGCTGGCCGTAAAAGCCGGGCTCGCCGATGCTGATCGCGATGCCCACATCCGCGGCCAGTGCCGGCGTGACACCCGCCGCCGAGGCCAGCGCCAGCGCGGCTATCAGCTTCTTCATGAATCTGTCTCCTGCAATGTGTGCAGCCTCCTCCGACTGCCCTGGGCGCAAGCTTGCGGCACGGTTCCTGAACGGGCGCGGAACGGCGTCTCGAAATTACCGGCATCCGCCAGCCCGCGGCCACCCGGCCACCATTAAATGCCCTTCATCGTCGCCGCCGACCCGGGCGTCGAACGGGCCAAGCGGCGGAGACTGCGGCGCGAAACTCCGGCGGACCGGAACACCAACCGGAACCGAAGGCAGCAACGCACAGGCGATGCGCCTCACTCCCCGTCACGCAGGAACACCTCCTCGATCTTCAGCCCGAACACGTCGGCGATGCGGAAGGCCAGCGGCAGGGACGGGTCGAATTTGCCGTTTTCCACCGCGTTGATGGAATTGCGCGATACCCCGACGAGCCGGCCCAGTTCGGCCTGGCTCATGTTCTTCCCGGCGCGCAGTACACGCAGGCGGTTCTTCATGTCGTGATACTCCGATTGCGCCGTTACAGCCGGGAGCGCCACCACAACGCCCGGCTTATGAACATGCTCATCCACACCACCATCAGCGAGAACATCGCGCCCACCGCGAAGCCCACGGCCGCGGGAGGCAGACCGTTGTGCGCGCGCAAGGCCGTTGCCTGCAGCCAGTCGGCCAGACCGGGCGCGTATCGGACCACGAAGATGCTCGCGAAGATCAGCCCCACACCCACCAGAGCACCCCAGGCAAAACCCTCGAACACGGCGGCGCGCTGCACCTCGTCCTTGTTGCGCGCCATGCCCCACATGAGCATGCCGAGGATCAGCGGGAACAGCGGTAGAACCAGCAGCTTGCTCCACGGATCCGGCAGCGGATCGAAGTTGCTGCCCTTGAACATGGTGTAGGCGAACATCAGCACGCACCACGTGATGATCAATTGCGGGACCAGACCAGGGCGTGCGCACGCCGGCCGGGTCCACAATATCCAGAGCAAGCCGATGCCGGCCACGGCCAGCCCGGTGAGCAGGACGCCCGCGATCTGGCGCGCCGGATGGGGCAGCGGGTCGTGGAAAGAGGCGATCACGAGGTAGAGCGTGAGAAGCCCAGCGCTGCGAATCATCCAGACAAGAATCCGCGCGCCACGCGGGGCGGTTTCACACGGGATAACGGCACTGTTGATCATGATGGTCAGCTCCGATTGGGTTGCGCGGAATCAGTAGGACTGCGCCTGGATGCCGCGCGCGGCAAGCTTTGCCTGCACGCTGTCCGGCCCGACGAGGTGGCCGGCGCCGACGGCGATGAAGGCAACGCCTTTACCGTCCAGCAACTTCGCGATCTGGCGGGCAAAGCCTTCATTGCGATCGGCTATCAGCGCCCGGTACGGCATCATGCGGGTGGTGGCGGAATCCACGCCCGTACGCCAGGCTTCGAGGCGGGCGGCCAACGGCTCCGTATCGCCGTTCATCCAGGCGCGAAAGGTCCTGGCGGCAGCGGCCATGTAGCCGTCGAATAGCGGATCGGGAATAGCCAGGAAGAATCGCAGCGTAGCCAGCTGCTCGGCGTCACTGCCGGCCGCCAGGATATCCAGCTGCTGCGCAATGGTCTCGAAGCCGCGCACCGGCTTGCCCTGCTTGTGGGCCCGCGCGGCCAGCACGATGTCGGCGCCGGCCTCGGCCTGAAAGCCCGCCGACTGCATCGGCGCTATGGCCAGGTTCAATGTCGCGAACCAGGGTTTCATGTGATCCAGCGTCGGCCCGAGCTGCTGCGGATTGGGCGTGCGCGCCACCGCGCGCTGCAACTGGGCCCTCTCCTGTTCGGTGAGCTGACTCGACAACGTCCTGTCGGGGGATACGGCGCGCTGCAGGAGGAGCGGCAACTGCCGGGCCTGTACTTCCTGTACGGTGCCCGGCAGCGCCACCTCCTCCCACAACACATCGGCGCCATCCAGCGCCTTCTGGACGCGCGGCGTCAGCCATTGCATGTCCGGATCCAGCACATGCACGGTGCCGAACAGGTACAACGTGGAATCCGCGTCCTTGATCACCCACATGGGTGGTTCGGCGCGCGCCGGGGCGGCCACGGACGCCAGCGGCGCACAAACCAGGATCATCAGTGCGGCAAAGCCAGCCACGCGGCGGCCGTTGCCCAGAGCTGCTGTTCGACTTGTCATGACAAACTCCCTTATCGAAATGACAAGTAAGCTTTGCACATGAAGATGGAGATGTAAAGCAAACTTTTCATCCCCGCCGGGCGCCGCCCGCCCGGACGGCGGGACGCCACTCAGCCGGGGCCGCGCAGCCGCCGATACAAGGCCAACTTGATGGCGTCGTTGACGACGAACCACACCAGGGCGTAGACCCAGATCCACAGCGCGTACTTCCAGCCCACGGGCGTCACGAACACGCCGTAGACGGCGATCAGCGTGCCGAGGATCTCCGTACCGAAGGTCGCGCCCAGCAGCAGCGGCGCCGGCAGGGGCCGTTGCCAGAACCAGCCGCTGCTGCGCGTCACGTACAACGTACTGTGGCCGGCGACGATCAGCTTCAGGAACATCAGGCTCTGTATCATGCCCTCCGGGAATCCAAGCTCCCGCAACACGAAGAACAGCAGGAACGAGGCGATGACACCGCTGATTCCGAGCACGCCGGACACCGTCAGCAGCTCCGTGAGGTTCCAGCGCACCGGCTTCGCGTCCACGCGCGTGTTGTCGTAGGCAATGGCCAGGATCGGGATGTCGTTGAGCAGCGCCAGCAGGATGATCATCAGCGCGGTGATCGGGTAGAAATTGAACACCAGGATGGACAGTGTCATGAACAGGATGATGCGCACGGTCTCGGCGATGCGGAACATGGCATAGCTCTTCATCCGCTCGAAGGTGATGCGCGCCTGCTTGATCGCCTCGTTGATGACGCTCAGACCCGGCGCCGTCAGGATGATGTCGGCGGCCGCGCGCGCCGCATCGGTGGCATTGGCTACCGCGATGCCGCAGTCGGCCTTCTTCAGCGCCGGCGCGTCATTGACGCCGTCGCCGGTCATGCCGACGATAATGCCCACCCTTCTGCAACGTCTCGACGATGCGGTACTTGTCCTCCGGCACCACCTGCGCGAACAGGTCCACCGACTCGATGGTCTCGACGATGGCCGATTCGTGCGTGTGCAGGAATTCCCGCTGCAGCAGCCGCGTGTCGTACGTCTCCGAGACGCTCTCCATGACCTGATCGGCAAACTCACGCGCGTCACGCTGTGAGATTTCCGGCTTCAGGCGCCGGTAGATCGCCGCGGCCAGCGCGGCCGCCAGCGTCAGCGATCTCGCTGCCGGCCGCGCCGGAGAGCTGCTCGGAGCTCATCGCGCGCTGCTTCAGGCCCAGCCGCGCGCCGATCTCGCGCGCGATGGCCATGTTGTCGCCGGTGACCATCTTCACTTCGACGCCGTTGCGCTGCATCTCGGCGATCACCGGCGCCGAGTCCTCGCGCGGCGGGTCGTACAGCGGAATCAGCCCGACCAGCTCCAGTGGCGACGCGTCGTCCGTGCCCCGGGCAACTGCCAGCGTGCGAAAGCCCCTTGCCGGCCAGCTCATCGATCTTTGCCAGGGACTGCCGCGCCTGGTCGTCCGGCAGGTCTGCGCCAGCCCGATCAACACCTGGGCGGCGCCCTTCACCGCGATGAATTGCCGCCCCTCGGCTTCACAGCTGCGCCTCCGTACGCTTGCGCACCGGGTCGAACGGAATGAAACGCGTCTGCTGGTATTGCCGCTCGTCCAGATCAGGGAAGTGCTCGGCGATGTGCTGGAAGATCGGCGTTTCGATGGGATCGCGGTTCTCCCGGCGCGATGCCAGTGCCGCCAGCAGGAACAACTCGCGCTCATCGTGGCCCGGCAGCACCACCGGCTCGGCCACCTGCATTTCGTTGCGGGTCAGCGTACCGGTCTTGTCCGAACAGAACACGTCCACGCCGGCCAGTTCCTCGATGGCCGACAAGCGGCTGACGATGGCCTGGCGACGCGCCAGATTCACCGCACCGACCGCCAGGGTGACCGACAGCACCGCCGGCAACGCCACCGGAATGGCCGCAACGGTCAGCACCAGTGCAAAACGGGCGATCTCCAGCAATGCCTCGTGACGGAACAGCGACACCATCACGATCAGCACCACCAGCGCGACGGTGGTCACCACCAGGAAGTTGCCGATGCGGATCACCATCTGCTGGAAATGGCTGCGCTGCTCGATCTCGGCGCGCGCCACCAGCGCCACCACGGTATGGAAGTTGGTGTTGGCACCGGTATTGACCACCAATGCCAGCATTTCGCCCTGTTTGACGATGGTATTGGCGTAGGCGAGATCCCCCGCCTTCTTGCTCACCGGCAGGGACTCGCCGGTCAGCGCCGACTGATCGACCAGCAGGTAATCACCCTGCACCAGCTGCACGTCGGCCGGCACGATATTGCCGATGCGCAGCTTGATCACGTCGCCGGGCACCAGCTCGCGCGATGGCACGGTGATGAAGGCGCCGTCGCGCATCACCACCACTTCGTTGGCGAGGCGGACTTTCAGTGCCTTGAGCGCATTGAGGGCCCGGTGCTCCTGGAAGAAATCCAGCCCGGCGTTGACCAGCAGCATCACCATGATGATCGCGAAGTCTTCCCACTTGCCGACCACCGCGGACAGGATCGCCGCCGTCTCGATCATCCAGGGAATCGGCCCCCAGAAGCGGCGCAACAGCCGGTGCCACAGCGGTTCTTCCTTGTCGCGGATCTCGTTGGCGCCGAACCGGGCCAGGCGCTGGCTCGCTTCGGTTGCGCTCAGCCCGCGCTGCAAGTCGCTGTGCAACTCGCTGATCGCTTCGGCAACGGACTGCCGTGCGTAATCGTCGGTCTTCTTGACCATCGTCCGGATCAGACCAAAAAACCCGTGACCCGTCCATGGCGGCAACTACCTAGCCGCCGTCGGGTGTCATGTGCCGCGATTCGGCCCCTGTTCCATTACTGCGGCGTAATCCCGTTGACATGCAAGTATTGACTTGCCTATCATTCATGCAAGCTTTTACTTGCCTATTGACTGCATGGCCGAACGACCCGATGACACATTGCTGTTCAAGGCCCTGGCCGACCCGGGCCGGCGCAAGCTGCTGGATCTGCTGCATGCGCACGATGGCCGCACGCTGGGCGAGCTGTGCGAGCACCTGGACATGTCGCGCCAGGGCGTGACGCAGCATCTGGACGTGCTGGAGGCCGCCAACCTGATCGCCACCATGTGGCGCGGACGCGAGAAGCTGCATTTCCTCAATCCGGTGCCCCTGCAGCAGATCTACGAGCGCTGGATTTCCAAATTCGAAAAGCCGCGTCTGAAGGCACTGGCAGAGCTCAAACGCAAAATGGAGAAGAACAATGGCTAAGTCGACCTATTATCGATTGCGATCCGTCCAGGCTCATCGAAGCCGTGTCGGGCGGTTGGCCGCGGGTACTGTCGAACCTCAAGTCGCTGCTGGAAACCGGAGCGGTCGCCCTCGTCGAATCAAAGCCCGCCACCACTGCGGCCAGGGCCGGCTGAAAGCCACGCTGATTGGTCGAACAAGGCCATGGGGAGGCATTCGCGGCCATGCTCCCCATGCGCCCATCTCCCGCAATCCGCCCGGTCGATGTACCCTTGCCGGACCCGACGCAAGAGCAAACCCTGGGGATGCCATGAACAAGCGCTGGACCGGCCTCGGCCTGTTTTTCATGGCCGCGGTGCTCACCGCGTGCGGAAATCAGGCGCCCCACGCCACCCTCGCTCCGCAACCGGCCGCCCAGGTCGATGCCGCCCGCCTGGCCGCGGCCGACCAGGACCCGGGCCAGTGGATGAGCCATGGCCGCACCACGGATGAGCAGCGCTTCAGCCCGCTCGCATCCATCAACACCGACAATGTGAAGAACCTGAAGCTCGCCTGGCACTACGACCTGGACGCGGTGGCCCGCGGCCAGTCCACCACGCCGCTGGTCATCGACGGCGTGATGTACGTGACCACCACCTGGAGCAAGGTATTCGCGCTGGATGCGACCACCGGCAAATTGCTGTGGAGCTACGACCCGAAGGTACCCGGCCAGTGGGGCGTGAACGCCTGCTGCGACGTGACCAACCGCGGCGTTGCGGCCTGGAAAGGCAAGCTGTACCTGGGCACCCTCGACGGCCGCCTGATCGCGCTGGATGCCGCCACCGGCAAACCGGTGTGGGAGAAGCTGACCATCGACCCCGGCAAGCGCTACTCGATCACCGGCGCACCGCGCATCGCCGATGGCAAGGTGCTGATCGGCAATGGCGGCGGGGAGTTCGGCGTGCGCGGTTACATCAGTGCGTACGATGCCGACACCGGCCAGCTGCCGTGGCGCTTCTACACCGTGCCCGGCGATCCGTCCAGGGGCTTCGAGAATGACGCCATGGCGCGCGCCGCCAAGACCTGGAGTGGCCAGTGGTGGAAGCTCGGCGGAGGCGGCACCGTGTGGGAGGCCATTGCCTACGACCCGAAGCTGGACCTGGTCTACTTCGGCACCGGCAACGGCATGCCCTGGACGCAGAAGCTGCGCTCACCCGAGGGCGGCGACAACCTCTACATCGCTTCCATCGTCGCGGTGAAGGCCAGCACCGGCCAGTACGTGTGGCACTACCAGTGCACGCCGGGCGAGATCTGGGACTACGATGCCACCGCGCCGCTGATCCTTGCGGACCTGCCCATCGGCGGCAAGACCCGCCAGGTGATCATGCAGGCGAACAAGAACGGCTTCTTCTACGTGCTGGACCGCGCCACCGGCGAGCTGCTGTCCGCGAAGAACTTCACCACCGTCAACTGGGCCACGGGCATCGACATGCGCACCGGCCGGCCCATCGAGAACCCGCAGGCGCGCTACGACATGACCGGCAAGCTGTTCACGGTACAGCCGGGACCGGGCGGCGGACATTCCTGGCACGCCATGTCGTACAGCCCGAAGACCGGTCTGGTGTATTTCCCGACGCTGGACTTCGGTCAGGCCTACAAGTCCGAGCCGCTGGATCTGGTCAGCAAGTTCAAGTTCAACATCGGCTACGACTTCGTCGCCACGTCATTGCCGCAGGACCCCGCGGTCAAGGCCAAGCCAAGGCCGCCACGGTGGGTCGCCTGCTCGCCTGGGATCCGGTGGCACAGAAGGCGGCCTGGAGCGTGCAGGAAACCGCGCCGTGGACCGGCGGCACCGTCGCCACCGCCGGCAACCTGGTGTTCCAGGGCAAGGCCATGGGCCAGTTCACGGCCTATGACGCCAGCAACGGCAAATTGCTGTGGTCCGCGCCGACACAGGCTGGTATCACTGCCTCGCCGATCACCTACTCGGTAAATGGCAAGCAGTACGTGGCCGTGGTCACCGGCTGGGGCGGCGCCTTTGCCATCGCGGCCGGCGAGATCGCGCGCGTCAAGCATGCGCCGACCAACACGCCACGCGTTCTGGTGTACAGCCTGGACGGCTCGGACCAGCTGCCGCCCGCACCCGACCCGGCCGTGCTGCCCCTGCAGCCGCCGCCGGATTTCGGCACCGCGGCCATGCTGGCGCGCGGCATGAAGCTGTATCACCCGTACTGCTCGAACTGCCACGGCGATGCGGCCATCAGCGGCAGCTTCATTCCGGACCTGACGCGCTCGCCGGCCATTGCCAACGACGCGATGTGGAAGAACATCGTGCTGGGCGGCGAACGCACGACGCGCGGCATGGTGAACTTCAGCGATGAACTCTCGGCTGAAGATGCGGAGGCGATCCGGGCCTATATCGTGCATCGCGCGCACCAGATGCAGACCGAGGCAAGTCAGCAACCCTGACACCTGGCACAAGAAGAAGGGCCGGCATCGAACCGGCCCTTCCCGCATGTGCCCCTCAACGCTGACTAGCGACGGCCGTGGCTCCGACTGCCCTCGCCGCCGCCTCGCCGGCCATCGTCGCGACCCCGGTCATGTCTGTCGCCGCGATCGCGGTGGCCGCGCCCGTCCCGGCTTGAGTTGCCGCGATACTCGTGACGATCATGATCGCGATATTCGCGCCGTTCATGGCGGCCGCTTTGGCGCCAATCGCGACTGCGACCATCGTGGCGATAGCGGTCATGGTCACGGCGATAGCGCGGCGCGTATTCGTTGCGATACCAGTCATCGCGCACGAAGTACACGGGCCGCGCGCAGGCGCTGTAGCGCGAGCAGTAGCGCCCCCAGTTGCGACGCTGCCAATCCGGTACTCGCACGTAGACCGGCGATGCCCAGCCGTAGCCGCGCGCGTGGATCACGGGCCTGGCATTGACCAGCAGGGGCCGATCCCGGTCGCCGAGCACGAGCTGACCATAGAACCCCGGTTCGCCGACACTGATGGTGAAACCCACGTTGCCGGCGAAGGCCGGCGCGACACAGGCTGCCGATGCCAATGCGAGAGCGACGATTACCTTCTTCATGATGCTGTCTCCTTCCAGGCCGCAACCACAATCCGGCTGCGTTGGTGAGCAGATTGGAGGAGCACGCCTGAACAGACGCGGAACGGCCGCGGATCTATCCGCAAGAGGCTGCCCAAACTGAATCGCGGATGAACGCCGGCGGCCGGCGTGAATCGCGTCACGAACGGCGGGCAGGCGCCAGCCAGGAAAAGGCGCGGGCAAGTTCGTCGGCGCCGTCACGCTCATACCACTTCCCGTGCGCGAGAATGACGCGCTGCGGAGCCCAGGCGATCAGCGCATCGATGTGTTCGCGCAGCTCGGCATGGTGGCCACGGAACGTGGCGCGCATGTCACGGGGCATGCCGCCGTGAGGATCCAGCACGCCGGCGAGCCGGGCCAACGGGACAAACCACCATGGTATGCGGTCCCGTTCAAAGTTCTCGATCAGGTCGGTGAGAATCAGCGTGCGGCTGGCCATGTGGAAGAACACCACCTCACGGTGCACGCGACTGCCGGTGACCAGACGCTGAAGGATATCGCCCGACCACTCGGCAGGCGCATCGGCACCAAGCTCTGCATCGAACGCGATCGGAATACCCCGACCACTGGCACGCTGGCGCACACCGGGCGCGGCCCACAGCCTTGCGGCGGGAAACAGCTTCTTCCACGCCGCCACGTGAACGTAGTGAATCCAGTTGGGCGCGACGACATGCGCAACCGGACCCAGCGCCGCCACCTGCCGCACCAGTGCTGCGCTCGGCGCTATCGGCGAATGGACCCAGAGCACGCCCCGCATCCGGACCACGCTCATGCGGGTGGGAAACGGTATTCCATAGAGGCGGACCGCGGGGCCGTTGGCAAGCCACACGTCGCTCGCCACCGGCTGGAGAGTCTGAATCGGCTCGTAGAGTTTCATTGCCGTGCCGCTGCCCGGGTCCGTGGCCAGCGGAGCATCGGGATCTGCTCGGCCGACCGCCCCTGGCAATGATCCACAATTGGCAGCGAAATTCGACCAGTTGCACCGCATATCGAACTGTGCTCATATTTCCCCGTCACAGCGGCCTTCCAAGAAGGGCGGCGGACAAGGGGGATCCAGCAAATTCTTTTTCCGGTAGCGCCAACGCGGTGGGAGCACGGATGCCTCCACGCCCGGGATTTTGCGGGTTCAGGGAACTCCAGACAGGGGACATCGATCATGAAACAGCGTCCGGTACAGATCACTTCGGTAGGTGCGGCTGTCGCCGCCATTCTCGGCACCATTTCCTCATTCCATTCGCCCGTTGCGATGTCCGCCGACTCTTCGGCCAAGTCCTCCCAGGAGCTCGCCGAGGTAACCGTCACCGGTTCGCGTATCACGCGCCGCGACTTCGAGTCCTCCAGTCCGCTGGTCACCGTCAGCAGCGAGCAGCTGCAGACCACCGGCACCCAGGCCATCGAAACGGCGCTGAACCAGCTGCCTCAGTTCGTTCCCTCCCAGACCATGTTCAGCTCCGCCGACGTGCAGCCCAGCGCGTTCAACAACCCTGGCATCGTCACCCTGAACCTGCGCGGCCTGGGCCCCAACCGCAACCTGGTCCTGGTCGACGGACGGCGCCCGCAGCCGGCCAACGCCCAGTTGGTGGTGGACATCAACTCCATCCCCGCCGCCGCGATCGACAACGTGGAAATCATCACCGGTGGCGCTTCGGCCACGTACGGTGCCGACGCCATGGGTGGCGTCACCAACTTCAAGATGAAGCGCAATTTCCAGGGCCTTAGCGTCACCGCCGACACCACCCTCACCCAGCACGGTGGCGGCCGCGAAAGCAGCATCGGCGCGTTGATCGGCGGCAACTTCGGCGAGGGCCGCGGCAACGCGATGGTGGGTCTGTCCTTCACCGACCGCAGGGCGCTGCAGGCGGCGGATCGTTCGTTCTTCACGGATGGCTGGCGCGACCCGGGTACGCCGGGTACCGATGCGCTGCCGTTCAGCCAGTTCTCGTTTGCCGGCGGCAATGCACCCGACCCGACCGTCTGGCAGTCGATCTTCGGGCCCGGGAGCTACGCGGGCGAGTCGGTCTACCTGAATCCCGACGGTTCGTTGTTCCTGAACTCGGCAGCCCACCCCGGTACGGGTTACACCGGCCCCATCAACGACCAGTTCAAGGTGCTCGGCTCCAACACCACGAATCCGGGCGCGGTCGCGGCCAACAACCTGAACCAGGCGCTGACCACGCCGTTGCGTCGCTATTCGATCTTCGGCAATGCCCATTTCGACATCACGGATCACACCAGTGTCTACCTGCAGACCAACGTCTCCAGCATGAAGGTGAACACGATCCTGAACTACGCGCCGGCGACCTCGCAGTGGTCCGCCTCCATTCCGGTGGACGGGCGCGCACTGCCGACCGACCTGGCGGCGCTGCTGGCCTCGCGCCCCGACCCCACCGCCAACTACACGCTGGCGCGCTCCCTTGATTTCGCCGGCGAACGCGCCACGCAGAACAACACCGACACCTACCAGGTGCTGGTCGGCGTGAACGGCGACATCCTGAGTACCGCCTGGAAGTACGACGTCTACGCCTCCCATGGCAGGACTTCGCTGCTGACCGAAATGACCGGCTTCCCGGGTCTGCAGAACTATCGTGCCGTGGTCACCGCGCCGAACTGGGGCCAGGACTTCCTGTCCACCTCGGGCCCGCCATTGTTCTACACCCTGCAGTGCACCAGCGGATTGCCCATCGTCAGCAGCTTCACGGCGTCGTCGGACTGCCTGGACACCATCTCCACCAACATGAAGCACCTGACGGAGATCAAGCAGGACATCGTCGAAGCCAACATCAACGGCGACCTGTTCGAACTGCCGGCCGGCACCATAGGTTCGGCCTGGGGCGCCACGTACCGCAAGGACGACTACCGCTGGAACCCGGACAGCGCGCTGACCCGTGCGTCCACCAACTACCCGGTCGGCCTGTTCGCGACCAGCAAGACCGCCGGTTTCACCACGGTGAAGGAGCTGTATGGCGAATTGCTGGTGCCGGTCGTGAAGGATCTGCCGGGCATCAAGAAGTTCAACCTGGAACTCGGCGCGCGCTGGTCGGACTACAACACGGCCGGCAAGATCTGGACCTACAAGGCCCTGGCTGACTGGGATGTCATCGACTCCGTGCGTTTCCGCGGCGGTTACCAGCAGGCCAACCGTGCCCCGAACGTGGCCGAGCTGTATACCGGCGTGACCACCAGCGTGGTCGGTTTCCAGGGTGGCGATCCCTGCATGGCCAACACCACCAACACCTGGGGTAACACACCACTCAATACGGTCAACCGGCAGCAGGTCATCGACATGTGCAGCCAGCTGATCAACCACTCCCGCGGCGACGTCAACCAGTCACCGTGGCACACGTTGCCGAACTACCCCGACAACATCGTTGGTCCGTTCCCGTTCCTGTTCCCGCTGGAGCTGGCCAACATCACCGGCAATCCGAACCTGAAGAACGAGAAGGGCAAGACCTGGACCCTCGGCGCGGTCTTCACCTCGCCCTTCGAGGGCATCTTCTCCAAGGCCACGCTGGCGGTCGACTGGTACCAGATCAAACTGCAGAATGCGATCGCACCGACCAGCCCCTACAGCGTCTACCAGAAGTGTCTGAACGCGGACGGCAGCAATCCGAACTACGAGTTCAACTCGTACTGCCAGCTGATCAGTCGTGACGCGGATGGTTACCGCGCCAACGTGGATACGCCGTTCTTCAACCTCGGCGGCATCGAGACGTCCGGTGTGGACGTGCAGTTCAACTGGAACCTTCCGGTCGGACCGGGCCGCCTGGCGGTCAATGAACAGCTCAACTTCCTGAGCTACTACCGCGATCAGGTGGATCCGACTTCGCCGTTCATCGACCGCAAGAACACGTTCGGCACGGCGACCAGCGGCGCTCAGTACAGGTACAAGACGTTCACCACGCTGACCTACTCGCAGGGTGTCTGGAGCGCGGGCTTGCGCCACCGCTTCCTGCCGAGCATCAAGTCGTCGGGCTATGCCACCGACCCGAACACGACCACGGAAGGCGCCGGTGCGTACAGCCTGCTGGACGCATTCGGCAGCTATCAGGTCAACGACAAGATCTCGTTGCGCGGCGGCATCGACAACCTGCTGGATCGGGACCCGGCGATCGTGGGACGCACCCCGAACAGCAATGCCCTGGGCAGCACGAGCGCCGGCTATTACGACGTGCTGGGGCGTCGGTTCTTCCTGTCGGTCAATCTGAAGCTGTAGGGCTTCCCGTAATGCGCGTACCGCGACCTCCCCCGGGGTCGCGGTACGCGCCTCTCTTCCATTCCGGGCAACGCCGCGCCCGCGGCGGTGCCGTTTGCCAGGTCAGTCCTCTGTCGCCAGTGTGTAACCGGGCGGCGGCATGACGCTGAAGCGCGAGGGATCGAGCGGCGGGTCGATGGTGAGCCGCATGCGCTGGCTGTAGGACACGCTGCCGCTGATATCCACCGCGCGCGGCACGTCATCGTCATCGGCCCACAGTTCCACGCGAATGCCCTGCATATCCAGTGCCCAGCCATGCACGGTATGCCCGTCGATCACGCGTCGACCCGGCAGTGGTGCGGCCCGACCCTTGAATGCGCTGATCTTCTGCAACCAGTTCAAAGCATCGCCGCTGCCCGGACGGACCTGCTCCGGCAGCGACGCCAGCATTGCCGTGTGGCCGGCATGCAGCAGGGTCAGCACCTTGCCACTGTCGACATTGACGATCACGCTGGTGGCATCGCCGATGTCGGTGCGCGCGTTGCCCCGGCGATCCGCCCAGACGCGGATGGTCGGCAGATCGAGGCCTCCGGCACGCTGGGTAATGACCATGGCCAGCGTCTGGAAATCGCGCAGACGCTTCTGCACGGCGGCGAATGCCGCGCCGCCGCCGCCGCCGCCGAACAAGGTGGGCGCGACGAGCAACACCGTCGCCACCACGGCGCCGGCCAGCCCGGCTCCGGCCCAGGCCAGCGCGTGGCGCCGCCGTCGGCGTGGCCGCTGTACATCGAGGATGCCTTCGAGCCGGCGCTGCGCAGCCGTCACGGCAGCCGCGTCCGGATGCTGTGCCGTCAACGCTGCGACGTGTTCGGCAAGTGACTGGGAGAGCTGGAGGGATTCGCTGCTCATGATCAGGTCTCCGGCAAGGTGTTGATGGAAGTCGCGACAGCACCCAGGCGCGCTTCCAGGGCGCGCACGGCTCTGTGCAGGCTGACGCTGACGTTGTTGACGCTCATGCCCGTGGCCGCGGCGATCGCGGCAAGATCCAGGCCCTGCGCACAGCGCAGTGTGAAGACCTGCGCCTGCGTGGCCGGCAGACGCGCCAGTGCGGCACGCAGTCGCGCTGCCCGCTCCTGCTGCTCCAGCAGTTCATCCGGCCGTGCGGGAGAGGCGGCTGCATCGCCGCGCCACAGTGGCAGCAGTCGTCGCCAGCGGGCGCCGCGCCGCAGGCGGTCGATCGCCATTCGCATGGCCATGGCCGCCAGAAAGGCCGGCCATGAGGCCACTTCACCGACAGGCTTCTCCAGCAGGCGCAGGAAAACCTCCTGCTGAACCTCCTCGGCCTGGCTGGTATTGCCCAGAACACGGTAGGCCGCCGTGAGAACCGTGCGGCCGTACTGGCGTGCCAGCGTGCCGACTTGCTCCGGCGGCAGAGGCTGCCTGAGGTCATCGCTGGCGTTCATTGTCGTTGGTGGCAAGGCACGTCTCCCGCTTTTCCACCATGAAGACGCGCGAGCCGGGCAGATCTTACAGCCCGCGCGGACAGGGCCGCCGCGCGCTAGCCGGCGCGCTGCGCGACGGCGGCACTGGCCCGGATTCTTCCGCGCCATGCCTCGGGCGTATAGGGCACATCCACGTCGTAGGAGAAGGTTTCGATGCCGTGCATGCCTGCCGCGCTCAGGTCCGGCAGCCATTGCGGATACAGGCCCATGCCACCCCCCAGATCCCACCTGGGGTTGTGCGCGCAGATCAGCGCTTTCGACTGGGCCAACATCCGCGTGTCGGGATCCACGCCAATGACATCGCAGCCACGTAGCGCGAAGCCGCGTGCCAATGTACCGGTACCGGTACCGAGGTCGACGACGAGGTGGCCGGACCTGCCCACCGCAAACGCCGCCAGCCGCTCGAACAGCGAATCCGGAAAGCCGGCCCGGTAGGTGCCGTAATCGGCCGCGGCCTTGCCGAAGTTCGTGCCTGCTACCGACATGCGCTCAATCGGGACGATAACTGAAGTCGGTGATGCGCCAACCCGTGCTGCCGCGCTGGTAGGTTGCTTCCAGCCAGCCCTTTTCGTCCCAGACACGCATGGTGCCATCCGCGCTCAGCAAGGCATCCACCACAGGACAGTCCGCGCTCAGCGGCAACTGCCGCCCCACCTGTACCCGCAGGCGTACCCGGACCGTATCGGACCCGGACGCCACCGGCAGCGGTATGGCGGACTTGTCATCCAGCACGGCAACGCTGCGCCAACTGGAGAAGTCGGGCACCCCGGCGCCCGGTTCGAACAGACCCCTGACCTCTTCGGCCGCATTGATCCGGTGCAGGAACTGCGCCTGCAGTATGGCCGCCGAGGGTTCCAGGACCTGGCGCGCGGAGCGGATGAGCTGCACGCCGGGTGGCGGGTTGTTCAGCGCGTTGAACCCGCCCGCGGCCATGCCGGCCCACAGCCGCACTGCGTAGGGCACTGCCTGGTAACCGGAGGCCGCCGTCGGATCCTCATCCAGAAAGATGCGAATGCGACCCTGGTCCAGAAGGGCCACGGTGACCGCGCCGGAGTACAGGTTCACGTCGAGGATGGCGTTCTGCTCACCGCCCATGTGTGGCGCATTGCCACTCAGTGCCAGATGGCATTGGATGAGATCGACCGCACCGCGCACTTCCAGGTCGCGCTTCAACTCGGCGCGAACGCTCGCCGACAGATGCTGCAGCCGGCTCGAAACCACGGGATCGGCATCCAGAGCCGTCGGGGTATCGCCGGCATAGGTGCCGGCATAGCTCACCAGCGCCGCCAGCTTGGCGTCCTTGCCGCAGGCCAGACCCGCCGCCGGGAACATTCCCGTCACAACCAGGGCAATCAGGACGAGCAGGCGCGTCTTGCCGCCGGCCACGCATGGCGCGATCCGCAACTTCATCCGGCAGTTGTAGAGGGCATGGTTCATGGCTGGTGGGTCGACTCTTGCGCAGCAGGCTGCGATTGTCCATCTATTGCGCACCGAACCGGAACTGCTGCCTGAGCTGCTGGCTGGTGTGCAGGAACAGCGCCCCGAGGTCCGCGCTGACCAGCCAGGTGGTGTGCCTGCCCGCGCCGAGATCGCGCCAGGCCACGCCAATGGAGAACCGGTTCTTCACGTGCAGCAGCGCGCCCCAGCCCAGGCGCCTGCCGCTGCCGTCCAGCGAAACCGTGGCGATGGCCGAGATGCCCAGCGGCAGGCTCCTCATGATCGAGCCGCGGCGCCACAGGCGGTTGTAGCCGACCAGCTCCACGATGGCGACGGCATGCAGATCATCCTGGGTCGTGGCGCCGTGCACATACTCCACCGCCGCGCCGGGGTGCAACAGAATCCACTGCCCGTCCGGCGGCCCGGCCAGCTGGTTGGCCGCCAGCGTCCTGCGATACAGCCAGCTGTTGAGCCCGAGCTCCCACAGATACTGGGAACGACCGTTCTGGAAGTAATCCGTCCATTGCTGATCCAGGACGGACACCTGCTGATACAGCCGCACCAGCCGCCGCCCGGCCAGCACCTTGTTCAGCACCGCGTGCACCAGCTCCGCATGGCGCACGATCTCGGTGGCCAGGGCGACGCCGCTCCGGCAGGCGGGTGTCGTGGGCATGGCACAGCTGCGGCGGAGCGGCGCCTTCAGATCCAGCGCGCCGTCGAAGTAGGTCAGATCGCCCAGCTCCCAGGGCGTGGCCCGGGCCTGTGCGTCCAGGGACTGCACCTGCAGCCGCGCCTCGGCCACACGGCTGCGCACGAGCTGGACCAGTGGCGACCAGGTGGCATCCGCGCCCGCACTGGCCGCGTCGAACGAGACCTCGATGTCGCCGAGCCAGCCGGTTGCCGTGTCACGCACGCCGAGCACCTGGGCGGTGGTGCGCATGGCGGGCGTCGGTGCATCGAGTCCGGCCAGGATCTTTCGGGTCAGCGCGCTGTGATCATTGGCCCTGCCAAAGCAACTGTGCAGCGCGGCCAGACTGGCCACTTCGCCGACATAGGCGTCCGCGTCTGGCTGTGGCTGCAGGTCACATTCGGCGCCCAGTGCCGGCAGCCACACCAGGCAGATCGCGATGCTGAGGATGCGACGCATGGGATACCTCCTCATCAGGAGCGCAATTTCCTGATCAGCTCGATCAGCTTCTGCCAGTTGGCCGTGGGCGCCGGCAGCAGGGCCTCGAGCTTGTCCCGCGCCCGGCTCACATTGGCCGAGAGCACAGCCGCATCGAACTGCGTCTTGATGGTGGCGAACTCGGCATCGGGTATCAGCGACGCTCCGAACAGCGCCCGGAACAGCGGCACGTGGACGCGTGGATTGGTCAGGTAGTGATCGAAGTCGTGCACGCGATACAGGTCACCGGGTTCGAAATGAATATGCGACGGTTGCAGATGCTGGTA
Source organism: uncultured Gammaproteobacteria bacterium (assembly GCA_963812195.1). Taxonomy (GTDB): domain Bacteria; phylum Pseudomonadota; class Gammaproteobacteria; order Steroidobacterales; family Steroidobacteraceae; genus ZC4RG30. The sequence continues at coordinate 145,764 of CAWEUI010000014.1, forward strand.
CGCGCTGGTGGCATACGTTGCCGCATCCGGCCACAGGTCGGGATTGAACGGGTGCGGATACATGAACGGATCCAGCCGGTGGCGGGCGTTGAGATAGAAGCCGCAAAGTCGTCCGGCGGACAACGGCCCGGGCATGACCCGGCTGTGCAGTACCTTGGCACTGTCCCGCTGCAGCACGCGGCTGACGTTGGCCACCATCATCACCACGCGCGGCCGGGCTTCGGCCGGCTGCAGCGGCGGCTGACCATCGATGCCCGTGCCGTACAGGCTGTTGAGCATGTTGTGCACCACCGAGGTGCCCAGTGAGTGGCCGATCACCGACCAGCTCAGCAAATCGCCGCTCCTGAGCCGCTCCAGGATCTGCTTCGCGACCGAGACGTCGATGGCCATCGCCAGCGTGGAGAAGAAGCGGTACAGCACCACGTCCATGGCCGAGGACCAGACGAAGCCGGGTTCGCCGGCGCCGATCCAGCCCTGGATCCGGTCGAGCTGGCGATTCACCGCGGTGGCCTTGCCGGCGTCCAGCGGATCCAGGCCACCGAGCAGCGCCGCGCGGAAGGCGGTGAAATCGGCCGCCATGCGCTGGCGCCAGGTTTCGATCAGGTCGTCGTAGACGACCGGAACCGCCTCGATCAGCGCATCGAAGTCCGCGCCGCGAAACGCCTCGAAGTCACCGAACGCATTGCGCAGCACCTTGAGGCCGGGTTGATGCCATGTGGCATCGTGTCTGCCCATTCCATGGACAAAGAACACAACGTGCCTGGCCACGATTTCACCCTCCCTGGTGGTGGCTCGCGCACTATTTAACTCCGCTTGGCCGCGCCCGCCAACCGCGGGACAGCCGATGTCCCGGAATTCCGCGCTGCAGGCGCTGCTACTTCTTCTCGCGCGCCACCCATGGGTCGGGCGAGGCCGGCCCCACCACCGCCATGATGTAGTCCACCTTGCCCTTGCTCATCTTGAACACGTGGACATCGGCCAGGTTGTTGGCGAAGTGCTCGAAGGCCGCGGTGAGCCCGGCTTCCAGATCCGCCAACGGCACGCGTGGCGCCGGATGCTTGATGGTCAGGCCCTTGGGCGAACAGTTGTGCGACGGCGTGGTATGCAGGCCGTTCTCCCAGCGATCGCATCGATCGGCGAACGGCACGCTCACGTAAGGCTTGGCCGTGAACATGGCAAAGTAATCGGTGGCCGCAGCCGCCATGGCCGCGCGCGACTGCCGCTCCTCCGGGTCGAGGATGGTTTCCCAGTCCAGATAGCTGGTGCCCAGGACGGTCTTGGGGTTGTAGGCGAAGTCCTTCTCGCGGCCGATCACGTGCTCGATCTCGGTGATGGCGCCGCCGTCCTGTGTCTGCAGGCGGATGGCGGCATGGACCAGGCGACCGTTCTCGTTGATGACGCCGAAGGCCACCGCGCCGCAGCGCTCGGTATCAATCAGGTAGTTCTCCTCGCCCCAGGCTCCCGCGCCCTTCCACAGGGTGCTGGCACCCGGAGCCTGCTGCACGCCGTTCTCCGTGAACATCACGTCCTTTGCGATCTTCACTCTGGATGGATCATGCGCGGCCAGCGCGGCCGAATAGGCATCGACCAGCCCCTTCAATTCGGCTCGCGGGCATTTGGTGCCGGTGGCCTCGACCGGATAGTTCGGGCGCCGCGGCCCGGGCGTGGCCTGCTGGCCCTGGGCAGGCGGCGGCCCGGCCGCCTCGGCCGCCACGACCGCAGCGGCAAACCCTGTGGTTACGGCTGCCGAAAGCACCGCAGCCGCCAGCATTGTCTTCTTCATGGCTCTCTCCCCCGGGACCTTGTTGGTTGCGGTTGAAGCTACTTTGGCGCCGCTGCAGGGGTCAAGACAAACAGGCTGGTAACTCATTCACGAAGGCACGAAGATTGCCCCATGCTGAAGCTCTACTACGGACCGCCCGCCGCAAACGGCCTCAAGGTGCTGATCGCGCTGCATGAGAAGGCGCTGGACTTCCAGGGCGTGCGGCTGGACCTGCACAAGTTCGAACAGCACGAACCCTGGTACGTGAAGATCAACCCGGAAGGCCAGGTGCCGACCCTGGACCACGACGGCTTCATCCTGACGCAATCCAGCGTCATCAATGAATACCTCGAGGATGCGTTTCCCGATGCACCGCCGCTGCGGCCGCGCGATGCGCGTGGCGCGGCCCGCATGCGCTACTGGAACAAGTACATCGACGAGAACTACATGGAAGCCGTCTCCATGCATGGCTGGAAGTTCCTGCTCACCGACCTGACCAGGCAGATGGATGCGCAGCAGTTCGAGGCCTACGTGCAACGCATTCCGCTGGCGAAGCAGCGCAAGAAGTGGCGCGATGTGCGCGCGGGCTTTCCCGAGGAGGCACTGGCCGCCGCCACCACCAGAGTCGCCGAAGCGCTGGACCGGCTCGAACTGCAACTGGCGCAGTCGCCGTGGCTCGCCGGCGCGCAGTACACGCTCGCCGATGTGAATTTCTTCGCCACCGGCGGCAACTCCATCGCGCGCCTGTTCCCGCAGCTGCTCAGCGACGATGCCCGGCCGCGCTTTCGCGACTGGCTGGAGCGCATCAACGCGCGGCCTGCCGTGCAGGCGGCTGTGGCGACACCTACGGGTTGAAATCCGCCGCGCTGTGCCGCTCGGGCATGCGCAGCGCCTCGGGCCCGGTGGTGGTGTTCACGCGTTGCCCGCGCTTGACCGCCGGCCGGCTGCCGACGAGATCCACCCACCGCTGCACGTGGGTATATTCATGCACCGACAGGAACTCACCCGCGCCGTAGGCGCCTTGCATCATGCGCCCGTACCAGGCCCAGTTGGCGATGTCGGCGATGGTGTACCCGGTGCCGGCAATGTACTCACTGCGAGCCAGTTGTGTATCGAGCACGTGCAACAGCCGCTTGGCCTCCATGGCGAAGCGGTTGATCGCGTACTGGATCTTCATCGGCGCATAGCTGTAGAAATGTCCGAAGCCGCCGCCGAGGTACGGCGCCGAACCCATCTGCCACATCAGCCAGTTCATGGTCTCGGCGCGCGCCGGTTGCGACGCGGGCAGGAAGGCGCCGAATTTCTCGGCCAGGTAGAACAGGATCGAACCACTCTCGAACAGGCGGATCGGCGGATCCACGGAGCAGTCGAGCATCGCCGGGATCTTCGAATTCGGATTGATTTGCACGAAGCCGCTGCCGAACTGGTCCCCTTCATTGATGCGAATCAACCACGCATCGTATTCGGCGCCCGCGTGACCCAGTTCAAGCAGCTCCTCGAGCATGATCGTGGCCTTGATGCCATTGGGAGTGCCCAGCGAATACAGCTGCAGCGGATGCTTGCCGCGCGGCAACGGCTTCTCGTGCGTGGCGCCGGACACCGGGCGGTTGATGCTGGCGAACGTGCCACCGCTGGGCGCATCCCAGGTCCATACCTTCGGTGGTATGTAGCCGGGCGGAAGGTTCCTGCTGGGATCGGATTCAGAGGCCATGTGCTGCGACTCCGGCGATTGCGCTGTCTGCGCAAATTGTAACGCGCTCGTCTCGCCCCAGGACTCTCCACCAAGCGGGTCGCGACTGGCACAAGCCCGGGGCGGAACCTATCATGCAGCCCGAGCATGGAGATATTCACACCTTATTTTCTCGCCGCGCTGCTGCAGGTCGTCCTCGTCAACATCATCCTGTCCGGCGACAACGCGGTGGTCATCGCGCTGGCGGCCCGCAACCTGGCGCCCCGGCACCGCAAGCTGGCGATTTTCTGGGGCAGCCTCGGCGCGATTGCGCTGCGTGTGGTACTGACCGTTGCCGCGGTGGAGCTGCTCAAGGTGCCGTTTCTGCAATTCGTGGGCGGGCTGCTGCTGATCTGGATCGCGGTCAAACTGCTCATCGAAGATGATGCCGCGGACGCGGCGCAGCGTGCGCACACCGACCTGTTCGGCGCCATCCGTACCATCCTGATCGCCGACGTGGTGATGAGCCTGGACAACACGCTGGCCATCGCCGGCGTGGCCCAGGGCGACGCGCTGCTGCTCACCATCGGACTGGTGCTGTCCATCCCGCTGATCGTGCTGGGCAGCACGCTGATCATGAAGATCATGGACCGCTTTCCGGTGGTGGTGTATCTGGGCGCGGCGCTGATCGCCTGGACCGCCGGCGAGATGATCGACTCGGACGCCGCCGTCAGGCCCTACCTGCCGGACCTGTTCCACGGCACGTACTGGATGCCACTGGGCATCACCGTGCTGGTGCTGGCCTTCGGCTGGTGGCGCAACCGACGCAGCGGCCGCAAGGCCAGGGACATACTGGAAGCGCAGATGCGCGCCGCCCAGCGCATCGAAGACAAGATCGATTGAGCCTCGTGGCTCGCGGGCCGCAGGACTGGATTGCCCGCTGTGTCCGCTACGGCCGCGGCCCGTAATGCGGCAGCGGCACGCCATATTCATATGCGCCCAGGTCCGGCGCCCGGCCGGTGTAGCCATCCGTGATGTTCGGCAGCACCATGCCGGCATCGATGGCCGCCCCGCCCTTGCGCAGGCGCAGGTCGACGCTGTCGATGGGCACCACGTGGGTGACGTCGGTGAAATCCGGCACCGGCCCGTTCACGAAGATGTCCGTATCCACCACCCTGCTGTGCCGGTCCTGCCCGGTGGCCGCGGCATAGGCCTTCAGCGTGGGGAACACCCGCTGCACCAGCGGCACACCCGCCGGCGCGCCCTCGGCCTTGTGCGCCGGATAGAAGTTGCGCACCTCATCGAACGGCGGCGAGTTCCACGCGAACGCATTCTTTGAACCCGGATTCGGTCGGAAGCCGTTGTAATCACTGGAGCTGTAGTTGGTGAAGGTATCCAGCGAGAACACCCGCGGCGTGGTGCCCTGTCCGATGATCAGGTTGTTGCGCAGGAACATGTTGGAAGCGGGCGTGAGCTGCTTGAACTCGCCGAAGTAGGTGTTGTTCAGGTAGTAGATGCCCGGCCGGCTCGCCGTGGATCTTCACCGGGCCCCACCAGGCGTTGTAGACCACGTTGCGGATGAAATACACCGGCCCGCCGAAGATGGGTTGCGGACTCATCGCGCCCAGCGGCGCGTTGAAGCACAGGTTGTTCATCACGCGGATGTTGCGCACCGCGCCGTCGGCCTCGAAGCAGTTGTCGTGCACCACGGAGACGACGTTGTTGTAGATGTCGATGCCCACCGGCAGGCGGTCCGGCGGTGTATTGGGGTAGTCGATGGGCATGCCGTAGGTGGCATGGTCCAGGCCATCGTGGAAACCGCGCACGCGGTTGTAGGCGATCACATGCCCCTGGCCGTAGATCGAGACCGCATAGAAAGACTTCATCTTCGACTTCTCTTCGAAGTCCGGCCGCTCTGACCAGGGCTTGATCTTGTACCAGGTGAACACGTAATCCAGGCTCTCGCGGCCCAGCATGTCGTTGTCGGCGATATAGAAGCCCCTTGTGCCGGACCAGTCCGAATGCACGGCGGTGCCCACCTGCTCGAACTTCACGTGCTTGACGGTCAGGCCCTTCGAGCCGGCAATGCCCTTCATGCCGGCCTCGATGGCGATGCCGGTGTTGCGGATGGTGACACCTTCTATATAGGTGTAGTCCCCGGCCATCAGGTTGAACAGCACGGCGTTGTCGTCGCCGTCGAAGATGGCCTCGCCGTCACCGGCACCGATAATCGCGATGGGTTTGTCGGGCGTGCCCTTCTGCGTCAGGTAGTAGGTGCCGTCCCAGGGCGTGCCGCAGCAGGTGGTGAAACCGGAATTGATCTCGTGCGAATAGTGGTCGTGCCTGCTCAGGTACAGCCCGGCATGCACCTTGATGATGTCGCCGGGCCGCACGCGCGGCGCCGGCGCGCGACTCCAGTCGCCTCCCAGGGAAGCCATGTAGTAGGCCGCCAGTAGCCCCGAGAACGCAGGCTGCTCCTTCGGACCCTTGTAGCCGGGTGGGTAGACGTGAAACACGCGCCCGCCGCTGGGCGGCATGGGCTCGGCGCGCGTGCGCACGGTGAGCAGCTTTCGGGTCTCGCCGTTGACGCCATCCGGATCGGTGAGGCTCAACTTCACCTCGTAGTCGGTGTTCTCGGCGAGATTGAAGATGCTGCCCGCGAACTGGTTCGGCGCGGTGTAATCCGTGGCGCCGCGGGTCCATACCTGCTCGTGCTGCAGGCGCATCAGGTCCAGGGCCGGATACCAGGCCTCGGTCCCCTTCTTGCGGTACGCCACGGCCACCCGCGCATTGCGGTTGTCGTCGCCGTCGATGTTCCAGGCAAAACCCAACGCCATCAGCGTGGGCGGGTCGATGGTGAGCTGCCCGGTCGTGGTGGCATTGCCGGCCCAGGCGGCGGGAACGGCCGCGCACAGCATGGCTGCCGCTGCAAGTGCTCTCATGTGGTCCCCCCGGGGAGTTCGCTGGCGCCCGTAGTGCCCTAAGGTACCGCAAGACGGCCCGCACGCCACGCTTGAGCGGGATCTCTCCGATGCGCTCCCCTCCGGCAACAACCTTTCGACGTTCAAGTGCGCGACGGATGGCGACGCTTCATACTGCCGCTACCAGATCAGGGGCTGCCGCCATGCAATCAAGCAGGACTGCCTACTACGCCGATTTCGTCATCTACGCCGTCGTGGTGCTGGCTTTGGCGCTGCAGGCCACGGCGCATTCGCAGTGGAACGGGCGACTTGAATGGTTGAGCGCCTTCGCCGCCGGCATGGCGGTATGGACACTGCTCGAATACGCGCTGCACCGCTGGGTCATGCATGGCGTGCCGATCATCGCCAGGCTGCACGAGGAACATCATCGCGCACCGCGCGCCTTGCTGGCCACGCCCACGTGGCTGACGCTGGCGGTCTTCTGGTGCGTCTTCTTCCTGCCGGCGTGGCTTGGCGGGTCATTGGTGGTGGCGAGCGGGCTGACGGCGGGCGTCATGATGGGGTATCTGTGGTACGGGATACTGCACCACGCCACTCATCATGATCGACCCCGACTGTTGGTAGTGTGGCTTCAGAACTGCAAGCACCGGCACCTGCGGCATCACGCTTCGCGGCAAGGCGTGAACTTCGGCGTCACCACCTCGTTGTGGGATCACCTGTTTGGCACCGCGGAGCGACGGCCCGGCCGCGAACCTCAGAACGTGCGATACAGGCTGAGGTAGTACGAGAAGCGGTTGTCGGCCACGTGGGTCAGGTTGCGGCCGGCCGAGAACAGCACCTGCCAGTCACCGCCGATGGCATAGCCGCCGCCCGCATCGAAGCCGGTGGAGCCGGATCCGCCGACTTCCTGCGCCGTGTTGTGGAACACCTCGCCGCCCAGGTACAGCGCCTTGCTGAGCTGCCGCTGCAGCAGCACGCCAGTGAACCAGGAGTCGCGCTGGCCCGGATCGTTCATGAACCAGCGACCACCGCCGCCGTACAGGGTCCACGGCCCCCAGTCCTTTTCCAGCCACAGCGGCACGAAGTAGCTGGCCTTCTCGCTGCCCAGCCCGCGCCGTGCGCTGCCGGTGGGCAGCTCCACCAGCGGAAATGTGGCCACATCGAGCCCGGCCTCGTCCTGGTTGAGGAACTGCCACTTGAAGCCCAGCTCGGTATCGCCCAGGCCATATTCGGAGCCGCCCTGGTTCGGGTTGCTGTAGGCCAGCGGCACCACGATATGAAAGAACGTGTTCGGCAGGAAGCTGTAGTTCACCTCCGCGCCCGGCGCCGCATCCAGGCCCCAGCCGTCGGCGCTGTGTCCGCCGGCCGAGAACAGGTACGCCTCCCCGGTATGCACGGGAAACACGCCGGGATCGTCGGTTTCGAACGGTGGATTGGCCGATGCCACGACGGCGACGGTACACAGCGAAATCGCGAACATGGTCCTGCGCATGACTTGCCGATTCTCCTTCTACAGGCCCGCCCAGTCAGCCATCTTGATGCGCTGGATCATCACCGGGCCTTCCATGCCACGCGGATCGAAGATCAGCGCCTCGCCTTCCACCATGCCGGCGGAGTATTGCGGGAAGGCGGCCCCGATATTCGGGCCCTGGGTGACCAGCAGGCGGTTGCCACCCGGTCTGGTCTTGCGGGCGACTTCCCGACGCAGCCAGGCGGTACGCGCCGCGTTGGTCGCCGCCATGCCATTGTTGTTCAGCTCGTCCACCGCACGCGGCTTGCCGACATCGATCAGCCGCGCGGTCTCCACTGCCCGATAAGTCGGGCTGCTGAGCACTTCATTGAAGGGAATTTTCAGCCGCTTCAGTGCCGCGCCCATGGCGGCGGCCGCCTTGCGTCCGGCGGCATCCAGTTGCCGCTCGTGCCGGGTATTGCCCGGATCGGCGCTCGCGGCATCCGGCGGCTGGTGCGGCGAACTGGCGTGGCGCATCACGATGACGAAGCCGCCGTCGCGCAACGCGGCGGCCAGGATATTGCGCGGGATGGTCTGGGCAGCCAGCGGGGCCGCGGCCAGCAGACCGGCCACGGCAACAACCAGCATCCTGCTCTTCGCTGATCGCATGACTTGCCCTCTATCTGACAGCCGAACGCGGCGCAATGAGGATGCGGTATGCAGGCCCGCGAGTGCAACATGTTGCGTGGCGTGCAACGCCGCGCAAGCCCGCCTCCTTCCAAACCCCACGCAAACTCCACACTGCCGCCGCGCCGGCGGCCGCACAGTGGCGCCCACAGATGGATCACGACGCCGTCATCGTCGGTGCCAGCTTTGCTGGCCTTGCCTGCGCCGCCACCCTGGCCGGCCGCGGCGCGCGCGTGGCGGTGCTGGACGGCAAGCGCGATGCCGGCGAGAAACTGCACACCACCGGCATCCTGGTGCGCGATGCACTGGATCAGCTGCCGCTGCTGGACGGTCTGCCGCCCGCGCTGGTGCGCCGGATCGACAAGGTGCGCCTGTACGCACCGGGCATGCGCTACATCGATCTGGCCGCACCGGGCTACTACTTCCTGGCCACGGACACACCCAACCTGATGCGCTGGCTGGCCGCGCGGGCCGGTGCCGCCGGTGCGCGCATGCTGTGGGGCTGCCGTTTCAAGCGCGCCCGTGCCCTGCCCGGCGGCTATGACCTGGGCGCCTCGCTGGGTTCCACGCGGGTGCTGGTGGGCGCGGATGGGCCGCGCTCGGCAGTGGCGCGCGAACTGGGGCTGGGTTGAACAGCCAGTTCCTGACCGGCATCGAGCACGAGTACGCCAACGCCCCGATCGATGCGGGCGACCGGCTGCACTGCTTCATCGACCGGCGCGGCATGCCGGGTTACCTCGGCTGGGTGCTCCAGGGGGTGGGCGTGACGCAGGTGGGGCTGGCCCGACGCCAGGGCTTCGGCGATGAGCTGGATGCCAACGCGGCGATGCGCCGGTTCCTGGAGCGCATCGCGCCACTGTTCGACTTTCGCGACCGTGAGCCCACCGGCGTGCGCGCCGGGCTGATCCCCTGCGGCGGTGTGGTGCATCCGGTGGCGTGTACGCGCGCGCTGCTCATCGGCGATGCGGCCGGATTGGTGTCGCCGCTTACCGGCGGCGGCATCCACATGGCCCTGCAGCACGGCGCGCGGGCCGGGCACGTGATCGGCAACTTTCTGGAAGGCAGTGGCGAGGAACCGGGGACGTGGGCCGCACGCGCCTATCCGCGCTTTCGCGTCAAGCGCGCTTTGCGCCTCCTGTTCGACTACTGTCAGTCGGACTGGGCGTTCGACCTGCTGCTGGCCAGCCAGCCAATGCGGCGAATTGCCAGCCAGATCTTTTTCCATCGGCGCGGCACGTGCAGGGGACGATTGCAATCGGCCGTCGAATGAATTGAACTGGGGCGCACTGTCTCGACGGAGTGCGCATGGCAACGGACGCCGCACGTGTGATGCCGCAGTTGCGCGCTCGCGCACCCGACCCGCCTCGCCTGGTGTTTCTGGCGGTCATCCTGGCGGCCCATGCGGTGGCGATCTACTTCATGATGCGGCGGGTTCATGTTCCACGCATTGCGTCGAAAGAGCAGATCATCGCGATACCGATCTTCCTTGCGCCCATCGTGGAATCGGCACATGTGGAGCCACGTCGTGTCCCGAAGCGTCCTGCCCGGATATTGCGACCAAAGCCGCAGGAGCCAGCAGCGATAAACCCACCTGCCCCGCCGCAGGAGAGTAACGCGGCTGCTCCGCCAGTCACGACACCAGTTCCCGGCAAGGGGATTTCGCTTCCGGATTGGACCAAAGAGGCGAAGGAGGCCGCGCAGCGCTACGTGCGGGAGCATCCGCCTGCCGACGACGCCGCGCCAACCAAGCCACCCACCAGCATCTTCGACAAGGAGTCACCTCATCACGCGGGTGATGTGGATATCCTCGCACCGGGGGTGGAACGCCTCTGGATGAACTCTCAATGCTACCGGGAGTTCGGCCATATGCCGACGCGGCAAGCTGGAGGAGAGATGAACGCTGTCCCCATTACCTGCCTGGGCCCGAGCGAACCCCGCGGGGATCTGTTCGAAGACCTCAAGCCCGATTATTTGAAGAAGGGCACCCGGTAGATTCCGGCTTTGACCTAGGGTGCCAGTCCCGCCCACCCGTAGATCTCGCGGCACAGTGCCTCGACCAGATCCGGACGATCCTCGCCCGGCAGGTCATCGCGCACCGCATAGCCGCCGCTCGCCAACACGTACGACAGGCAGCAGTACGACTGGCGATACCCGGCAAGCTCCTGCGCCGAAACGGGGATGGCCTGCCCCGGCACGCGCGGCGCAAGATCATCACGCATGTAAAACGCCTCGAAGGACGACAACTTCCACGCGCCATCGCGCAGTTCGGCCCGATAGAACACGCGCGCCTGACTGGAGAGCATCACCTCGACCCCCTTCACCTTCGTCGGGATGTCGATGGCGATGACCATGGTGGCCACGGCGCGCGGGCCTGCGATGCGCACGGCCACGGGCCCCAATCGATGTTTGGCCTGCACCTGCCGCCGCGCCATCTCGCGCGAGGCATCCACGAACTCGTGGGCGTTGCCCTGGAACCAGCTGATGCGCACGATGGCGTCGGGATGAAAGCAGGTCTTCATCCGCTCCCAGCGGCCCATGTCCCGGCACTCGCGTTCGGCCAGCACCAGCTGCGTGATTGCACTGACATGCGCCGACTCATCGATGGCGGCGGGCGAAGCGGCTGGAATATCTCGCTCATCAACCATGTGGCTCACTCATGCTGCAACTAGATCTGGCGCACCCGACCCGGAACGCCGATGGCGCACTCCAGCGCGCCGCGATCCCAGCCACCGCATGCGGCGGCCGCGGCGTAGGTGGACATCAGGAAGTCGAGCAGCAACGCATCAGGATCCCCGGCGGTCCGCACGGCCTCGTAGGGCAGGATGAACTCCCCCAGTGTTGCGTCAAAACGGGCACCTTGCGTGACCGGCTGATCGCGATAACCCGCCGGTTCCGGATAGGCATAGGAGTAGAACAAGGCTTGCGGGAACGCATCGTTGCCCGGCCAGAATCCGGCGCTGCTCACCTCATGCGAATACGCTTCGCGCGCCACCGCATCGGGAAGGCCAGGCACTCCCCCGGGATGCAGCGGGGCAGGCCTTCCTGAGAAGCGCGTCACCGCCAGATCGAAGCTGCCCCAGAAGAAGTGCACGGGGCTCACCTTGCCCAGGAAGGCGCTGCGGAACAGCCGGAACACCCGGTCCACCTGCACGAGCACGCGCCAGAAGCGATGCGCCGCGGCGGCGTCATAGGTGACATGAACCCCATCCTGCGAAAACGGAATCGCGTCCGGAATCTCATTGGGGAGGTCGTTGATGGTGACATCGACCCCGAGGCCGCTGAGCAGATTGAAGACGCGGCGGTGAAAGTCGGCCACCGATTGCGATTCCAGCGCAAGCATCACCTGCTCGCCCCGGCTGGTGCGGGCCGCGAGTTGATGCCGGATGAAATCGAACTCGATCTCCAGGATCTCCGTGCCGACCGGGATCGGACCGGTGGCAAGCCCGGCGGCGGTCACGTACAGCGGAACCTGCCAGCCATGGTTCACCCAGGGGGTGAGCGTCAGCCGGACCTTGCCCACGATCTGCGTCCACAGATGCAGGGTCGCGGCCGTATCCTGCCAGTCCGCATGGGGCAGCTTCGGCCAGACTGTGGCGGCAGACATGCACGTTCCCCCGATGGATCAACGACCTCTTCCATACCACAGGAGCGGACTGTCCCGCAGCAAATGCGCGGCGGACGGGCGGCACCCCACTGCGCCGCGTGGCCTGGTCAGTCGCACACCGCCAGCGGCACCAGCACCGCCCGCTCGCCACACCGCACCACATGCGCGGCCTGTTCCGTGCTCTCCTCGATGTGCGTGATCAGCACTTGCAGGTCCCCGACCACCGAGGCGTCGTAGCCACTGATCTGCTGACGGGCCAGGCTGCTCTTCGCCGTGGCACCGTAACCGGCCGCGTTCAGCAGCCGGTCGGCCCTGCCGACTTCCGGCGCCACGACCTCGCGCAGGCTGCGCAACGCCGCGGCGCGCACCCGCAGGATCTCGGTCTTCCCGCGCAATCATCAGCGGCAGCATCTGCGCGGCATAGGCGTGCCACTGGCCCTGGCAGGCGCTGCTGCAACCGATGTTGTCGAACTCGATGGCCGGTTTCGGGGCGCTGACCTGCAACTTGCGGGCATTGATCGCGGCCACCGCCTCGTCGGCGCGGCGCCAGCTCGCCAGACCGGCCTGCCAACGCGCCGTCTGCCCGCTGCTGTACGCGGCGCCGGCCGCGGCCGCCTCCTGAATCGCGGCGCTCTCACTGGCCTGGGCCGCGGCCTCGTTGGTGAGGCGCGCATCCTGGTTCATGGGGCGCACCATCTGCTGCGACAACGCCATCAGCTGCTGCGGCGACATGCTGCGCATGCGGCTCTGCATCTGCTGCGCGTAGGCCGGATCACTCTGCATCCGCTGCATGTCGATGCCGGCGGCGGCCAGGCCCTGGCTGATGTCCTGCACCTGCGCCTGCCCCTGCTCACGCGCGCGCTGCGCCAGCGGCGCGGCCAGCTTCTCCACCCACTGCTGGTGCGCGGCCAGGTCCGCCTTCAGCGCCACGAGGTGCGGTTCGGTGATCTTCCCCGGCCCATTGGTCCAGCGCGCCGCTTCCTGTGCGGTGGCCGGCAGATCCGGCAGACGCTGGAACAGCGCCAGCAGGGACACGGGTTGGTCGGCAGCGACGGCTGCGCCGGACAGCAGCATCGCACACAGCATTACACGCTTCATGGCATCCACTCCTGATGGAATTGGTGAAGCGCGGCATTCTGGGCAAACCGGATTCATGGCGGCACTGGCCGGAGGAGCCATGCGCATGGCTCTCCGGGCGCATTCATCGCGCGGCGGGCAACGCCATCATGCGCTCCCCAATTTCCGGAACAGTGGCTGGAGCTCCCATGCAAATCAGAATCGTGTTCAAGGCAGCACTGGCATTGCTGGTGCTGGCGGGCATCGCGCTGGCGGCGGTCTTGTGGCAATCACAGCGCGCCATCGCGCATCACTATCCGATCAAGGATGCCATCGTGGCGCGCGCCCGCGATGCGGGCGCCGTGGCGCGTGGCCAGCACATCGCCCGCACTGCCGGATGCCTGCACTGCCACGGCGAGCAGCTGCAGGGCAGGAATTTCTATGATGATCCGAAGATCGCCCGCATCAACGCGCCGAATCTCTCGCTGCTGCGCGATGAATTCACCGACGCGCAGCTCGAGCGCATCATCCGCCACGGCATCAAGCGCGACGGCACCACCGCCTGGATCATGCCGGCCGAGATGCTGCAGAACCTCTCCGACAGCGACCTGTCCGACCTGATCGCCTACGTGCGCAGCGTGCCGGCGCAGCCCGGACCGATGCGCGAGACCCGCATCCACCTGCTCGGCCGGGTGGGCATCCTCGCCGGCAAGCTGGCGCCGGTGGTGACCAAGGTGGCCTCGGCCCCGCAGCACCCGGCAGGCCTGCCGGTCTCAGAACTGGGCCGGCGCGGCGAGTACCTCGTCAAGACCCGCTGCACGGAGTGCCACGGCACGCGGCTGGAGGGCTGGGATTTCCTGAATGTCCCACCCATGATCGTTGCCGCCGCGTACAACGAGGCCCAGCTGCGCGATCTGCTGCATGCGGGTGTGATGCTCGGCAATCGCCCGCCGGGCCTGATGAGCGAAACCAGCAAGGCGCGCTTCAGCGGCTTCGATGACGCGGAGCTCAAGGCCATCTACACCTATCTGCAGGAGGCGGTGATCCAGCGCGTCAGCGATCAGCCCAGGGCCGCAGCTCCTCCGGTCGCTGCCGCACGTAGGCCAGCACCTGGCGACGCTTCTCCGGACCGCGCCGCCCTTCCTCTTCATTGACATCGGTGCCGAAGAACTCCGGCGCGACATCCACGATGCGCTCGTAGATGCCGCGCCAGAGCTTCTTCAGGCCGTGCACCGACACATCCAGCTGCGGCAGCAGGGCCTCGTCGCTGTCGTCGAACAGTGCCAGCCACAACAGCCGCCGCTGCGATTCGGAGAAGCGGAACAACGGCGGCTGGCTGTCGAAGCAATGCCGCACCGGCGTACCCGGCAACTGCGTGCGGGCCTCCTCGCGCGACAGGCCGAAGATGGCGGGCCGCCGTTCAGGCGGCAGATGCGCCACCTCGGCGGCATCGACGAACTGGCGCAGCCGGAAGCCGCTGGCCAGCGCGATGGGTTCCGTCAGCGCGTTGTTCAGGTAGAGGATGGCCTTGGGGTTGTAGCCCTCGTGGAATTCGCGGAATGAGTCATTGGCGCTGGCCAGCACGTTGTGCGTGTAGGCCTGGGTGACATCCATGTTGCGCATGCAGTAGTGCAGGACCACCAGCACCAGCTCGCCGCCGGCGTTGAGTGCGCCGATGTCGCGGTCCGACAGGAACGGGAAGCTGCCATCGAGGAAGCGCGCGTACACGCGCCGCGCGGCGTCCGAGCGGGGGGCCTGCTCCAGCGCCAGGTCGGCCACCACCTGCGGCGGCATGATCATCGACACGCCCCAGCCCTGCAGCCGTGTCGCGGCCGGCTGCGCGGTGTCTTCGATGACACCGGACAGGATGCTGGGCTCGTGCACCAGCCGCTCCCACAAGGCGGGTAGCCGTTGCCGCGCGGCGGCGTCCAGATCCAGCCAGGGCGGAATCAGCGCCATGCACTGTGGCAGGTCACTGCGGGCCAGCGGTCGATGGCGCACACGCGGCGCGGGCGCTGGCACGCCGCGGTTGGTCGGGCGGGAGGACATGGCGGCAAGTGTGCCGCAACTGCCCATTCCGAGGTAGCTGCCCCGGGGCGCAACCGGATCAGTGATGGGCAAGTACCGCACACAGCGGTGCCGCCAGCGGCATGATCCGCGTGCGCGCAAAGCCGGCATCCCGGCACCACTGCTCCAGGGCACGCACCTGATGTTCCGCGCCGGCATCCCCGGCCACACAGTCCATGACGAACAGTACGCCGCTGACCGTATCCATCCCGGACACCGAGCGGACCAGCTGCTGCAGGGTGGCGGCCTGGTGGCGACCGGGCCCGCAGCCCAGGACCATGACGTCGCCGCCGGGCAGTGGCGCGCTCACCAGGCGGGCGCTGTCGCGGGTATTGGCATAGACCGCACCGTGGCCCTCGCCTTCCCGGCCCAACAGGCCACCGGCGACCAGCGCCTCCAGGAACCCGGGCAACGCCTCGCCCAGCCCGGGCAGTGCCGCGCGCAGCCTCTCGACCGTGCGCGGCCCGCGGGCCAGCTCGGTAAAGACGCCCTGCTCCACGGCGGTGAGCAGCAGGCGTGCCTGCTGGAATGCCGTCGCCGTGCGCAGCACCTGCAGCGCGGAGTCAGTGTCCGGCATGCAACCACGCGGCGGCCTGCAGACGCGAGCTCACCTCCAGCTTGGCCAGGATGTTGGCCACATGACGCTTCACCGTATGCAGGCTGATGTCCAGGCGCCGCGCGATCATCTTGTTGCTGTGCCCGGCCGCGATGAGTTGCAGCACCTGGTATTCGCGCCGGCTCAGCGACCCGCCCGGCGCCGGTTGCTCCGGCTGGCGCGCACTCGTCAGTTGCCGCAGCGCTGCGGCCAGCAGCGGAGCCAGCAGCCCCTGCAGACCTCAGGCAGTTGCCGGGCGATTTCCGGCGGCATTTCACTCCCGTCCACACCAGACTCCTTGTCCAGGCGCATATGCGATGGCGCGCAGTCTGGAGAAGTGGGTGTGCGGCGGGTATGCCCAAAAAGGGACCGGCTCTAAAAGAGCCCCTACAGGAACATCATGTCGGGAGATTCCCCGCACTTGGACCAGAAAGGTGGTCACACCGGTGAAGCCCATATATCCAGACTCGTCTCCATGTACCCGGCTCCGCATCTTGACCTGCGTGTACCTTATAAGGTACGTTCAGTCCGCACGTAACGGTGAAGCAGAAGCGGCTTCCCGCTTTCTTCTATCGCACGGCTAATGGCAATGAGCCCGTGCGGCACTGGCTCAAGGCGCTCGCTGAGTTGGATCGACGCATCATTGGTCAGGACATTGCTACTGCGGAATTCGGGTGGCCAGTGGGCATGCCGCAATGCCGCGCGCTGGGCAGAGGTTTGTTCGAAATTCGCAGTGACATCGGTGGTGGGCGTACCGCTCGGGTGATCTTCTGTATTGCCGATGGGCGAATGCTTCTGCTGCATGGGTTCATCAAGAAAATGCAGAAGATTCCAAAAGCAGACATGGAATTGGCACTCCGGCGAAAGAAGGATGTGATGTCGTGAGCAAGACCAGGAAGTCTCGAATTGGTTCATCCTTCGAGGAATTCCTTGGAAGGCATGGAACATACGAAGCAACTACTGCGGTCGCCATCAAACGCGTCCTCGCGTGGCAAATTCAAAGCGCGATGACAAAAAGCGGCATGAGCAAGAATGAAATGGCCAAGCGGATGCGCACCAGCCGCAGCCAGTTGGATCGCATCCTGGATCCCGAAAACGACAGGATTCAGCTCGACACCGTATTCAAGGCCGCCCGGGTCCTGGGACACCAAGTCAGGCTGGAACTGGTCTAGCGGCTCATGCCACGGTGCGAAGCTGCACCTTGCCGCGGTTGAGAAAGCACGCCTTGTCGAACAGCTTCAGATCCAGCGGGTTGGGCAGGCGGACATCGTCCAGCGCGGGAAACGGTCTGGCCGCGGGGTCATAGGTCCGATGTACCTGCGACAGGCAAACGACGGTTGCCGCACGCCGCCGGGCGAACTGCCTCAATTGCTGCACCTGATGCATGAGTCCCGGGTTGTCGCGCTTCTGGTCCAGCAGCTGCAGGTAATCGACGATGACCAGGGTATTCGGCGGCGCGGCATCCAGCCTGTCGATGATGTAGCCGGCACTGATGGCGTCCGAATCATCAACCGAAAGCAGATGAGTGAACCGCGCGATGTTCTGATTGAGGACATCAACGAAACCGGCGACTTCAGCCCGCGTGGCCTCCAGCGTGAAGAACGCAGCGTGATTTCCACGCTGCATCCACTCGATGGCAAGGCCAAGGCTGAGCAGTGTCTTCCCCTCGCCCGGTCTGGCGGCCATCAGAACCAGCTCGCCGGGCCGCAGTCGCGAGGCCAGGGAGGTGGCTGGTTCCGTCGTGCCCCGGCTTTGCGCCAGCAGATCCCAGCTGCGAAAGCCTTCGCGCTGCGCGATCCGGTTCAGCGCCAGGTGCAACGGGACCTTCTCCTCGCGCGAGATAGCCTTGGCCTGTTGCTTGAGAATGAAGATGGGTACCGAAAATTTCATGCAAACCTCCGATTCCAGACCGTCGCCGCAATCCCTCCTCATGCGACTGGCCGAAACCAGGGTTTGAACTGGCGATTGCCCTGCACGGTACGTACTTCCCCGCTTGGAGGGAGGGTGGCATGGGCTCGATGCCGTGGCCAGTATAGCGCCGCTCTGGTGGCGCGGCAGAACGCGCGGCGAGACGGACTCGATCGCCGGAACGCGGTGCGTTGGGTGACGGTGTCAGCGCGCAGGTCGATGGAGGTGGACAGGGACCGCACCGACGATGAGGAGATCGATTTCTAACCAGCCGCTACAGGCCCCTTCATTTGCGGCAACGGCCGCTGCGACGACTAGTCGTTTCATGAGTGCTCCTTGCTGATTTCATCCGCCGGCGGGGTCGAAGAGCCTTCAGGGCTGCCCGACGACCACCTCGCTGATCTGCATCAGCGGCGCCAGGTCGGTGTAGTTGGGGATGTCGGCCATGATCTCGTCCAAGTGCGGCCCGGCTCCTGCCTGGAAGTCCTCCACGGAATCGCAGTAGATGTGGCACATGCCGATGAACGGCGCCGGTTCACCCGGTGCGCCGCCGGCCAGGCCCCGATCGATGGTGTAGAACCTGCAGCTGTCGCCCATGAGGGTCTTGACCAGCGGCATGTGCTTGTCCCGGTAATAGTCGTGATCGAAGCGGGCGCCCGGCTTGTTCGTGTACATCACGCTGACCTTGATCATTTGATGATTCCTCTTCTATTCCCGAGCGCAGCCTGCCTGGGCCCCACCGGAATCTAGCTCCATAATGGGGCGAGCGCCAATTCCGCTTGAGTCTCGAGGAGCAGCCATGCAGACCATCCTGGGTGCCACCGGCCAGATCGCGGTGGAACTGGCGCGGGAACTCCATCGCACGCACACGGCCGACCTGCGGCTGGTGAGCCGCAACCCGCGCAAGGTCAACGAGACGGACACGCTGGCGCCGGCCAACCTGCTCGACCCCGGCCAGACGGCCCGCGCCATCGCAGGCAGCAGCATCGTCTACTTCACGGCCGGCCTGCCGCCGGTCACGGCGGTGTGGGAAGCGCAGTTCGGGCTGATGCTGAACAACGCGCTCGAGGCGACCCGCGCGGCTGGTGCCAGGTTCGTGTACTTCGACAACACGTACATGTATCCGCAGGACGATCGCGTGCTGACCGAGGAGGCACCGTTCAAGCCGGTCGGGCGCAAGGGCAAGGTGCGTGCGGCCATGGCATCCGCGGTGCTGGCGCAAATGGCGCGCGCCGATATCCCGGTCCTCATTGCCCGGGCGCCCGAGTTCTATGGTCCGGAAAGAACCCGCAGCATCACCAACATGCTCGTCATCGACCCCATCAAGGCCGGCTCGACGCCGCGCGTACCGGTCCGGGACGACACGCGGCGCACGCTCATCTGGACACCGGATGCCAGTCGCGCGCTGGCGGCGCTGGCCAACGCGCCGGACGCATACGGGCAGACGTGGCACCTGCCCTGCGACGACCAGCGCCTGACTTACCGGCAGTTCGTGGCCCTGGCGGCCGAGGTGTTCGGCACCGCGGCCTCGTACAGGATCCTCGGCAAATGGACGCTGTGGGCTGCCGGGCTGTTCTCGCAACGCGCGCGGGAACTGCGGGAGCTGCTGCCGCGCTATGGGTGCGACAACCTGTTCGACTCCACGAAGTTCAAGCGGCGGTTCCCGGACTTTGCGGTGACGACCTATCGTCAGGGCCTGGAGCAGATGCGCAGCGAGTGGAGCAGTAAGGCCTAAGTCCTCATTTGCAAAGGAAATTTGAGGCCTCCGGCATCGTCCCGGCGGCCACCAGCCGCTCCCGGGCGCCGGCCGACGGCAAGCGCTCCTCATCGTTCACCCAATACCTTTCGCCGCTCGTGGATCATGCACAGGCACCGGCCGGGCATGGCATCATCGCACTTCAAACAAGCCAGCACAGGCGGTCCCATCAACACCCAGGGAAGCGTATGAACGCCATTGTCTCGAGCAAACAGGAATCACAGGGATCCCCCCCATCCCCACCCTCCGCCGGTTCGGCGATGGAGGCGCGCCTGCTGCAGCGATTGCTGCAGGCCGCAGGCAATCCCGAAGTCGAACTGCTCCTTTGGAACGGCATCGCGGTCCGTGGCGCCGATCTGCGTGATACCCCGGCGGGCCGCGTGCGCATCAAGGATCGCGCGACGCTCTACCGGATGCTGCGGGACCCGCAGATGGAGTTCGGCGAGGCTTACAGCGAAGGTCGCGTGGAAGTCGAGGGCGATCTGGTCAAGCTGCTGGAGTCCGCCTACCGCGCCTCGCCGGCGGAGCGGCGCCGTGGCGTGCTGGCGCGGCTGGTTGGGCGCCGTCCGCGGGCCAACACGCTGGCGGGATCGCGCGAGAACATCCACCACCACTACGATATGGGCAACGAGTTCTATTCGCTGTGGCTGGGCAGCACGATGGCCTACACCTGTGCGTACTACCCGACCGAGGACGCCACGCTCGACCAGGCGCAGCTTGCCAAGTTCGACCACGTGTGCCGCAAGATCCGCCTGCAGTCGGGCGAGCATGTGGTGGAGGCCGGTTGCGGTTGGGGCGGGCTCGCCATGCACATGGCCGAGCACTATGGCGCGAAGGTGCGTGCCTTCAACATCTCCAAAGAGCAGATCAAGTGGGCGCGCGAGCAGGCACAGGCGCGCGGCCTTGCCGGCAGGGTCGAATTCATCGAGGACGACTACCGCAACGTCTCCGGCCAGTACGATGCCTTCGTTTCGGTGGGCATGCTCGAGCATGTCGGCGTCGAGAACTACCCGGCGCTGGGGCGGCTGATCCGCCGCGTGCTGCCGGCAAACGGCCGCGGCCTCATCCACAGCATCGGGCGCAACAGTCCCGGCGAGCTGCACCCCTGGATCGAGAAGCACATCTTCCCCGGCGCCTGCCCGCCGTCACTGGCCCAGATGGCGCAGATCTTCGAGCCCAGCGGCCTGTCGGTGCTGGACGTGGAGAACCTGCGGCTGCACTACGCCCGGACCCTGCGCGACTGGCTCGGCCTCTACGAGCGTGCCGAGGAAAAAGTGCGGGCGCTGTACGACGAGAAATTCGTGCGCATGTGGCGCCTGTACCTTGCAGGCTCCATCGCGGGCTTCACCACGGGCACGCTGCAGCTGTTCCAGGTGGTGTTCGCCACGGCCGAGAACAACGACCTGCCGGCCACGCGCGCGCACCTGTACGCCTGAGCGGCGGCCGGCGGCATCCGGGCATGCGCAAAGTCGAAGTACTGATCGTGGGAGGCGGGCCGGCCGGCTCCAGCGCGGCCTGGCGCCTCAAGGCCGCCGGTGCCGAGGTCCTGGTGCTGGATCGCGAGACGTTTCCGCGCCTGAAGCTGTGCGCCGGCTGGATCACGCCCGAGGTAGTGCGCGATCTGCAGCTGGACCCCGCGGAGTATCCCCACCGCTTCCTCACCTTCCGCCGGCTGCGCATGCGCTTCTGGAAGATGGGCTTTCCGCTGCGCTGTGTGCAGCACTCCATACGGCGCTACGAATTCGACGCCTGGCTGCTGCGGCGCTCGGGGGCCGAGGTCGTGCAGCACAACGTGCGGCAGATCGAACGCGACGGCGAATACTTCATCGTCGATGGTCAGTGGCGCGCCCGCTACCTGATCGGTGCCGGCGGCACCAGCTGCCCGGTCTACCGCGCGCTGTTCCGCGACGCCAACCCGCACGCGCGGGAGCTGCAGATCGCGGCGCTGGAGCATGAATTTGCCTACGACTGGCGCGACGGCGACTGCCATCTGTGGTTCTTCCAGCAGGGGCTGCCGGGGTATTCCTGGTACGTGCCCAAGCAGGACGGCTGGCTGAATATCGGCGTCGGCGCCCTGGCGCAGCGTCTGAAGGCGCGGGGCCAGGATCTGCGCCAGCACTGGGACCAGCTCATCCAGACCATCGGCCCGCGGCTGGCCATGGCCACGGCACCGGAGCCCAGCGGCTACAGCTACTTCCTGCGTGGTCCGGTGGGGGTGGTGCGCATCGGCAATGCCTTTATCGCTGGCGATGCGGCCGGTCTGGCCACGCGCGACATGGGTGAAGGCATCGGCCCGGCCATCCAGAGCGGCCTCAAGGCCGCCGATTCAATTCTGAATGGCGTTGATTACCGGTTGGACGATATCGCCGGCGTGAGCTGGCGCGGGTTGCTGGGCAGCGCATGGACGCGTGCCGCAGCGGCAGCGCCGGGGCACTGAGCGCCCTTCAGGCGGGGACGCTCACCAGCCGCGCCTGCATGCGCGTCAGGTTCCCGCGCAACAGACGCATGCGCTCCAGCACCTCGCGCGTATGGCGGCGAAAGCCGACCCGTTCCCAGCGTTCGCTCAGCCCGGCGCGTGCGCGTTCCAGCCACGCTTCGCGCGCATGGGACCACTCGGCGACCATCGTGGCCAGCGCCTGATACTCGGCAGTCACCTGCGCACGCAAGCGCTCGAAGTCCGGCACGTGCCAGCGCGTGTCGACATGCGACAGGCGCGCCTCGATGTGCCGCAGCTGCATGGTCAGCCGCGCATACTGGATGGTCACGTCGGGAACGCGCTTCAGGTTGCGCGCCAGGCGCAGCGCCGCAAGGCTGCCGATCAGCCACTTGGTCGGGTCCCACTGCCACCAGCGCACGCCATTGCGGTAGTCGCTGCCGTAGTGGTGGTGGAAATTGTGGTAACCCTCGCCGAAGGTCAGTACCGCGAGCAGGCCGTTGTCGCGCGCGGTGTTGCGGTCCGAGTAGGGCTGCTTGCCCCAGATGTGGGCCAGCGAGTTGATGAAGAAGGTGAAGTGGTGGCTCACCACCAGTCGCAGGAAGCCGCCCAGCAGCAGCGCGCCCCAGAAGTCGCCGGACAGCACGCCGACCAGAATCGGCAGCCCGAAGTTCGTGGCCAGCGCGAGAGGCAGGTAATGGCGATGCTGGAACATCAGCATGGGATCGCGCTGCAGGTCGCGCACGTTGGAGTAGTCGGTGCGCCCGCTGGGGTACTCGCGCAGCATCCATCCGATATGCGAGAACCAGAAGCCGCGCTTGGCGCTGTACGGGTCGCGATCGTTGTCGTCCACGTACGCATGGTGGGTGCGGTGGTTGGAAGCCCAGGCCAGCACGCTGTTCTGCAGCGCCATCGTGCCGAATACCAGGTAGACGAAACGCACGCTCCAGTGCGCCTGGTAGGCCTTGTGTGACCACAGCCGGTGATAGCCGGCGGTGATGGACATTTCGTTGAGGCACACGAACACGGCGAAAGAGATCCACGCCGCGGTGCTGAAGCCGTGCGCGATGCCGTACCAGGGCACGGCGACCAGCGTGATGAGGTTCGTGAGGGCGAAGACGAGGACGTTGGTCCAGATCAGAGGGGGTTTGGCAGTTGTCACGTTACTCATCGGGCGGCTGGTGCTTCCATCTGGTTGATTCTGCACGGTTTCATGTAACCCAGGCAGGTTGGGTAAGGGACAATATACGGGCTTTCGGTGCTGATTTGAACCGTAAAATTTCGTGAATTCAGTGACTTGAGTCGCCGCTTGTTGCGCTGGATGCGGCGTAAGGGAAACCCCTATGACCACTGCCGCTTCCTGCTACTGCATTCGGGTGGCTCTTGCAGGGCCCCGATGGGTTCATGTTCGCGATCAGGGGGCATGTAGCCCCCTCCCGGGCGGTTGCCAGGAGGACGCCGCTGCGGCTACGCGGCGAGGCGCAGATTCTGGATCATCCGCCGCACCCACATCTGCTCGCTGCGCCACGCGTCCCAGGTCGCTTGCGCCCACGCATCAATCTGCGGCGCTCGGGCCACCGCGGTCTGGCACGCGACCACGCTGTCCACCGTGACCGGGAAGTGCGTGGTGGGCGCCGCCAGCACTGGCCAGTGGCGGCGCGTCCGGGCGAGTGCCATGTGCGCGGCCTGCACCTGCCTGCCATTGAAGCCGTGCTCGAGGTGCAGGCACAGCCCGAACAGCGCGAACACAGCGGTGACGGGTTTGGCCACGCCACCCACGTGTTGCGCGCCATAGCAGTCCACGGCGATCTGGTGAATGAAGCCGGGATCGGCTTCATCGAAGTGCATGCCGGAGAGTTCGTGAAAATGCCGCAGGCACTCGCCCGCCGCGTTGTATCGCGCCGTCGGTGGAATCGATGGATCACCGATCCGCATACCGCAACCGGGACAGGCAGACATGAGTCGCTTGCGGGCCGTGGGGCTGGCCCGTTTCCCTCTTTGGTTTATCCCCTTCCTTGGGTAACCCGGAATCTATCTCGATAGCGCGCCGGCGCCAAGCCTCCCTTGGTCATCAAGGACGGGTGGATTCGGCTGCATCCACCCGTCGCACTGAACAGCAGGAGCTTCGATCAGACTACTTGGCCCCCGGTCCGCCCGGTCCAGGCCCCGGTCCACCCGGTCCTTTGCCCGGCCCGCCCCCCGGCGGCTTGCCTCTGCCGCACATCGGCTCCGCACAGGTCGTCACTTCGTGGATGTAGCGATTCTTGCCGCCCTCCACCCGGAACATCTGGCTGGCCGGGGTGCCCGGGTCGACCGGCACTCCGGCATCGATCCAGGGGAAGTTGTGGAAGATGGAAACGGCGCCGATGGTCTCGTCGATGACGTAGCGGCGGTTGCCCACTTTGAGCTTCTGCGGGAACGCCCCCATGTCGCAGGTATTGCCGGTCGGGTTGCGGGCGGCCGTGCTCATGCGGCCTTCGAGCCGTGAGCAGGGCGTGCCATGCGGCACCGGGAGCGACGGGTTCCCCCAATTATCCAGGTACGCGTCGGCCGCCGCCTGGATGGCCGCGCGCGTGTCGCGCTTGTTCTTGGGGATCTCGCCCCAATTCTCCTTGCGTGTGACGGCAAGGTGCTCGGCCGCGCCGAACATCCAGTCCCCCGCGTCGGACACCACGGACTCCATCTTCGACACCTTGCCGTTCCCGTTCACCTCCATGCGCGTGTGGATCACGTATGGGTGCGGGTCGGTGGCCGCCACCACCTCGGTGAACGTGGCGCATTGCGTCGTGTCCAGGAAGCTGCGGGTGAAGTCGACCTTCAGGGCGCTGGCCAGCACACCCTTGCCGATGTCCATGGCCTTGTCGTTCTCGCCGTAGTACGCGCCCTTCGCCAGGGGCACCATGCCGGCTTTGCCGGCCTTCTGGGCGTTGACGTAGGTGTCGGTGAGCTTGTGGAGCATGTCGCGGCTGCATGCCGCCGAGGCACTTGCCGCGAAGACCATGCCGGCGACGGCGATTGAGCAGACCGTGATGGTGACTCTTGCTCGTTCTGTGTTCATTGACGCGTGACTCCCCTGGTGCCTTGCTTTTGTATGTATGCCGAATTCCCGCCCCGGCAACTTTTGCCAGTTTCCAAGCTATGTTGCGGTTTGGCAAGAAACTATTGGTCGATGGGTGGGTGTTGGACAGGCTGTTTCGGTATGGCGAAATAGCGGTTCGTCTATTTGTTGACGGGACGCGTGTCATCAGCGTCCGCCCGGTGAACTCATCAGACCACGCACCTCTCCGGTGGCGGCATCAGCCAAGCTCGCGGCTAGCACCTCGCGCGCCAAAGACTCCCAACCGTCGGCGGACAGTGCGCTAGGGCGTACTCGCCGCACTATCAGCCACGCGTGGCTCGCCAAGGACAATCATAGGCGATCCATGCTTGACGATTCCCTTGCTCATTGCATACCAGGTACCGGCGGTCACCCCAACGCTGCATCAATTTGCCGGGCGTCACCGAGGGCGCTCCAAGATGAGAAGGTAGGCGAGACGATTTCCATGAACGGCCAGCCTTTTGAAGCCAGCCCCTTGCGCAAGAGCCGTTACGGAAGAGCATCTCTGGAAGTGAGGATCGAATATCAGTTCCGCAATCGCCAATTGGCCGCCTGGCTTGAGGCAGCGGTACAGTTCAACAATGGCGGCATTGCGATCGGGGATTTCCCCCAAAACGGCACACAGCACGGCCCGGTCAAACGCCTGTGCTTCAAGCTTTCCCTCGCCGAGGCCCGCCTGAACTGTTGACACGTTTTCGAGGCCCGCATCACGAGCTCTTGTATTGACGCGATCCAGCATTCCCTTCTGAAGGTCTGCCGCTACTACGCCTCCGCTGGGCCCAACAGCTTGGGCGAGCGGGAGTGTTACGCGGCCAGGACCGCATCCAGCGTCCAGCACCTTCATTCCCGGTTCTATTGCGATGCTATCGACAACAAAGCTGGCTCGATTGGATCGTGCAAGTGGATTGTCCATCTCAACCATGCGGCTAAGCCAGGACGGGCAAGGAAGCGAACGTCGTTCCGACAACAGTCGCCAAGTGATGGAGCCCACTATGACGACCGCGACGACTACAAGTACCACGACAATTGATGCGTGCATTGCCTGGCCTCAGTGCCGCCTAACGACTGAGTCTAGCGGCGGTCGGTTCGCCGAGGCCGGTCTTGAGCAGTCTATCCACGAGCATTCCCTTGCTGATTGCATACCAAGTACCACCGGCCGCCCGGCCGTTGCAACGATTTGTTAGGCGGCACGATTGGCAGCTTTGACAAGCGCATGCCAAATTCGGGATATCCATGGGCTTGCCGCAAACAAAAGGACACCCAATCCAGCGGAAGAAATGCCGCTCCACAACAGGTATGGCTGGGATGTGCTTGTTTCGCGCCACGCCAAGTACTGACTGAGGTTAAACAGGCCAGATATAAGGAAGTAGACCCCGAGTATCGCTACGCCAACAGCGAGCAACTGTTGGGCGGGCAGTGCGACTTGACCTGCCTCGGGTTGCAGCCAACGGCCGATTGGTCGGCGCCCAAGTACCAGGGCCGCACCGCATGTGATGCTGGCTGCAAAGTGAACGCCTTCCGTCAGGAGGATATTTGGGCCGGAAGTGAGCACGGGTAGATTCCCGGTTAGCTTGAGAAGTAGCATGGTCGCGTAGTCCGGGACTTGGCGAGCAAGGAGCCAGACCCCAGCGACACCAACCAGAGTTTCGACGAGTTTCCTGCTGTCCATTTTGCGATCTCGCTTCTGTGCCGCCTAACGTCCCCGTTCAGCGGCGGCGCGCCGCACCTGCGGCGCAGAGCCACCGACCCCAACGCCGGCAGGACAGTCGGGCGCGTGCACCTTATCGCGACCCGGCCGCTTCAACGGGTTGTTATGCGCCATCAAGTTCTCTTAGGGCCACACGGGCATCCGATAGGACACGCTCCGCACAGACATTAAGTGACGCTTCCATGCACTCGGGGGTACTCGCCTTGAGAAAGCGGCCGTCCGCACCTACAAAGACTACGACAGGAAAGACCGTAACGCCTCGCTCTGTCTTAGCCCAACTTACATGTGAGGGAATCAGCATCTTGACGTCAAATGCAGTGTTCGCCACTTTGGTTCTGGTGAAGTCAGCGGAGCGCTGCACCTCAGTCTTCAAAGCGTCAGCAAATCTCTGAGTTAGGCCGTCATCCCCACCACTCCAGAGCTCCACTCTCCAGTGATGCGTGGTTTCCGCTGCCACAGATGGCAAATCAACTGGGGCTGAGAGCAGAACGGTGAGAGCAACTGTGACAGATCGACGTTTCATTGATGGCGCCTAACGGCTGAGTTCAGCGGCGGCACGCCGGCCTTCCAGCACGCGGGCGCGGAGCGCTCGTGTGCTCTCGGCGCTCGGCCGCCCGTGGCCGAGCACCATATGCGTCCCCGACCGCTGCAACGATTTGTTAGGCGACCCGAAGGTGAAGTTGCAGCGGAGCGCTCTGACACCAGAAGAAGCCTCAGCTACGTACCGCACGATCTGCGGGATGGTTGACCCCATCATTAACCGGCACTCCTTGCACAAGGTTCGGGTCTACGCCTTCCAGACAGCCAAGATTGTAGCCGTACTGGTTGGGCTTTTAACGGCGCCGATGATGTGTGTAGATACCGCACCTGGAACAGAAGTAGTGCTCCGCAGTCATAGTGTTGAATCTATACACAGAGAGCAGCTCCTGACCCTGGAGGATACGCAGGCCTTCCATTGGGACAGCACCCATGACTGCGCCTTTCCTGCGGCACATAGAACAAGTGCAGCGGCGGGCGTCGACAACGCCATCGGGAAGATCGAGCTCGAGAACCACGCCGCCACAATGGCAACTTGCCCTGTGCTTTGGCTGAATGGTCGTGTCACCGATCTTGCGAACAGGAAGCAGAGCCATGCTAGTCGCCTAACCAACCATTGTGGTTGTCCAGCCATGAAACTCATGTGGCATGTCCACCTATGCGCTCCTCGCCTTCCTTGGCCAAAGTGGAATCTATCCCGATTGTCCGGCCTGAGCCAACTCGGCGCTCCCGTTCCGAGATTGTTTCGGCCGCTTCGCGGTCTCTTCCCTCGCCGCATGCGGCTGGGCGCGGCTGTCGAACTCCCGACCACCTGGTTTGTAGGAATGCTGCGTTTTCTCTACGTTGCTGCACGGCGGAGCAGATATCGGCATCGTTCACGAGTAAGCAGCGATGTTATTGCTGTCGCGCGTTAACAGCTGAATCAGCTTTGGATGGATGAAAAGTTTCTCGCGACCCACGGCGACTTCCTTCAGCACTCCGATATTACCCAGCAGCTTGAGATATCGAGATGCTGCCTGACGGCCACCGATCTCCTTGTCGACCACATTCTGGATCCGGCAATAGGGCAACTCGAAGATCAGGTCGACCAGTTCGCGGCTGTAGATCTTGGGAGCAGCCGCGAACTGGTCGACCTGATCTTCGAGTTGCCCTTATTGCCGGATCCAGAATGTGGTCGACAAGGAGATCGGTGGCCGTAAGGCAGCATCTCGATATCTCAAGCTGCTGGGTAATATCGGAGTGCTGAAGGAAGTCGCCGTGGGTCGCGAGAAACTTTTCATCCATCCCAAAGCTGATTCAGCTGTTAACGCGCGACAGCAATAACATCGCTGCTTACTCGTGAACGATGCCATATCTGCTCCGCCGTGCGGCAACGTAGAGAAGCGCAAGACATTCCTACGAGCCAGGTGGTGGGGAGTTCGGGGGCCGGGGAGCCGCATGCGGCGAGGGACGAGGCCGCGAAGCGGCCGAAGCAATCTCGGAACGCGAGCACCGAGTTGGCTCAGGCCGGAAAATCGGGATAGATTCCAGTTTGGCCAAGGAAGGCGAGGAGCGCATAGGTGGACATGCCGCATAAGTTCCATGGCTGGACAACCACAATGGTTGGTTGCGCGACTCAGCATGGCTCTGCTTCCTGTTCGCAAGATCGGTGACACGACCATTCAGCCAAAGCACAGGGCAAGAAAATTGTGGCGGCGCGGCCAGTTCTCGAGCTCGATCTTCCCGATGGCGTTGTCGACGCCCGCCGCTGCACTTGTTCTTTGTGCCGCAGGAAAGGCGCAGTACCATGGGTGCTGTCCCAATGGAAGGCCTGCGTAGCCTCCAGGGTCAGGAGCTGCTCTCTGTGCCTATCAGAGTTCAAACTATGACTGCGGAGCACTACTTCTGTTCCAGGTGCGGTATCTACACACATCATCGGCGCCGTTAAAAGCCCAACCGAGCTACCGCTACGATCTTCTCAGGCTGTCTGGAAGGCGTAGACCCGAACCTTGTGCAAGGAGTGCCGGTTAATGATGGGGTCAACCATCCCGCAGATCTGGCGGTACGTAAGCTGAGGCTTCTTCTGGTGTCAGAGCGCTCCGCTGCAACTTCACCTTCGGGTCGCCTAACAAATCGTTGCAGCAGACAGCGTTGCTTGTGGTGCTCGGCCACGGGCAGGCGAGAGCGCGAGCACGCGAGCGCTCCGCGCCCGCCGTGCTGGAAGGCCGGCGTGTGCGCCGGCTGAACTCAGCCGTTAGGCGCCATCGAATGAAACGTCGATCTGTCACAGTTGTTCTCACCGTTCTGCTCTCAGCCCCAGTTGATTTGCCATCTGTGGCAGCGGAAACCACGCATCACTGGAGAGTGGAGCTCTGGAGTGGTGGGGATGACGGCCTAACTCCGAGATTTGCTGACGCTTTGAAGACTGAGGTGCAGCGCTGCGCTGACTCCACCGGAACCAAAGTGGCGAACACTCCATTCGACGTCAAGATGCTGATTCCCTCACATGTAAGTTGGGCTAAGAACAAGACAAGGCGTTACGGTCTTTCCTGTCGTAGTCTTTGTAGGTGCGGACGGCCGCTTCTCAAGGCAAGTACCCCAAGTAGTTTGGAAGCGTCACTTAAATGTCTGTGCGGAGCGTGTCCTATCGGATGCCCGCCTGATGGCGCATAACAACCCGTTGCCAAACAGGCCGGGTCGCGATAAGGTGCACGCGCCCGACTGTCCTGCCGGCGTTGGGGTCGGTGGCTCTGCGCCGCAGGTGCGGCGCGCCGCCGCTGAACTCAGCCGTTAGGCGGCACAGAAGCGAGATCGCAAAATGGACAGCAGGAAACTCGTCGAAACTCTGGTTGGTGTCGCTGGGGTCTGGCTCCTTGCTCGCCAAGTCCCGGACTACGCGACCATGCTACTTCTCAAGCTAACCGGGAATCTACCCGTGCTCACTTCCGGCCCAAATCTCCTCCTGACGGAAGGCGTTCACTTTGCAGCCAGCATCATATGCGGTGCGGCCCTGGTACTTGGGCGCCGACCAATCGGCCGTTGGCTGCAACCGGAGGCAGGTCAAGTCGCACTGCCCGCCCAACAGTTGCTCGCTTTTGGCGTAGCGATACTCGGGGTCTACTTCCTTATATCTGGCCTGTTCAACCTCAGTCAGTACTTGGCGTGGCGCGAAACAAGCACATCCCAGCCATACCTGTTGTGGAGCGGCATTTCTTCCGCTGGATTGGGTGTCCTATTGTTTGCGGCAAGCCCATGGATATCCCGAATTTGGCGTGCGCTTGTCAAAGCTGCCAATCGTGCCGCCTAACAAATCGTTGCAACGGCCGGGCGGCCGGTGGTACTTGGTATGCAAGTCAGCAAGGGAATGCTCATGCATGAACTGCCCAAGACCGGCCCTCGGCGAGCCGAGCGACGCTAGACTCAGCCGTTAGGCGGCACTCGAGGCCAGGCAATGCACCGCGTGGATTGTTCGTGGTCCTTGTGGGGGGGGGGGGAAAACACCATCACTTGGCGACTGTTGTCGGAACAACATTCAGCTTCCTTGCCCGTCCTGGCTTAGCCGCATGGTTAAGATGGACGATCCACTTGCACGATCCAATCGAGCCAGCTTTGTTGTCGATAGCATCGGAGATCGAACCGGGAATGAAGGTGCTGGACGCTGGATGCCGGATCCTGGCCGCGTAACACTCCCCGCTCGCCCAAGCTGTTGGGCCCAGCGGAGGCGTAGTAGCGGCAGACCTTCAGAAAGGGAATGCTGGATGGCGTCAATACAAGAGCTGGTGATGCGGGCCTCGAAAACGTGTCAACAGTTCGGGCGAGAGCCTTCGGCGAGGGAAAGCAAAACGGCGGGTTGACCGGGCCGTGCTGTGTGCCGTTTTGGGGGAAATCCCCCATCGGCAAATGCCGCCATTGTCGAACTGTACCGCTGCCTCAAGCCAGGCGGCCAATTGGCGATTCCGGAACTGATATTCGATCCTCACTTCCAGATGCTCTTCCGTAACGGCTCTGGAGCAAGGGGCTGGCTTCAAAAGGCTGGCCGTTCATGGAAATGCGTCTCGCCTACCTTCTCCTGTTGGAGCGCCCTCGGTGACACCGGCAAATTGATACAAGTTTGGGTGACCGCCGGTACCTGGTATGCGATGAGCAAGGGAATCGTCAAGCATGGTCAGCCTATGATCGTCCTTGGGGACCGCGTGGCTGATAGTGCGGCGAGTACGCCCTAGCGCGGGCACTGTCCGCCGATGAGTTAGGGAGTCTTTGGCGCGCGAGGTGCTAGCCGCGAGCTTGGCTGATGCCGCCACC